>NZ_BAAGRZ010000010.1:0-239133 GCF_054782695.1 Streptomyces deserti
CACCACCCCCCAGGTCATCCCTTCGACAGGGGGCAACAGTCATGCCGGGCCCGGAGGCCAGCGGTCCCCTTGCGGAACCGCGAAGAACATAACGGGGCGAGATCGGCGCGGGTGAGTGCCTGTCGGTCGCGGGTCACCGCACCCAGTCTTCCTGGTAGGCCCGCCAGTCCTCCTCGGTCGCCGCGAAATCCACGTACAGGGCGACACCGAAGCGTTCGCGGCCGGGGTCCGTGCGGGACAGGCCGAGGCGGGCGCCCCGGACGGCGGCGGGCACGGTCTCGGCGTGGTTCCAGTGGCCGAAGCGGTTCTCGTGGAAGAAGGGCAGGCCCATCAGCAGGTCGGTGGTGGGCGGGGTGACCTCCAGGGCGAGGGAGGTCTGCTGGGCGACGTACCCGCCGTACGTGCTCTGCAGCGGCTGCATCGTGTCGTACGACATCACGGCGATCTGGTCGACGCGGCGCGCGACCTGGCCGAAGAACTCCTGCGACCACCACTTGGGGTGCCCGGTCAGGGTGCCCCAGAAGGAGTGGAGGGCCGGGAGCGGGTCGATCTGGTGGGCGGCGACGGACAGCGGGACGTTCCTCGCTCGGGTCTCGCGGCGCAGGGCGTCGAGGAGGGTGAGGTAGTTGCGGTCGCCGGAGTGGAGGGGTTCCAGGTCGAAGTGGACGCCGTCGTAGCCGGTGTCCAGGATCTGCCGGGTGGAGCGCAGGACGGCGGCGCGGGTCTCCGGCCTCTCCAGGCGCATGCCGTCCGGGCTCTCGGTCGCGAGCACGTCACCGAGAAAGGCCTGGACGCGGACGCCGGGCAGTTCGCGGTGCACGGCGGCGATGAACCAACGCGCTCTGGTGTAGGCCGACTCGGGCAGGGTGCCGTCGTGCTCCAGCGGGCCCGAGTGGACGTACAGGTCGCGGATGCCGGTGGCGCGCAGGCGGCGGGCGAGGGCGCTGACGTCGGCGTCGTCCTTGCGGCCGTCGACCCAGGCGTGGCCCAGCCAGAGCGCGTCACGGTGGCGCGTGTACGTGCCGTCAGCCGGGTCGCCCGTGTAGTTGATGCGCAGCGCTGTCTCGGCGGCGAGGAGCGGGACGAGGAGGGCGAGGACGAAGCCGAGGGCGGTACGGCGGGCTCAGCGAAGCCACCGAGGCCGCCGGGACCCCCGCGAGGTGCCCTGGCCGTCGGAGTCCGCGGGCCGGTTCTCCTCCGATGCCTCGTCGGGCTCGGGCCCCGTCTGCCTCGTCGCTGCCATTCCCGCTCCCCCTCGCGCCTCGGCCCACCCTGCGCACCCCGCCACGGACGCACCCCGCTCGCGCGGCCGCATTCCTGCTCATACGCTCCGAAATGTGACGTCTTCCTCGTCCCGGAGCCGGCCGCGCCGCGCCACGTCGCCCCTGTCCGTGCGGGTGGCGCATGCCGTGCTGGGTGGCGCGGTCGGGGTGATGTGGCTGGTGTTGCCAGGGATGACGACGCACGCCGATCCTCCGGTTGCGATCACGGCGGACCGGCCGGTCGCGGTCGCGCCCGCGCAGGACGAGGAGGACGGGACGTCCGCCGCCGACCTCGCGCTGCCGCTCGTCGTGGCGGGAGCCGCGGCGGCGCTGGCGGGATACGGCTACGTACGGCGCACCCGGCGCGCGCGGACCCGTACGACGCCCGGCGGTTCCCCGCTGCGGCCGGCCGGGCCCCCGCTCGCCGAACTGGACGAGCGGACACGGGCGTTGCTGATCGAGGCGGACGACTGCGTGCGCACCAGCCGGGAGGAACTCGGCTTCGCCGAGGCCCGGTTCGGCACCGCGGGCGTCGAGCCCTTCGCACGGGCCCTGCGGGAGGCGGAGGCCGAACTGGCGACCGCGTTCCGGATGCGGCAGCGGTACGACGAGGGCGTCCCGGGGGACGAGACCGCCCGGCGGCAGGCGCTCGCGGGGATCATCGGACGGTGCCAGGAGGCCGGGCGGCGGCTGGACGCGGAGGCCGCCGGGTTCGACGGGCTGCGGGGTCTGGAGCAGGGGCTGGGCGAGGCGCTGGCGGTCGCCGAGGGGCGGTTCCGGGACCTGGCCACCCGTACGGGGACCACGGAGATCCTCATGGCCGAGCTGCGCGAGCGCTACCCGGCGTACGCGACCGCCCAGGTCGTCGGCCACGTTGAACAGGCCAAGGACAGGCTGGTGTTCGCCACCTCCCGCCTCAACCGGGCCCGCCAGTGCGCCGACCGGGGCGAGACCACCCGCGCGATCGGCCACCTGCGCGCCGCCGAGGGCGCGATCGCCCAGACCGCCGTGTTCCTGACCGGCGTCGACCGCCTGGCCGCGGCGCTGACGGCTGCCGCGAAGCTGGTGCCTGCGGCGCTCACGGGGGCGGAGGCGGAGATCGCGGGGGCGCGGGAGCGGTTGGCGGTGGGGCAGCGGCCGGCGGCCTCGGCCGCGCCTTCGGCCGGGTCGTTCCGACCCGCACCACCCGTGCGCGTACCGGGCGTGCCGCCCGGAGAACTGCGGGCACGCATCCTGCACGCCGACGCCGTGCTGGCCGCCGTACGGGAGGAGGTGACCGGTGGACCGTACGACCCCCTCGACGCACTGCGGCGGATCGTACGCGCGGCCCTGCCGGTCGCCGCCGGGCGGGCCGGGGTGCTGCCCGCCGCGGCGCTGCTCATCGCCCGCGGTGCCGTCGCCACCGCGGCCGACTACGTCACCACACACCGGGGCGTCGTCGGCAGTGAGGCGCGGACCCTGCTGGCGGAGGCGCAGCGGCTGCTCGGCTCGGGCGAGGAGGACGCCCGGCCGGCGGCCGAGGCCCTGGCCCGGCAGGCACGCGAGCTCGCCGAGCGGGACGCGCGCGCCCACGGCACTCCGCTCGCCACGGTGGCCGGGCACGAGAGCGGTGCGGGCGGCGCCCTGCTCGGCGGGATCCTGCTCGGCGGCGCCCCGGACGGCGGCCCACCCGCGAGCTTCGGCGGCCCCCGCACCCGCACCCGGCGCGGAGCGACCTCCTCCTGACGCCCGCTAGGCCGTGCTCCCACCGGGCCCGCGCAGGCCGCAGCAGGCACTCGAAGCCACGGCCCGCACCCACCGCCGGAGGCCCCACTCAGAACAGACTCAGCAACGCCTCCGCCGGATCCGTCAGCCCGGTGTCACCCCCCGGCAGGGGCAGCTCGAACCACACCGTCTTGCCGCGGGGCGTCCGGCGTGAGCCCCAGGCGGCGCTGAGCAGGCCGACGAGCTGGAGTCCGCGGCCGCCCTCGTCGGTGTCGCGGGCCCGGCGCCGGCGGGGCTGGACCAGGCCGGAGTCCCAGACCTCGCACACCAGCGTGCGGTCCAGCAGCAGGCGCAGCCGGATCTCGCCCTCGCCGTACCGCAGCGCGTTGGTGACCAGTTCGCTGACCAGCAGTTCCGTGGTGTCGACCAGTGGCTCCAGGTCCCAGCTGAGCAACTGCGCGCGGGCGTACTCGCGGGCCCGGCCCACGCTGCGCGGCTCGCGCGGCAGGGTCCAGTCGCCGACGGACTCGGCGGGCAGCCCCTGGACCCGTGCCATCAGCAACGCGATGTCGTCCTCGCCGTGGTGCGTGTCGAGGGTGTTGAGGACGTGGTCGCAGACGTCCTCCAGGGGGCGGACGGGGTCCGTCAACGCCCCGACGAAGGCCTGGAGTCCGTCGTCGAGGGGGTGGTCGCGGGATTCGACCAGTCCATCCGTGTAGAGCGCGAGCAGGGCGCCTTCGGGGAGTTCGACCTCGACCTCCTCGAAGGGCTCCCCGCCGACGCCGAGTGGCATGCCCGGCGGCACGTCCAGCATCAGGGCCTGCTCGCCGGGTTCGACGAGGACGGGCGGCAGGTGACCGGCGTTGGCGAAGGTGCAGCGCCTGGTCACCGAGTCGTAGACCGCGTAGATGCAGGTCGCGAGGTAGACCTCCGACAGGTCGGCCTCGCGGGGGCGGCGCGCCGCCCGCGTCGCCTGCTGGATGCCGCCGGGCGCGCCCAGGCCGCGGGCGATCTCGTCCAGCTGGGAGAGCACCTCGGCCGGTTCCAGGTCGAGCAGCGCCAGCGTCCGCACGGCGGTGCGGAGTTCGCCCATGGCGACGGCGGCGCGCAGGCCGCGGCCCATGACGTCACCGACGACCAGCGCGGTGCGGTGGCCGGGCAGTTCGATGACGTCGAACCAGTCGCCGCCGACCTCGCTGGGCCGGCCGGTGGCCGCGTTGCCGGGCAGGTAGCGGCAGGCGATGTCCAGGCCGGAGGCCTCCGGGTCGCCGGGCGGGAGCAGGGACCGTTGCAGTATCAACGCGCGTTCGTGTTCGCGCCGGTACAGGCGGGCGTTGTCGATGCAGACGGCGGCGCGCGCGGCGAGCTCGACGGCGAGGTCGCGGTCCCGGTCGCCGAACGGCTCGCTGCCCTTCGTCCGGGCGAACTGCACCAGGCCCACGACCGTGTCGTGGGCGACCATCGGCACGGCGAGCGTGGACTGCACGAGGCCGCCGTCCTCGCCGGGGACGGTCCGCGAGCGGGCGGTGCGCAGGGCGTCGGCGCAGGGCGAGTTGAACGGGTAGTGGTGGACGGCGCCGACCGAGACGGGCTCGCCGATGCCGCTGAACGGCGCGTCGGAGACGGCGCTGGCGAAGGCGACGCGGCGCAACTCGGCGCTGCCGTCGGCGAGTCCGGGCGGGGTCTCGTCGCCGATCAGCAGGCCTTGGTAGAGGTCGACGGTGGCCAGGTCGCAGAAGCCCGGCACGACGACGTCGAGGAGTTCGCGGGCGGTGGTCTCCAGGTCGAGGGAGTTGCCGATGCGGGCGCCGGCCTCGTTGAGGAGGGCGAGATTGCGCCGCGCGGCGGCGGCCTCGCGGGCGGCGGCACGGCGGGAGGTGATGTCGGTTCCCAGCCATGCGATGCCGATGGGGCGGCCCGAACCGCTGTTGACGCGGTAGAGGTTGACGGACCAGTGGCGGCGCTCGTCGGAGCCCGGCAGGAAGCCCGTGATGTGCATGTCGGTGATGGAGTCACCGGTCTCCAGGACCCGGCGCAGGGTCGCGGCGACCCGCTCGGCCTCGCCACGCGGCAGGTAGTCGTGGACACCGCGGCCGCGGTGGTCGTCGGGCGTGCCGCCGAAGGTGGAGGCGAACCGCTCGTTGGCGCGGCGAACCCGCAGGTCGGAGTCGATCAGCAGGAAACCGAACGGAGATTGGCCGAATATGGCCTGCGAGGCGGCGAGGTCGGTCTCGATGCGGCGCAGCGTGCGGACGTCGACGACGATGCAGACGGCGGCCTTCTCCCCGTCCTCGGTGCGCGTCGGCATCACGTAGACCTCGGCGAGCCCCTCCTTGCCGCGCCCTCCGTCCGGCGCGTCCGGCAGCCGGAAGGGGACCACGCCGGTCCACTCCCGGCCGTCGAGGATCTCGGCCATCTTGCGCTGGCCCTGCTCGCGCAGGTCGGGGTCGATGAAGGCCTCTATCGGGTCCATGCCGACGGCGCGCTCGGCCGGGATGCCGAAGAGCTGCTCGGCGCGCGTGCTCCACTGGTCCACCAGCCCGTCGGGGCCGATGGAGAAGGACGCGACCTTGATGTAGTCGTAGATGGAGCCGGGCGGACTGCTCTGCCACATGGCGTCACCCGACGGCACCTCGCCGGACCATCGCTCGGCGCCTCGCGCCCTCGCGCCGTCCGACGGGTCCTCGGACTCCGTGGCCTTCGCTGGTATCTCGCTCACGCGAACCGTCCCCTCCAGCTCACCGCGTCCGGCACCGGTCACCGATGGCGGCTGCCCGCAGTATCCAGCACTACGGCGCCGCACGACACGGTGTTCACGATCACAGCACGGTTCCGGCGGTTTTCGGACCGGGCCGTGAGAACACTTCCAGTCTTCTAACCAGGGAACACGTCGTCGAACCACCTACGTCGACAACCGCCACTGGCCTGAACCACCCGGTCGACACGGCAAGTGCGGCTGTACAGGGACGGGCGGTCGTGCGGCGGGCGGTGATGGCGGGCCCGCGAGGCCGGTTCGTCAGGGAACCGCGAGCTCGAACCACACCGTCTTCCCCACGCCTCCGGGCCGGGTGCCCCAACGGCGCGAGGAGGAGGCCACCAGTTGCAGGCCGCGGCCGCTCTCGTCCTCGGGCCGGGCGACGCGCTCGCGGGGCGGGTCCGGGAGCGGGTCGGAGACCTCCACCAGCAGGATGCCGTCCAGCGCGGACGGGCGTACCAGGCGGACGCCGATGGGGCCGGTGGCGTGCCGCAGGGCGTTGGTGACCAGCTCGCTGACCAGCAGGGCGGTGATGTCGCCGATGCTGTCGAGGTTCCATCTGCGCAGTTGGCCGCGGACGGCGGTGCGGGCGGTGCGCACGGCGCCCGGGTCCGCGGGAAAGGTCCACTCGGCGCAGTCACCTTCGGTGTCGATCACGCCGATCACTTCCCAGGCCAGCGAGCCCACCCATGTCCGGTTTCATGGGGTTAATGGGCACATACCCGATATCCAGGGCCGAGTACCGCGCGGAAGGGCGCACGGTGGCACCAACGGCGTAGGCCGCGCCCACGCAACCGTCCCCCGTACACCGCACGCCTTCCTGAAGCCTCGCGCGCGCCGCGGCGCGCTCGGGTGGCGGGCTGCCGTCACCCACCCCAGGCGTTGTGCGCCGTGCGGCCGAGGTGGGTGAGGGTCGCGCGGACGGCCGGTACGTCCTGGTCGAGCCAGTCCACGTCCCAGATCTCGGCGGGGGTGAGCCAGCGCAGGTCGTCGTTGTCCTGGAGGGGCTTGGGGGCGGCGGAACCGGGGCGCAGCCGCGCGGTCCACACGTGCAGGACGTACGGCGCCTTCAGGGGCCACTCCCCCGGGACGCGCTCACCGGGCTCGGCCTCGACGCCGAGCTCCTCGCGCAGTTCGCGCACGAGGGCCACATCCGTCGATTCCCCTGCTTCGACCTTGCCGCCGGGCAGCTCCCACCGGCCGGCGAGCTCGGCAGGCGCACTGCGCCGCGCGGCGAGCAGCCGCCCACCGTCGACCAGAGCGGCGCCCACGACCACGATCCGTTCCGTCATACGCGCGAGCGTACGGGAGGTCGGCAGGGTGCCTTCTGCCCAAGCCGGAATCAGGAATCGTGCCCGCTCAGTTCTCAGCCGCGGCCGTTCCGTTCGTGCCGATCTTCTCGACCCAGTACAGCCGCTTGGGGCCGCGGCTGTCGAGGCTGTCCGCGATCTTCTGGGCCTCGGCGCGGGTCGCGTACCTGCCGACGCGGTAGCGATTGCCGTTGTCGTCCTGCCGGATCACGAGCCAGGGAAGAGTGACCGTGCCGTCGTTCATCGCGCCCCTCCGCTTCCCGCCCGCGGCCTGCACCGCGCCCCACCCAGTAAGGAAACCGCAATCCGCATATGCCCGAGCCTACGCCTAACCTTCACGCAGCGAATACGGCTTTTTACAAAGAGGTACGCAACCGGCCAGTACACAGGGGGCGCACGACGACGAACGCGCCGTCCGGGTACGCCGACGCGTCCGGTCAGGGGCGTGGCCCGCGCCCGGGCGCACCTCTGGGGCGACCTGCGAGAACGGCCAGATTGCTACGGCGGGGGCACGGGGCCCGGCGCGCCGTACGCCTGGGAGTGGCGGCGCACAAGGGGCGTGCGGGAGGTGTGCGAAGAAGTGTTCGTTACTTGACAGGGAGGTGGTAGGCGACCCGGTACCGGTCGGCCGGGATCACCACGTCGGCCGTCTCCACCGGGCGGCCGGAGGCGTAGAACGTGCGGGAGATGACGAGGACGACGTGCCCGGGGACGCCGCCCAGGACGCAGAGTTCCTCGGCGAGGCCGGGGCGGGCGCCGACCTCCTCGGTGACGTTGTCGACGATCACGTCGATGGCACGCATCCGTTCCACCACGCCCATGCCGCCGAGTGGGCCCTCCTCCGGCAGCATCACCGGCGTACGGCCGGTCACGGCGAGCGGCTCCCAGGAGGTGGAGAGCATCATCGCCTCGCCGCCCTCCCGGAAGAGGTACTTCGTGCACATCACGCGGTCGCCGGGCTCGATGCCCAGTCGCTCGGCGACGGCGACGCTCGCCTCGGCCTGCTCGCTGCTGGACTCCCAGGTGCCGCGCACCTCGGCATCGGCCTGCTCCTGGCGGAACGGCGTGGCCCCGCCGGACGGGCGGTAGCCGGAGCGGGCGATGCGCCGGGGGACGGGACGCTCCCGTACGTACGTCCCCGAGCCGGAGCGGCCCTCGACCAGCCCCTCCGCCATGAGCACCTTGCGCGCCTCGAGGGCGACGGTGTCCGAGACGCCGTACTCCTCGCGGATCCTGGCCTGGGAGGGGAGGCGGGTGTGCGGTGGCAGCAAGCCGTCGACGATCTTCTTGCGGAGATCACCCGCGACGCGCAGGTACGCCGGCTGCTCACCGAATGTCACTGGCCGCTCCCATCAGGTTGTACAGACAGCAACAGCGTGGCAACCGAAGGTTGTGCCGGGCAAGCAAAGGCCAGAGAATCACTCGATGTGATGACATGCGCCCTCAGGAGGCTTTACGCAGCACTTTCTCCCCGCTATGGCCGCCGTCACACCTCCGTGCCGGACTCCCCGCCCCCGCCGCTGCTGTCGTCCTCGTACGACGGCGGGGTCGTGGCCAGTCCCAGGGCCTTGCGCGCGGTGACGGTCGTGGGGCCGTCGACGTACGCGTAGCCCTGCTCGTAGTGCTCGAAGTAGGTGTCGACGTCACCGGCCGTGGCCGCCTTCGCCCACTCCTCGCGGGCGTCCTCCATGTCCGTGACGAGGTCGGCGACGGGCCGCTCGGCGTCGGCCGGCCAGGTGTGCGCGCGCAGTGCCTCGATCTGGTCGCCGAGCACGCCGTGGACCTGCTTCGCCCAGGCGCGGCTGCCCGCCAGGTCGTTGTCGGGATGGTCCTCCGGCTCCTCGTACAGCACCGCGTCGACGGCCCCGGTCGCCTTCAGGAAGGCGAGCTGGTCGGCGTCGAGGGTGGTCTCGTCGGTGCGCAGCGAGCCGGTCAGGCTGCCCTTCTCGTCCGTGCTGCCGAACAGGCAGGTGATCTCACGGTCTCCGATGCGCCAGCTCTGCCGGGACGGCACGAGGTAGTAGACGTCCACGTTCTCGGGCAGGGCCCAGGTGTCCATGGCGTAGCGGTCCTGGAGCGTGTAGCACTTGTCGTCGGCCAGCTCCGTCACCTTGTCGTCCCCGGGGAAGGAGCCGCCCGGCAGTTCCACGACGGCGAAGACCTCGCCGTCGTGCTCACCGCCGCACGGCACCTCCTCGACGTCGTAGGCGTCGCCCTTCAGGGAGCCGGTCGGGGAGTCGAAGCAGTCGCCCTTGGCGAGTGCGTAGGCGGTGCCCTCGCCGGTCACGCCGTCCTTGATGCCCTGCCACGCGTCGCTCACGACACCGGTGGACAGCGACACCGCCCACAGGGCGAGCCCCACGCAGGACAGCACGGTCCCGGCGACCGCCATGCCCTTGCCGCGCTCGCCCCTGCGCCTGATCTGCCGCAGCGCGACGAGCCCCAGCACCAGCCCCACGGCGGGCAGGAAGCAGAGGATGCCGAGCACGAGTGCGGCGACGGCGACGGCGTTGAGGGCGGGCCGGGCGCCGTACGGCGCGTACGGTCCGTACGGTCCGTAGGGGCCGGCCTGGCCGTGGCCCTGGCCCCAGGGGTGGGGAGGCCGATCTTGCGGCTGGTGGGGCCCGGGGGCCGGGGGTATCGACACGGGTACCGTGCTCCTGAGGCGGACGTAGGTGCTGAACTGACGTACGGCTGGGCGCATCGTAAGCGCGGGGCGAGCGGGGGTGGAATGCCGGTCACGAATGCGACGATCCGGGCAGTGAACGATCTGACGGCGCGTTGGGCGTCGAAACTGTCCGGTCCGTCTGGGCTGCCCGGGCTGTCCGGGCTGTCCGGTGGCACGGTCTTCTCGGCGGCGGGAGTGTGGCCGCTGCTGGCCTTCCTGGCGGACGGGGCGGGGGCCGGGCGCGGGCGGAGCTGGCCGAGGCGGTGGGGATGCCCGCGGGGCGATCGGCCGCCGCCGGACGGGAGTTGCTCGCCGCACTGGACGCGATGCGCAGCCTCGACTCCGCCCTGGGGCTGTGGACCGAACGCACCCTGGAACTGAAGGAGGCCTGGGAGACCGGACTGCCGGCCGAGGCGCACGGGGTGCTCACCGGGAACCCGGACGCCGACCAGCCGCGTGAACAAGCCTGCGAGCAAGGCCCGTTGCCCGTCCAAGACTTATGCTGATAACCGATGGTTATGACGAGGGACGTCCACGTGCGGGACTTGCGCTACTTCGTGACGGTGGCCGAGGAACTGCACTTCACGCGCGCCGCCGAGCGCCTGTACGTCTCCCAGCCCGCGCTGAGCAAACAAGTGCGGGCGCTGGAGCGGCAGTTGGGCGTCGAGCTGTTCCGGCGCGACCGGCAGGGCGTGGCGCTCACCGAGGCCGGCACGGCCCTGCTGCCGCACGCCCGGCGGGTCCTGGACGCCTGGGCGGAGGGCGCGGGCGTGGTGGAGTCGACGCGGGCGGCTCAGCGCAGCACGCTGGTGGTGGGCATGAGCACCAGCCCGGGCCGCGGCGGTCTGCTGCCCGCGATCCGCTCCCGCTTCACGGCCGCCCACCCGGAGGCGGTCGTCCGGCTGCGGCAGGTCGGCTGGGAGGACCCGACGGCGGGCCTCGCCGACGGCGAGGTGGACGTCGCCTTCGTCTGGCTGCCCCTGCCGGACGCCGGCCGCTACGCCTGGACGGTGGTCGCGGAGGAACCCCGCCTGGCCGCCCTCCCGGACACGCATCCCCTGGCGGCCCGCCCGGAGCTCGACTTCGCCGACCTGGCCGACGAACCGTTCCTCGCCCTGCCGCCCGGCGCGGGCGTCCTGCGCGACTTCTGGCTGGCCCTCGACGAACGCGCCGGCCACCCGCCGCGCATCGGCGCGGAGATCGCCGGCACGGAGGAGACGTACGAGGCGCTGGTCGCGGGGCTGGGCGTGTGCCTGGTGGCGGAGGGGAACGCGCCGCTGATCACACTGGGGGGTGTGGTGACCCGCCCGGTCCGCGGCCTCTCCCCCAGCCGGTACGCGCTGGCGTGGCGCGAGGAGGAGGGACGCCGGCCGCTGGTGCGGGGCTATGCGGAGGCGTGCCGGGAGGTGGCGAGGGCGGGGTGACGTGTCGGGGTGAGGAACACGGCGCCTCAGGTGTCCCCCGCAGCCCTGGGGGCCGCCGACGTCAGGATCCCCCAACAACCCTCGCGCCCGCCGACGTCAGGATCCCCCAACAGCCCTCGCGCCCGCCGACGTCAGGACTCCCCCACAGCCCCCACATCCGTCACCGGCCAGGACTCCCCCACAGCCCTCGGGCCCGACACGCCTCAGGAATCCCCCACAGCCTCCGCGTCCACCACCCTCGCTTCGGAAAGCCCCGCGTCCGTCACCCCCAGCCGGGCCTGCTCCTCCTCCACGATGCGGCGGGCCAGCGAGACGTCGGAGACGTCGACGGCGTCCGGTGTCGACTCGGCGACCGCGCTGCGCCGCGCGTACGCGTCGAACAGGCGCGTCTTGTTCTCCAGCATCCGCACCATGCGCTCGTCCACACCCCCGGTGGCGAGCAGCCGGTGCACCTGGACCGGGCGGACCTGCCCCATGCGGTGGGCGCGGGCCACGGCCTGGTGCTCGATGGTCGGCTTGATCTGCGGTTCGCACAGGATCACGACGGACGCGGCCTGCATGTTGAGCCCGACCCCGCCCGCCTCGATCTGGGCGAGCAGCACCGCGTGACCGGGCGCGGCGGAGAACTCGTCCACGAGTTGCTGTCGGCGCCCGGGCGGGACGCTGCCGGTGATCGGCCCGAAGACCCGTCCGGCCGTCGGCCCGGACACGGCACTGAGCGCGTCCAGCACGACGTCGAGGACATCGCGGAAGGCGGAGAAGACCACGACCTTCAGCCCGCTCTCAGCGGCCTCCCCGACCAGTTCGCGCAGCCGCCCGAGCTTCGCCGACCGCTCGGGCCGCGCGTACGCAGCGCGGCGCATCGCCATGAAGTTTCCGGCGGCTACGGCCTCCCGGTACGCCTCCTCGTCCGCGGCGCTCAGCTCCTCCCACTCGTCGGTGTGCTGCAGCGCGGGGAGCTCGGCGAGCACGTCCTGCTGGTTGCGGCGCAGGTAGACGGGCGCGACCGCCTTGCGGAACGCCTTGGAGCCGGCCACCGAGTCCTGGTCGTCGACCGAGTCGGCGAAGTCGGGCCTGAGGATCCGCACCAGGTTGCGGAACTCCGCGACCCGGTTCTCCATGGGGGTGCCGGTCAGGAAGAGGACCCGCTCGCAGCGTTCGGCCCACGCGGTCACGGCCTCGGCCCGCCGGGTGGCCGGGTTCTTCACGTAGTGCGCCTCGTCGACGACGAGCAGGCCGATCTCGCCGCCGCCCGGGGTGGGGAATCCGCGCAGCGCGTCGAAGGTGGTGATGGCGACGCCGCCGCGCCCCTT
This sequence comes from Streptomyces deserti, assembly GCF_054782695.1. NCBI lineage: Bacteria > Bacillati > Actinomycetota > Actinomycetes > Kitasatosporales > Streptomycetaceae > Streptomyces > Streptomyces deserti. Next base: position 12,437 of record NZ_BAAGRZ010000010.1, read on the forward strand.
CCAGTCGGCGAACGCCTCCTGCCGGTCGGGTCCGTGCAGCGGCAGGGCCCGCAGGGTGCTGCGGGTCTCGATCTCCCGGGTCCAGTTGATCAGCACGCTCGCCGGGCACACGACCATGAAGTGGCTCTGCCCCTCGGCCGCGAGGTGCGCGAGGGCGGCGATGGCCTGCACGGTCTTGCCGAGTCCCATCTCGTCGCCGAGCAGGACCCGGCGCTGGGCGAGCGCGAAACGGGCGCCGAACGCCTGGTAGCCGCGCAGCGAGACCCGGCAGTGCGCGTCGTCCAGCCGCTGCTCCCGGACCCGGTCGGCCACCTCGTCGGGCAGGAAACCCTCAGCTGCCGCGCTGTCGGGGCCGCGGCCGGAGATCTCCGCGAGCAGGCCGTAGTACTCGGCCGAGCGCAGCTCGAAGTCGACCCATGCGGCGAGTTCGCCGTCGGGGCGGCGCAGCAGGTCCACCGAGGCCTGGGCGAACCGCTCCGGTACGTCGTCCCGCTCGGCCTCCTCGGTGACCGCCCGCAGCTCGGCGACGGCCGCCAGCGCACGCTCCCGCCCCTCGCGGCCCGCCACCAGCATCCGCCAGCGCCCGGCGGCGGGCCGGGCGTCCGCCAGCAGCGGCCCGAGCCGCGCCGCCAGCGCCGAACCGGCCTCGGCCGCACGCCGCGCCGACGGCCCGGCCTCCACCAGCACGTGCAGGGCGACGACCAGCGCGGTGGTCCGGGGCTCGGGGCGGTCCACGTCGATCCGTACGGCGACGGACTCCCGGACGGCGTCGGCGATCTGCCGGGCCGCCGCGACCGCCTGGTCCGCGGTGCGCTGCCCGACCCCGGGTGTCTGCCGCAGCCGGTACGTTCCCGCGTCCAGCACGTCCTGGACGGTCCGGAAGCCGCCCTTCTCCAGCTCCCCGAACCTCAGCCGCCCCTCGGTGACGTCCCGCAGCCGCGCGACGGGAATGCTCTTCAGCTCCTGCTCGGCCAGCCCGTCGTGCAGGGGCCGCAGCGCCTCCCGCACACCCCCGACGGCTCGTTCGTAGTCCCCGGCGACCCGCACGGCGGCCTCCGCCAGCCGCTCACCCCGCCGGACCACGTCGCGCTCCGCACGCCCCATCCCGCCCCGCCTTCCTCACCGTGCTCAGGGCATGGTGCCATTGCGCGGCGGACGGCGGGGGCGGAGGCCGAGGCAGGATCACCACCGGCGCTTGAGCGAGCTCGCAGTTGACGAGGGCGGATGCTATCCGGACCGCATGGGTGCGGCGATCCGCTCGACGATCTCCTCGATCTGGACCAGGCACTCGTGCACTTGCGGTGGAGGTGCGCCAAGAGGGTCCTCTACGTCTACGTCACCCGTGCCTGTCGACACGGCGCCACGGCGAGCGGCCGCGCCCCGGACGAGGGTCACAAACCGTGCGGCCGGATCCGCCACACCCGCGGCGTCCTCTGAACGCACCAGCCGGGCGAACTCACGGAAGGTGAACGCACGGGACAACGCCCGCACAGGGGACAGCCGCACAGCGGCCTCACGATGCTCCGTCGCAGCGCCCAGCACCAGGTCCGCGTTTTCGACCATCTCCTGGGTCAGTCGGCGGGAGCCCATCCCACAGGGCTGCACGCCACGCCCGAGGAGGAAGGAGGCAACAGCAGCCGCCATGGGCATACCCGCGACGGCCCGGGTGCCGGCACTGCTCACATGGATCACCTGCCGATGCTCGAGCAGCCGGTGCCTGAGCAGGCACTCGGCAAGCGGAGAGCGATAGACGTTGCCGGTGCACACCACAAGTACGCGGAACGGGGGCACACACCCTCCAGGAGAGGAAGAAGAGGAGTCGCATCACCTTGAGCGGAGTGAGCCGACCAGGGCCTCGCCGGTCAGGGCGGTCACCACAGGACGACCAACCGAATGGCACATATCGGGCAGCTTCGCTCCTCGCATCCGGGGATCTGGCGGCCGGTCCGGTGATCTGCATACGCCATACGGCACCTTATCGCCCGAAACCGCTTAATACGCGCCATGTGTCGCTATCTATACACATACCGTACTCGCGGGCCGGACCATGCCGTCGCCCGATTCCATTTGAGGAGCGTGAATGCGATGACGGCCTCATCGAAGTGTCGTGCCGCCTTCGCGGCCACGGCAGCCTCTGCTGTCCTGGCCGCAGTCCCAGTCGTAGGGGCCCAACCTGCCCACTCCCAGCCGTATCCACCCGATGCCCCGAGCCTGACCCTCAGCGCCACCACGGTCGACGCAGGAGACACCCTCGACTTCACAGCGACCGGGTTCATCCCGTTCGAGGGGGTGGACGCATTCCTCCTCTCCAAGCCGATCAAGCTGGGCCACTTCACCGCCGACGCGAACGGGACGGTGGAGGGTACCGTCACCATCCCCAGGTGGACCGATCCGGGCGAACACATCTTCCGTCTCAAGGGAGAGGAATCGAAACTGACCCTCTCCGCCGAGATCACCGTACGCCCGAACAAGCCTCACCTCGCCGACACCGGTGAGGACCACTCGTCCGTTCTGTTGGGCGGAGCCGCAGGGATGCTGGCGCTCGGAGCCGGCACGATGATGGCCGTCCGGCGACGGAAGCAGAACTGACCACCCCGCTCCATCGGGCGGCTGCGAAGCCCACAGCACTACCGGCGGCCGGCAGCGGACCTTCCGGCGCATGACCTCACGTCGTCGTCGGGGTACCGCCATCGGCCGCCGCCGCTTTGACCGCCCGAAGCAAGCTCCTCCGAGAAGGCGTCGAAGCCCGGGCGACCGGAGCCCGGTGCGGCACAGCACGCAGCCCACCGTCGTGACCTGGGATCTCGTCCCCCACCCCGGCCGCCGTGGAGTCTGTCAGTGCCGCAGCGTGCCGGACTCGAGATTGTCCACGTACCAGGCGTAGGTCCGGGCGATTCCTTCCCGCAGGCCGATACCAGGAGCCCAGCCGAGCGCGGTGAGCCGAGACACGTCAAGGAGCTTGCGCGGGGTACCGTCCGGCTGCTTCGTGTCCCATTCGACGCTCCCCCGGTACCCGACGGCGTCCGCGACGAGCTCCGCCAGTTCCCGGATGGTCAGGTCCGTGCCGGTGCCGACGTTGACCGGACTGTCCGCGTCGTAGTGCTCGATCAGGTGCAGGCACGCCCGTGCCAGATCGTCCACATGGAGGAACTCCCGACGAGGCGTGCCACTGCCCCAGTTCACCACCCGCCGCGCACCCGACTCCTTCGCCTCGTGGAAGCGCCGCATCAGGGACGGCAGCACGTGAGCGTGCTCGGGGTGGAAGTTGTCGCCCGGCCCGTACAGATTGGTCGGCATGGCGGAGATCCAGGGCAGACCGTACTGGCGTCGTACCGCCTGCACCTGCAGAACGCCGGCGATCTTGGCGATGGCGTAGGCGTCGTTGGTCGGCTCCAAAGGACCCGTCAGCAGCGCCTCCTCACGGATGGGCTGCTCGGCGAACTTCGGGTAGATGCAGCTGGAACCCAGGAACAGCAGCCGTTCCACCCCCTGTTCCAGGGCCGCGTCCAGCACGTTCACCTGGATGCGCAGGTTGTCGGAGAGGAACTCGGCGGGCCGGGTGGCATTCGCCTTGATCCCGCCCACTCGCGCCGCGGCCAGTACCACCACGTCCGGATGCATGGCCGCGAACCAGTCGAACACCGCCTGGCGCTGCGTCAGGTCCAGCTCCGCCGAGCCGGGCGCGACCACATCGGTGAACCCTTCACGGCGAAGTTCCCTGCGCACCGCCGAACCGACCAGCCCCGACCCCCCGGCCACGAACACGCGCGCCGAGCGGTCGAGGGGGCGGTGCACCCTGTCGTCGCGCACCGCGGCAGGGGTGTTCACCACCGAGGCGACCGGGACTGTGGCACCGGCATCAGTACAGGCGGCCATGGACCTCGACGTCCTCCTTCACCGACATGCAATCCCCAAAAAGCGACACAACGTCATGATACGGACGATAGCGCCGATATCCGTATTCTTGACGGGTGCCCAGGTTCCGGAGATGCCGGAGGTGCTGGAGTTCGGGGTCGCATCCGGTCCGTCCTGACGGCTCTGCCGAAAGAGAAGGCCCGTGGCCGTCGAGACGGGCAGCGCCGCACGTCACGTGGCCAAGAGGAAGCAGCAGCATGTTGAAGACGAAGATCGCCGATCCCACGATGCCCGGATCCCTTGCCCACTCGGCTCGCGCCAAGCGCTGGGACGAACTGCTGCGATGCTTTCCCGATCTGGCCGAGATGCACGTTCTCGACCTCGGCGGCACCCCGACCGCCTGGCGTGGCGCACCTGTCCGGCCGGCGCACGTGGTGACCGTCAATCTCGACCCGCGCACCGCCCGGCATGCCGAGTCCGGGATCACGCCGGTCGTCGCGGACGCGTGCAGCCTCTCGCTGCCGACGCACCTGGTCCCCCGGCGATTCGACCTCGTGTACTCGAACTCCGTGCTGGAGCACGTGGGAGGGCACTACCGGCGGCAGCAGTTCGCCGACACGGTGCACAGCCACGCGGACCACCACTGGGTACAGACCCCCTACCGCTACTTCCCCGTCGAACCCCACTGGCTGTTCCCAGGGCTGCAATGGCTCCCGTTCCGGGCTCGCGTGGCCGTCTCCCGGCACTGGCCGCACGGACACGTCCCACGCGCGGGGCATGCGCAGGCCACCCGCGACGTCCAGGAGGTCGAGCTCCTGTCCGCGGCCGAGATGCGGTCCTACTTCCCTGCTTCCACCATCTGGTTCGAACGCTTCGCCGGACTTCCCAAATCACTGGTCGCGAGGAAGTGAGCCGTGCCCCCCGTCCTTCCCCGCTCAGGTGCGCTTTCCAGCCCCCACAGCCCAGCAGAAGGAGTCCGCATGACGGACAAGACCGCGCTCATCACCGGCATCACCGGCCAGGACGGCTCCTACCTCGCAGAATTGCTGCTGCAGAAGGGGTACCTGGTGCACGGAATCGTCCGCCGCGCCTCGACCTTCAACACGCAACGCATCGACCATCTTTACCGGGATCCGCACGACCCCGAGGCGCGTCTCTTCCTGCACTACGGCGACCTGACCGACGGAACCCGGATCGCGGGGCTGCTCGAGCGGCTGCGGCCCGACGAGGTCTACCACCTGGCCGCCCAGTCCCATGTACGGGTGTCGTTCGACGAGCCGGAGTTCACCGGGGACTCCACCGGGCTGGGCACCACGCGGTTGCTCGAGGCCATCAGGACGACGGGCCTGCCCTGCCGGTTCTACCAGGCGTCCAGCTCGGAGATGTTCGGCGCCTCCCCGCCGCCTCAGCACGAGGGCACCCCGTTCCACCCGCGCTCCCCGTACGGGGTCGCCAAGGTGTACGCGTACTGGGCGACGCGCAACTACCGGGAGGCGTACGGGATGTACGCGGTCAACGGCATTCTGTTCAACCACGAGTCTCCTCGCCGTGGCCCGACCTTCGTCACCCGCAAGGTGGCCACGGCTGCCGCACGCATCAAGGCCGGCCTGGAGGACGTCGTCTACCTGGGCAATCTCGACGCCCGACGGGACTGGGGATACGCGGCGGAATACGTCGAGGCGATGTGGCGGATGCTGCAACAGGACGAACCGGACGACTATGTGGTCGCCACAGGCGTCAGCTACAGCGTGCGCGACTTCGTCGAGCAGTGCTTCGCCCATGTCGGCCTCGACTGGCGCGACCATGTGCGGTTCGACGAGCGATACCTGAGGCCGACCGAGGTGGACGACCTCGTCGGAGACGCCTCCAAGGCCGAGCGGGTCCTGGGATGGCAGCCGAAGGTGCGAGCCCCGGAACTGGCCCGCCTCATGGTCGACGCCGAGATCGCGGCCCTGTCCCCGGCGCCTGCCGCTCCCGTCGGTGCACCCGCCGCTGCGACGGCGCCGGAGTTGGTCGGGCAGTGACACGCGCGGGAGCCCGGCCCCACGGAAGGTGGCCGTCCTGATGGCCTGCAAAACACCGCTTGGAGCGCACTGTGCAGCCCTGGCGTCATTGGACGGGCAGCTCGGGCTGCCCGGCCAGGACAGCCCTGACCGTGCACCTCGTCAACGCCGGAAGCGCCGACGGAACCGGCGCCGCCGTGCGCGCGCCCTTCCGGGCACCGATGTGGTCAGGGCGGACCCTGATGTGTACTGGGGTACGGGCACGGCCGCGGCGGCACGAGCGGACCCCGGCGCCCACGTGCTGTGTCCCAACGACGACGTGTCCTCGCTCCGAACGCACTCGCCTTGCTGCTGCGCACCGCCGCCCCGCTCCAACCGGCGGCCGTGGTCGTCGGCGCCATGCTCTCCGCCGACGGAAGCCGCACCACTCACGGCGGCCACCGGCTCCGTCGCGCCCCCTGGCGCCCACCGCGTCTGAGCGGGTCGAACCGGATCCCCACCGGCCCCTGCTTCCTGCGACTCCTGCAACGGCAGCCGGGCTCTGGTCACACCTGCGGCTCGACGGGCACTTGACAACCTGGACACTGCTTTCCCACACCGTCGTCGATTCGGCCGGCCCTGGGCAGCGGGATGGCGTACGGCACGTCACGACGCAGGTTGATCGGCCGCCCTGAACCAGTCGGTATAGGCGCGCGCGGTGTCGTCGAGGGAGAAGTGCGTACGGACCCGGGCTCTCCCGGCTGCTCCGAGGGCCATCCGTCGCTCGCCGTCTCTGGCCAGCATGGTCATGGCCTCCGCGATCCGGTCGGGTCGGTCGATGTCGACGAGCAGGCCCGCGTCGGCGACGACCCAGGGCACGGCGCCGCTGCGCCGACCGGCAACGACCGGTAGCCCCATACCCATGGCCTCGGCGCAGATCATGGAGAATGACTCGAGGCGAGACGGGTGAACGAGCACGTGTGCTTCGGTCGCGAGACGGTCCAGCATAGCGGCGTGCGGCAGTTGTCCGGCAAACTCGACCCCGGCGGTGAGTCTTCGGGCCGTCGCCCATACCTGCGCGGGGCCGCCGGGACCGTGGCCGGCACCCAGGAGCAGCAGCCGGGCGCACCGGATCCGGCTTCGTACAAGGGCGAAGGCCCGGAGCAGCGCCTTGGTGTTCTTCATCGGCGTCCAGCCCTGGATAGCTGCGGCGAACACGGGCGCGTCACCGGGCAACGGCGGCGACGAGGTGGGCAGGGCCTCGATCCGTACTCCGTTGGGAATCACCTCGACCGGTCGGCGCACCCCCAGGCAGCGCCTCAAGTGCTGTGCTGTGTACGGACTGTTGGCACTGAGAGCGGTGGCACGGTGAACGGCGGGCAGTGCTTGGGTATGTCGCACCCAACGATAGGCACTGCGCATCTCCCAGGCATAGCGCAGCGGGGTGTCCCTGGCGGTTACGAAGGCGGGTCGGCCGCTGGCGATGGCGGCGAGCGCATATTCGTACGTCCAGTGGGCGCTGACCACATCGGTGGGGTTCTCGCGAATCGCGTTCGCCAGTTGCCGCCGCTCGTACCGGAAGAGATCGCGTGCCCGGCCGGACGGGCGCATCGGCGTGACGACGAGCCGCAGCGGCCCTGAGCCGGACACCGCGCGGGATGTGACTCTGTCGCTCAGCGCGAAGACGGTGACGTGATGGCCCTGGTCGAGCCAAGTGCGGGCCAGCCACCCGGTGGAGGGACCCTGCTGGACGGCTGGGAGCGTACCGTCCAGCGCGGAGCGCAGCGGGCTGAGGTCTACTGGGCCTGCGAGGCCGATGTGCATTGAGACTCCTTTAGGGCTGGAACACCGGCATCGTCGTGGGCCACGTCGCTCGCAGGCCGAGGCATCCAGCAGTCCGGTCTCGGCCCCCGCCCGGTACATCGGCAGCTTGCCTCGCGACCGCAGACGGCCCAGCAGCACCGGTGACAGGGCAAGCACCGCGCCGGGCGGACCACCCGGGAAATACCGTCAGCCGCCGGACCCAGCGGGACAGTCCCGGCCGCCAAGTGCGTGGTGTGGGCGTGGACCACGGCACGGGCACTTGTCGCACCGGTCCCATGCAGGGGACCTGCTGTACCGCATGGCCGACGGCCGGTCCGGCCGCTCCGGCCGCGACGAGCGCCGGGAGATGGTGTCATCGAGTGGCACGCCGGGCCCCGCCGAAGTGCAGTGCACCGGTCGCGGCGAATGTAGGCACCAGCGCGGCCGCACCTTCCCGACCAGGGCGGGGAAGAGCAGTCGACGCTGGGTCAAGCAGCGGGCTGCAGCATTCAATGCCACCCGTCTCGTTGCGCTATCAGGAGTAAGAACAGTCCGATCCCTTCGATCATGTGGAACCACTGTCCGAACCCGCCATCACATACAGTGACTGCATATCGTCGTTGCGCTCGGGGAACTCGGGATGTGCAGCGAGCAAATCAGCCTCGCAGACTCGGCGCACGGACTGGAACCCGGCCTTGCCGAGTGCCCATGTCAGGAGTTCGAGATCGAACAGATTCCTATGTTGACCTTTCTGATGAAAGAAGTCGTTGACGAGATGCTGAACAGGCGCCCCATTCAGCGTAAAATGGGGAAAACGCTTGCGGCGATCTTCCCATAGTCCAGCCCCCCTGTCATGCATATATGCGGCACAGATCTTTTCCATGTCCGGGCACGACAGCCACACCTTGCCGTCGGGCTTTAGGATGCGGCGCATCTCATGGAAAAGCGGGATGAGTTGCTCGTGCAATTCGAGATGTTCGATGACGTGTTGCGAGACGATGACATCGGCACAGTTATCGGGCAACGGAAGCCGACGTGCCAGCAGATCGATATTCAAATCCGAGCGGGAGATGTCGCAGTTGAGCCACCCTGCCACACGCCGTGTACCGCAGCCAAGATGCACGCGGTGAGCCACCTCCGCCGATGGTGTGGGGCCAGGGCGCAGCCGCGTCAACGCACGGGTGGCTTCGTATTTGAGCTGAAAAATTGTCCTCGAATCCAGCCTCAGACCAGACTTCGCCATTTTCACCTAGTTATCCGCTCTCATCGTCGTCGCATCACTGAGAGATGAGCCAATCAGCAAGAGACTCGCACACTATTCTAGTGACACTGCTCAGAACTCCTCAGCCGTACCACGCCCTACCCTTGTAAATTCGACCATTCGGGTAAGGTCCCGAGTTCGTCATCGGGGTTTGTCGCTGACCGGTTGCGGATCCGCTCCCGCTGGTCTCCGCCACGTTCCCGACCTGGGCACGGAGCCTTTTCGACCTCGCGCAGGGGCGTAGTGAAGGACGGACGGCCTTGACCGGCGTCGGAGGCCGGTGCCGGTGAGGCAGCCGTCGAGGACGCCGTGGCAGTACTGGGGCTGGCGTAGGCCGCGTCGGACGGCACTGATCAAATCATCGCGGTCGGCGAAAGCACGGTTGGCCAGGGTGGCGCGTCGTAGGGCGGACCAGATGACCTGTTCGCCAATGGAGCGGATCTTGGCGGGCGGGCAGTTGTAGCGGCGCTGCCATCGCTTGAGCCGTCGGCCGCGAACGGCACGGCCGACGTCCGCCAAGCACCGGACCCTGGATCGGCCAAGGTTCGGAGGAGGCCGTAAGGTCGTGGTGGAGCCGGCAGGGCGGGCAAGGCCCCGGCACCCGCCCAAGAGCTCGATCAGCACCTCGATGTTCGTGCCGTGGCGCATGTGCGTGCCGGAATAGGTCGGAATGACGGCGGTGATCCGGTCAATCGGCAGCAGAGTCCCGGGCAGGATCACGAACGTCAGCGGCTCGCTCCCCTGTGTCGGCTGGTGCCGTGGCCGGAAGGGTTTGCTGGGAAGCTCGCGGCGTCCGGTGCGGTGCGTCGCAAGGCGGAGCATCGCCCGTGTACTGGATGTACTCGGATGATGAGACAACGCGGCGAGCTGCCGTGCCGGAAGTCGCACGCCGGTGAACCTTCCGGTCACAGCACCAGGCTGAGCGGAAAGGCGGCCAGGACTTCAATGACCTCACGGTGCCGCGGTAGACGGTCGCGACGCCGAACCCGGCGGCGGAGCGCCCACGATGGCGGCGAAGGAACGGCCCACGACAGACTCAGCTGAGCAGGCCACCGGCAACTGCGAGCTGCCGGGCCTGCGAGGCCGAGGTACATGGAACGTCTCCACCACTTCATCATGGTCGGGACACCGGCACGGTCGTGGGTTTCTTCGCTCGCCTACCCGGGCGGCGCACCAGTCCCATATCGGCTGCCGCCCGGTAGGCCGGCAGTCGACCGCGCAGCAGCAGACAGCTCAGCAGCACCGGAGACATGGCAAGCACCGCGCCGGGCAGACCGCCCAGAGCGGCGTCGCCCCAACGGCCGGCCGCGGCCGCACAGGCGCCGGCCGCAATGTGCGTGAGATGGGCGCGTACCACGTCGCCGGCACCGAGCGTGTCCGTCCGGTACCATCGGACCAGCTGTACCACGTGGCCAACAGCCAATCCGGCCGCTCCGGCCGCGATGAGCGGCAACGGCTCCCGCCGGCCGACGGCACCGGCGAGCCCCACTCCGGTGACCGCGAGCAGAACCAGCTGGGTCTGGACGAGATCGCGTCGGGCCCCGCAGGCCAGGTTCAGCGCACACCCGGCTGAGTACACGACCTGCATCGCGGCAGCTGCGGCAAAGGCGGGTACCAACGCTACGGCCCCTTCCCAGCCCGGGCCGAGCAGCAGGGCGAGTGCAGCGGGCCCTACGCCGGCCAGGGCGCCGAAAGCGACGAAGCTCGCGGAGGCGGCGTACAGCAGGTGCTGTGCCGGCCGTGTCAGTGGCAGGCCCTGAGCGCGGCGGTCGGCGAGCAGTGGTACAGCTGCCTGGTTGAGAGCCTTGACCATGACGTTCACTGGTACGTCGGACAGCAGTTGGGCGCGGGACCAGAGTCCGGCCGTTCCGGGGCCCAGCAGCCGGCCCGCCATCCACAGTGGGGCGCTTGCCGCGAGGGTGCGCAGCAGCGCGAAGCCGGTGAGGAACGCGGAGAGTCCCAGCAGGGAATCGGGCGGAGTACCCGAGTCGCGCGGCAGAACTAGCTTCGCCGATCCCACCAGGGAGAGACTGAAGGTGGTGAACGCTGCGACCGGAAGGGCCAGGGCGAGGGCGGTCGGGGAACCCGTGCGGGTGAGCACGACGGCTGCGACGACGCAGCCGGCCGCCTGCCCAGTGAGTTCGGCGACCGTTGCATAGCCGGGCAGGCCGACCCGGCGTAGCGCGGACAGCAATACGCAACCTGTCGGCGCCACCAGATACTGGAAGCCCAACAGCCGTAGAAAATACGTGAGTCCGGGAATATCCCACAGCTGGGCGCACCACGGGGCAGCGACCTCGATGACCGCCCAGCAGGCCACGCCTGTCAGCAGCGAGAGCCGGAGTGCGGTGCGGAAGAGGGCGCGGCTCAGTTGCTCGGCACGAAGGATGCATGTCGCCAGGCCCGCCGTGGCGATGAGCCCGGGCAGCTGGGTCACTGTCAGGGCGATCGCATAAGCACCGAAGGCGCTGTGCGGCGCCGCGCGCGCGCTCCAGGCGGTGTAGCCGAGTTGCAGGACGACGGATACGGCGGCGCCGCCGTAGCTCCAGCTCAGCACAGAGACGACGCGGCCTACGGATTTCGAGGCATCGGTCATGAGTGGGTGAAGGGGGCGGTCGCCAGCAGGAAGTTCTGGTGGCGTCGGGGAGGGACGAAGCCGGGCGTTACGGCGACGGGTCCCTGTGGAGCGATGTGGTGGACGTGGTGGTAGCCGAACTCGGCGGCCGTGGAGCGCAGCCGTTCCAGAGCGGGCTGGTCGAGGCACTCGGCGATCACGGTCGGACGGTGTGCGGCCAGAATCCCAGACATGCCGCGCAGCACTTCCGGTTCGAGACCTTCCACATCGATCTTCACCAGGTCGACGGGCCGGTCGCCGACCGCGAGGTCCGCCGTGGTCACCTCCACGTCGACAGCGCTGCGCCCCTGGACGTCGGATCCGCTGCGCAGGGTGGCCGTGGTGATGCGCTCGGGCACGGTCAGCCGTGCCCGGCCCGGCGCCTCCGAGAGTGCCTTGGCGACGACGTGCACCCTGGATCCGAAGCCGTTGACGTCGAGATTGCGGTGCAGCATCCGAGCCGCGACCGGGTTGGGCTCGACCGCGACGGCGTGCAGCCGCGGATTGGCCTGACAGGCCAGCAGGGTGTACAGGCCGGCGTAGGCCCCGGCGTCCAGGAATCCACGTGCATCACGGGCGAGCCGGTAGAAAAGTGGGTGAGTGGCCTCCTCCCACAGCCGCAGATCCGTCCAGACCACCGGCCCTGCGAGTACATCGTCCCGGCCGCAGTGGTAACGGAAAGTACTGCCGTCGGGTGCATGCAGCTGCCAGACGCCCGTAGGGCGCAGATGCTGCCAGACAGCGATCGGCACATGACCGCGTACGGTTCCGGCCCGTACCGCCCGCTGAAACGTGTGCGAGCGCATCAGCAGGTCACGGGTACCGCGCAGCAAGGGCTTGACAGAGCTTAGCTGCGGGACGAGGGGGGCAGTCATCACTCAGGCTCCCATCAGCGAGCGTTCGTGGACCGGGGCCGGGACGGCGGACAGCTCGGCGTCGGCCATGGTCCGGGCGGGTTCCGGAGGATGGACGGCTGCCCTCCGGCCCGGTTCCTGTTCGGCCTTGGAGGTGTCACCGGCCAGGGCTGGGACCTCGGAGGAGCGCAGATGGCGGTCGTCGAGCCATGCACCAGATAGCCCTTGAAGAGGTGCTCGGCTAGATACGAGCCGTCTTGGCCGGTGATGCCGGTGGTGGGCGCAGTTCTGTGGGGCACGGCGGTTCCTGGGTCGTATGGAGACGGAGTACGCTGCGCGGCCGTGCATAGGCCGCCAGCAGGCCGAGGATCACGGCCTGTTCGGGAGAGGGCGCGTAGGTGATCGCCAAGACCAACTGGCCACAGATGAGCAGCCTGACCAGTAGTCCGTGATCGCGATCCACACCGGCCGCACGCCAGGCTGTGGCGTACAGCAGGAGGAGTGCCGCGACGCCGCAGATGCCAAGGCGCAGGAGAACCTCAAGGTAGTAGTTGTGGGGTGTCACGACGATGAGGTTTCCGTCGATCAGGCGGTCGTACCCGAAGCCGAAGGGCAGGCCCAGTAGCCAGTCCGGAACATCGTCGAGCTGCCCCAGCAGTGCGCGCCAGCCCTCCATGCGCCATAGCAGCGTCCTGTCATCTTCACTGGAGGCGGCGAGACTTGAGGTGACCTGTTCGGCAGCTCCCCAGGAAACGGCCAGCAGGGAGAGCATGCTGAGGGAGCCCAGAACGGTCAGTGCCGCGGCACGGGATCCTGCCTGTTGGCGGCGGGACAGTAGCCAACCCGTGAGCATGATGCCCGTGGCCAACCAGACTGTACGGTGCTGGAGCAGGACGACGATCACCAGGAGCGGCCAGGCCAGGACTCTGGCCCTTGCAAAGCCGTGCCCACAAAGAAGGGCCACGGCTGCCTGGCTGATGATCAGGGCTTCGGCAGAACTCACCGGGCGTGCGTTGGTGAGCACTCCGTCGACCATGATCGTGTCTGAGTTGGAACCGATGCCGGACTTCAGCCACCACATCAGGGCCATGCAGGACAGCGCGCAGGCGGCTGCGACCCAAATGCGGGTGACCGCACGGACCACGTTCCGACCGGTGGAAAGGACGGCGACGAAGAACGCGACGGAGAAGAGCTGGATGAAACTGGTACGGGCTTCGTTGCCCGCCGTCTCGATGCCGAAGAGTCGGACCCCGCGGATCAGCGCGCAGGCAGTCAGGACCAGCAGGGCCAGAAGCGGGGCAGGAGCACGGCGCCCTCGATCCCTTCCGAGCACAACGAGCGCAGCGACCAGCAGACAAACGGTCAGTACATCGGCGGGCAACAGATCCAGGCCTGTGGCGTTGCGGGGCCGGTGCATACTCTGCTGCGACTGCCAGAGCTGGACGGCGGTGTACAGGCCGATTCCCCACACCGGCCAGCGGACAAAGCTCGCGGTGAGCGCCGCGCAGGTGGCGAGCGCGGTGCAGCCAAGCAACACTGCCGGAAGATCGAGCAGCAAGGGATCATCCCCCCGCGGGGGAGCGACGGACTGAGGCCGGCGCCGCAGTCTTCACATACGGCGAGAACATCAGCAGCGGGGCCCTCGGCCGACAGTGCCGCAGGCAGTAGCCCCACGGTGGTCGGGGAGGCAGTTCGCGACCCGAGTATGTGGTGGTGCCGCCGCAGTCCAAGGCGCGTACGGCGTCGACCACGACCTTGCCCGGGCCGACCGTGTAGACGTCGGTGCCCACTGTGGTGACATCCACCTCGGTCCGTACGGCGTCCGGCAGCCCATGCTGTCCGGCAGGCCCGGCAAGCGCGGACAGGGTCTCCTTGCAGCGACTACGACTGGTCATCAGTACAGCGAGACGGGCTGGTGGCACGTGAGACTCCTCAGCTCAAGCACCACATCATTACCGGATGAATCGCCCACGACTGTCCAACCAGGCCGCTGCTGCCCCAAACCGCCCCCACTCGGAGTCTTTACGCAGGTCCTCCCCGGGCGGCGTCTGTGGCAGGTGCCTGCAGACGCGGCAGCCCGCTTCCGCGATGTGCGAATACAGTCGTTCGTCTCCCCGCAGACATGTCACAGGAGAGGAGCAGATCGGGAACACGGTAAATGCCATGAAAGAAGGGAAGTAGGCCCCACAATGGGGAAATGACTCTCTTTCATCGCGCCCGTGTCGCCGCTCAGCGCATCGGCCTTGACGTGAACCGCTTTCCGCAGTGCTCACTCGATTACCGCATCGTGCAGTTGATTCTGCACAACCGCATCGATGTGGTGATCGATGTCGGGGCGAACCGTGGTCAGTACGGGACGATGCTCAGGCGGTTCGGGTACCGGGGAAGCATCGCTTCGTTCGAGCCGCTCCACGATCCCTTGCGAACTCTGCGCTGTCGCGCCGCGGCGGACCCTCTGTGGAAGGTGTTTCCATATGCCCTCGGTGACAGCAATCGCACCGTCACTATCAACGTTGCCGGTAACGGATGTGCCAGTAGTTCCGTACTGCCCATGCTGTCCAGGCACGCAGAAGCCTGCCCGGAATCCCGCTACGTGGACGTCCAGGAAACCGAGCAGCATCGCCTCGACGCAGTCTGGCCGCAGGTGGCCGGGCCGGAGGAACGGGTGTTTCTCAAACTTGACGTCCAGGGATATGAAGGAGCCGTCCTGGAAGGGGCCGCAGAACACGTCGGTCATTGCGCGGGGCTGCAAATGGAAGTCTCGTGTGTGCCGCTGTACGAGGGCGGTCTGCTCCTGGAAGACGCGCTACAAATGGCGCAGCGCCGGTACGGAATGACCCTGGCGGCGCTGGTGCCAGGCTTCAGCGACAGCCGGACCGGGCAGATGCTGCAGTGCGACGCGGTGTTCCTTCGTCACCCGCCGAGGCTGTGACTCGTCATGGTTCACCGTCCGCTCCGATGCGTCGGGTCGCCTTCCGGCTTCACCACCACCGCGACCATCATGTTCCCGAGCCGGTTCACCGGGCGCAGCACTTGATAGATCGCTTTGGCCACTGTCAGGCGCCAACGCTCCGGGAAGCGGCCCGCCACCTTGCCGACGGCGAGGTTGTGGTCCCACAGCCTGCGGAGCAGCACCACGGCCTGCGGGCACAGGAGATAGCTTCGGGTGGTCTGGTTCACCAGCGAGTGATTCCACCGGAAGACATAGTTGACGAATTCTCCTTGCCGCTCCCATTCGGTGCCGATGAGCCTGCCCACCAGACCGTCGTGCGGCTCGATCACGATGACGGCCTTCCGGGCCACCCGTAGCATCTCCGTGAAACCCAGGACCGGGCGCGGCAAGTGGTGCAGACCATCCTGGACCAGGACCAGGTCGTAACTGGAGTCGGGAATCTCAGCCATGTTCTCCGCGTTCAGAGGCATGGTCCGAATTTTTGGTTCCAGGCTGCGGCAGACTCCGAGTGCCTCTTCGGACAGATCGCTGACAGTGACGTCGGTGAACCCACTGCGGCTGAGGAACAAACCTTCTCCGCCCACACCGCCGCATACGACCAGAACGCTCTGTCTTGCTGGATCGAGCAGTCCCCGCACACGCAGCATGCGCAGAGCGATCCGCAAGCGCCGATCGCGCAGGAAACGGGTCAGCGGATCGCTGGTGACGTGAAAGGACCAGTCGTCCCGGTTGCTGCAGATTTCCGCCGTCGCGGCACGCTGCATATCAATTCCGCTTGTCACGGTTCCTCCTCCACAGCGCGTGGTCGCCCACGCCGGATCAGTTTGTCACGACTGTATGCAATGAATCCTTCTCACGCGCCGCGCGGACATGAAGTCGGGATTGCCGGCCGTCGGGCGATCGGAATTCCCGGACTGCTCCGGAACTATCTGACAACGACCCGCGCTGCACTGCGCATTCGGACGAGAGCAGCACCGGCGAGGAGCCGCGCGTAGGGCGAGAGCCAGTACACCGGCCACACGGGACCGGCGTGCCGCCGCGTGAACCGCAACCAGCTGCCCGGTGGAAGGCCCTTGGGGGCGCACGCCAGACGCAACCTCTGCCGGACGGGCAGTGCGGGGTCGGTCCAGTTCCCCGCTGTGGGGTTGCGTGCACAGGTGCCCAGCGTTCCGGGGGCGACCCAGACGGCACATCCGAGACGCCCGGCGCGCAGGCCGTAGTCGAAGTCGGCCAGCCCATGGCTGAAGCCCGTGTCGATCTGCCCGACACGTTGGACCACAGGACGGGGAATCAGCACCAGGTTCCCGTTCATGGTCTCGGCCCGAACCGGTCTGTCGGCCGGAGCGACCATGGTGAAGTGCACCGGGCGCAGACGGCTGCGCCGGTGAACACCCGAGTACGTCACCGCGCCGGTGTGCGGATCACGCACACCGCCCACGACGATCAGGTCGCCCTTGTCCGAACCGGAGAGCGATGCGTGGGTCCGGAGCAAGCACGACAGCGCTCCGGGGTCCAAGGTCACGTCGTCATTGAGCCAGAGGAGGAAGTGGTAGTCGCCCGCGGCCGACGCCGCGAGTGCCATCGCCTTCGCCCAGAACAGCTTGCCGCTGCCCTGGAGCACGTGGATGTCGGGCCATACCTCGCGGGCAGCGTGGGCGGTGCCGTCGGTGCTGCCGTCGTCCGTGAGCACGACACGCACGGATACCTCGGGCCCGCCCTGCCCGATCAGCGACCGCAGGCACCGGATCGTGGTCTCGCGACGGTTGTGACAGGCGATCAGCACGACCACCCGCGTCACTGGCGCCGTCGACCACCCCAGGGCCGTCTCTCCGGGTTCACGCCTCACCGCTTGGGCACTGCGAGAGCTTCGGCGCGACGCACTTCAGGGAGCTCGGACACCTGCTGTGCGACGCCCGGGGCGGCCAGCACCACGCAACCGCGGCGGCGCCCGCTCTCCATGCTGGACGGGCAGTTCGGCCAGAACGTCTCGTAGGACGCGACGGTCTTTCCCAGATACTCCATCGACAGCTGCAGATCGCCGTAGGTGTCGAATGCGTAACCGTCGTCGTCGGGAACCTTGAAGTCGTCGATGACGATGACCGAGTCCGTCCACGCCTTCGTGATGATGTCGACTTCCTCCCGCAGGGGAAGGTCCTTTTCCCAGTGGGCATCCAGGTAGAACAGGACCCGCGACCGGGGAAACCGGGCGGAGTCGCGCAGCGTCCGCAGAGCGTCCCGGGAATCCTCGTTGAGCACCCGGACCTCTGGATTTCCACGGAAACGCCTCTCGGCGCAGCGGGCGAATCCGCGATTCTTCTCGACGGTGAACACGGGAGCGCCGGACAGATGCCACAGGAACTGCGTCGACCCTCCGCAGTAGGTACCGGATTCGAAGATCGCCCGGGGCTGGAGTTCGCGGACCAGGGAGCGGAACAGGTTCTGACGGAATCGCTGCCCGTTGAGGGCGGCGGGCCACGGCCCGTAGAGCCATGGCCGCATGACGCGGACGGGCTTGGTGATCGAGCGCCGGAGCCGAACGGGCAGGACGCCGTATGCAGGCGGCTTCGTCCGTCTGTCCGCCGGCCTTGGAACAGTCATTTCACTGACACCCTTCATGGAATCGGCTCGCCGGTCTGCGGAATTCCTCAGGTCGGCTCACGCACTTCTTCCGAGCATATGCAGCAAGCCGTCGCAGAAACGCTCTGCCATGCCGTCCGCCGTATAGTCGGCGACGTCCTCGCGGCACGCTTCGCGCAGGGATTCCAGGTGGGAGCGGTCGTTCAGTACCTGTTGCACCGCCACCGCGTAGGCCTCCGGATCGTCTCGGCTGACCACTGCGTTCCGTCCGTGCTCCAGGTATTCGAACTCGGGTGCGTGCCATGGCCAGTCGGTGGTGACGATGGGTGTCCGCAGGGCGAACGAGTCCACCGCGCACAGTCCCACCCGCCCGGGCATCAGCATGACGTCCGATACCGCTCCGAGCACCGCGACGTCCTGTCCGGCGCGGTGGCCGAGAGCCACCACCGGGCTGTCCGGGGCGGAGGCCATGGCTTCCACCAGGGGCCGGTCGACACCGTCTCCGGCCACCAGCAGCTTGAAGCCCGGCAGGCCGGTCGCGAGACGTCGCGCGCATCGGAGTAGGAAGGGGATCCGCTTCGGGGCGTCAAGTCCCCCCACGTACAGGGCGGTTCGTCCCGGCACGAGGTGGTGGCGTTCGCGCAGCTCGGCGGCTGCGGCATGTTCGGGCGTACCGTGGATGTCCGCGCGGTCACGCGCGGCGGTCAGCTCCGTGGTGTCCACGGAGTTGCGCAGGACGGTGATCCTGTCGCGGGGGAAGCCCCGCGAGGCGACGTATGAGGCTCCCCCCTCGGTGTAGGCGAAGAACCAGGCGGCCTGCCGCGTGACGGTGTCCTTGGCGGCTGCTTGGAGCCGGCTCGTCTTCTTGGTGTAGGTGCGGCCGTGGCCCCAGAACGCGACCCGCGGCGGGCGCCCGCCGGTCCGCCGGATCAGCTGACGCAACAACAGCGGATACGCCTCAAGATTTCGCAGTGCCTGCTCCAGTACCACCGCATCGGCGGAAGCGGCCCGGTCCGTCACCTGACGCCAGAGAAGGGACCGGCCGCCAGGGGCGGGCAGCCGCCGCGAGGGGACCTGTACCGCGCAGGCGCAGGGCGCGGCGTCGCGTCGGGCCGCCTGCTGCGGTGGTACGAGCCCGTACAGCACTTCCAGGTCAACACCCGCGGAGTTGAGCCGGTCCTGCAGGTGGTTGAAGAACGACGTCCGATACCCGGGGACGTAGGGCTGAACCACGACGACGCGCCGCCGGGTCTCTGGGGGCCTCGCCGGAGTGATCGTCATGGCCGCACCTTAGGAACGATGTCGGGAATTTCCCGGCCCTGGCCGACGAGTCGGCCCGAATTCAGGCGATCGGATGCCACGTGCACCGCACCGCCGTCCGCTCGTACGGGACGTGTCGCCTGGCGCACCACCCCGTGGACGAAGCGCGCGTTGCCGAACAGGTACCGGCGCCACAGGCGGCGTGGTTCGCAGCCGAGCCGGAACAGCCATTCCAGCCCGTTGTGCCGCATCCAGTGCGGTGCCTGCGGCTTGTTGCCGGCGATGAAGTCGAAGGCCGCGCCCACGGCCACGGCCACCACGGGCAGTGCGTCGCACAGTTCGGCGGCCCAGCGGTCCTGCTTGGGCGTGCCGAGTCCGACCCAGACGATGTCCGCTGCGGCGGAACGGATCTCCTCCACCTGCTGCAGCCGTTCGTGCACGGTCAGGGGCCTGAAGGGCGGGGAGCAGGTGCCGACGATCCGCGCCCCGGGATAGCGCCGCCGCAGCTCCCGGTGCAGTGCGTCGAGCACCTGGGGCGTGGAGCCGAGAAGGTAGTGGTTCAGGTCCGTGTGCTGAGTCAGGGCGAAGACGTCCGTGAGGAGGTCGGGGCCGTAGACACGGGTGCCCGGCAAGGCGGCGCTCGGGTGCAGCAGCCGGTTGGCCCACACGACCGGCTGCCCGTCGGGGAGGTTGAGGGAGGCGGAGCGGAGGATGCCGAGCAGCTCGGGGTCCCGGCCGGCCAGGGCGAGCGTGTAGGCGTTGGACAGGTGTACGTCACTGCCGAGCT
Organism: Streptomyces deserti; assembly: GCF_054782695.1. NCBI lineage: Bacteria > Bacillati > Actinomycetota > Actinomycetes > Kitasatosporales > Streptomycetaceae > Streptomyces > Streptomyces deserti. Next base: position 32,383 of record NZ_BAAGRZ010000010.1, read on the forward strand.
GGACGCCGGAGGCGCCGGGTCCGTCGGTGAGCCCATGGCGTGCCTCGCGCATCCGGCCGGCCAGGTGCACGACATGGCGGGCCGCGCTGTCGCGGGTGTGCGCGGTGATGGGCACACCGAGGCACTCGACCACGGGAGCCGCCGTCACCGATGTCGTCCGGCTGCTCGGAGGGGCGGTCATGAGCGGGCGGCTTCGGAGTCCGGCGTGGATCCGGCGGGCCGCGTGCCGTTCCCGGCGAACTCCCCGAGGGCCAGACGCCGGCGGAAGTCCGTGATGGTGTCGCACAGGCCGCGCTCCAGGGGAGTCGTGGGCTCCCAGTTCAGCAGCTCGCGGGCCAGGCTGATGTCCGGACGCCGTCGCTCGGGGTCGTCCTGGGGACGGGGGGTGAGCGTGATCTCGGAGCGGGACCGGGTGAGCTTGCCGATCCACTGCGCCAGCTCCAGCATGGAGACCTCGTGGGGATTGCCCAGGTTGACGGGTCCGCAGTGGTCACTGGCCAGCATGAGCAGCAGGCCTTCGACCACATCGTCGACGTAGCACAGGGACCTGGTCTGGCTGCCGTCGCCGGTGACCGTGATCGGCTCCCCGAGCAGCGCCTGGCGGATGAAGGTGGGGATCGCCCGTCCGTCGTCCGGGCGCATCCGCGGCCCGAAGGTGTTGAAGATGCGCACGATCTTGGCGTCCACACCGCGGCTCCTGCGGTACGCCATCGTCAGTGCCTCACTGAAGCGCTTCGCCTCGTCGTACACCGAACGCGGGCCCACGGGGTTCACATGTCCCCAGTAGCTCTCCGGCTGAGGATGGACCAGGGGGTCGCCGTACGACTCGGAGGTGGAGGTCAGCAGGAAGCGGGCGCCCTTGGCGGCGGCCAGGTCCAGGGCGTGCCAGGTGCCGGCCGAGCCCACTCGGAGTGTCTCCAGAGGCAGTTTCAGGTAGTCCGCGGGCGAGGCTGGTGAAGCCATGTGAACGACGGCGTCCACCGGCCCCGGCTCGTCCAGGCCCTGGGTGATGTCCCAGCGGCGGAACTGGAAGTGCCGGTCGCCCATGAGGTGCTCGATGTTCTCGGGGCTGGAAGTCAGGAAGTTGTCCAGGCAGACCACTTCGTGGTCCGCCTGAAGCAGCCGCTCGCACAGATGTGAGCCGATGAACCCGGCCCCACCCGTCACTACTGCACGCATGCAGGTCCTCTCGGCCGCCCCGCCCGGGCTGGTGGACGAGGGCAAGCTTCGGTGTCATTGCCGAAGCTCGGAACGATGTCGTGTTTCTATTCATTAGTCAGAAATGGTCCGAATGAGACGTCGTGCGGGTCGAAATGCCCCTAGCCAGGGCACGTTTCACCCGTTCTGCCGCAGCAGGCGAAGGGATTGCGGAATGCCGGTGTCCACTGCGAAGACGGCTCATCACCGGGCGGCTCCGTGTGAGCGGGCGCACTGGGGAGTCCGGGCGGCCAAGCGGTCCATCGACTGTGTGGGGGCCGCCGTCCTGCTCCTGCTGGTGGCGCCCGTGCTCCTCGCCGCGGCCGTCGCGGTGAAGCTCGACACTCCGGGCCCGCTGCTGTTCCGCCAGCGCCGCACCGGCTGGCGGGGCAAGGAGTTCCACGTCCTCAAGTTGCGGACGATGCACGTCGGTTCGGAGCGGATGCGCGCGGCCATGGAGGTGCGCAACGAGGCGGACGGGCACCTCTTCAAGATCCGCGAGGACCCGCGGGTGACCGCGGTCGGGCGGTGGTTGCGCCGTTACTCCCTGGACGAGCTGCCGCAGCTGGTCAATGTGCTGCGGGGGCAGATGTCCCTGGTCGGTCCCCGTCCGCTCCCGGTCGAGGACTCGGTGTTCACCGGGAAGGCCCGCCGCCGCCTGGTGGTCCGGCCCGGGATCACCGGACTGTGGCAGGTGAGCGGACGGTCCGACCTCGCCTGGGAGGACGCCCTGCGCCTGGATCTGGAGTACGTCGACACCTGGTCGATCAGGCTGGACCTGGCGATCCTCTGGCGGACCCTTCCCGCCGTGCTGCGCGGTGACGGCGCCTACTGAGCCGGCGCCCGCGCGTCGCACGGAGGGGCTCGCCTTTGCACCCGGCGCCCCGGAGGGCGTTGCGGGACGGCCACGGGACCCAGCGAACGAGATCAGCCAGGGAGTGACACCAGATGTCCGAGACTCGCCGGGATGGGTCGCGTGTGCAGGAACCCCCGCTCAGTGCCGAGCGGGCCGGACGGATTCCGCGCCGGTGGAAGGAGCGGGTCGTGCCCGCCGTCATCGTCCGCCGGCTGCGCGACCGCCGCGTCAGGATGCCGGTGTACGCCGCGGCGGGACTGCTCCTGGCCGGTGCCGCCTGGATCGCGGTCACCGGAGTGCTCGCCCGCAATGAACTGCTGGCCGCCCAGCGGAGTCTGGAGACGCTGCGGCGGCAGCACCTCGCGCAGCCCGCGGCGGAGCCGACCACCGCGGCCGGCCCGCCGACGACGCGGGCCGCGACAGCGCAGGACGCGGTGCGCAGCGCCGCCGGCCACGCCGCCCGGGCGCATCGGCTCACCACCGGCCCCGCCTGGTTCCCGGCGGCCCATCTGCCCGTTCTCGGCGGCCCCTTCCGTACCGTACGCGGTATCGCGGAGGCCTCCGACCGGCTGACCCACGACGTGCTCTCCCCCATGGCGCGTACCGTCGCGGAACTCCATTCCACCGGCACGGACGACGGCGGACACCTGAACCTCTCCGCGCTGCGCCGTGTGGCTCCCCGTCTCGAACAGGCCTCGCGCAGCGCATCGCAGGTCCGCGCCGATGTCGACGACCTCCCGCACGGCACCTGGCTGCCGGCCACCGACCGGGCGCGCACCGAACTCGCCCGGCAGCTCGATCGGATCGCCCCTCTCACCCACGATGCCGCCGCGGCGGCCCGGTTGATGCCCTCGATGCTCGGAGCGGACGGACCGCGGCGGTACCTGGCGGTGTTCGAGAACACCGCCGAGGCGCGTGGAACGGGCGGGCTTCCCGGGGCCTTCGCGGTGCTCAAGGCGGACCGGGGCCGACTGGGCTTCGAGTACTTCGGGAACGACACCGAACTGAGCGAGGCACATGCGGACGTCGACCTGGGAGCGGAGTTCGACGCGCTGTACGGACCCAGCGCCCCCACCCGGACCTGGGTGAACTCCAACATGAGCCCGCACTTCCCCTACGCGGCGCGGATCTGGGCCGCGGCGTGGCAGCGGCACAGCGGCCAGCGTGTGGACGGTGCCTTCGGCCTGGACCCCGGCGCGGTCTCCGGGCTCCTCGCCGCCTCCGGCCCCGCCCGGCTGCCCGACGGGAGCGCCGTCACCGCCCACAACGTCGTGGATCTCAGCGAGCGCGCCAGCTACGCGCTCCACCCGGACTTCAAGCGGCGCAAGGCGTACTTCCTCGACGTGGCGCGTGCGGTGGCCGTCCGGCTGCTCGGCGCCTCGACCGACCCCGCGCGCCGGGCCCCCCTTTTCTCGGCGCTGCACCGGCAACTGGAGGAGGGACGGATCAAGGTGTGGAGTGCCCACTCGGCGGAGCAGCGCGAACTCCTGGCGCGGTCGTTCGGCGGGGCGCTGCCCGAAGGGTCCGGTCCGCTGGCCGGACTGGTCGTCAACAACGCGGCGGGTACGAAGCTCGACTACTACCTCGACCGCCGACTCGTGTGGGCACCGGGCCGGTGCGTCGGCGGCCGGCGCGAGGTCACCGTGACCGTCCGCCTGACCAACCGGGCTCCGGTGTCGGGGCTCCCGCCGTACGTCGTCCAGCGGGTGGACGATCCGCCCTACGACACCCGGCCCGGTGACAACCGCCTGCTGGTGTCCTACTACGCCAGTGCGGAGGCCACCCTGTCCCGTGCCACCCTGGACGGCCGCCCCACTCAAGTCGGCCACGGTGCCGAGCGGGGCCACCCGGTCTTCACCCTCGATGTCGAGCTGCCCGCGCGCGGCACGCGCACCCTCGTACTCCACTTGCTGGAGCGCCCTTGGGACCGTTCTCCCGTCGTGCTGCGTCAGCCGCTGGTGCATCCCCTGCGGGCCACGGTGCTCCCGAACGGTCCGTGCGTCGGCTGATTTCCCGCACCGACGGCATGGATACCGACGTCGTTCCGGACAACTGGTGTGCACCGCCCCTCCATCGCCGTCGGCACGCCACCACCGGACAGATGGCTGTACACGACTCCGGCTGACTCAGCGGAAGCCGCACCTCCTGCCCGTTTTCGCCTGATATCACGGATATGATCACTCAGTTAACGAATGTCGTTATTGCCGCCTACTCGCGCACCTGGGATGGATACCTTGGATTTGTCCGACTACCTTCGATTCCTGGTCAGGCGTTGGCGCCTCATCGCGGCGCTGGGCCTGCTGGGAACAGCGGTCGGCGCGTTCGTCACCAACGCCACCACACCGCAGTACCGGGCCACCTCGACACTCTTCGTATCTCTTCAGGACTGGGACGACACGGTCAAGCTCAATCAGGGCAACAGCTTCGCCCAGGCTCGCGTCCGCTCCTACGCGGAAGTGGTCACCAGCCCCCACGTGACCGAGCCGGTCGCCGAGCTTCTGCGCCTGGACATGACGCCCTCACAGCTGGCCCGGAAGATCACCACGGAGGTACCCCTCGAAACGGTACTTCTCAAGATCACCGTCACGGACACCCAACCGTCCCGGGCGGCCCGGATCAGCAACGCGATCGCCCACCGCTTCGCCGACGTCATCGCCGAGATCGAACGACCGGAGGAAGCCCGGCTCTCGCCCGTCCGGCTGAGCCTCACCGAGCCCGCCAACAGACCGAACACGCCGGCTTCCCCGAACCCGGTGCTCAACCTCGCGCTCGGGCTCGTGGCCGGTCTGACCCTCGGTACCGGCCTGGCGGCCGCGCGGGAGTCGCTGGACACCTCGGTGCGCAGCCGCAACGACCTGACCCGGTGTCTCGCCGACGCCGGCGGACCGGCCGTACTCGGCAGCGTCGTCCTCGACCAGCGTGTCTCCCGGCACGCGGTGGCGACGGACGACGACGCGTTCGGTCGGCGGGCGGAGGACTTCAGACGGCTGCGCACCAGCCTCCGGTTCGTGGACATCGACGCTCCGCCCAAGGTCATCGCGGTCACCAGCGCGGTGCCCGGCGAGGGGAAGACGAGCATCTCGATCAACCTGGCGTCCGCCCTGGCCGAGTTCGGCTCCTCGGTCTGCCTGGTCGACGCGGACCTGCGGCGCCCCTGCGTGGCCCGTGCGCTCGGCCTGGTACAGGACGCCGGACTGACCACCGTGATGATCGGCCAGGCGAACGCCGAGGACGTGATGCAGACGGCCGGCTCCTTCTCGGTGCTGGCCAGCGGAGTGCTGCCGCCGAACCCGGCGGAGATGCTGGGCTCGGCGCAGTTCCGCACCGTGGTGCGCTCGCTCGCCGACAAGTTCGACCACGTGGTGATCGACACCGCGCCGGTGCTCCCGGTGGCGGACACACCGGCGATGGCCTCGGCGGTCGACGGCTACCTGCTGGTGGCCCGGTACGCGAAGAGCACCCGGGGCCAGCTCACCGAGGCCGTGCGCGCCCTGCAGGACGTCGGCACGACGTTGCTCGGCAGCGTCCTCAACATGGTGCCCGCCAAGCGCGACGGCGAGCAGTACGGCTACGGGTACGCGTACCGGCCCAGAACCTCGGGGCGCCGAGGCTGGCGGCTCAGCCGCCTCCGGCTCAGCCGCCTCCGGCTCCGCCGCCGCGGCAGGCCGACGGCGACGATCGGCGTCTTCCCCGCGCCGACCGCGCCGGCGGGGAAGGACACCACCCCGGCGGCCGCCACGGAGGGCGGAGAGCATCGCTGAGCGAAGGGGGGACGCCGCGGACGCCCGGGACCGTACGGCCGGCCCGGGCGTCGGCGTCCGGCAGGCGTCGCGTCGTCGGCCCGGCGTTCGCGGGCGCCGGGGATCCGGCGCGGCGGTTCGCGTCTGCGGGCCGATGGCCCGGTCCGCGCGGATGCGTGCGCTCCTGGCGCTCCCGGCCATCGCGGCCGCGGCCCTGGCGGGCGCGATGGTGCTCACCTCGTGTGAGGCTGACGGCCGCTCACCGGTGCGAACGCGGGCCGCGGCCGGGTCTGCCGCAGGGCGGGTCGAGCAACTCGGGGTCAGGGTCCTCGACGTCCTGCCCCATGACCCGAAGGCCTACACGCAGGGCCTGGAGATGGCCGGGCGAACGCTCTACGAAGGTACGGGCCTGGCCGGCGAGTCGTCGATCCGTCTGGGCCCGCCCGGCCGGCCTCCCACCGTCCGCGTCGACCTGCCGGCGCCGCTGTTCGGGGAGGGGATCACCGTCCTCGGACGGACGCTGTGGCAGTTGACCTGGCGGGACCACATCGCGATCGAACGGGACGCCCGGACCCTGGCCGAGCTGCGTCGTCTCCCCTACGCGCAGGAGGGCTGGGGGGTATGCCACCAGCCGGGGCGCGGGCGACTGGTCACCAGTGACGGGTCCGCCCGGCTGACCTTCCGGGACCCGCGGACGCTGGCCGCGACCGGTGAACTCCTCGTCACCCTCCACGGCCGTCCGGTGCCGCGGCTCAACGAGCTGGAATGCGTGGGCGACAGTGTGTACGCCAATGTCTGGCCCTCCCACCGGATCGTGCGCGTCGACACGGTCACCGGCGCGGTGACCGCTCAGATCGACGCGTCAGGGCTGTTGACCTCGAAGGAGCAGCAGCACGCCGAGGTGCTGAACGGCATCGCCGCCGTCCCCGGCACCGATGAGTTCCTGCTCACCGGCAAATGGTGGCCGAAGATGTTCCGAGTGGTCTTCGTCGCCAGGTGATCCGGTCTCCGGTCCGGTCGGCAGGGACGCGCGGAAGGGCCGGGCACGGATCAGGGCGGGGGCGGCCGGCGCCCAGGGGTGGCAGGCGCGCATCCGGTGAACGCCCAGGTCCTGGCAATGTGCCCACCCGGGCGGCCGGTGGTGCGGGCCCGACCTCGAAGAGCCGGGCCCCTCCTGACCTGCGTGTTCGTCAGATCAGGGACGTGGTGCCAAGGCGCCCGCTAGACGTTGAAGCGGAACTCCACGACGTCCCCGTCCTGCATGACGTAGTCCTTGCCCTCCATACGCGCCTTGCCCTTGGCGCGGGCCTCCGCGACCGAGCCCGCCGCCACCAGGTCGTCGAAGGAGATGACCTCCGCCTTGATGAAGCCCTTCTGGAAGTCGGTGTGGATGACACCGGCGGCCTCGGGGGCGGTGGCGCCCTTCTTGATGGTCCAGGCGCGGGATTCCTTCGGGCCGGCCGTCAGGTACGTCTGCAGGCCGAGGGTGTCGAAGCCGACGCGGGCGAGGGTGGCGAGGCCGGGCTCGTGCTGGCCGACGGACTCCAGGAGTTCGAGGGCCTCCTCGTCGGAGAGCTCGGCGAGGTCCGACTCCAGCTTGGCGTTGAGGAAGATCGCCTCGGCGGGGGCGACCAGGGCGCGCTGCTCGTTCTTGAAGTCCTCGTCGACCAGCTCGTCCTCGTCGACGTTGAAGACGTAGAGGAAGGGCTTCGTCGTCAGCAGGTGCAGGTCGTGGAGGAGTTCCGCGCGCTCGCTGCCCTGGACGATGCCGTGGCCGAAGAGCGTGTCGCCCTTCTCCAGGATCTCCTTGGCCTCCTCGACCGCCTTGACCTTCGGGGCGACGTCCTTCTTGATCCGCGACTCCTTCTGGAGGCGCGGCAGGACCTTCTCGATCGTCTGGAGGTCCGCCAGGATCAGCTCGGTGTTGATCGTCTCGATGTCGTCCTTGGGCGAGACCTTGCCGTCGACGTGGACGACGTTCTCGTCCTTGAAGGCTCGGATGACCTGGCAGATGGCGTCGGACTCGCGGATGTTCGCCAGGAACTTGTTGCCCAGGCCCTCGCCCTCGGAGGCGCCGCGCACGATGCCCGCGATGTCGACGAAGTCGACCGTCGCCGGGAGGATCCGCTCCGACTTGAAGATCTCGGCCAGCTTGGCGAGCCGGGCGTCGGGCACGCCCACGACGCCGACGTTGGGCTCGATGGTGGCGAACGGGTAGTTGGCCGCCAGCACGTCGTTCTTGGTCAGGGCGTTGAACAGGGTCGACTTGCCGACATTCGGCAGACCGACGATTCCGATCGTGAGCGACACGTTGCGACTTCCCGTACGTGAGGATGAGGACTGGCGGACGAGGACCGGCCGACTGGGCTGCGTGGGCCGATCCACCAGTCTACGGCGTGCCCCGTCGCGGCCCGGCGGCGTATCGAACGCCTGGCCAAGATCGGGCCCCGGCGTGTCAGACGGCCTATTCGGCACATAAACCGACCTAAGTTGGTCCAATGGAGCAACAAAGGACGCGACCCGCGCAGCACGGACTACGAAGCGACAGCCCGAGGCCGCCGTTGCCCCCGCAGGCGGGGCGGGGGGCGGGCGGTGGTGCGGTGCGGTCCGCCCGGCCGTCCGGCGCGGCGGCCCGGGGCATGGCCCAGCGACGTCCGGCACCGGTGCGGCGCACCGCTCCCCCGGCGGTACGGCGGATGCCGAACCCCCGGCTCACGGGGCTGGGCGGCGGGCTGTTCTGTGGTGTGGTGATGGTCCTGCTCGGGTGCCTCGACGCGGCGCTGTTCGGGGCGTCGCCGATCGTGTACGGCGTGCTGTTCCTGCCGGTGTGCGCGCTGACCGCGTTGTGGATGCGCAGGGGGGATCTGCTGACCGCGCCTGTCGTGGTGCCGATCGCCTTCGCGGTGGGGCTGGTGCCGGTGGCCGACGGCGACGGGGGGACCGGGAGCCGGCTGATGGGGCTGTTCACCGCGCTCGCCACGCAGGCGGGGTGGCTGTACGGGGGCACTCTGGTCGCGGGACTGATCGTGCTGGTCCGCAGGGTCCGGATGAACAGCCGCAGGAGGATCCCCGGACCCGGCCGCCCCGTCCGCTGACCCGGTTCCAACCCGACGGTTCTAACCCGGTTCGCTCTGAGTCGCCGCCCGCATCGCCGCTCCCACGATCCCCGCGTTGTTCCGCAGCTGCGCCGGGACGATCTCCGCCTTGATGCCGTGGATGTGGGGCAGGAACTTGTGGGCCTTGCGGCTGACGCCGCCGCCGATGATGAACAGCTCCGGGGAGAACAGCATCTCGACGTGGGCGAGGTACTTCTGCACGCGGTGCGCCGCCCAGTGCTCCCACGTCAGGTCGTGGTCCTCGCGGGCCTTGCTGGAGGCGCGCTTCTCCGCGTCGTGCCCGTCCAGCTCCAGGTGGCCCAGCTCGGTGTTGGGGACGAGGACGCCGTCGACGAACAGGGCGCTGCCGATGCCCGTGCCGAAGGTCAGCAGGATGACCGTGCCCTTGCGGTCCCGGCCGGCGCCGAAGTGCATCTCGGCGACGCCCGCCGCGTCCGCGTCGTTGAGCACCGTCACCGGCAGGCCGCCCAGCCGTTCGCCGAGCAGCACGCGCGCGTCTGTGTCGATCCAGCCCTTGTCGACGTTGGCCGCCGTACGGATCGTGGCGCCGCCGGTGACCACGCCCGGGAACGTGATCCCGACCGGCCCGGTCCAGCCGAAGTGCTCGACGACCTGCTTCACGCCGTCGGCCACCGCGTCGGGCGTGGCCGGGATCGGCGTGAGCACCTTGAAGCGCTCCGCCGCCAGGTCGCCCCTGTCCAGGTCCACCGGGGCGCCCTTGATCCCGGATCCACCGATGTCCACGCCGAAGATCTGCATGGCCCTACGTTACGGCGTAGGACTGACAGTCACGGCCGGGGGGCCGTTCCCGCCTGATCACTCCCCGGAATCCTCACCGGATCCGGCCCCGCCGCGCTGCGCCACCAGCGACGCCGCCTCCTCGCGCAGGTCGCGGCGCAGCTCCTTCGGCAGGGAGAAGGTGATGGACTCCTCGGCCGCCTTGACGATCTCCACGTCCTCGAAGCCGCGCCGGGCGAGCCACTCCAGCACCTGCTCGACGAGCACCTCGGGAACGGAGGCGCCGGAGGTGACGCCCACCGTCGACGCGCCCTCCAGCCAGGCCTCGTCGATCTCGTCGGCGAAGTCCACCAGGTACGCCTCGCGGGCGCCCGCCAGCTTGGCGACCTCGACCAGCCGCTTGGAGTTGGAGGAGTTCCGGGAGCCGACCACGATCACCAGGTCCGCCTCGGCGCCCATCTGCTTCACCGCGAGCTGACGGTTCTGCGTGGCGTAGCAGATGTCGTCGCTGGGCGGGGAGATCAGCTGCGGGAACTTCTCCTTCAGCGCGTCGACGGTCTCCATCGTCTCGTCGACGGACAGCGTGGTCTGGGACAGCCAGACGACCTTGGACGGGTCGCGGACCTCGACCTTGTCGACATCGCCCGGGCCGTCGACGAGCTGGATGTGATCGGGGGCCTCGCCGGAGGTGCCGATGACCTCCTCGTGGCCCTCGTGCCCGATCAGGAGGATGTCGTAGTCCTCCTGGGCGAACCGCACGGCTTCCTTGTGGACCTTGGTGACGAGCGGGCAGGTGGCGTCGATGGTGGCGAGCCGGCCGCGCTTGGCCTCCTCGTGCACGACGGGGGCCACGCCGTGCGCCGAGAACATCACGATGTTGCCCGGCGGGACCTCTTCCGTCCGCTCGACGAAGATGGCGCCCTTCTTCTCCAGGGTCTGCACGACGTACTTGTTGTGGACGATCTCGTGCCGGACGTAGACGGGAGCCCCGTACTGCTCCAGGGCTTTCTCGACGGCGATCACGGCGCGGTCCACACCCGCGCAGTAGCCCCGGGGGGCGGCGAGCAGGACACGGCGGCCAGGCGAAGCAGTCATGCCCCCCATCGTAAGGCCGCGTCAGGCGGGTCGAAGATCGCGTCCGGGTGCGGTCACAGGCCTTTCACCGCATCCGGCTGCGCACGGTGTTGTCGGTACCGGCCGCTACCCTCGCGGCATGGCTGTCAACACGTCTCCCGAATCCCCGCTGCCCGTCGGTGAGGTGTCACGGCTCATCGGCGGGTGGATCGACCGGCTCGGGGCGGTGTGGGTCGAGGGGCAGATCACGCAGTTGTCGCGGCGGCCGGGGGCCGGGGTCGTGTTTCTGACATTGCGGGATCCGTCGTACGACATCTCCGTGAGCGTCACCTGCTACCGGCAGGTGTTCGACGCCGTCGCGGATGTCGTCAGCGAGGGCGCCCGGGTCGTCGTACTCGCCAAGCCCGAGTGGTACGCCCCGCGCGGGCAGCTGTCGTTGCGGGCCGCCGAGATAAGGCCCGTCGGGGTCGGGGAGCTGCTCGCGCGGCTGGAGCAGCTGAAGAAGGCGCTGGCCAGGGAGGGGTTGTTCGCCCCGGAGCGGAAGAAGCCGCTGCCGTTCCTTCCGCAGCTCGTCGGGCTGGTCTGCGGGCGGGCCTCCGCCGCCGAGCGGGACGTCCTGGAGAACGCCCGGCACCGCTGGCCCGCCGTCCGCTTCGAAGTGCGCAACGTGGCCGTGCAGGGGGTGCACGCCGTGCCGCAGGTCGTGCAGGCCGTGAAGGACCTCGACGCGATCGACGACGTGGACGTGATCATCGTGGCGCGGGGCGGCGGGAGCGTGGAGGATCTGCTGCCGTTCTCCGACGAGCAGCTCATCCGCGCGGTCGCGGCCTGCCGTACGCCCGTCGTGTCCGCCATCGGGCACGAGCCCGACAACCCGCTGCTGGACTACGTGGCCGACCTGCGCGCCTCGACGCCGACCGACGCGGCCAAGAAGGTCGTCCCGGACGTGGGCGAGGAGTACGAGCGCGTGCGGCTGCTGCGGGACCGTGCGCGGCGGTGCGTCCAGGCGCTGATCGAGCGGGAGGAGCGCGGGCTCGCCCACGCGCTCGCCCGGCCCTCGATAGAGGATCCGCACCGGATGATCGACGTGCGGGCCGACGAGGTGGCGGCGCTGCTGGAGCGGGGCCAGCGCTGCCTGCGGCATCAGCTCGACCGCGCCGACTCCGAGCTGACGCACACGCACGCGCGCGTGGTGGCCCTCTCCCCCGCCGCGACCCTGAAACGCGGGTACGCCGTGCTGCAACGGTCCGACGGGCACGCGGTGCGCGCCCCGGACGAGGTGCAGGCCGGGGAAGCGCTGCGCGCGCGGGTGTCCGAGGGTGAGTTCACGGTACGAGTCGACGCATAGGGTGGGTGGATGACCAGCAACGTTGAGGAGAGCGCGGAGAGCGCGGAGACCGCGCAGACCGCGGGCGCGCCCGAGGCGCTCGGCTACGAGCAGGCCCGGGACGAGCTGATCGAGGTCGTACGGCGCCTGGAGGCGGGCGGTACGACGCTCGAGGAGTCCCTGGCGCTGTGGGAGCGCGGCGAGGAGCTGGCCAAGGTCTGCCGGCGCTGGCTGGAGGGGGCGCGGGCCCGGCTGGACGCGGCCCTGGCGGAGGAGGCCGAGGAGGCCGAGAAGGAAGGGGAGGCCGGGGGCGCCGAGTAGTTGCCCGCCGGTGCTGTGGTGCTCACCGGTGCTGTGGTTCTCGCCTGTGCTGGTGGTTCTCGCCTGCGCTGTGAAGCGGATCACCCCCTCCCCTTTTAATTGAACGTTGAACTTCCATCGCGTAGCGTCGGTGCCGTCAGCCGATCTTCCGGAACGACATCGCGAGAAAGTTCACCCATGTCCCTCGTTCTTGACCCCGCCGCCCAGGACCTGCTGTTCCGCGAGGCCCGTACCGCGAACACCTTCACCGACGAGCCGGTGACCGACGAGCAGGTGCAGGCGATCTACGACCTGGTCAAGTACGGTCCGACCGCCTTCAACCAGACCCCGCTGCGCATCACCCTGGTCCGCTCCCCCGAGGCCCGTGAGCGTCTGGTGAAGCACATGGCCGAGAGCAACCAGGCCAAGACGGCCACCGCCCCGCTGGTCGCGATCCTCTCCGCGGACAACGAGTTCCACGAGGAGCTGCCGCACCTCTTCCCGCACTTCCCGCAGGCCAAGGACGTCTTCTTCGCCGAGCGTCCGGCACGCGAGAACGCCGCCGCGCTCAACGCCGCCCTCCAGGCCGCGTACTTCATCATCGGCGTCCGCGCCGCGGGCCTGGCCGCCGGCCCGATGACGGGCGTCGACCTCGAGGGCGTCCGCAAGGAGTTCCTGGACGACGACCACACCCCACTGATGGTCGTCAACATCGGCCGGCCGGGCCCGGACGCCTGGTACCCGCGCTCGCCGCGCCTGGCGTACGACCAGGTCGTCACCACCGTCTGAGACACGCGGACAGGAAAAGGCCCCCGGCACACCGCCGGGGGCCTTTCGCCGTCCTGTGCGTACGGGCGTACGGGCCTCACTCCATCTTCAGCGCCTCGGCCATGCGCGTCAGTTCCGCGAACGACGCCGAGCCCGTCACGACCGTGGTCGAGCCCTCGGTGCCCTGGAGCACCAGCGCGTCGTACCGGTCGCCCTCGTAGCGCTGCCACGTCCGGCCGTCGACCTTCTGGGTGACCTTGGTCTCCTGCGCGCCCTGGCTCGCCTCGTCGATGAAGACGGCCGGCTTCTCGGTGGACTGCTCGATCGCCACGTACTGCCCCTCGGGGCTGTGGAAGCCCAGGTGCCAGGAGTCGAAGTCGTCGCCCTGGAAGCGGACGGAGGTCGCCTTCCAGCTCTGCGGCAGGCCCTCGGGCGCGGCGACCGGGTACGGCGCGGCGCGCCGCGCCGTGAGGAGCTCCACGCGGTAGTCGACCCTCTTGAGCTCGGGCTCGCGGTCGTCGTGCGGGATGAAGAGGTAGATCACCCCCGCCGCGAGCAGGATGACAGCCAGGGAGAGGACCATGTCCCGGGCCGACTTCTGCATGCCGTTCGTACCTGCCACGCCCCCTATCGTCGCAGGTCCCCGGAGTGCTCATCCGTGGGGGCCCCTGCTCATTTTGTCTGCCTGACGATAGAGTCGGCGACAACACCCTCATCCGGCCGTCGTCGTACAGAAAGGTGCGCTCCGATGACCGAGCATCATCACTTGCCGTCCGAACTGGATGTGCCCTCCGAGGCTCCCGACCGCAACCTCGCCCTGGAGCTGGTCCGGGTGACCGAAGCCGCGGCGATGGCCGCGGGCCGCTGGGTGGGGCGCGGGGACAAGAACGGCGCCGACGGTGCCGCGGTGCGCGCCATGCGGACCCTCGTGTCGACCGTCTCGATGAACGGCGTCGTCGTCATCGGGGAGGGCGAGAAGGACGAGGCCCCGATGCTCTTCAACGGGGAGCGCGTCGGCGACGGGACCGGTCCCGAGTGCGACATCGCCGTCGATCCGATCGACGGCACCACGCTGACCGCCAAGGGCATGACGAACGCGATCGCGGTGCTGGCCGCCGCCGAGCGGGGCTCGATGTTCGACCCGTCGGCCGTGTTCTACATGGACAAGCTGGTCACCGGGCCGGAGGCCGCCGACTTCGTCGACATCACCGCGCCGGTGTCCGTGAACATCCGCCGCGTCGCCAAGGCCAAGCGGTCCACGCCCGAGGACGTCACCGTGGTGATCCTCGACCGGCCCCGGCACGAGGACCTCATCAAGGAGATCCGGGAGACCGGCGCCCGCATCAAGCTGATCTCGGACGGCGACGTCGCCGGCTCCATCCTGGCGCTGCGCGAGGGCACCGGCATCGACCTGCTGCTCGGCATCGGCGGCACCCCCGAGGGCATCATCTCGGCCTGTGCCGTGAAGTGCCTGGGCGGCACCATCCAGGGCAAACTGTGGCCGAAGGACGACGAGGAGCGGCAGCGGGCGATCGACGCGGGGCACGACCTCGACCGCGTCCTGACCACCGACGACCTGGTCGCCGGCGACAACGTGTTCTTCGCGGCGACCGGCATCACCGACGGCGAGCTGCTGCGCGGGGTGCGCTACCGGTCCGAGACCGCCACGACCTCCTCGATCGTCATGCGGTCCAGGTCGGGCACGGTCCGCCGGATCGACTCCGAGCACCGGCTGAGCAAGCTGCGGGCGTACAGCGCGATCGACTTCGACAAGGCCAAGTAACTCCGCCGAGCGGGTCCGCGCGACCGTGGACTGACGCGCTCACCGGCGTTGAAAGGGCGCCCCCGGTGCGGAGGGGGCGCCCTTCGACGTACGTCCTAGCCGGCCGCCGCTATGCGGTCGGCTGCCCGGGCCGCCTTCTTCAGTTCCAGTTCGCGGCGGCGGCGCCGGGCCAGGACCACGCGGCGTTCGGCGGCCGTCAGGCCGCCCCAGACGCCGTACGGCTCGGGCTGGAGCAGCGCGTGCTCGCGGCACTCGACCATCACCGGACACCGTGCGCAGACCCGCTTCGCGGCCTCCTCGCGGGAGAGCCGGGCGGCGGTGGGTTCTTTGGAGGGTGCGAAGAACAGGCCGGCCTCGTCGCGGCGGCACACCGCCTCGGTGTGCCACGGGGCGTCTTGGTCCCTGTCTCGCGCTGGCACCCGCTGGGCCGGAACGGCAGCTACCTGCAGGGACGAATGCGGCGGTTGCAGCACGGTCTACTCCTGACGACGGCTTCGCGAGCGAGAGACGATGCAGCAAGGCCTACCCGCTGTACGCGCGCCTATGCACTGAGTTCCGAACCGCTGGACCCCCGGGGGAACCGTGCGCCGCCGTCGCCCGACCTGCCCGCTGCGAACCCGGTCCGCTTCACAACCGTCAACGGTCCATGTGTTTGCGCAAACTCTTGTCCACCTTGTGCTGCACGCGATCGAGGATGTCCGCCACGACCTTGCCGCGCTTGGCCCGCGCCTCGACGTTGCCGAGCACGGCCCAGCCGTCCACGTAGACCACGGGGGCTTCGGCGTCGGCCGAATCGAGCGTGTCCACCTCGAAGTTGCCGAGCACGCCGCCGCCCATGCCGCGCAGCGACACATTCTCCGGGACGCGGACCTCGACGTTGCCGAAGACCGAGACCGCCTTGACCACGACCTGCTGGTGGTCGAAGAGCGCCTCGCTGAGGTCGATCTCCACACTGCCGAAGATCGCGTACGCGTGGATGCGGCGCCCGGTGCGCCGGCGGCCCTTGCGGACGGCGGCGCTGAAGACCGCGACCACGTTGTCGTCGGGGTACACCGGGATCGCGCCGGCCGTGGGCCGGTACGGGGCCGGGGCGTGCGCCGGGGCGATGCGCTGCCGGTGGGCGACGGGCAGGTCCCGTATGAAGACGTCCAGCTCGCCGACCGTCTTGGCGTTCAACACCCCCTCGACCCGCTCGGCGTGCTCGTCCGCGGTGAGGCGGCCCTCCGCGATGGCCTCACGCAGGATGTCGGCGACGCGGTCGCGGTCGGCGTCCGAGGCGCGCAGTTCGGTGTGCTTCTGAAGGTCCACGGCAGCAGCGTACCCAAACGCGATAGATCGCGACTAGGGCTGTGGACAAGCCGTGGGGAACGAACTGAGCCTTACCTCACAAGCTCGCCGTCGGAGGCGGGTTCTACGCTGGTGGGCGCTGCCAATGGAGGCCAGCGGCCGTCTGTCGAGTGAGGAATGGGCGAGATGCCGACTAGTTCCCCCCCAACCCGCCCTGCGTTTGCGTACACCGATCTGCTCCCCATGGGAGAGGACACCACCCCCTACCGGCTGGTGACCTCCGAGGGTGTCTCCACGGTCGAGGGACCGGACGGGCGGACGTTCCTGAAGGTGGAGCCGGAGGCGCTGCGCAAGCTGGCCGAGGAGGCCATCCACGACATCCAGCACTACCTGCGCCCGGCCCACCTCGCGCAGCTGCGGCGCATCATCGACGACCCCGAGGCGAGCGCCAACGACAAGTTCGTCGCCCTGGACCTGCTGAAGAACGCGAACATCGCGGCGGCGGGCGTGCTCCCCATGTGCCAGGACACAGGTACGGCGATCGTCATGGGCAAGCGCGGGCAGAACGTCCTCACCGAGGGCGAGGACGAGAAGCACCTGTCGCGCGGCATCTTCGACGCCTACACCAAGCTCAACCTGCGCTACTCGCAGATGGCCCCGCTGACGATGTGGGAGGAGAAGAACACCGGCTCCAACCTCCCCGCGCAGATCGAGCTGTACGCGACCGACGGTGGCGCCTACAAGTTCCTGTTCATGGCGAAGGGCGGCGGCTCCGCCAACAAGTCGTTCCTGTACCAGGAGACGAAGGCCGTCCTGAACGAGGCCTCCATGATGAAGTTCCTGGAGGAGAAGATCCGTTCGCTGGGTACGGCCGCCTGCCCGCCGTACCACCTCGCGATCGTCGTCGGCGGTACGAGCGCCGAGTACGCGCTGAAGACCGCGAAGTACGCCTCCGCGCACTACCTGGACGAGATTCCGGCGGAGGGCTCGCCGCTCGGGCACGGCTTCCGGGACAAGGAGCTGGAGGAGAAGGTCTTCGAGCTGACGCAGAAGATCGGGATCGGGGCGCAGTTCGGCGGCAAGTACTTCTGCCACGACGTGCGGGTGGTCCGGCTTCCCCGGCACGGCGCGTCCTGCCCGGTCGCGATCGCGGTGTCCTGCTCCGCCGACCGCCAGGCGCTGGCGAAGATCACGCCCGAGGGCGTCTTCCTGGAGCAGCTGGAGAAGGACCCGGCGCGGTTCCTGCCGGACACGACGGACGAGCACCTGGAGTCGGAGGGCGACGTCGTCCGGATCGACCTCAACCAGCCGATGGAGGCCATCCTCGCCGAGCTGACCAAGTACCCGGTCAAGACCCGGCTGTCGCTCACCGGTCCGCTGGTCGTCGCCCGTGACATCGCGCACGCCAAGATCAAGGAGCGGCTGGACGCGGGCGAGGAGATGCCGCAGTACCTGAAGGACCACCCGGTGTACTACGCCGGTCCGGCCAAGACTCCCGAGGGGTACGCCTCCGGTTCCTTCGGCCCGACCACGGCCGGCCGCATGGACTCCTACGTGGAGCAGTTCCAGGCGGCGGGCGGCTCCAAGGTCATGCTCGCCAAGGGCAACCGCAGCAAGCAGGTCACGGACGCGTGTGCCGCGCACGGCGGCTTCTACCTGGGCTCCATCGGCGGCCCGGCGGCCCGCCTCGCCCAGGACTGCATCAAGAAGGTCGAGGTCGTCGAGTACGAGGAGCTCGGCATGGAGGCCGTCTGGAAGATCGAGGTCGAGGACTTTCCGGCGTTCATCGTCGTCGACGACAAGGGCAACGACTTCTTCCAGGACCCGGCGCCGCAGCCGACCTTCACGAGCATTCCGGTGCGCTCGTCCTGACCTGGCGGCTGCCGAAGGCAGCCGGGGACCGCAACCGGTGCGGGGCCGGGGCCGGCACCGGGGATCGCAACCGGTGCGGGCCCGGGGCCGGCGTAGTACGCCGGGTGCGGCGGGGGTTGTTCTCGCCCCCGCCGCCTCGTACCGCCCCACGTCTCATCCCGGCACCACGGGCCGGCGGCCCCGTTCGGCCGAGGCCCGGAACATCCACGCCACCTCGATCGCTGTAGCCGGTATGAGCGACGAATACCGCATCGAGCACGACTCCATGGGCGAGGTACGCGTCCCGGCGGACGCCAAGTGGCGGGCGCAGACGCAGCGCGCCGTCGAGAACTTCCCCATCTCGGGGCAGCGCATCGAACGCGCGCACATCGAGGCGCTGGCCCGGATCAAGGGCGCCGCGGCCAAGGTGAACGCGCGGCTCGGGGTGCTCGACAAGGACATCGCCGAGGCGATTCAGGAGGCGGCCCGGGAGGTCGCCGAGGGGAAGTGGGACGAGCACTTCCCCGTCGACGTGTTCCAGACGGGGTCCGGGACCTCGTCCAACATGAACACCAACGAGGTCGTCGCCACGCTGGCCAGTGAGCGGCTGGGCCGCGACGTGCATCCCAACGACCACGTCAACGCCTCGCAGTCCTCCAACGACGTCTTCCCGTCCTCCATCCACATCGCCGCCACCGCCGCCGTCACCCGCGACCTCGTCCCGGCCCTGGAGCACCTCGCGGCCTCACTGGAGCGCAAGGCGGAGGAGTTCGCCGACGTCGTGAAGTCGGGGCGTACGCATCTCATGGACGCCACACCCGTGACGCTGGGGCAGGAGTTCGGCGGGTACGCCGCCCAGGTGCGGTACGGCGTCGAGCGGCTCCAGGCCTCCCTCCCCCGGCTCGCCGAGCTGCCCCTCGGCGGCACGGCCGTCGGCACCGGCATCAACACCCCGCCCGGTTTCTCCGCCGCCGTCATCGAGGAGGTCGCCCGCGCCACCGGGCTGCCGCTCACCGAGGCCCGCAACCACTTCGAGGCGCAGGGCGCCCGGGACGGCATCGTCGAGACCAGCGGGCAGCTGCGGACCATCGCCGTCGGGCTGACGAAGATCGCGAACGATCTGCGGTGGATGTCCTCCGGGCCGCGGACCGGGCTCGCCGAGATCAACCTGCCCGACCTCCAGCCGGGGTCGTCGATCATGCCCGGCAAAGTCAATCCGGTCATTCCGGAAGCCGTGCTCATGGTCTGCGCGCAGGTCGTCGGCAACGACGCGACCGTCGCCACCGCCGGGGCCGCCGGCAACTTCGAGCTCAACGTGATGCTGCCGGTCATCGCGAAGAACGTGCTGGAGTCCATCCGGCTGCTCGCCAACGCCTCCCGGCTGCTGGCCGACCGCACCGTCGACGGCATCACCGCCAACCGGGAACGGGCCCGCGAGTACGCCGAGTCGTCACCGTCCGTCGTCACGCCGCTCAACAAGTACATCGGCTACGAGGAGGCCGCGAAGGTCGCCAAGAAGGCGCTGGCCGAGCGCAAGACGATCCGTCAGGTCGTCGTCGAGAGCGGGTACGTCGAGCGCGGCGACCTCACCGAGGCGCAGCTCGACGAGGCGCTGGATGTCCTGCGGATGACCCACCCGTAAAAGGTCGCGCCCCCTGGTCACGCCCGCGCGTGAACCGTGACACGCGCCGCAGCGTCGTATGCCCATGGCACCTAATATCTGTGCATGGCAGACGGTGGAGCGGTGAGACGCGTGGAAACGGGTGGTGCGGCGGGCTTCTGGGCGCCGGGGACACCGATCCTGTGGCGGTACCGGGAGAACGGCGGCGCGCGTTTCCACATCGCGCGCCCCGTTACCGTCGTTCGGGACGACGAAGAGCTGCTCGCCGTGTGGATGGCCCCCGGCACCGAGTGTGTGAAGCCGGTGCTCGCCGACGGAACTCCCGTGCATCTGGAGCCGCTGCGGTCCCGCTACACCAAGCCGCGGACCGTGCAGCGCGACCGGTGGTTCGGCACGGGTGTGCTGAAGCTGGCGCGGCCGGGTGAGCCGTGGTCGGTGTGGCTGTTCTGGGAGCCGGGCTGGCGGTTCAAGAACTGGTACGTGAACCTCGAGGAGCCGCTGGACCGTTGGGAGGGCGGGGTCGACTCCGAGGACCACTTCCTGGACATCTCCGTGCACCCCGACGGCAGTTGGCACTGGCGGGACGAGGACGAGTTCACGCAGGCCCAGCGGGACGGGCTGATGGACGACCGGCAGGCGGAACGGGTGCGGGCGGCGGGGCGTGCCGCGGTGGAGGTGATCCGCGCCTGGGGCCCGCCGTTCTCGGACGGCTGGCAGCACTGGCGCCCCGACCCGTCCTGGGCGGTACCGTCACTGCCGGAGGACTGGGATCGAACGCCCGCGCGTGTGTCCTCATGAGACCCTTGCTGCGCCCCCGGGCAAGAAACGTAGGATCGTCCTCCGCGAGGGCGCGCGGCGGCAACTACCGGAGCCCGCGCTGGGCTGACCGATCGTCACCGAGGGGCGGCAGGACGTGAGCGAGGGGCACGAGGGCAATACCGGTACAGACCGCGAGAGGTCCGCCGATTGCACAGGAACAACCTCTGACCACGCGGGAATTCCGTTCCTGGGGCACGTATTCCGGGTATCGGAGTTTCGGCGGGACGAACTGCACGCGCCGCGCGCAGACGCAGCCCCGGACGGATGGATTCGACACGCGTGACGGAGCAGCCGACCTTCGAGCGCCCCCAGCCGGGCGTCGACCCCGCGGATCTCCGCGGGGCACTCGTGCGTACCTCGACGCCGATGCACGCGCCCGGCGCGTCCGCCTTACCGGCACAGGCCCGCTCCGGCGGCGAGAGCACCGGTCCCGGCACGACGACGTCTCCGGGCACGACGGGTACGACCACGCAGAGCTCCGCCGCGCCGGGTACGGCCGGACCCCGCGACAAGGGCATGGACGGTATGAACCCCGCGAGCGACCCCGGCTCCGAGCACTCCCAGTCGGGTGCCGAGCAGACCGCCGAGCCCGACATCCATCGGCCGCGGCCGGTGCCCGAGGGCATTCCGGTGCAGCCGGCCGGCGAGCCCGACCAGCCGGCGCAGAGCCCCGACGGGCAGGAGCGGCGCACCGGCCAGGTGCTGCCGCCCGGCCGGCCGACGCCCATGCGGCGGGACGGGGACCGGCTGAGGTTCGTGGGCGCCGCGACCCGGCGGATCGCCCGCGGCATCGACCTCGACGAGATCGTGATGGGGCTGTGCCGGGCCACCGTGCCGACCTTCTCCGACGCGATCCTGGTCTATCTGCGCGACCCGCTGCCGGTCGGCGACGAGCGGCCCACCGGTCCGCTGGTGCTGCGGCTGCGCCGCACGGACCGGATCCCGGCCGAGCGCGACACCGAGAACGGCTTCATGCCGGCGGTCCAGCCGGAGCCGTCCGAGCTGGACTCGGTCGGCGGCGAGCTGTGCGAGGTGCGGCCCGGCAGCGCGCTCGCCGAGGTGCTGCGGGGCGTGCGGCCCGTTTTCACGGACGCCCCCGCCGCGCGGGCCGCGCTGCCCGAACTCCTCGGGGACGGCGGCGAGTTCGCCGTGCCCGGCGGACAGCGCGCGATCCTGGCCCCGCTGCGCGGCCGGCGCCGGGTGATCGGCGCGGCGCTGTTCCTGCGCCGCCCGGAGCGCATCCCCTTCGAGGCCGACGACCTGCTGGTCGCCGCCCAGCTCGCCACGCACAGCGCCCTCGGCATCGACAAGGCCGTGCTGTACGGCCGTGAGGCGTACATCGCGGACGAGTTGCAGCGCACCATGCTGCCCGAGACCCTGCCCCGCCCGACGGGCGTGCGGCTGGCGTCCCGCTATCTGCCGGCCGCGGAGACCGCGCGGGTCGGCGGCGACTGGTACGACGCGATCCCGCTGCCCGGCAGCCGGGTCGCCCTGGTCGTCGGCGACGTCATGGGCCACTCCATGACCTCGGCCGCGATCATGGGCCAGCTGCGGACGACGGCCCAGACCCTGGCCGGGCTCGACCTGCCGCCGCAGGAGGTCCTGCACCACCTCGACGAGCAGGCCCAGCGGCTCGGCGTGGACCGCATGGCGACCTGCCTGTACGCGGTCTACGACCCGGTCTCGCACCGCATCACCATCGCCAACGCCGGCCACCCGCCGCCCATCCTGCTGCACCTGGGCGGCCGGGCCGAGGTGCTGCGCGTGCCCGCGGGCGCCCCGATCGGCGTCGGCGGCGTCGACTTCGAGGCGGTGGAGCTGGACGCGCCCGCCGGGGCGACGCTCCTGCTCTACACCGACGGCCTGGTCGAGTCGCGTCTGAGGGATGTGTGGACCGGCATAGAGCAGCTGCGCGAGAAGCTCGCCGCGACCGCGCAGCTCACCGGCCCCGACCATCCGCCGCCCCTGGAAGCCCTGTGCGACGAGGTCCTCGACATGCTCGGCCCGGGCGACCGGGACGACGACATCGCGCTGCTCGCCGCCCGCTTCGACGGGATCGCGCCGAGCGACGTGGCGTACTGGTTCCTGGAGCCGGAGGACGCCGCCCCCGGGCGGGCCCGTCGCCTGGCCCGCAGGGCGCTCGCCCGCTGGGGCATGGAGGACCTCACCGACTCGGTGGAGCTGCTGGTCAGCGAGGTGGTGACCAACGCGGTGCGGTACGCGACCCGGCCGGTCACGCTCCGTCTGCTGCGCACCGACGTACTGCGCTGCGAGGTCGGCGACGACGTGCCGCAGCTGCCGCGGCTGCGGCAGGCCCGGGCGACGGACGAGGGCGGGCGTGGGCTGTACCTGGTGAACCGGCTGGCTCGGCGGTGGGGGGCCACCCGGCTGAGCACCGGGAAGGTGGTGTGGTTCGAGCTGAACCGCACATGACACCCCCGTTACACGACATCCCGTACACAGCGAAGGGCGCCCGGCGTGTGCCGGGCGCCCTTCGCGTCGCCTACTGCCCCCGGCTCGGGTCCGGCGGCTGCTCCGGGATGCCGAACGTGGGCGGTGCCGACGTCGTCGTTGGGGGACGGGTCGTCGGCGTCTGGGTCGGCGACTGGCTCGTCGGGGTCGGGGACGGGGTCTGCGTCGGCGGCTCGGACGTCGGGGCCTTGGTGGTCGGCTCCCGGGTCGGGGGCTCGGTCGTCGGCTGCCGGGTGGCCGTCGGCGTCCGGGTCGGCTGGACGGCCGCGCCCTGCTCGGTCTCCAGGTCGAACTTGCTGGTCTCCTTCATCACGCCGAAGGTGTACGCCGCCCAGATCTCCGCCGGGAAGCCACCGCCGTTGACGCGTTCCTCGCCGCCCGCGCCGTACATCGCGACCTGCGCGTAGGTCTTGGCGTCCTCGCCGAACAGGCCCACGGAGGTCACCAGGTCGGGCGTGTAGCCGGTGAACCAGGCCGACTTGTTGTTGTCGGACGTACCGGTCTTGCCCGCGACCTGCTGTCCGTCGCGCAGCGGGTTGTCCCGCACCGACCGCTGGGCCGTACCGTCGTCGACCACGCCGGTGAGCACCGACGTCACCGTGTCGGCGGCCTCACGGGTGATGACCTGGTCGCCGATCGGGTCGGGCATCGTGACCGTGCGGCTCAGGTGCTCCGCCGACTTGACGATGGTCGGGGTGACCTTCTCGCCGTGGTTGGCGAGGGTCGCGTAGACACCGGCCATCTCCAGGGGGCTCGCGCCCATGGAGCCCAGGGTCTGCGCGGGCACCGCCTGCATGCCCTTGGTCTCCATGCCGAGCTTGCCGGCGACGTCCACCACGTCGGTCATGCCGACGTCGACGCCCATCTGTGCGAAGACGGAGTTGACGGACTTGTTCATCGCCGTCTGGACGGTGATCTTGCCGTAGCTCCTGTCGTCCTCGTTCTCGGGGGCGAAGCCGACCTTCCTGCCGTTGTCGACGACCGGGCGCTTGCTCGTGCCGTCGTAGATCGTGTTGGCCCTGATCGGCGTGCCGTCCTGCGTCTGCGCGTTCTCCTCCAGGGCCGCGGCGAGGATGACCGGCTTGAAGGTGGAGGCGGGCTGGTAGTCGTCGCGGGTGGCGTTGTTCGTGTAGTGCTTGAGGTAGTCCACGCCGCCGTACATCGCGACGACCGCGCCCGTCTTCGGGTCGACGGACACCGCGCCGGCCTGGACGTTGGCGTCGACCTTGCGCTTCTTCGGTTCGAGCTTGCTGGTCAGCTGCGTCCTGACGGCCTTCTCCAGGGCCGCCTGCTTCTTCTTGTCGATGTTGAGCGTGATGGTCCAGCCGCCGGCGCTGACCATCCCCTCGGCCTCCTTGGCGTTGGCGGCGGCGCCCTCGGCGATCAGCTGCCGCTCCAGCGCGGCGTTGGCCGCGCTCACCAGATAGCCCTTCTGACCCTCCAGGCCGGGGTCGCCCTTGGGCGGATCGGGCACCGGGAACTTCATCGCGTCGCGCTCGGACCGGCTGAGCCAGCCCTCCTCGACCATGTTGTCCAGGACGTAGTTCCAGCGGGCCTTCACCAGCTTCTTACCGGCCTCGGAGGCGACCGCCCAGTCGTACTGGCTCGGCGCCTGGAGCAGCGCGGCGAGATAGGCGCCCTGCGGGACCGTGAGGTCCTCGGCGTCGGTGCGGTAGTAGGCCTGGGCGGCGGCCTGGATGCCGTAGGCGTTGCGGCCGTAGTAGCTGGTGTTGATGTAGCCGGCGAGGATGTAGTCCTTGGACTTCTCCCGGTCCAGCTTCAGGGAGATGATCAGTTCCTTCAGCTTGCGGGTGACGGTCTGTTCCTGGGACAGGTAGTAGTTCTTGACGTACTGCTGGGTGATCGTGGAGCCGCCCTGCGCGCCCTTGCCGGTGAGCGTGTTGAACAGGCCGCGGGCGGTGCCCTTGATGTCGACGCCCGCGTCCTTGAAGAAGGTCTTGTTCTCGGCCGCGACGAAGGTGTACCGGACGTCCTTGGGGACCTTCGCCAGGTCGACGACCTCGCGGTTGACCTCGCCGTCGCGGGCCATCATCGTGCCGTCGCGGTACTTGTAGATGTTGCTCTGGCGCTTGGCGTCGGCGTTCCCCGCGGGGATGTCGATCACCATGTACAGCACGACGAAGGCACCCATGCCGAGCAGGCACATCCCGAAGAACGTGCCGAGGATCTTCTTCCAGGTGAACAGCCTGCGTATGCCGCTTCTGCCGCCGCCTCTGGCCGCTCTGCGGGCCGCGGCACGGCCTCCGACGCCGGCCGACGGCGTACCGGACGAGCGCCTGGGCGCCGCGCGGCGGCCGGCGCTCTGTCGCGCGCGTCTCTCTTCCGCTCGTCCCATGGGTCCGTTCCGCTCCGTTCCGCTCCGCTTCGCTCACGTGTGGCCGTACGTCACACAGGTTCGCCGCTCAGGTCAGCTCAGAAAGCTAACACCGGGAGATATGACAAAGGTCCGTCGATCCGGTCTTTTACGGACGTGACAATCAGCACCCGTCCCAACGGAACCGACGTCCGAGAGGGGTTCAGGGTTGCCGGAACGCGGTAAAGTGATATCACTTAGCTAGACCGAAGCTATGGATCGAGCTGTGCCGTACGACGACGTGCGGCGAGCAGTACGAGAAACGGGGATCCGCATGTCCACACACGACTCCCAGCTCACGGCCGACGTGCCCGAGATGCCGGCCCCACGCGTGCGGGAGATTCCCGCGCACAGCATCGGCGGCGGGCTGGCGCTGCTGCTCGGCCTGGTCGGCCTGCTGGCCGGCACCGGGATGGTCGCGGCCGCCACGACGGTCTCCGCGACCGGCGCCAAGGCCGCGCTGATCATCGTCGGCATCCTGGTCGGACTCGCGGCCTTCCTGGCCATGTGCGGCCTGAACATGGTGGCGCCGGGCGAGGCCCGGGTCGTGCAACTCTTCGGCCGGTACCGGGGAACGATCCGGCAGGACGGCCTGCGCTGGGTGAACCCCCTCACCTCGCGCACCAAGATCTCGACGCGGGTCCGCAACCACGAGACCGCCGTCCTGAAGGTCAACGACGCCTACGGCAACCCGATCGAGCTCGCCGCGGTCGTGGTGTGGAAGGTCGAGGACACCGCCCAGGCGATCTTCGAAGTGGACGACTACATCGAGTTCGTCTCCACCCAGACCGAGGCGGCCGTGCGGCACATCGCCATCGAGTACCCCTACGACGCCCACGACGAGGACGGCCTGTCGCTGCGCGGCAACGCCGAGGAGATCACCGAGAAGCTCGCCGCCGAGCTGCACGCGCGCGTGGAGGCGGCCGGTGTGCAGATCATCGAGTCCCGCTTCACACACCTCGCGTACGCTCCCGAGATCGCCTCGGCGATGCTCCAGCGGCAGCAGGCCGGGGCGGTCGTCGCGGCGCGGCGGCAGATCGTGGAGGGTGCCGTGGGCATGGTCGAGTCGGCGCTCGCCCGGATCACCGAGCAGGACATCGTGGAGCTGGACTCCGAACGGAAGGCGGCGATGGTGTCGAACCTGATGGTGGTGCTGTGCGGGGACCGCTCCGCGCAGCCAGTCCTCAACACCGGGACGCTCTACCAGTGAGCACCTCCTCCGAGGGTTCGTCGCCGCAGCGTCGGCCGCAGCAGCGCAAGCAGGTGCTGCTGCGGCTGGACCCGCTGGTGTACGAGGCGCTGGCGCGGTGGGCGAGCGATGAGCTGCGCTCGGCCAACGCGCAGATCGAGTTCCTGCTGCGCAGGGCGCTGGCGGAGGCGGGGCGCCTGCCGCGGGAGACCGGACCACTGCCGCGCCGCGGCCGACCGCCCGGGGAGTCCCCCGGGCGTCAGTGACACAACCGTGACAATCGGTCCCCACCTGCACCGCCGTACACCCCGCCACGACCTGCACACCCGGCGTATACACCCGGCGTATACACCCCGTGTACAGTCCTCGGCATGTCCATCGGTCACACTCTCCTGGGGCTCCTGGAGTCCGGCCCGCGGCACGGTTACGACCTGAAGCGGGCCTTCGACGAGAAGTTCGGTCACGACCGGCCGCTGCACTACGGCCAGGTCTACTCGACGATGTCCCGCCTGCTGAAGCACGGCCTCGTCGAGGTCGACGGCATCGAGGCCGGCGGCGGCCCCGAGCGCAAGCGGTACGCCATCACCGAGGCCGGCATCACCGACGTCGAGCGCTGGCTCGCCACGCCGGAGAAGCCCGAGCCGTACCTGCAGTCGACCCTGTACACCAAGGTCGTCCTCGCCCTGCTCACGCACCGGAACGCCGCCGACATCCTCGACACACAGCGCTCCGAGCACCTGCGCGGCATGCGCATCCTCACCGACCGCAAGCGCAAGGGCGACCTGGCCGACCAGCTCATCTGCGACCACGCCCTGTTCCACCTCGAGGCCGACCTGCGCTGGCTGGAACTGACCGCCGCGCGCCTCGACAAGCTCCGTGCGGCGGTGACCGCATGACCCCCGCGGGTTCCCTGCTCGTGGCCTCGGACCTGCGCAAGGCGTACGGGCCGACCACCGCGCTGGACGGCGCCGGGTTCTCCATCCACCCCGGCGAGGTCGTCGCCGTGATGGGGCCCTCCGGGTCGGGCAAGTCGACACTGCTGCACTGCCTCGCCGGGATCGTCACGCCCGATTCGGGCACGATCACCTACGCCGGACGGGAGCTGTCCGCCATGAGCGACGCCGAGCGCAGTGCGCTGCGCCGCTCCGAGTTCGGGTTCGTGTTCCAGTTCGGGCAGCTCGTACCGGAGCTGACCTGTGTGGAGAACGTGGCCCTGCCGCTGCGGCTGAACGGCACGCCCCGCAAACAGGCCGAGCGGGCCGCCCTGGCGTGGCTGGAGCGGCTGGAGGTCGACGACGTGCGCAAGAAGCGGCCCGGTGAGGTGTCCGGCGGCCAGGGGCAGCGGGTCGCCGTCGCCCGTGCGCTGGTCACGAACCCGCGCGTGCTGTTCGCCGACGAGCCGACCGGCGCGCTCGACTCGCTCAACGGCGAGCGCGTGATGGAACTGCTCACGGATGCCGCCCGGTCCGCCAACGCCGCCGTCGTGCTGGTCACGCACGAGGCGCGGGTGGCCGCGTACTCCGACCGCGAGATCGTCGTACGGGACGGCAAGTCCCGGGACATGGAGCGCGTCGTATGAGGGGGAGAGGGGGGCACCTCCCTGCTCGGGCGAAGTCGAGAGCCTGGGGGAGGGCCGGGGATCTGGCCATGGGGGTCCGGTTCGCCTTCGCCGGGGGACGTGAGGGCTGGATCCGGGCCGTGCTGACGGCCGTCGGTGTCGGGCTCGGCGTGGCGCTGCTGCTGCTCACCACCGCCATCCCGAACGCGCTGGCGGAACGGCACCGGCGTGAGGCGGCGCGCAGCGACCACACCTGGAGCCAGCAGAAGATACCCAAGGCCGACGACACTCTGATCGTCCTGGACGCGGACACCACGTTCCGCGACAAGGACGTGCGCGGGCGCGTGCTGGAGGCGGAGGGCCCGCGGGCACCGCTGCCGCCGGGGGTCTCGGCGTTCCCCGCGGCGGGCGAGATGGTCGTCTCCCCCGCACTGAAGGAGCTGCTCGCCTCCGACGACGGGAAGCTGCTGCGGGAGCGGCTGCCCTACCGGGTCGCCGGGACCATCGGCGAGCAGGGGCTCATCGGCGCGCAGGAACTCGCCTACTTCGCGGGCGGCAAGGGGCTCGCGGACCGGCTCGAGGACACCAGCGGGGCCCGGATCGACAGCTTCGGCAACCCGGACCTGACGTCGTCCGAGCCCTGGGATCCGGTCCTGCTCCTGCTGGTCCTGGTCGTGTTCGTGGTGCTGCTGATGCCGGTCGCGGTGTTCATCGCCGCGGCCGTGCGGTTCGGTGGCGAACGACGCGACCGGCGCCTGGCGGCGCTCCGGCTGGTCGGCTCCGACAGCCGCATGACGCGGCGGATCGCGGCCGGCGAGGCGCTCGCCGGGTCCGTGCTCGGGCTCGTCCTCGGCGTCGGCTTCTTCCTGATCGGGCGTCAGATGGCCGCGTCCTTCGAAGTGTTCGGCGTCAGCGTGTTCCCGAGCTACCTGAACCCCTCCCCCGCGCTCGCCGCCCTCGTCGCGCTCGCGGTCCCGGCCGCCGCCGTCCTGGTGACCCTCCTCGCGCTGCGCGGGGTGGTCATCGAACCGCTCGGCGTGGTCCGTACGGCCAAGCCCGCGCGGCGCCGGCTGTGGTGGCGGCTGCTGCTGCCGCTGGCCGGGCTCGCGATGCTCTACCCGATGGCCGGACAGGGCCGCGACGACGGGGCCTTCAACCAGTACCTGGTCGCCGGGGGTGTCATGCTCCTGCTCGTCGGCGTCACGGCACTGCTGCCCTGGGTCGTCGAGACGGTGGTCGCCCGGCTCGGCTCCGGCGGCGTCGCCTGGCAACTGGCCGTACGACGGCTCCAGTTGAGCAGCGGCACGGCGGCCCGCATGGTCAACGGCATCGCGGTGGCGGTGGCCGGGGCGATCGCGCTGCAGATGCTGTTCGCCGGAGTGGAGGACGACTACACCAAGGCGTCGCAGTACGACGTGTCACGGGCCCAGATGCAGGTGCACGTGCCGGAGGGCATGGAACTCGCCTCCGCGGCCGAGAAGTTCCGCGAGACCACGGGTGTCCGCAAGGTCACCGCGCTGAACGAGGGATACCTCGGCGACCGGCGCGGCGAGCCGAGCGCCATGGCCCAGTTCACCATCGGCGACTGCGCGTCGCTGCGTGAGGTGGCCACACTGCCGTCCTGCCGCGACGGCGACGTCTTCGCCCTGCGGGGCGGCGAATACGACAGCGACACGCCCAAGCTGGCCAAGCCCGGCACGACCCTGTGGGCCGACGGCGAGGACGTCGGCCGGCCCGACGATCCGCAGGTCCCCTGGACCCTGCCGCAGACCCTCAGGCACGCCGAGTCGCGCGAGGACCCCACCGGCAGCAAGCGCGGCGGCTTCCTGATCACCCCCGGCGCACTGCCCGCCAAGCTCGGGGCGTACGCCTCCGGACAGCTCTACCTGAGCCTCGACCGCTCCGAACCGGACGCGCAGGAGCACGTGCGCAACACAGCCGCGCGCATCGACCCGATGTCCAACCCCATGACCTGGTCGGCCACCGAGCTCTCCCACCGCTACGAGTCCCTCCGCACCGGCCTGTTCGCCGGCGCCGCGTGTGTGCTGGCGCTGATCGGTGCGAGCCTGCTGGTCTCCCAGCTGGAGCAGCTGCGCGAACGCCGCAAGCTGCTGTCGGCCCTGGTCGCCTTCGGCACCCGGCGCCGCACGCTGAGCCTGTCGGTGCTGTGGCAGACGGCGATCCCGATCGGGCTGGGCCTGCTGCTGGCCTCCACCGTGGGCATGACGCTGGGCGCGGTCCTGCTGCGCATGACGGACACCTCGGTGCGGATCGACTGGGCGAGCGTGCTGTCGATGACCGGCATCGGCGCCGGCATCGTCCTGGTGGTGACGCTGCTGAGCCTGCCGCCGCTGCTGCGGATGATGCGCCCGGACGGCCTGCGCACGGAATGACGCCCGGCGTCTACTCGTCGCCGTCCAGCACCCGTACGGGCAGCGGCCGCAGCGCCTCCCGCAGGGCGGCCGCCAGCTCCTCGTACTCGGCGCCGCGCGCGGCCCCCGCCCGCATCGCCAGCGCGATACGGCGGGTGGGGGCCGGGTCGGCGAAGTAGCCGGTGAGGAGCTGGTCGCTGCGGGAGGTCTCGAGCCGGAGGGCGGTACGCGGCAGCAGGGTGCAGCCGAGCCCGCCGGCGACCAGCTGCACCAGGGTGGACAGCCCGGCGGCGGTCGTGGTGACGGGCGCGTCCTCGCGCCCGGCCTCCCGGCAGATGTCGAGCGCCTGGTCCCGCAGGCAGTGCCCCTCGTCGAGCAGCAGCAGATTCAGCTCCTTGAGCGCCTCGCGCGGAATCCCCTCCTGCCCGCCGAGCCCGTGGTCGAGCGGCGTGACCAGCACGAAGTCCTCGTCGAACAGCGGCAGTTCGACCACTCCCGGCACACCGAGCGGCACGGCGAGCAGCAACAGGTCCAGCCGTCCGCTGGTGAGCCCGTCGATGAGGTTGGCGGTCTGCTCCTCGTGCACCTGCAGGTCGAGGTGCGGATACCGCTCATGGACCAGCCGCAGCACGGTGGGCAGCAGATACGGCGCCACGGTCGGAATGACCCCGAGACGCAGCGCCCCGGTGAACGGCGCCCGGACCGCCTCCGCCTCCTCCAGCAGCGCCCCGACCTCCTCCAGCACCGCCTTCGCCCGTACGGCGAGCCGCTCGCCGGCGGGTGAGAGCAGCACCTTGCGCGTCGTACGCTCCAGCAGGGTGACACCGAGTGTCTCCTCCAGTGCGGAGACGGCGCCCGACAGGGCGGGCTGGCTCATGCCGATCGCGGCGGCGGCGTCACGGAAGTGCAGGTGCTCGGCGACGGCGGCGAAGGCCCGCAACTGGGCGAGACTGGGCTGACGTCGCCCGTTGCCTTTGCCGGCACCCATGCCACACCCCTCACTACCGGCTGCCCCCGGTGACTGATAACCACTCTCGATCAACTCAACCGAGTGTAGCTATTTCCTGTATCAATGCACCCTGTGCCAACATCGACAACGACCAACCCATGGGAAACACCCGCAAAACGGGTGATTCTTCGCTGCAAGGAGAGCGTGTGCTCACTGTCGGTGACAAGTTCCCCGAGTTCGAACTGACCGCCTGCGTCTCGCTGGAGAAGGGCAAGGAGTTCGAGAAGATCAACCACAAGACCTATGAAGGCAAGTGGAAGGTGATCTTCGCCTGGCCCAAGGACTTCACCTTCGTGTGCCCCACCGAGATCGCGGCCTTCGGCAAGCTGAATGAGGAGTTCGCCGACCGCGACGCCCAGGTCCTCGGCTTCTCCGGCGACTCCGAGTTCGTCCACCACGCCTGGCGCAAGGACCACGACGACCTGCGTGACCTGCCGTTCCCGATGATGGCCGACTCCAAGCACGAGCTGATGCGAGCGCTGGGCATCGAGGACGAGGAGGGCTTCGCCAAGCGCGCGGTCTTCATCGTGGACCAGAACAACGAGATCCAGTTCTCGATGGTGACCGCGGGCTCCGTGGGCCGCAACCCGAAGGAGGTCCTCCGGGTCCTGGACGCGCTCCAGACGGACGAGCTGTGCCCCTGCAACTGGACCAAGGGCGACGAGACCCTGGACCCGGTCAAGCTCCTGGCTGGTGAGTGAGGATGTCCCTCGACTCCCTCAAGTCCCGCATCCCGGACTACGCCAAGGACCTGAAGCTCAACCTGGGCTCGGTCATCGGCAACAGCGACCTGCCCGCACAGCAGCTGTGGGGCACGGTCCTGGCGACCGCGATCGCGTCGCGCTCGCCGATCGTCCTGCGTGAGCTGGAGCCGGAGGCGAAGGCGAACCTGTCGGCCGAGGCCTACACGGCGGCGAAGTCCGCCGCGGCGGTCATGGCGATGAACAACGTCTTCTACCGCACGCGGCACCTGCTGTCGGACCACGAGTACGGCACCCTGCGCGCGGGCCTGCGGATGAACGTCATCGGCAACCCCGGCGTCGACAAGGTCGACTTCGAACTGTGGTCCTTCGCCGTCTCCGCCATCAACGGCTGCGGCATGTGCCTCGACTCCCACGAACAGGTCCTCCGCAAGGCCGGCGTCGAGCGCGAGGTCATCCAGGAGGCCTTCAAGATCGCCTCCGTCATCCAGGCGGTGGGCGTCACGCTGGACGCCGAGGCGGTCCTGGCGGAGTAGCTCCGCCGAGGGTTCGTTCGTCACGTCATCGGGGCCCGTCCACCGTGAAGGTGGACGGGCCCTGTGTCGTATGGGGCCGTCTTCGGGCTTTGGCTTGGGCTTGGGGCTTTGGCTTGGGGTGCGGGAATGGCTTGTGGCTTCGGTGGCCGGGGGGAGGCGGGGGGGCGGGGTGCTGGGGCAACTCGGGTAGGAGGGGCGGCTTCGTGACGGGTTCGGGGGGGCGCTTCCGCAGGAGATGCAAGGGCGGACTTCCGCTCGAGGTACGGGGGCGGAGTTCGTTGCGGGTGCGGGGCAGACTGCCGCAGGGAGCGAGGCGAAGCCCCGCGAGGGCGCAAGGGCAGACTCCCGCGGGTGCAGGGGCGAAGCCCCGCGAGAGATGCAGGGGACGCAGCCCTGCGAGGGGTGCAGGGGACGCAGCCCCGCGAGAGATACAGGGGACGCAGCCCCCGCCGGGGTCCGGGGCGGAGCCCGGGGCGAGAGAACCTCTCACCCGACCGCGTCCGGCGGGTGGGTGAGAAACCCCAGGGGACGCAGGGGACGCAGCCCCCGCCCGGCCCCGGGGCGGAGCCCCAGGGCGGGGGGCCTCTCAGCCGACCGTGTCGGGCGGGTGGGTGGGCGAACCCCCCGGCGCCGCATCCGACGCAGTCGCCCCCCTCGGCTTCGGCGCATGCCGTACCGCCGCCTCCTGCGAATACGCCCGCAAATACCCGGCCACCGTATTCGTCACCGCGACCAGCGGCACAGCCACCACCGCCCCACCGATCCCGGCCACCAAACCCCCGGCGGCGACGGACAGCACGACCGCCAGCGGATGCACCCGCACGGCCCGCCCCAGAATGAACGGCTGCAGAATGTGCCCCTCGATCTGCTGCACCGCGAGCACCACCACCAGCGTCATGACAGCCGTGAACACCCCCTGCGTCACCAGCGCCACCACCACCGCCAGCGCCCCCGACACCACCGCCCCCACCAGCGGAATGAACGCGAACAGGAAGATGAACACCGCCAGCGGTACCGCCATCGGCACATCGAGGAAGTAGATCCCGAGCCCGATGAAGGTCGCGTCGATCAACGCGACCACCACCGTGCCCCGCACATACGCCGTCAGCGTCCGCCACGCCCGCGGCCCGGCCCCCGCCACCCCCGGCCGCGCGGCCGCCGGCACCAGCTTCAGCGTCCACTCCCAGATCCGCCGGCCGTCGTACAGCAGGAACAGCGTGGAGAAGACCGTCAGCAGAATGCCCGTCAGGGCCTCCACCACGACCGTGACCCCCTCCAGCCCCGCCGAGGTGATCTGGTCCGTGTTCGCCCCGACCGCCTCCCGCAGGTTCTTGGCGATCTCGTTGATCTGCTTGTCCGTGACATGGAACGGACTGTTCAGCAGCCAGTTGCGCAGCTCGTCGATGCCGTCCTGGATCTGGTCGGAGAGGTTGTCGATGTTCTCCATGACCTGCCAGGTCACGAACCAGCCCATCAGCCCTATGACGACGAACCCGAGGATCGCCGTGAGCGCGGTGGCCGGCCCGCGCGGCACCCCGTACCGCCGCAACCGCACCACCGCCGGCTGCAGCAACGCGGTGATCAGCAGCGCGGCCGCGAACGCCAGCACGAGCAGTTGTACGGCGCTGATGACCCGCATCAGCACCCAGACCGTGCCCGCCAGCACCAGCAACCGCCAGCCGGCCTCCGCGGCGACCCGCATGCCCCACGGCACGGCCTGCGCGGGATCGGGCCGGGGCGAGACCGCGGGCGCGTAGTCAGGCGGCGGCGGTACGCGGTCGTCGAGCGACTCCGAGGCCGAGGCCGACCCGGAGACCGACACCGGCTCGGACGCGGACGCGGACACGGTCTCGGACTCCGCCCGCTCCCTCTCCCGCTCCATCTCGGCGCGGCGCTCCTCCAACCGCTCGCTGATCCGGGTCAGTCGGGCCCCGACCCGACCGAGCCACCCTGGCACGCGCGACATGATCCGTCCTCTTCCCCCGTCTTTCCCCACCACTCCCCCCGGAGTCGTCCGTCCGACCGTACATGGCGAAAGCCCCTCACCATAGGACGGGAGGGGCTGCGCCGAGGTTGAGCGGCCGGCGGGGAACCGAGGCGGCTCCCAGATCTCAGCAAGGGCTCAGTGGGGGCTCAGTACCAGCGGTTGGCCTGCCAGAACGACCACGCCTCGCACGGGCTGCCGTAGCGGTCGTTCATGTAGTTCAGGCCCCACTTGATCTGGGTCATGGGGTTGGTCTGCCAGTCGGAGCCGACGGACGACATCTTGGAACCCGGCAGCGCCTGGAAGAGGCCGTAGGCGCCCGAGGAGGGGTTGACGGCCTTGTAGTTCCAGTCGGACTCGTGGTCCACGATGTTGCTGAAGCACTGGAACTGGCCGCTCGGCACCATCTGACGGGCCATCGCCTGGATCTCGGCGATGGTGTAGGAGCTCTGGACGGGGGCGTTGACGTCCAGCCCGCCGCGGTCGGCGTCGCGGCTGGCCGCGGCCTTCGCCTCCGCGCGTTCCTTGGCTTCCCTCGCCGCCCTCTCGGCGGCCTCCTTCTTCGCGATGGCGGTCTCGGCAGCGGCCTTGCGGGCGGCTTCCTCGGCGTCCTTCTTCGCGGTCGCGTCCGCAGCGATGGCCTGTGCGTCGGCCTGCTGCGTCAAGGACGCGGTCTGCACCTGGGCCTGCTGGCCCGCGGGTATGTCCGCCAGCAGCGTGGTGCCAGCTGCCGTCGCTTCCGCGTCGTTGTTCTGCGCGGTGCTGCCCGAGGCAACGCCGACGACGCTTCCGACAGCGGTGACCGCCGTGGCCGAGGCCACTGCGAATCCCCGGACCGAGATCCGGCTCACACGGTTTTCCTTCCAGCATCGCCCGCTTCGGTGACCCTGGCGGACGCAATCGTGCCCCTGGCACTGGCCTCCCCAACTGCGGGGTCACGGGAGGCGCGGGCCCGGTGGGCAACTCCCGCGAGGGGAGCGCCGCGTGGTGACTCGGGCGGCATACGACAACGCTATGGAGTTGATTCTGTTCTCTTTGTGGTGCCGTACCGCTGGGGGTACAGGTGTGTCGTATGCGGGGCCTGACAGGAGTGAGACTCTGCCGCAATCGGACGCCGCAAGGCAATTCTGCGTTGCGTGTGAAAGCTCACAGGCCGTTTCGTCCAGGGGATTTCACGAAACCGGCAGACGCGAAGGCGCCGCCCGGCTAGGCTCTACGCCTTTCCGGACGGCGCCAACCACCGCCTGATCCCCCACGGTTGGGGCAGTACGGTCAGATCTGCCCGTCTTCGAGCATTTCGGTCACAAGGGCTGCGATCTGGGACCTCTCGGACCGGGTCAGGGTCACATGCGCGAAGAGCGGATGCCCCTTCAGCTTCTCGACGACGGCGACGACACCGTCGTACCGCCCGACCCGCAGATTGTCCCTTTGTGCCACGTCATGGGTCAGAACGACCCGTGAGTTCGCACCGATCCGGGACAGAACCGTCAACAGGACATTCCGTTCCAGGGACTGCGCCTCGTCCACGATCACGAACGCGTCGTGCAGCGAGCGGCCGCGGATGTGCGTGAGCGGGAGGACCTCCAGCATCCCGCGCGCGGTGACCTCCTCGATGACCTCGCGGCTGGTGACCGCCGACAGCGTGTCGAAGACCGCCTGAGCCCACGGGCTCATCTTCTCCGCCTCGCTGCCGGGCAGATAGCCGAGCTCCTGCCCGCCCACCGCGTACAGCGGACGGAAGACCATGATCTTCTCGTGCTGACGGCGTTCCAGCACCGCCTCCAGGCCCGCGCACAGCGCCAGCGCCGACTTGCCGGTGCCGGCCCGGCCGCCCATCGACACGATGCCCACGTCCGGGTCGAGGAGCAGGTCGAGCGCGATGCGCTGCTCGGCGCTGCGCCCCTTGACGCCGAAGGCCTCCCGGTCGCCGCGCACCAGGCGGACGTTCCCCTCCGGCGTGACCCGGCCGAGTGCCTTGCCGCGCTCGGACTGGATGGTCAGGCCGGTGTGCACGGGCAGGTCGGCGGCCTCGGGGGCGTAGATGTGCCCCTCCTCGAAGAGGATGTCCACCTGTTCGCCGGACAGGGTCAGTTCGGACATGCCGGTCCAGCCGGAGGCGTCCGTGATGGCGAGTTCGGCGCGGTACTCCTCGGCGAGGAGCCCGACGGAGGACGCCTTGATCCTGAGCGGGAGGTCCTTCGACACGACGGTGACGTCGAACCCCTCGGCCTGCAGGTTGCGGGCGACCGCGAGGATGCGGGAGTCGTTGTCCCCCAGCCGGTAGCCGCTGGGCAGCACGCTGGGGTCCGAGTGGTTGAGCTCGACACGGACGGTCCCGCCGAGGTCCCCGATCGGGATCGGGGCATCCAGGCGGCCGTGCCGCACCCGGTAGTCGTCGAGCAGGCGCAGGGCCTGCCGGGCGAAGTAGCCGAGTTCGGGATGGTGCCGCTTGGCCTCCAGTTCCGTCACCACGACGATGGGAAGCACGACCTCGTGCTCGTCGAAGCGGCTCAGGGCGCTCGGGTCGGCCAGCAGGACGCTGGTGTCGAGAACATACGTGCGCCGGTCTGGCTTGTGGCGCTTTGCGCTGGTCACCACGGAAGGACGTACCCCCTCGGATGAGGTCGGGGAGCGACGGAGTGGAGCTGGACCGGTTCTCGGCCGCCCTGCACGACGGGCCGAGAACCGGCCCAACGCCTCGTCTGCCGCGCTGTGACCGCACGGTCGGGCTGGTGCAAAGGGCCTCCCGGGCGGACGGCCCCGTGCCGTCCGCTGAGATCCGACACCCGTGGTTCGGGTGTCGACCTGTCTGACTTATGCCCTCGAACACGCGCCGCCATGCCACGGCATATGACGCCGCCCCGGTGAACTCCTTGTTAAGTCGGTGCTCATCCGTCCCCGTACGGGGTACCCGTAAGAGCCCGTTCGGCGGTACGTCCCCGTTCGGCGGTAAGCCCCTGTTGGGCGGAAGAGCTGTAGAGCCCCTCTTCGGCGTTTCAGCCGCCGTAACGCCGATGGCGGGCCGCGTAGTCGCGCAGGGCGCGCAGGAAGTCGACCTTGCGGAAGGCCGGCCAGAAGACCTCGCAGAAGTAGTACTCGGAGTGCGCGGTCTGCCAGAGCATGAATCCGGACAGCCGCTGCTCGCCGCTGGTGCGGATCACGAGGTCCGGGTCGGGCTGGTCGCCGGTGTAGAGGTGACGCCCGATCATGTCGATGTCGACGGCCTCGGCGAGCTCCTCCATCGTCATGCCCTTGTCGCGGGCGTCGAGCAGCATGGCGCGCACCGCGTCGGCGATCTCCTGGCGGCCGCCGTAGCCGATGGCGACGTTGACGAGTATCCCGTCGACGTGCGCGGTGGCCTCCTCGGCCTCCTTGATGGTGCGCTGCATGCCCTGCGGCAGCAAGTCGAGCGCTCCGACATGGTGGACGCGCCAGCGGCCGTCGGCGGCCAGGGTGCGGACGGTGTCCTCGATGATCTCGAAGAGCGGGGCGAGCTCCTCCTGCGGCCGTCCGAAGTTGTCGGTGGAGAACAGCCAGAGGGTGACGACCTCGACGTCCGTCTCGGTGCACCAGCCGAGGAACTCCTCGATCTTGTCGGCACCGGCCCGGTGACCCTGCGCGGTGGTCGAGCCCGCGGCCTTCGCCCAGCGCCGGTTGCCGTCCACGATGACGCCGATGTGCTTGGGCACCTGGGCGTGGTCCAGGTGGCCTTCCACCCGGCGTGCGTACAGCCTGACCAGCAGGCCACGCAGCTTGTCGCGCAGGTTCACGTGATTGTCAGCCCCTCCGTACGGATCGGACAGGCCGCGCCGCGCGGCCCGGTCCTGGCCGCGGCGGTCCCTGTCCGTATGGCAGTCCCCGAGGGCGAAGCCTACCCCCGCCGCCACGGGGAGGGCCCAACGGGTGTCAGGCCTACGGCGGCGGCACGCCCGCACCGGGCGGCCGCCGGGGACCCACCGGGACAAAAGAAACGGGCCGGTCCGTGGGGGGGATACGGACCGGCCCGAGGGGGGGCTTCCACCATAACCCTTCGTAAGTGATGCTGCGTGCATCGGCGTGCCACAACTACTCTCCGAAACCGCCCGGCAACGCGCCGGTGCCCGCGGAAGCCCCCGTTCCTGTCGGATTCATGGCCGGAACACGGCGGATTCCCAGGGGAATCGGGTGACATGGGGTGGGATCCGGAGAGTTCGGCCCACTTTGTGGCCCGCTCGGCGGCTTGTTCCCGACATCCCCCGACGGGTGACCCCGGCTGCGAACGCCCGCTTGACACCGGCGACGCCCCGGAGAGGGGCACAGGCACCGCTGAACAACGGCACAGGACGACAGGCCTCCGCAATGAGGACCCGCAATCAGGACAGAAGCCGTCCTCATTGCCGCCTACGGTCGGCTCCATGACGACAACGGTGAGGGTCACCTGGGCCGCGGCGAGCGCCCGCCGCGTCGAACGGCAGTTCCTGGCCACGCCCGCCAAGGGCGGCACGCCGCTCGCCGAGGTGGTCGGCGCGATGCTCGGCGCGCACGCGCAGGTGCTGTCCGCGGCCGAGGTGTCGGTGGGGGTGCGGGCAGCCGGGGTGACGCGGGCGGACGTACGGGCCGCGCTGTGGGAGGACCGTTCGCTGGTGAAGACGCACGGCCCGCGCGGCACCGTCCATCTGCTCCCCTCCGGCGAACTCCCCCTGTGGAGCGCTGCCCTCACCGCGCGCTCCCGACCGGCCCGAGCCCGTTCCCGCCCGAGGTCCGGCTCACCGAGGAGCAGACGGAGCAGGTCCTGGCGGCGATCGGCGAGGCCCTGGAGGGCCGGTGTCTGACGATGGACGAGCTGACCGGGGAGGTCTGCGCACGCACCGGCTCCTGGGCGGGTGACCTGGTGATGCCCGCCTTCCAGGCGATGTGGCCGCGCCGGCGGCAGGTGACGCACCGGGCGGGCTGGTCGGGCGCGCTGTGCTTCGGCCCCGACCGCGACCGCAAGGTGATGTACACCCGCCCACCGCACACCACTCCGCCGCCGTCCCCGCACGAGGCGCTGCGGACGTTCGTACGCCGCTACCTGCAGGCGTACGGCCCGGCGACACCGCAGCACTTCGCCAGGTGGCTGGCGGCGCCGGCGGGGTGGGCGGTCGCGTTGTTCTCGCAGCTGGCCGCCGCGGGAGAGATCGAGGACGTGGACTTCGAGGGGACGCCGGCCTGGGTGGCGGCGGGCGACACGGCGTTCCCGGACGGGCCGGTGCGCGGGGTGCGGCTGCTGCCGTACTTCGACGCGTACGTCATCGCCGCACAGCCGCGCGAACACCTGTTCCCCGGGGCGGCCTCCCGGGGCCCTGGCGGGCGGGCAGGCCGGGAACTACCCGGTGCTGCTGGTGGACGGCGTGGTGGCGGGGGTCTGGCACCAGCGGCGCCGGGGACGTCGTACGACCGTCACGGTGGAGCCGCTCCGGCAGCTGACGGCCGCACGGCGGCGGGAGCTGGGCGAGCGGGTGGAGCGGGTGGGCGAGGTGCTGGAGGCGGCGGCGGAGCTGGTGGTGGGAGAGGTCACGGTGGGCCCGCACGCCTGAGGCCTTCGCCGATCACGGACGGGGCTTGCGTGCCTCGAAGAGATGCCGGGCGCTGTGGGCGACGAAGGGCCCCTCGGCCTGGATCCGCTCGTGCAGGGCGCGCAGCTGGGCCTCGTACGCCTCGACGGTGAAGCCGGGGACCATCCAGATCACCTTGCGCAGGAAGTGGACGACGGCGCCGATGTCGTGGAACTCCATGCGGAGCCGTTCGGCGCGCAGGTCGACGATGTCCAGCCCGGCGGCCTCGGCGTCGCGTCGCTCGCGGTCGGGGTGACGGGCGTCGCGCACCTCGTCCGGCTGCCGCCCGAGAAAGTACTCGACGAGGTCGAACACGCTGCTCGGACCGACGTGCTGGGCGAAGTAGGTGCCGCCGGGCTGGAGGACGCGCGCGATCTCCTCCCAGTGCGGGCGGACGGGATGACGGCTCACGACGAGGTCGAAGGCCCCGTCGGCGAACGGCAGCGGCGCGTCCTCGGGCGAGGCGACGACCGCGACACCGCGCGGGCGGAGCAGGGCCGTGGCCTTGGCCACGTTCGGCGGCCAGCCCTCGGTGGCGACGGTGAGCGGGGGCCGCTGCGGGGCCTTGACGAGCGCGAAGTCCAGCACCTCCCCTCCCCCGGTCTGGATGTCGAGCACGGCACGCGCCCCGGCCAGCCGCGAGGCCATCGCCGTCGCATACCCCCAGGAGGGCCGCGCCTCGGTGGCCCGCCCCTCGAACCAGGAGAAGTCCCATCCCTCGGTGGGGACGGAGGCACCTTCGGCGACGAGGTCCTCGAAGCGGCGGGGCTGTGGTGGTTCGGTTGCCATGGGGTGATCGTGGCAGGAGGGTGCTGGTGGCCGCCGCTGATTTCCTGACACGTTCCCGGTCCGAGCGGCTTCGGCGCCTACGGCACCAGAGGCCGCACCTCCTCCGCCACGAAGCGCACGAAACCCTCAGGATCGGGTTCGTCCCCCGTCGGCTGGAGGATGACCGTGTCGGCTCCGGCCTCGGCCAGCCGCTCAACGGCCTTCGCCACGGCGCCCGCGTCCCCGGCGACCCCGAGTTCCGGGACGGACCCGACGCCCTCGGCCTCCAGCTCGGCCCGCAGCCGGGCGGCGGCGTCGGCTCCGGTGGCGGCGAGCAGATAGACCACCACCTTGTGCGGATCGCCTCGACGACCGGCCGCCTCCCGCCCCTCGTCGATGAGCCGCCGTGCCCTGCGTACACCCTCGGGCGGCGTTGACGCGGTGAGGATGGTTCCGTCGGCGGCCTCCCCCGTGAGCCGCAGCGAACGCGGCCCGGTGGCACCCGCGAACACCTCGACATGCCCTTCCGGCGGCCAGTCCAGGGCGACGTCGTCGAGCTTGACGTACCGCCCGTCGGTCGTGACCCGCTCCCCGTTCAACAGGGCCCGCAGCGCGCCGAGATGCTCCCGCAGCAACGTCAGCGGCGACTCCACCCGAGCCCCGACCTGCCCCATCCAGTCCTGCACACCGTGCCCGACACCGAGGATCGCGCGGCCGGGAAACATCCGGTGGAGCGTGGCGGCTTCCATCGCGGTGATGGCGACGTTGCGCAGGGGAACGGGCAACAGCCCGACCCCGACCCGCACCCGCTCGGTCCACGCGAGCGCCGCACCGGCCGCCGAGATCCCGCCCTCCCGAAAGCAGTCCTCCCAGAGCCAGA
The DNA here is from genome assembly GCF_054782695.1 of Streptomyces deserti. Lineage (NCBI taxonomy): Bacteria > Bacillati > Actinomycetota > Actinomycetes > Kitasatosporales > Streptomycetaceae > Streptomyces > Streptomyces deserti. The sequence continues at coordinate 74,276 of NZ_BAAGRZ010000010.1, forward strand.
GCTCTTCGAGCCCTGCCTCGTCGACGACGCGCGCGGTGGAGCGCAGGCGTTCGGGGGGTAGTTGGGGACGGGAGACAGCACCGAGTCCGGTCATGGTGGCCTTCCTATCCCGCGGGGCGGGCCAACACAACTGCTTTACTTCTCTGCCGCGTTGCCGGCCGTTCGTGACGCAGCGGGGAGTGCTCCGCAGGGATGGCCGGCGCGCCGTCAGCGGTTGACGGCCTGGATCTCCTGCACGACGACGTCCTGGGTCGCGCCGAAGGTGCCGTCGGGCAGGTCGCCGCCGGCACCGCCCGTGCCGGTCCACTGGATCTTCCAGGTGACGGTGGCCTGGAGCGGGAACGTGCCGTCGCCCGAGGAGCGCAGGTACTTCACTCCGCAGGGCGGGGTCCGGTCGGCCTTGCCCCTGGCGTACGGCTCGCCGATGCGGCCGTTCTGGATCTCGCAGACACCGGATGCGGGGTAGGTCACGGCATCGGGCGTGCCCGGCTCGAGTCTGAGCGAGACCGGCTCCGCCGTCGCGGTCGCCTGGAGGTCGAGGACCGGTACGGACGCCGTGACGGAGACCGGCTTGAACTGGGCGTCGTCCAGCCAGGCCCAGGTCGGCAGGTTGACCTTGGTCGTGTTCTCGGGGGCCAGGGTCACCTCGGTGCCGGGGACGCGGATCTCGGCGTAGGCGAGTTCGGCGAGGATCTCCGGGGTGATGGCGTTCTCGATGTTCGCGGGCGGGGCGTCGCCCGTGTCCACCCAGAAATAGTCCTCGTCACAGGAGTCCCAGCCCGGAGGGTAGGACTCATTGACGTACGAGCCCCACCAGTAGCCCTTGCCGGTCTTGTCCTTGTGGAAGTCCTTCTTGGGATCGTCCGGGTTGAGGTACTTCTTCCGCTGCTCGGCGTCCCACTGATAACCCGTCGACTCCGCTTCCCAGATCGGCTCCAGGTACTTCTGCAGCTGCTCGGGGGTGTACTTCGGGGCGTACCAGCAGGGGGGCGGCGTCCACGACGTGGTGGAGGTCAGCGCACCCGTGGAGTTGCCGCTGCCGTTCTTCGAACGGTCGAAGACGATGCCGCCGACGGTGACGGAGACGGTGCCGTCGGCGCCGGTGCCGGCGCTCTGTTCCGTATCACCGTTGTGCCCGTATTCCCCACGGGCGAAGGCCGTTGGGGAAGCGAAGACGGACATGCACACGAGCGTCAGAAGCGTTACGGTCCTCGCCGAGTCCCTTACGGTTGGCACGCCTTGTCTCCCCCGTTCGAGGCGATGTTGGTGGTCTGCCAGACTCCCTCGTCGTTCTTGGTGAGGCTGGTGTTGTACAGCACGTAGGAGTCCGCGGTCGCCGGCGACCTGTCGACCTTTCCGGTCTTCCTGTTCTTGATGTACGACTTGCTCTCGTCGGAGCAGTAACTGACGTAGGCCTTGTCGTCTCCGGAGAGAGTCACCTTGTAGTCGAAGTACCGGGTCACCCCGACCCACGTGTCGCCGCCGTCGATGTACCGCTTGACAAACGTGATGGACGATTCCAGAGCCTTGCCCGTGTTGTAGAAGCCGAGCGCCTTGGTGTCGGTGCTCCCCTTGAAGATCGCCTCGTCCACGGAATTGACGCTCAGCGTGCTGTCCGCCAGAACTGCGTCTTTCGTCGCGTTACCAGTCTTCCGGTACTCGAAGACATTCTTGGCGTCGGACGGGAACGTGATCTTCGGACGGTCGGCGGAGCCGGACTCGCTGGGACTCGGGGGCGCCGACGTCTCGCTTCCCGTGTCGGCTCCCGCGATCTTGTCCTTGTCGCTGGACGCGCTGTCATCGCTGCCACATCCGGACAGCGTCAGAGCCGCAGCGGCGGTCAGCGTGATCGCTGCGAGCAGGGTGGGGCGGCGGTTCACGGTCGGCTCCCGGTGGGGCGAGGCTTCTCTTGAGCGAACCAAAGCTATCCATCGGGGTGGGGCGACACCAGGTGAAGCCTGTCGACCGACGGGGTGTATGGGGCCAAATCGGCTGTCGGCAGGGCCACTTGCGGCATAACGGTTGCGTAACGCGGGGAGCAGCATCGCATGGGCCCGTGGACCCATGTCGGGCCTATGTCGGGCCTACTGCCCGATGGATACGTTCGGTTCGGACAGCAGGCGGCACGGTGGACGGGAGGTGGGCTCGGCATGGGCAGGCGGTGGCGGGAGGGGTGGGGGACGCTGGTCGTGCACGGAGAGGGCGGGGCTGCGGCGTCTGTCAGCGTTCCGCTGGAGATCGCCGGGTCGTATCGGGCCCGCACGAAGGGGCTGTTGGGCCGTGACTCCCTCGACGGGGCGATCCTGCTCTCCCCCGCCAACAGCGTGCACACCTTCCGTATGCGGATGCCCATCGACGTCGCCTATCTCGATCGCCGTCTCACCGTGATCGCCGTACGCACCATGCGGCCGGGGCGGCTCGGACTGCCGCGGCTTCGGGCCCGGCATGTGGTGGAGGCGGAGGCCGGGGTGATGGCGGGGTGGGGGCTGCGGGCCGGGGTGCGGGTGGAGGTGGTGAGCGAGTAGCGCGCCGTACGGCGGGACGCGTGGCTACTCCTCCAGGCCCTTCCCGGCCGGCTCCCCGGCCTCCGGCGGCGCCGAGTCGTTCAGAGCTTGGCCCGGTCGTACGGTTCCGGCAGCGGAGCCAGTGCGCCTGCCGCTCGCAGCGCCCTGTTGGCATCGAGGATCGTTTTGAGGTCAGGGGTCTGTGTGCCGTTGCTGGTCAGGTCGATCAACAGCCCGCCGTGCCTGGTATCGGTCACGGCAGGCCGGCCCGGAAGGTCGTCAGGGACCGACCGGGTGCGTGTGGCTGAGAGATAAACGGCACGGCAGCACCGGGGATCCGGGACTTCCAGGCCGAACTCCTCTTCGACCGCTTCGTACTCCTCACGGGTGTAGACCTGACCCCAGTCGACATCCCAGCAGTCCGCAAGAGCCCGCAGGATCTCCGGAGAGCGTCGGGCCACGGGTGCGGACTCGTCCAGTTCACGCGAACGCATTCGCACCGCGCAGGAATGGGTGACGTACGGCGAAGTTCCGCCGGCGGTCACACTCACGACGAGTTCCGGCATTCCCGGCCCGGCTGACCACAGTGACGTGGTGTAACCAATCCGGTCGGCATCGGATTCCGGGTTCTCCCTCAGGAGATAGTCGGCCAAGGACGCCGCAGAAGGCGACAGCAGGGGCGCCGTGCTGTCATCCTCCGTGGCCTCGTGCCAGCCCCCGAAGGAGGGCCCGGCGATGCCTTCCAGGGCGGTGAGAAAGGCCAGCCACCGCTCGGCAAGCTGCTCAACTCCCTCCGGCCGTACGCCCCAAGCGCCGTTGACGACCAGCTTGAGCACCGTCATCACCTTCCCACGTCATTCCTTGACCGGCGTGTGCACGACCTTAACCCTGATCCCCCTGTCCGCGAACATCTCCTTGGCCGCCCTGGCCACGTCCGGGTCGGAGAAATGCCACACGACGGGCTTTCCCCGGGCGGCGTCGAGCTGTCTGTTGGCCTGCTTCACCCACCTGTTCTCTGCAGTCCTGGTGAGCTCACCCGTCTCCTTGTTGTAGAAACGCTCACCCTTGTAACCCCATTTGGTCTCGATATAGGTGCCGGTGTTGGAGTTCCAGCCGTCGAAGTCGACCGGCTTGCCGTCGAACTTGTCAAGCGGCACCTGGTATTCCTTGCCCCGCTTCACCCCGGAAACCTGTTCCTGGTAGCGAGCCCCCATTTCCTGGGGATAGGAGTACGTGTCGGCCTTCTTGGGCTTCCACAGCCCGTCGCCGCCGTCCTTGGTCCCGGCACGCGGATTCTTCAGGTCCTTGTGCCAGGACGGCTTCGGCAGCTTCGCCAGCCGCTTCCGCTCGGCCTCCCGCTTGGCCTCCCTCTCGGCCTGCTCCGCCTCGTCGGCCTTTTCGCGGGCCTCTTCCGCCCGCTGCTTGGCCTCTTCGTCGCAACTCCCCTCGGCGAGTACGACATACGGCGAGCCGGAAGGCCCAGCGGCGATGACCGTCGTTCCGGTGCCGGACGAGCCGGTGAGGCCCGGATCGACGATGTACGGGGCGGTACGGCGGCGTGCGGCGAGGGTGCAGCCTGATTCCCTGGCCTCCTTCTCGGCAGCGTCTGCCGCCTCGTCAGCCTCCTTCGCGGCTTTCTCCGCACCCTCGACGTCACCCGCCTTGGCTGCCTTACGGGCGTCCTCCGCCGCCTTGGCGGCCGCGTCGGTCAACTCGCCCGCCTTGCCCAGCTTGCCCAGCTTGCCCAGCTTGCCCAGCTTCTGGACGACCTTGGCTTCGCCGTAGCCGGGGATGAAGAGCGAGCCGACGTTCCAGACGACGTTGGTGACCGCGCGGGTTTTCTGGCCGTTGTTCCACTGGTCGCGGACCTCGTCGCCCACGAACGTGTCGTCCAGGACCTTGACGCCCGTGTTCCACGACGCGCCGCCCCAGTCGGTGAGCGCGTCGAAGTAGTCGCCGTTCTCCCACTTCTCGCCTGCGTCCTTGGCGTCCTCGGACCACTGGTCGCCCAGCGAGCTGCCGTAGTCCTTCAGGCCCTCCCACATCTCGCCCGGGTTGGTGACCGTGTCCCAGATGCCCGTGACGTCACCCCAGACGCCGTCGACGAACAGGCCCTGCCCCACCTGCTTGAACTGGTCCCCCACACAGCCGAAGAAGGCCCCTACGCCGGAGGTGCAGCCTTCGTCGCCACCCTCGTCGTCACCAGAGCCCGCGCCGCCACTCCCTTCTTCGGCGGCCGTTTCAGGGTCGTCGCCGGTTTCCTCATCGGTCCCTTGGCCCGAGTCGCCGCTGCTGCCCTGCGAGGCCGCGCCGGATCCGCCGGTGCCCTGATCGGCGGACCCGTTGCCGCCTGTGCCGCCGTTGGCGCCGCCGCCAGTAGTGCCACCGTTCCTGTTGCCCTGGCCGCCGATCTCCTGGCCGGCCGCCGCGCCACCGTCGGTCCCCTCACCGTCGGTCCCGTCCGTGCCGTCCCCGGCCTGAACCTCGTCGTCGCCGTTCCCCGGCTCCGCCGGGCACGCCGTACCGGTGACCTCGCACACGGCCGACTGAAGGCCGGTGAATATCTGTGTCCCCAGACCGCTGACCAGTAGCGCGACGATGATCGCCGCGACCACGGCCACCAGCCCGGCGTACTCCACCGCCGTCTGTCCCTCGTCCTGACGCCAGCGGATCATCCGGGCCAGGGAGAAGGGACGGCGTTCCTGCCTGTCCGGCGCCGGGGAGCGGTACCAGGCGCGGCTCTCCGGCCGGGTCAGGAAGACCAGGATCAGCAGGGGGAGGAGGAGTTGGGTGAAGCCCCTGGCCGAACCCTCGGCAATATTCCCGACCGAGCCGAGCATCAGCCACGCCTGTACGGCGATCAGCCCGCCCCAGATCCTGACCCCGCCCTCCCAGCTACGGCGGGCCAGCCACCAGCCGAGCACGCCGGGCGCGGCCGCGTACGCCACCTGTGCGAGCAGTCCGGCGTCCACCGCGTCCACCGACGACGCCGTGAGGAGCAGGCCCGCACCGCCCACGACGGTGACCGCGAACAGGGTGTGGACGAGGACGAGGGCCGAGGCGAGGGTCCGGGGCATGCCCCGGCGCCCACTGCCCTGCCCTGCCGGCCCCGCCACTCCGAACTCCGGTATTCCCCCGATCGAGGCCATGCCCCGCCTCCTCAACTCCGAGTAGGGGTAGGGCGTTGCCGGGCACGCGTCGAACAGGCCTGAACAACTCCCGGCGGCCCCCGTCCCGTTCTGACTCCGCACTCCGCCTGGAAGTCCTGAGGTTAGGGAGGCGCCGACGGCACGGCATGGGCCCGAGGGCCCAAATCGACGCCCATTCCTGCTGGGTAGAGGGCGGGTGGGCCGGTGATCACTTGGGGCCCAGGGCGGCCGTATGGCTCTAGAGCTGTCCGCCCAGGTAGGCCCTGGCGCCCTCGCGCGGCAGCACCGCCCACATCCGCGTACCGCCGCCGGGCTCCCGGGCGTCCCCGAAGCCCCAGTCGCCACCGCAGGCCTTCACCACGCAGGCCAGCACCCGCAGGGCGGCCCGGCGGCGCGCGTCACAGGCCGAGGCGAGGCGGGGATGGGTGTGGCGGGGATGGCCGTCGTAGAGGATCACGCGTAGGGCACCGTCCCGGTAGCGGAGCGATACGTAGACCTCGCCGGCGGGGCTGACACGGCACGCGCACGATGCCAGTTCACTGACCACCTGGACCGCGGCGTCCGTCACGTCCTCAAGGCCGTGGACTCGCAGGGCGGTGCGGGTCGCTGCGCGTGCGATCGACGGGGTGTGCGGGGCGGCGGGGAGTGTGAGGCTGTAGGAGAGGGTTTCTGGGGTGGGTGGTGTGGAGGGCAGGTCCGGGGTGGAGGTCGGGCAGAGCGTCACGGTTGCGGGCATGGCAACTCCCCTGGCTAGTGAGCGGTTCGGGTCGCGACACCGGTGGCTCGTCTCCCTGACGCGGGCCCACCTCTCCCAGGGCAGGAGCTTGCGGGCAGGCTCGCGTGATGCACTTCCGGGCGGCGCGGCGTAATCAATCTGTCACTGACTGTAGAGGAGTGCGGTGGCCTATTGCCACTCGTTCAGCTAAGTTGCCACCAACTCAGTGGACCAACCGGCCGATCGGCGGGCAGACTTGCGCCACAACACTGGAGGAACCTGACCCATGCCACCAAGGTCGACCCCCACCGCACGCCAGAAGCGACTGGGTGCCGAGCTGCGGAAGATGCGTGTCGCAGCAGAGGTATCCACGGAGTACGCCGCAGGGCTGCTGGGCCTCGACAGGGCGAAGATCTCCAACATCGAAGCCGGGGTGCGAGCCATCACCCCGGATCGGGTTCGCACACTCGCCTGCAACTACTCGTGCCGAGACGAGGCTTACGTCGAAGCCCTTGCCGCCATGGCGGGGGATCGCACGCGGGGCTGGTGGGAGGTGTACCGCGGTCAACTCCCCGCAGGACTCCTCGACATCGCCGAACTGGAGTGGCACGCGAAGGCCGTGCGCACGGGCGTGACCGTGATCGTGCCAGGCCTGCTCCAGACCGATGGATACGCCCGCACCCTGTTCGGCGCCGCGCTGCCGCCCCTGTCAGCAGCGGAGATCGAGTTGCGCGTGGCCCTTCGGCTGCAACGGCAGCAGGTGCTGTACCGCGATCAGCCGATCACATACGTCGGATACGTGCACGAGGCCGCCCTGCGCGTGGAGTCCGGTGGGCCCAAGGTGATGCGCGTGCAGTTGGAGCACCTCTGCGACGTGTCCGAGCATGACAACGTCCACGTGCGCGTGATCCCCTTCAAAGCCGGAACACTTCCAGGAGCCGGCCAACCAGTGGTGTACGCCGAAGGTCCCGTGCCTCAACTGGACACTGTTGAGCTGGACTCCGCCCACGGTCCGGAGTTCGCTCACGGCCAGGCACAACTCGACAAGTACCGTGCCCACTTGGACTGGATGGAGGCCGTTTCGCTCTCGCCCAGCGAGTCCCGAGACTTCATCCGCGACATCGCCCGCCAGTACTGAGGAGCCACCATGGCTGAGATCACCTGGGAAGAGCCCTACTGCGCCGAGGGCGCCAACTGCTTTCGCATAGGCACCGACCTCGAAGGCAACGCCTACATCGCCGTCGCCGGACAGGAGGACCGCTACCTCACCGACAGCCACGACGCCCTCCGCGCACTCATCCGGGACATCAAGGCCGGCAAGGCGGATCACCTTCTGTAGTCGGCGGGGTTGCTGCTGGGGCCGTCCGCAGCAACCTGCCAGATGGCATCCGCGTAGGCCGACCGCCGGGGTGGCTCAGTTCTCCGTGCGCGGGAAGGACACCTCCACCCGGCGGTTCTTCTTGCGGCCCGACTCGGTCGAGTTGTCGGCGATCGGGTACTGCTCTCCGTAACCGCGCACCTCATAGGTGACGTTGGAGTCGTTCAGCTCCTGGTCCAGGACGTTGTGGACGGCGTTGGCGCGCTGGCGGGACAGGACGTCGCCGTGGGCGGAGGAGCCGAGGTTGTCCGTGAAGCCGAAGACACGGACCTTCGTTGCGTTCTGGGCGTTGATCTCCTCGGCGATGGCGGAGATACGGGCCTTCGCCTGGGCGCTGAGTTTCGCGCTGTCCTTGCTGAAGAGGACCTCGGCCTGGAGGGCGAATTTGACGTCGGCGTTGGTGTCTTCGCGGCGTTCTTCGCCGCTTTGGTCTTCGACGACCGACTTGATGTCCAGAACCTTGGGTTCGGCGAGGGTGGCTCCGTCCGGGAGCTTCAGGTCCGGGTCGTTGCGGTCGACCTTGACCGGTGCGGCGGCCGTCGCCTCCGTTCCGGGTGGCACGCTGGGGCTCTCGTCGGCGTGAGCCACCGCCGCGCCGCAGATGTTGGTGGCGACCATGACGGTGGCGGCGGTAAGGGTCAGGGTGAGGCGTGGGGACACCGGGCGGGTGTGAATTCGCGTCATGACCGGCCTCACCCGGAGATCGTGATGGTGGCCGAGGCCAACATGGGGAGTTGGAAGGTTACTTCAGTGGTTTCGGCGGGCGGTGCGGGGAACTGCATGAAGACCGGGACTGACTCGCCTGACTTGACGGTCGTGATACCAGTCGTGGTGAGGGGTCGGCCGTCAGTGTCGCGAAGGACGTAGTAGCGCTTCTTCCCCTTGGAGTCCACCAATGTGGCCCCGCCCAACGAGCGCCCATTCCTAATGATCTCGGTCTCATTGCCGCTGAGCTGCGCCGGGATCGTCAGCGATTTGCCGCTGTCGTTCTTCAAGTTCCCGTTCACTGTGACGAAGCCGCCCGAGTCCCGCTTGGCCGAGGTGATCTGAAGCAGCAGGCCGTTGGGCCCCCTCGACTCGGCCAAGGGCTGTTCCGACTCGCCTTCCTGAGCACTCGGCTGGGATCCACTGTTCTGGGAGGCCGACGCCGAAGGATTCGGCTTCTTGTCGTCATCGCCTCCCCCGCCGCAGCCGGCCACACCGAGGGCCAGTCCGGCCGCAACGGTCAACGCGACCATCCCCCTACGGGCCTTCGCGGTGAACCGAATGCTCATGACTCTGCTTCCTTCACTCGTCGTTCGCTTGTCAGTCGGCCAGATGGACGTCGAAGAGGTCCTCAGGTCCGGGGAGATCAGTGAGGTCGTCCGGGTCCAGGTCCCAGGTCTCGCCCCCGCAGGTGAGTTGCGGCAGTACGCCGTCTCCTGCGTCCTCGCCGGGGAGCTCGCAGCGAGGTTCGATCACAGCGGAAGCAGACGCATGCGAGTACTTGTCCTCGGTACCAGGGACGATTGATTCACCAACGGGTTCGTTGCTCTTGACGTGGACCGTGTAGCGAAGGGGCGTCTGCGGCAAGCAGCCACCGGCAGCGGCATCCAGCTGCGCATCGTTCTGCGCCGCGAGCTGGGCCGCACGTCCACAACCGTCCAGCACCGCAACGTCGCCGTCGAAGATGTCCTGCCACTTGGCCGGGTCGAGCACGTCCTCGAGCCACTGGCCCGCAAGCTGGTCCCGGGTGTCCTGGGCCGCCGCGAGGGCAGCCGCATCAGCGGCTGTCTGGGCGCCGTTCCGATTGACCGCGGCCTGGCCGACCGCAAAGTAGGCGAACGCGAGGAAGAGCAGGCCGCCCACCACCGTGATGTAGATGGGGAAGGCCTGCCCTGCGTCGCCGTACCTGCGGAGCCGCATCAGCCGCCGGTAACCTCGGTGATCTTGTCGGTGATCGCATTGAAGATCGACTGCCCGATGTCCGTCCCCGTGATCGCCAACACGATCGCCACAACCACCGCAATGATCCCCAGGTACTCCACCGCCGTCTGCCCCTTGTCGTCCCGGGCAGCGCGGGCCTGCAGGTACGCGACCGTGGTGTTGGTCCAGTTGCTCATGGTGTTCCCCTCCGGGTTCGGCGATGCCGGTCTCGTCCCCAGCACCGTAGGGCCGAACACCCCGCCTCCCAGAGGGCCCCAGGGCCCAATCCCGGGCCCAAAGGCGGACCCAGACCCGCCGTGTCCTGCTCCCGCTCCTGCTCCCCCTTGCCGTCACCGGAGGTCACCCCACCCCTCGCCCCGAACCCGGTGCCGTGCCGAGCCACTTGGCCGCGGCTTCGGAGCGGCTGGTGCTGTGGAGTTTGGCGAAGATGCGGTTGATGTGGTTCTTGACCGTCTTCTCGCTGATGAAGCAGGTGGCGGCGATCTGCTGGTTGGTCATGCCGGACGCGATGAGGTCCATGATCTCCGCCTCCCTGGTGCTCAGCTGGAACCGCGACCTGTCGACAGCGGCCGGACGGCCCCTCGTCCATCCTGACGACGACTGTCCCATATCTGGTTGCAGTTGCGAAAGCACTTTTGAAGAAGTCGGTTGCCGTAAGGAGATTGGGTCATGGTTGGTGTGTGCAGTCGCATTCGACTGGCCCAGGCCCTCGGGGAGTGGGGCAGCGTCCGGTGCCACGGGCGCCTGGCGGAGTTGGGCCAGCAACGCGCCCGCCGCGGTGGGGGTGAAGTGGGGCCTGCCCTGTTTGATGTCCCTGATCGCCGCGACCAGTTGGTCCGCGGTGAACTCGCCGTGGACCAGGTAGCCGCCCGCTCCTCGGCGGAGGGCTTCCTGGACGATCTCCGACTCCCTGCTGTACGTCAGCATCATCACCGGGGCGATCCGGACGAGGTACGGCAGTGCCGAGATGCCGTCCACGCCCGGCATGCGGACGTCCAGGAGGACCACGTCGGGGCAGTGCCGGTGGGCCGCCTCGCAGGCCTGGCGGCCGTCTGCCGCCTCCGCTACGACCGTGATGTCCGCGCGGCCGGAGAGCAGCGCGGTGAGGCCGGCCCGGACGACCGGGTTGTCGTCCGCGACCACGACCCGGAGGGGGGTCGAAGGGGCGAGCGGGGGCGGTGGGTAGGCGTCGAACGGGGGCGGCGGTGGTGGTTGCTGGCCGCCTGGGTGGCGTGTCGTGCGGTGGTGGTCCTGGTCCTGCATCGGGCGGCCTCCTCTCGTGTCGTAGGGGACGAGTGCTGCGTACTGGTTCAAACGCCAGGTGTCGTGAGGGCGGCCAGCGGGAGGTCCAGGCGAACCTCCGTGCCCTTGGGGTGGCCGCCTCGGCCGATGCGGATGCGGGCGCCCACCGAGGCGGCCCGCTCGACCATGCCGACCAGGCCGAAGTGGCCTGCTCTGCGGAGGTGTTCGAGGGTGGTGCCGGGCGGGAGGCCGCGGCCGTCGTCGTAGACGCTGATGCGCAGCAGGTCGCCGTGGACGCCTGCGCGGACATCGACGTGGGTGGGTGCCGCGTGGCGGTGGGCGTTCTCCATGGCTTCCGAGGTGATGGTGAGGAGTTGGCGGGCCACGGCGGGTGGGACGGGCGGGACCGCGTGTTCGCCTGTGGGGTGGTAGTGCGCCGGCAGGCCGGTTCGGGTGTTGAAGTCGTGGGTGCGGGCGGCGAGTTCGGCCAGGACGTCCGTGCCCTGGTCCGGGTCGGACTCGCGGCGCAGGTCGGCCAGGAGTTCGCGGGATTCGGCCGCTGCGCGGCGGGCCGAGCGGGCCACCAGTTCGGCCTGTTGCCTGACCAGGGTGGGGTTGATGTGGTCCGCGCCCGCGGAGCCGGCCAGGCCGTCGGCGGCCAGGGCCACGCCGTGCAGGGTTTTCGCCACCGAGTCGTGCATCTCGCGGGCCAGGCGGGCGCGTTCCGCGCCGATCGCCTCCGTCACGGCGAGGCGGGCCTGGACGGTGGTCAGGGCCTGGGTGGCCTCGCCGAAGCGGAGCATCAGGCCGCGGAGGCTGGACCCCACGGCTCCGGCGATGATGCACAGGCCGGGGAGGAGGGAGGCCTCCGCGACGGTCGTGTTCACGTCCTCCCGGCTCGCGTAGACCAGCAGGAGGATCACCGACTGCAGGGAGGCGAAGCAGGCCGCTCCCCGCCAGCCGTAGACGATGCCGGAGAGGAGAGGGGTGCAGACGCTGACGTAGGCCAGCGTGGTGTCCGGGCCCGCCGAGATCAGCAGCAGTGAGCCGAAGAGGGTGTCGACCGCCAGGAGCGTGGGGTGACGCAGGAGGAGGGGGCCGAAGCGTTCCCAGTCGCGGAAGAGGACGTACGAGACCATGAACGTGACGACGACCGCCGCGGCCACCAGGCGGACGCCGAGGCCGGGGGCGGCGTTGAGGAGGGCGGCGGGGGCGGCGAGGGCGATCATGGCCAGGCGGAAGCCGAAGACCTGGCGGCACATGGCCTGGAGGGCGTTCACCTGGAGGGTGAGGGCGGGCGCGGGTGGGTTGGGGGGTACCCGGCCTTCGGCCGGGTTCGGGTGCCCATCCGCAGTGCTCGTGCGGCTTTCGTCGTCGGGTGCGGGTGGCCCTTGTGGGGCTGCCTCTCCGTCTGCGGCTGTCCGCTCGTCGTGGGGCATCGCGACCGGCACCCCCGGCGACACCCCCTCCGCCCGCTCCCATCCCGGCGGCAGCGCCGGTGTCACCGACGTCACCGGGATGTCCGGCGCGCCCGTCCTGACGTGGGCCGGCAGGACCGTCCCCGCCGGTGGGGTGGTGATCTCCGGAGCCGTCGGGCGGCGGCGCCGCAACCCGGCTCGCTCCTTCGTCGTCGGCATGGTCCTCACCCGCCCTCACCCGCCCCTCTCTACTCGCCGGTGATCGAGCCGAAGTCGGTGCCGGAGCCGAGGATCAGGCCGGCGCCGAGGAGGATCATCGTGGCCGGGACCATGAACGTGGTGATCATCATGGTGGCCTTGGGGACCGCGCGGGCGGCCTTGCGGCGGGCGTTCTGTGCGTCCGTACGGCGCATGTCCTTCGCGAGGGACACCAGCGTGTCGACGATCGGCGCGCCGAGCTCCTCGCCCTGCTGCAACGCCGTCACGAACATCGCGACCTGCTCGGAGTCGTTCCTGCGCCGCAGCTCGGCGAAGGCCTGGCGGCGGCTCATGCCGAGGTCCATCTGGCGCAGGGTGATGCGGAGTTCGTCCGCCCAGGGGCCCTCGTACTTCGACGCGACCCGGTCCAGGGCCTGGCGGAAGCCCAGGCCCGCGCTCACCACGACCGCCAGGACGTCGAGGAAGTCGGGCAGGGTCCGTTCGATCTCGTCCTTGCGGATGCGGATGGCCGACCAGATGCCGACCTCGGTCCAGAACGCGCCGAAGGCGAGCAGGAGCAGGGCCACGAGCAGCTGGCCCCGCATCAGGAAGACGAGGAAGCCGAGGCCGCCCAGGAAGCCGTACACCGCCCTCCGGGCCGCGTAACGGTCGATCGTCAGGCCGCCGGGATTCCCCGCCAGGTCGATCTTGCGACGGTACTTGGCCACCTGTTTGGGGCCCATCAGGCGCAGGACGGCGGGCGCGTACCGCATGCCCAGGCGGTCGATCAGGGAGTCGACCGCGCCGGTGCGGGTGGAGCCGATCTCCAGGGCCAGGGCGAGATCGCCGGGGAGTTTGGTCTCGGCCCGGTACATGCGGATGCCGGCGAAGACGCCCCAGACGCTGAGGCCCATGACCAGTGCGAGCAGAAGTCCCATCGGATGTCCTCCCCGGCCTTCTCAGACGTCGATGCGGGACAGGCGGCGGATGAGGAGGAAGCCGACGGCGTAGAGGGCGAAGGCGGTGATCACGGCCGCCTGGCCGACCGGGGAACCGGTCATGCGCTCCAGGGCGCCGTCCTTGACGCCGTTCATCAGGAACAGGGAGCCGACTCCGAGCACGGGCACCGCGTACGACGTCATGCTGACCTGGGACAGCTGGGTGCGCACCTCGCGCCGGGTCTCCTTGCGCTCCTCCAGGGTCTCCGTCAGGTTCCGCAGGGCGCTGACCACCTGGCCGCCCGCCCGGTTGGACAGGACCAGCGTGGTGACGAGGACGACCAGTTCGCGGGAGGGGAGCCGGTCGGCCAGTTCGCTCAGGGCGTCGTCCATGGACGCGCCGAGGGCCAACTGGTCGGACACCTTGCCGAGTTCCTCACCGGCCGGTGCCTCCAGCTCCTCGGCCGCCATGCCGATGGCGGTGCGCAGGGCGAGACCGGCCTGGGTGGCGTTGGCCAGGATGCGGGCCAGTTCGGGGAGCTGGTTGATGAACTTCTCGATGCGTTTCTGACGCTGCCAGTTGAGAAACTGCACCGCCACCCAGATGCCCAGCAGTCCGGCCAACGGGCCGAAGAAGGGGGCCAGGGCCGCCTGGCCGACCAGCCACAGGCCGGCGACCGTGGCGAGCATGCAGACGAAGAACTCGCCCGGGGTGATGTCCAGGCCGGTGGCCGCCAGGCGCAGCTCCAGCTTCTTGCCGAGCCGGGTGCGGCGCAGGCGGCGGTCGAGGGCGGGGAAGTGACGCCGGCGGCCGGCGGCCGGGAGCCGGCCGGTGGCCGACAGGCGGTCCACCAGCGCCTGGCGCTGGGCCTTGCCCATGGCGTAGGAGTGCACACCCACGACCGCGAGGACGCAGGTCAGCAGCGTGATGCCGGTGGTGAGCGTGATGAGCGTGGGCAGTTCCATGGGGACGGCTCTCTTCTCCTGCCTGGCTTCTCTTACCTGGCTTCTCTGGTGGCCAGCTGGTCCGCGGACTGGGCGACGCCGAAGGCCTGGGGGATGGGCTGGCTGGCCATGTAGAGGCGGTCGGCGGTGCGGCGCGGCAGCGGGAAGTACTCGAAGGCGCCGTAGATGCGGCCGTCGGGGGCCATCGGCCGGGCGTTGAAGCGGGCGACGGTGACCAGGCGGTACGGGTCGCTGCCGTGGCTGTCGAGCAGGGCGACCTCGGTGATGCGGCGCGCGCCGTCGGCGAAGCGGGTGAGCTGGACGATGACGTCCACCGCGCTGTTGATCTGGTCGTGCAGCGCCACGAAGGGAACCTCCACGTCCGACATGGAGGCGAGGGTCTGCAGGCGCATCAGGGCGTCCTCGGCGCTGTTGGCGTGGACCGTGGCCAGGGAGCCGTCGTGGCCGGTCGACATGGCCTGCAGCATGTCCAGCGACTCGCCGCCGCGGACCTCGCCGACGACGATGCGGTCGGGGCGCATCCGCAGCGAGTTGCGGACCAGGTCGCGGATGGTGACCTGGCCCTTTCCCTCGACGTTCGGCGGGCGCGACTCCAGGCGGATCACGTGGGCCTGCTGGAGCTGGAGTTCGGCCGAGTCCTCGATGGTGATGATGCGTTCGCCCTCGGGGATGAGCCCGGACAGGGCGTTCAGCAGCGTGGTCTTGCCGGTGCCCGTCGCACCCGACACGATGACGTTGAACTTCGCCCGCACCAGGCCCGCCAGCAGGTACAGCATGTGCTCGTCGAGCGAGCCGAGGCCGATCAGCTCCTGGAGCGTGAAGGAACGGGGAAATCGGCGGATCGTCAATGTCGCGCCGGTCAGGGACAGCGGCGGGATGATGACGTTGACGCGCTCGCCGGAGGGGAGGCGGGCGTCGACCATCGGGTTGGACTCGTCGACCCGCCGGTTGACCGTCGAGACGATCCTCTCGATCGTCTGCATGAGCTGGTCGTTCGAGGCGAACCTCAGGGGCAGCTGCTCGACCCGGCCGCCCCGCTCCACGAAGATGGCGTCCGGCCCGTTCACCATGATCTCCGTGATGGACGCGTCTTCGAGCAGCGGCTCCAGTATGCCGAGGCCCAGCGCCTCGTCGACGACTCTGCGGATCAGCTGCGAGCGCTCCACCGTCGACAGGACCGGGCCCTCGCGGCTGATGATGTGCCCGAGCACCCGCTCCAGCCGCGCCCTGCGCTCGGCCGCGGCCAGCGAACTCATCTCCGCGAGGTCGATCTCCTCCAGGAGCTTGGCCCGGTAGGAGGCGACCAGGTGGCCGTCCTCGCCCCGGCTGCCGTTCTCCTCGGGGGAGTTGATACGTGCCCGCAGGCTCATGGGTCCGGTGCTCCTCGTTCGTACGGGAAGGGCTCAGTGGTCGAGCGGCATGGTGGCGGTCTTGCGCGCCGGGTCGAAGTCCCAGCCGGGGACGAGGGACGGGATGTCCACCGTGGCGGTGACCGTGACCGCGTCGCCCGACTCCGCGCCGGAGCAGGACGTCCCGTCCGCCAGCCAGCCACTGACCGCGTTCTGGCAGTCCTGCCCGTACGGCCCGTCCAGCGAGGCGCTCCGCGCCCCCGCCCGCGCCGCCGTCCCCGCCTGCTGCGCGGTGTACGCGATCAGCCCCAGCTGTACGGCGGCCATGGCGACGAGGAGCAGGATCGGCAGGAAGCCGAGGTACTCGATGGCGACCTGACCGCGGTCGCGCCTTGCCCGGTCTGCACGGTCGTACGGCATCTCAGTCCGTCTCCTCCTCGACCGCGCCCGCGTGGCCGGTCACCTCGAAGGGGAAGTTCACCGAGCCCGGGAAGAGGACGGGGACCTGGAGTCTCACGTCGGCCGTCACATAGCCGGAGCCACCGCAGGTCACCTCAGCGCTCCCCCTCCACGCCCCCGACAGGTGCTCGAGCCCCGCGGCCTGGCACGCGCCGTTCCGCTCGCCCGGTGCCACCGCCGTGCCCGCCCGTACCGCCTCGTCGGCAGCATTCCCCGCGAGCGTGAACGTGTATCCCACGAGCACGAGCTGCCACAGCACCACCAGCGTCACGATGATCGTCGGGGTCATGCCGAGGAACTCGATGGTGACCTGGCCCCGGTCCCGCTCTCGCCCCAAGAGGGCCCGCATGCTCATCTGGTCATCCCCCTCCCTCCCTGCGCCGCCGGAAGCTCACCGAGCCGCGGTCGCTGCGGAACCTGCCCGTCTTCTGGGCGCCCTCGGGGGCCTTGACCAGTCCCAGTTCGCCCGCCAGGCCCCACAGGGCCTGCTTCACCGTGCTCTTGCTCTCCAGTTCGTGGACACGGCCCGCGTCCACGACGCTCTGCAGTTCCTTGAAGTGGGCGGGGATCGCGGTGGCCGCGACCGCCGTGCCGGTGATCTTCTGGATGAGGGGCGGCTGGATCTCCGTACCGCGGGTGTGGCGGTTGACGACCACCGTGGTCTCCTCCGCCTTGCGGATCTGCAGCCGGTCCCACATGCGCACCGCCCGTTTGGCGCCCCGTACGGCGACCACGTCCGGGGTGGTGACCAGCAGGGCCGTGTCGGCCATCTCCACGGCCGCCGCGCCCGCCCCGCTCAGCTGGGCGCCGCAGTCGATGACGACGACCTCGTAGCGGGAGCGCAGGGCGCTGATGATCTGGCGGGCGGCGCGGTCGGTGACGTCCTCGCCGCGTTCGCCCTCGCCGGGGGCGAGCAGCAGCGTCAGCCCCGTGTCGTGGCGGAAGACCGCGTCGGCGAGCACCCGCGGGGAGATGTCCGTGATCGTCGCCAGGTCCACCACGGAGCGGCGGAACTGGACATCCAGATAGGAGGCGACATCCCCCGTCTGGAGGTCCATGTCCACCAGCGCGGTGCCGCGGCCCGAGGCCTGGGCGGCGAGTGCGATCTGGATCGCCGTCAGGGTCGCCCCCACGCCGCCCTTCGCCCCGCTGACCGTGACGACGGTGCCTCCGACGCCGGTGAACACGTCGCCGCCGGAGCCCAGGTGACGTCGTACGCCGACGGACCACTGGGCAACCGCCTGGACGCGGCTGGCCAGTTCCTCGTAGCTCAGGGGGAGGGCGACGAGACCCCGGGCGCCGTAGTCCATGGCGGCCTGGAAGAGGCCGGGGCCGGCGTCCGAGGTGACGAGGATGACGCCCACGGCCGGGAAGCGCAGGGCGACTTCGCGGATCAGCTCCAGCGCGGGGACCGGGCCGATCCGCTCGTGCACCACGACGACCTCGGGCAGCTCGTCGACCGACTCGGCGGCCAGGCGGCCGAGGGTGTCGATGAGCTGGGTCGAGTCGACCACCGGGGCCACCGGCTCGGCGTCGGGGAGCTGGCTGAGCAGGGTCGTGATGGACCGGACCGCGTCCGCGTCGCCGACCGCCGGGAGGATCCTCGTGGGCATGCGGGCCTCTCACTTGTCCTTCGCGAGTTCGTACGTCCGGTCCTGCTCGGGGACGGTGGTGTCACCGCCGGGCGCGACCAGCGCGAGCCGGACCCGCTGGGCGAACGACTCGGCGTAGGTGATGCGCTGGGCGTCGATGGCGGACAGCGCGAAGGTGATGGGGACGGCGTCGGTGGGCTGCCGGCCCCGGCTGCTGTCGTCGGGCTGGAGCGCGGTCAGCTTGCCGACGTCGAGGACCTTGGCGTTCGTTACAATGATCTTGGACTGAGCGGGGTCACCCTCACGCTCTCCGTCGAAGGTGGCGTACACGTTGACCGTGGAACCGGGCGTGATCTTTCCCGCCACCCCGGTCGCCGCGTCGATCATGATGGCGACCTCCTGTTGCCCGGGCTGCAGGGCGGGCTGGTTCACGATCATGTCGCTCTGCAGCAGGGAGCCCGCCTTCAGGGTGGTCACGGCGATCTTGCCCTGGATCTCGCGGAGGTCGGTGACCGCGGTGTCCGACAGCCACCGTTCGGGCATCTTGATCCTCTCGAACTGGCCCGTACTGAGCGCGGTGTAGGGCGCCACATCGGTTTTCAGCCGGTACGCGGTGACCTCGGGGCCGACCTTGGACTTCACGTCGTTGATGACGGACAGCACGCCGGCGAACGCGCCGAGGGCGCACAGGACCGACAGGAGCAGGAGGATCACGCCGCGGCGCTGACGGGAGTTCATGGACCCTACAACCTCATTGGGGATATCGGTCGAGCGGAATCGGTGGGAACGGCGGGTGCGGGACACGGGTCCCGTCGCGCGCCCTGTGCACAGGACTCACCCGACGGACGCCTGGTTCTCGTGCTGACTGTCGTGAGCGGGTGGCGTGGCCGAACAGAACACGCACCGGTCGCCGATGACGTCGATGCCGCACCAGTGGCAGGTGCCGCGCCGCACCGACGTGACCAGCTGGTAGAGGACCGACAGGTCGGGCAGAAACGTGCAGAACTCGATCAGCTTGCCGGTTCCCCACCACTGCGGGGACTCGGCGGGCAGCGGGGCCTCGCGCAGCCCGAGCACGTTCCAGGCCGGGGCCAGGGCGGTGGTGACCCAGTCGGACTGGAGCTGTCCCTTGGCGACCAGCATCCAGGTGCCGAACTCCGGCCCGGTCAGGGTCGCCTCGGGCCCGAGCTTGACGAGCTGCGGTGCGGGATGGGCGAGGACGGCGAACTGGCTGCCGGGCACCCAGGACTTGGCGTGCGACTTCAGGCCGACGGGCACGCGGTCGAGCCGGGCCACGGAGTTGAGCAGGGCTCCGGAGTGGATGTAGTGGATCAGGAGCCGGCCGGCCGAGGCGAGTACGCCGGGGCTGAGGTCGCAGGACGCGAGCTGCCGTAACTGGCGGGCCAGGACGGCGAGTCCGAGCGGGGGCAGATCCGGGCGGAACAGGGCGATCCGGTCGCTCTCCATGAGGGACCGGAGGGTGTGCAGCCGCCGCCGCACGGCGAGCGATGCGGCCTGCGAGCACACCACGATGACGTGCCCGTGCTGCTCGACCAGCGTCTGCAGGTCGGTCAGCGCCTGGTCGAGCGGGCGTTTGTCGATGTCCCGCAGCACGACGGCGGGCAGGGTTCGTTCGTCCTGCGGCGGCAGCGCCAGGTCGGCGCTGGTCACGGCGATGGCAGTTGGCACGCGCAGCTCCCCGTTTCCCCATGCCCGTCGGCCCACCGGGCGTTACTCCGGTCCACCCCGTCGACTTCACTGCGTGACTACCTCAGCACTGTATCCACGGCTCTGTGACCGGAGAACAGCGTTTCCGTAGCTGGTGAGCAACTGCCGTTGCACAAGTTGCGTCAAATCGGGGCAGGTTGAGCATCTTGCCGGTCTCGATCCACACCCGGTCGGTGGAGGCGCCGCGCATCGCCTTGACGTCGGGCCTCCGTTCGGACCGGAAGGAGCGAACTGGGGCCGGAGTTGGTCCGGACCTATTGACAAGTGAATTGGTCTGGACCACCTTGTACGTCCAGCGGTGGCCGCCGTCCCCATCCCCACTCCCCCACCGGAGGCCCCAGTGGACCGCGCACGCAGACGAATACGCATGTGGTCGGGAGCGGTCACCGCAGCGCTTGCGCTGTGTGTGGCGAGCACCGGCCCCGCGTCCGCCGCGGACGTCAACAACGCCAGGAACGCCGGCTTCGAGTCCGGCCTGAGCGACTGGACCTGTTCCGCCGGGAGCGGCACGACCGTCTCCTCGCCGGTGCACGGCGGCTCGGCAGCGCTGAGGGCGACGCCGTCCGGGCAGGACCACGCCCGGTGCGCGCAGACGGTCGCGGTCAGGCCCGACTCGACGTACGCGCTGAGCGCGTGGGTGCGGGGCGGGTACGCGTATCTGGGCGTGTCCGGGACGGGCACGACGGACGTGTCGACCTGGACGCCGGACTCGACGAGCTGGAAACAGCTGACGACGAGCTTCACGACCGGCTCAGCGACGACCTCGGTGACGGTCTACACGCACGGCTGGTACGGCCAGGCGCCCTACTACGCGGACGACCTGTCGGTGTACGGCCCCGACGGGGGCGGCGGCGGCGACCCGGCCCCGACGGTCCCGGCCGCCCCGAGCGGCCTGCGCGTCTCGGGTACGACGCCCTCGTCGGTGTCCCTGGCGTGGGACACGGTGTCCGGCGCGACGGGGTACACCGTCTACCGGGACGGTACGAAGGTGACGGCGGTGTCGGGCACCTCGGCGACGGTGACCGGCCTCGCTGCCTCCACGTCGTACGGCTTCCAGGTCACCGCGACCAACGCGGCGGGCGAGTCGGCGAAGTCGGCGGCGGTCACGGGGCGGACGAGCGCGCCGGACGGCGGAGGCGGGAACGCCCTTCCGAAGCACGCCGTCACGGGCTACTGGCAGAACTTCGACAACGGCGCGACGGTCCAGAGGCTCTCGGACGTCCCGTCCCAGTACGACATCATCGCGGTGGCCTTCGCGGACGCGACGGCGACGCCGGGCGCCGTGACCTTCACCCTCGACTCGGCGGGCCTGGGCGGCTACACGGTCGACCAGTTCAAGGCCGACATCAAGGCCAAGCAGGCGGCGGGCAAGAAGGTGATCATCTCCGTCGGGGGTGAGCGCGGCACGGTGACCGTGAACGACGCCGCCTCCGCGACGAACTTCGCGAACAGTGTCTATTCGCTGATGCGGACGTACGGCTTCGACGGCGTGGACATCGACCTGGAGAACGGCCTCAACGCGACCTACATGACGCAGGCGCTGCGGGCGCTGTCCGCCAAGGCGGGCCCGTCGATGATCCTGACGATGGCGCCGCAGACCATCGACATGCAGTCGACGTCGAACGCGTACTTCCAGACCGCGCTGAACGTGAAGGACATCCTCACGGTCGTCAACATGCAGTACTACAACAGCGGTTCCATGCTGGGCTGCGACGGCAAGGTCTACAGCCAGGGCTCCGTGGACTTCCTCACCGCCCTGGCCTGCATCCAGCTGGAGGGCGGCCTCGCCCCGTCCCAGGTCGGCCTCGGCCTGCCCGCCTCGACCCGCGCGGCGGGCAGCGGATACGTCTCCCCGTCCGTGGTGAACAACGCCCTGGACTGCCTGACCAGGGCCACGAACTGCGGCACCTTCAAGCCGCCGCGGACCTATCCCGACCTGCGCGGCGCGATGACGTGGTCGACGAACTGGGACGCCACGGCGGGCAACGCGTGGTCGAACGCGGTGGGGCCGCACGTGCACGGGCTGCCTTAGAGCTCCATCCCCGAGGACCCCCGCAAACCGCGGCGGACGCGGACACCGAGGGCGCCGCCGGGGTCGTCATGTGGACCGTCGGCACCCTGCGGGCCGACGGGAGGCGGGTCGTGATCAGCGCCTTCGACACCGGCGCCCAGCACATGGCCGCGACCCGCCCCACGCCCGCCCTGAGCATGAAGCAGCTCCGGGAGACCGTCTCAGCCCCGAGTGGCTTCAGGTGCAGTGACCGTCAGAAGAACTCCGACCACGGCTGGTCCCAGATCTGCTTCACGCACAGCACCAGGAACAGCAGGCCCGCGATCGCGAGCATCGTGTTGCTCAGCGCGCCGTTGCGCCACTCACGGGGTGTGCGGGAGGAGTTGAGGAGCCAGATCAGGGTGCCGGCGAGGAAGGGCATGAAGGCCGCGCCGAGCACGCCGTAGATGATGATCAGGCGGAAGGGCTGGCCCTCGAAGAGGAGGACCATCGGGGGGAAGGTCAGCCAGAGCAGGTAGGCGCGGAAGGGCCAGGAGCGCTCGCGCTCGCCCGAGGCGACCTTCTCGGCCCTGGCCTCCCCCTTGTTCCGCTGCCGGGCCACGAAGTCCGCGAACATCAGGCTCACGCCGTGCCAGACACCGATCAGCGAGGTGAAGGAGGTGGCGAAGAAGCCGATCAGGAAGAACTTCGCCGTCGCCGTGCCGTACTCGCGCTCCAGGATGTCGCCGAGCTGGATCAGGCCCTTGTCGCCGCTGGCGATCGCGACGTTCGCGGAGTGGAGCAGTTCCGCGCCGACGAAGAGCATCGCCACGACGAAGACGCCCGTGGTGGCGTAGGCGACGCGGTTGTCCAGGCGCATGACCTTCATCCAGCCCGTGTTGGTCCAGCCCTTGGCGTTGACCCAGTAGCCGTAGGCGGCGAGCGTGATGGTGCCGCCCACGCCGCCGATCAGGCCCAGCGTGTTGAGGATCGCGTCCTTCTCGTCGGGCAGGACCGGCAGGAGACCCGCGAAGGCGTCCGGGAGGTTCGGGGTCACGCGGATCGCCAGGTAGACGGTCACCACGAACATGACGCCCACCAGGACCGTCATGACCTTCTCGAAGACCGCGTACTTGTTGAACCAGACGAAGGCCAGGCCGACCAGACCACAGGCGATGCCCCACCACTTGAGGTCCATCACGTCCGGGAACAGCGCCTGCAGCGGCAGGGCGCTCGACGACATCGCCGCCGCGCCGTAGACGAAGCCCCAGATGACGACGTAGCCCACGAAGAAGTACGTGGTCCAGCGGCCGAGGCTCGCCCAGCCGTCGAACAGGGTGCGGCCGGTGGACAGGTGCCAGCGGCCGGCCGCCTCGGCGAGGGAGATCTTCACCAGGCAGCCGACGATCGCGGCCCACAGGAGGGTGTAGCCGAAGTTGCTGCCGGCGATGAGGGTGGCGACGAGGTCGCCGGCGCCGACGCCCGTCGCGGCGACGACGATGCCCGGGCCGATGTACTTCCAGCTCGCCTTACGGGGCTGCCCGTCGTGTGGGGCCTCGGTGTCCTTGGTGTTTCCCGTGGTGTCCGCCATGCAGGTCAAGAAAGCCCAAAGACGCCGGTCGGACAAGAGGGCGTGCGGGATCTTCACGTGATGCGCCGATGAGGGCGGGCGGCCCCGGCGGCCGGGCACCCGCCGAAGCCGCCTGGCCCCGCGGAGCGCTACGGCTGTCGCCGACCACAGCCGTCCGACCCGCAGGTGCCGAGCTCGAACCAGACGGTCTTGCCCCGCCCGTCCCGGTGGCAGCCCCAGCGCTGGGCGAGGGCGTCCACCAGGAACATCCCCCGGCCGCTCTCCGCGGCGCCCGCGTCCAACACCCGCGGGACGCGCCGGTCGGCGTCGCTGACCTCGCAGCGCAGGATGCCGTGCGCGGCGAACAGGGTGAGCCGGAAGCTGCTCGCGGCGTGCACCAGGGCGTTGGTGGCCAGTTCGCCGACGAGGAGTTCGGCCACGTCGGCCACCTCGCCCCGCTCCGCGAGCCCCCAGCCCTCCAACTGCCGGCGGACCTCCGCACGGGCCTCGCGGACCGCACAGGGCCGGGGGTCGTACTCGATGCTCAGGTGCCCCGCTCCCAGGGGCGGTTGGGGGAACGGACCGTACCGGGCGTCGGGGACCGGGAGGTCTCCGCCGGAAAGTTGCAGCATGCCCCCAGGGTGGCCCGCGGGGGCGGGGCGGCGCAGGGGGAGGACTACCCGCTTCCCTACCTGCGTCTACGTACGGGCGCGGCTACGCGTACTGCAGACGGACCGTCGCGCCCGCACCGTCGTCGCGGATGTCGACGTACGCGCACACCTGACGCGCGTACCACAGCCCCTGGCCGGGTTCCAGGCCGGAGGTGGGGGGCGGGACGAAACCGGCGAGCGGGTCGTCGACGCGGCGCGCGGAGCGCAGTTCGCAGACGCAGGCGGGCGGTTCGCCCCACAGCAGGGCGGCGCCGGTGAGCGGGGCGAGGGCCGCCGCCGTCTCACCGACGGCCGTCGCGAACAGCTCCGCCTCGGCGGCGGGCAGGCCGCGGGCGATCGCCCAGGCCTGTACGGCGTCGGCGTGCGGCTCGGGCAGGGGTTCCGCGTCGGCCGGGGGCAGGCGCAGCGGTACGGTGTCCAGTTCGGCCGCGAGCCGCACCGGGTCCTCGTACACGCCGGTGTCCGGGTGGGCGCGGCGGGCCGCGGCGACGACGGCGGGGCCGGCGGTGCGGGTGTCGTACG
Organism: Streptomyces deserti; assembly: GCF_054782695.1. Taxonomy (NCBI): domain Bacteria; kingdom Bacillati; phylum Actinomycetota; class Actinomycetes; order Kitasatosporales; family Streptomycetaceae; genus Streptomyces; species Streptomyces deserti. The sequence continues at coordinate 98,591 of NZ_BAAGRZ010000010.1, forward strand.
CGCACAGGGCGGTCGTCGCCGACGGCGCGAAGAGGAGGTTGGCGAGGGCCTCGTAGCGGATCCACTCGGTGGTCTCGCGCGCGGAGCGTCCGGCGCGGCCGCTCCAGACGGGCTCCATGAGGAGGTGGATCCGTCCGCCGGGGCCGGCGTGCCCGGCGAGGTAACCGGCGGCCTGGGCGACGGCGTTGGCGGCGGAGCCGGTGTACCAGTCGGTGTGCGGGACGCAGGAGATGCCCTTCGCGTCGCTGCCGAGCGCGTCCCGCAGGAGGTCGAGGTTCGCGGGGGCGGCGATGGCCACGGGCGGGGGTTCGCCCTCGGCGCCGAGGCCTTCGGTGAGGAAGGGCAAAGCGGCGGCGAGGAAGTCGTCGTCGGTGCTGAAGACGGCCATGCGGTGGTCGAACAGGCCCTGGGTGGTGGGCCGGTGGGTGCTCATGGGGGTTCCCCTTGGTGGTGGGTGGTGGGTGGTGGGTGGTGGGTCCCTGGCGGGCGGGCAGGTCAGCGCTGGGCCGACACCCAGGCGGCGATCTGGCTGCGGTTGCTGAAGCCGAGCTTGCTGAGGATGCGTTCGACATGACCTTCGGCGGTGCGGCGGGCGATCACGAGGCGGTCGGCGATCTGCTGGTTGGCGAGGCCCTCGGCGACGAGGTGGGCGACCTCGGTCTCGCGCCGGGTGAGGCGGACGCCCGTCTCGCCGTGCGACGGCTTGCCGGCCGGGGGCCGGGGGGCACGGCGGGCCTCGCGGAGCGCGTAGCCGACGATCTCCGCGAGGCCGAGCGCGCCGCCGCGGCGGTACGCCTGCTCGAAGTCGTCCCGCCCGAGGGCCCCGCACACCCGCTCCTCGCTGTCCCGGCGCCCGGAGTTGAGTGTGTGCGAGCCCCAGCGGCCGGTGTCGATGTCGGCCCAGACGCGGTCGGCGCCGCCCAGCAGCACGGCCGCGCGTTCGTGGCCGCCGCGCCGGGCCGCGATCGCCGCCAGCACGTCGAGGGTGAGGGCGATGCCGAGGACGTCGTGGACCGCGAGTTTCAGGCGCAGGGCCTCGCGGGCGTGCCGTTCGGCCTGCGGCCAGTCCTCGCGCACGGTGTGGGCGAGGGCCAGCATGCGCAGGACGTACGACCGTACCCACTGCTCGCCGTGCCGTTCGCACAGCCGCAGCGCCTCCTCGCACACCGCGACGGCCCGCTCGGCCTGCCCCAGGAAGCCGAGGGCGCAGGCGAGTTCGACCTGGTCGAGGCCGACGAGGCTGAGGTGCTGGCCGGGGACGGGGCCGCGGGAGACGGCCGCCTCGAAGTGCTCCAGCGCGCCGGGCAGGTCGTTGCCGAACAGCCTCAGGACGCCGATGACGTACTCGGCGTGGGCGGCCTCGGCCGGCTCCCCCAGGCGGTGGGCGAGGGCCCGGGCGTCCTCGGCGCGGCGGCGGCCCCGGGCGAGGTCCTGGGTGACGGCCTTGAGGAGTCCGGAGACCCACAGGCCGCGGGCCCGTTCCCGGGTCGGCTCGGGGTTGGCGTCCAGGGCCCGGTCGAGCCAGTACAGGCCCTCGCGGGGTGCTCCGCAGGCGTGCCAGTAGAACCAGAGGGAGCCCGCGAGGCGCAGCCCGGTGAGGGCCTGGCCGGGGGTGGTGAGGCTGTGGTCGAGGGCGGTGCGCAGGTTGTCCTGGTCGGCGCGCAGCCGGGCGACGGTCTCCGGCTGGCCGGGCCCGAACCAGGTGCGCTCGCAGGTGGCGGCCCGCCGCAGCATCCAGTCCCGCTGGCGGCGGCGCGCGGCGGCCTCCTCGCCGGGCAGCCGGCGCAGCCGGTCGAGGCCGTAGTGCCGCAGGGTGTCGAGGAGCCGGTAGCGGACCCCGCCGGGGCCCGGCTCGCGGCACAGCACGGACTTGTCGACGAGCCCGGCGACGGCTTCGAGGACGTCGTCGCCACGGATACGGGGGGCCGGTGGGGGGCCGGCCTCGGCGCGGATGCGGGGGGCTGACCCAGGGCCGGCCTCGGCGGCCGCACCGCCCCCGTCCTCTCCGCCCCCGTCCTCTTCGCCCCCGTCCTCTTCGCCGCCGACCTCTCCGCCCCCGGCCTCCACGCTGTCCTCCGATCGGCCCTCCGCTCTGTCCTCCGCTCTGTCCTCCGCTCTGTCCTCCTCCCCGTCCGCGCACACCGCCTCGGCGGCCTCCAGGTCGAAACTGCCGGCCAGGACGGACAGCCGGGCCCACACGAGTTGCTCCTCGCGGGTGCACAGGTCGTGGCTCCAGTCGACGGCGGCGCGCAGGGTCTGGTGGCGGGGCAGGACCACGGGGCTGCCGGCGGTCAGCAGGCGGTAGCGGTCGTCGAGGCGGTCCAGGAGCTGATCGACGCCGAGGACGCGCATGCGGACGGCGGCGAGTTCGATGGCGAGGGGCAGACCGTCGAGCCGGCGGCACAGGCGGGCGACGGCGGCCCGGTTGTCGGGGGTGAGCCGGAAGCCGGGCACGACGGCGGCGGCCCGGTCGGCGAAGAGGGTGAGCGCGGGATAGCCCTCGGCGGCGGAGAGGTCCCCGTCCGGGTCGGGCACCGGCAGGGGCCGTATCTCCATGAGGTGTTCCTCGGTGAGGCCGAGCCGGTGCCGGCTGGTGGCGAGGACCCGGACGCCGGTCGTGCCGCGCAGCAGCGCCGCCGCCAGTTCGGCGCAGGCACCCAGCAGGTGTTCGCAGTTGTCGACGACGAGCAGCAGCCGCCGGTCGCGTACGTGCTCGACCAGCGCGGCCAGCGGCGGCTGGGCGGAGTGGTCGTGCAGGCCGAGCGCGTCGGCGGCGGCGAGCGGGACGAGCGCCGGGTCGTGCAGGCCGGACAGGTGCACGAACCGCACGCCGTCCGGGAAGGCGCGCGCGACACGGGCCGCGATCCGGGCGGCGAGCCGGGTCTTGCCGACGCCGCCCGGCCCGGTCAGCGTCACCAGACGCGCGCGGGCCAACAGCTCTCGCGCCTCGGTCAGTTCGCCACGCCGGTCGACGAAGCTGGTCGTCTCGACCGGCAGGTGGTGGTCCCGTCGTGGCGCTGATCCGCCCATGATCAGCCAGTCCTCTGGGGGTGTGGTCCGAGGATCCGGACACTCCGGCTCCCCTTGCGCATTTCCCCACTCTCTACCCGGGACTCACATATATGCACGCGCGGGTCACACCCGTGAGTGGACTTCCCCCGGGACCGCACCGCCATCGACAAGCCCGCGTACACTGCGCGGCCGATTTCCGAGGACTTCAGGCCATCAGTTTTCTCTGCGCTATTGACCTGCTCATGCCACTAGCAGAACGATGAGCGCCACACCCGCACCAGGTACGTCGCAGAAACAACCCCACCTCCCACAAGGAGATTTCATGCGACTTCGCATCCGAGGCTCAGGCGTGCGCGGCGGCAGACGCACCGCCGCCCTGGCCGCCCTTCTCGCCCTCGCCCTGGCGGCTCCCCTCTCCGCGACGACGCCGGACGCCACCGCCGACAGCGCCCGCAAGGCCGCGCCCTCGGCCGAGGACATCCGCCAGTACGAGATCCATCAGCACACGACTCCGGTGACCCGTACGGCCATTCAGCAGACCGGTGTCACCGTCGACGAGGCCGACGAGGAGACCGTGGTGGTCTCCGGCCGCGCCGACCAGATCAAAAAGCTGCGCCAACTCGGCTACGAGGTCACGGCCTTGGGCGCGGCACCCGACCGTTCGTCAAGCGCGGACGACATGCGGCTCTTCGACTTCCCCTCGGCCGACTCGCGTTACCACAACTACGCGGAGATGACGAGCGAGATCAACTCGATCGTCTCGGCCAACTCCTCCATCGCCAGCCAGCGTGTGATCGGCAGGTCGTACCAGGGGCGGAACATCGTCGCCATCAAGATCAGCGACAACGTGGGGACCGACGAGTCCGAGCCCGAGGTGCTGTTCACCCACCACCAGCACGCCCGTGAGCACCTCACCGTCGAGATGGCGCTCTACCTGCTGCGCGAGCTGACATCCGACTACGGCTCCGACTCGCGCGTCACCGGCATGGTGAACAACCGCGAGATTTGGATCATCCCGGACATCAACCCGGACGGCGGCGAGTACGACATCGCGACCGGCTCCTACCGCTCGTGGCGCAAGAACCGCCAGCCCAACTCCGGCTCCTCATACGTCGGTACGGACCTGAACCGCAACTGGAACTACCGCTGGGGCTGCTGCGGCGGCTCCTCCGGCTCGACGTCCTCCGACACCTACCGGGGCTCGGCGCCCGAGTCCGCGCCCGAGGTCAAGGTGGTCGCCGACTTCGTGCGCAGCCGGGTGGTCGGCGGCAAGCAGCAGATCAGGGCCGGTGTCGACTTCCACACCTACAGCGAGCTGGTGCTGTGGCCGTTCGGGTACACGTACTCCGACACGACGACCGGGATGACGGCGGACGACAACGCCGCGTTCAAGGCGGTCGGGCAGAAGATGGCCGCGAGCAACGGGTACACGGCGCAGCAGTCCAGCGACCTGTACATCACGGACGGGTCGATCGACGACTACCTGTGGGGCGCGCACAAGATCTTCGGGTACACCTTCGAGATGTACCCGAGGTCCAGCTCCGGGGGTGGGTTCTACCCGCCCGACGAGGTCATCGAGCGGGAGACTTCGCGGAACCGGGACGCGGTGTTGCAGTTGCTGGAGAACGCCGACTGCATGTACCGGTCGATCGGGAAGGAAGCGCAGTACTGCAGCTAAATGCGCCCGCGCGGCGGAGCCGCATCATGACGCCGGCGCGCCGCGCTCCTAAGCGGCGTCTTCGTCGAAGTAGGCGTCCAGTACCGCGTCCAACTGCTCGTCCCACTCCTTGAAGTGGCTCCTGGCCGGTGCTTCGATCTCGATCGGGTACCAGCGCCGGTCAGGAGTGTGCACGGTGACCGTGTACCGCTTGCCGAAGCGGGCGGTCTCGGTCTCCACCGCGCCGATCTCGTCCCAGCGGAACTCGCACTCCTGGTCGTCGAGGCGGAGACGTACGCCCCGGTGGTCGGCGACGATCCTCGCGCGGCGGTCGGACGCCTCGAAGACGGGGCCGTCGGGGGCAGCCTCCTCGGCCCTCTCGGCTTCCTCGGGTTCCTCTCCGGATGGAGCCGTCTCCTCCGCGGCCTCGGGCTCCGGGACGGTTTCCGTCTCCTCCGGCTCCGACTCCGGCTCCGGCTTGGCGTCGGCCGTCGCGTCCTCGGACGCGGGTGAGGTGAGCCCGGGGACGAAGGCCGGGTCGAATCCGGCGCCCTTCAGGGGCTTCAGGGGCTCGCCCTCCAGGGGCTGGCTGCTCGAACCTATGCGCTGCTCCACAGCGGAGCAGTATGGTCCACGAACCTGTGCCGCACACAGCCAGCCCCTGCATCGTTACACGAGCGAGCCGACCGGGATCGCCAGGAGCCAGCTCAGCCCAGGACGGCCAGTGCGTCGATCTCGATGAGGAGCCCCGCGGGGAGGCCGACGTAGAGCGTCGTGCGCGCGGCGGGCGGCTGGCTGAGGCCCTGCGCCTCGAAGTACGCGTTGTAGATCTCGTTCATCTCGGCGAAGTGGGCCACGTCGGTCAGGTAGACGCGGATCATCATCACGTCGTCCCAGGTGGCGCCGCCCTCCTCCAGGACCGCCTTGACGTTGGCGAGGGTCTGGAGGGCCTGCTCGCGCAGGGTCGGACCCGCAGGTGCCGGCGGCTTGCCCTCCTCCGCCGGCAGGAAACCGACCTGCCCGGCCACCTGGAGGATGTTCCCCTTCTTCACCCCGTGCGAGAACCTGGCGGGAGGTGGGGTGTGGGTGGGCGGCGTGAGGGCGGTCTTGGTGGCCTTGTCGGTCATTCCGAGTCCTTCTCCTGAGCTTCGTTGGTGGACGCGTCACCGGAGCAGTCACGGCTGATGGCGTCCGCCGTGCGGCGCACGAGCGGCAACAGCGCGAGCAGCCCCTCCCCGGTGACGACGACGTTCGGAGCGGACACGGACACGGCCGCGACGACCCGGCCGTCCACTCCGCGGATGGGGGCTCGTTCGTGCAGCGTGCGCAGGAGGCGCAGCGCCGTGGTCTGGTGGACGCCGGGCTGATACTAGGCGAGCACCGCACAGCGCGCAGCAGGAGCTGCACACTACGCAACACCTCACTCGGGAGGCCCCGTGAACGCCGGCAACGCCAACCTCCTCGCCCGCCTGGCCGAGGAAGTCGTCGACCACCGCTTCAAGGGCCTCCCGCCCGACGCCGACGGTCTGACCGTCGGCGAGCTGGCCGCCCAGCGCCGCAACCTGTTCACCGACGGGTTCGCGACCCCCGTGCTCGCCCTCTCCGCCGAGCGCCTGGAGCACAACCTGCAGCTGATGGAGACGTACGCGGCCCGCCACGGCCTCGCCTTCGCCCCGCACGGCAAGACGTCCATGGCCCCGCAGCTCTTCCACCGTCAGATCGAGCACGGGGCGTGGGGCATCACGCTCGCGATGCCGCACCAGGTGCGGGTGGCGCGGGCGTTCGGCATCCGGCGGGTGTTCCTCGCGAACGAGCTCGTCGACGCGGCGGCCCTGCGCTGGATCTCCGCGCAGCTGGACGCCGACCCGGACTTCCGTCTCGTCTGCTACGTCGACTCCGTGCGCGGGGTGGAGCTGATGGACGCGGCACTGCGCGGGGCCTCCCGGCCTGTGGACGTCGTCGTCGAGCTGGCCGCCGGGGAGGGGGCCCGTACCGGTGTCCGTACGGAGGCGGAGTGCGCGGCCGTCGCCGACGCGGTGGCGGCCGTACCGACGCTGCGGCTGGTGGGCGTCGCGGGGTACGAGGGCGAGGTCCCGCAGGCCGACGCGGAGAAGGTGGGGGCGTGGCTGCGGCGGCTGGTCGCCCTGGCCGTGGACTTCGACAAGGCGGGGCGGTTCCAGGGCGCCGACGAGATCGTCGTCAGCGCGGGCGGCAGCGCGTGGTTCGACGCGGTGGCCGACGTCTTCACGGAGATCCCCGAACTCTCCCGCCCCGTCCTGAAGTTGCTGCGCTCGGGGGCGTACGTCTCGCACGACGACGGCCACTACCGCAGGCTGACCCCGTTCAACCGCGTCCCGGCGGAGGGCGCGCTGGAGCCCGCGTTCCGCCTGTGGGCGCAGGTCGTCTCCCGGCCCTCCGCCGAGCAGGCCTTCGTCAACGCCGGGAAGCGGGACGCGGCCCACGACCTCGACCTGCCCGTCGCCCAGGTCGTCCGCCGGGACGGCGTCGAACGCCCGGCGACCGGGATCACCGTCACCGCCCTGTCCGACCAGCACGCCTGGCTGCGGACGGCCCCGGAGGCGGACCTCCAGGTCGGCGACTGGCTCGGCATGGGCCTGTCCCACCCGTGCACGTCCTTCGACAAATGGCCGCTGATCCCTCTCGCGCAGGCCGACGGCACGGTGGTCGACTACATCCGCACGTTCTTCTAGGGAGGGCCGGCGGTGGAAGAGCTCGTCATCCGTGACGCGGACGTGGTGGACGGCACCGGGGCGGACTCCTACCGCGCCGACGTCGTGATCGACGGCGGCCGGATCGTGTCGATCGTCAAGGAGGCGGCCGCGGCGGGCTGCCAACGCCCGAAGGCCGGACGCGAGCTGGACGCCGAAGGCCTCGCCCTCTCCCCCGGCTTCATCGACATGCACGCGCACAGCGACCTCGCCCTGCTGCGCGACCCCGACCACAGCGCCAAGGCGGCGCAGGGCGTCACCCTGGAGGTCATCGGTCAGGACGGGCTGTCGTACGCCCCCGTCGACGACCGTACGCTCGGCGAGGTGCGCCGGGCGATCGCCGGCTGGAACGGGAACGGCGACGACATCGACTTCGACTGGCGGACGGTGGGCGAGTACCTGGACCGGCTCGATCGCGGGATCGCCGTGAACGCCGCCTGTCTCGTCCCCCAGGGCACGGTCCGCGCGCTCGCCGTCGGCTGGGAGGACCGGCCGGCGACCCCGGCCGAACTGGACCGGATGCGGCAGCTGGTCGCGGAGGGCATGGAGCAGGGCGCCGTCGGCATGTCGTCCGGGCTGACCTACACGCCGGGCAGCTACGCGCGGGACGCCGAACTCACCGAGCTGTGCCGGGTGGTGGCGCGGTACGGCGGCTACTACTGCCCCCATCACCGCTCGTACGGAGCGGGGGCCCTGGAGGCGTACGAGGAGATGATCCGGCTGACCCGCAAGGCGGGCTGCGCGCTCCATCTCGCCCACGCCACCATGAACTTCGGCGTGAACAAGGGCCGGGCGCCCGAGCTGCTGGCACTGCTGGACGAGGCGCTGGCCGCCGGGGCCGACATCAGCCTCGACACCTACCCGTACACCCCGGGCTGCACCACGCTCGTCGCGATGCTGCCGAGTTGGGCGAGCGAGGGCGGCCCGGAGGAGGTCCTGCGGCGGCTGGCCGACGAGGAGACGGCCGGGCGGATCCGCCACGACCTGGAGGTCACCGGGTCCGACGGCTGCCACGGCGTGCCCGTCGAGTGGGACACGATCGAGATCTCGGGCGTGGGCGATCCCGCGCTCGCCGAATACGTGGGCCGTACGGTGCGGGAGTCGGCGGAGCTGCGCGGCGAGGAACCGTGGGCCACGGCCCGGCGGCTGCTGACCCGGGACCGGCTGGCCACGACGATCCTCCAGCACGTCGGCCACGAGGAGAACGTGCGGGCGATCATGCGCCACCGGGTGCACACCGGCGGCTCGGACGGCATCCTCCAGGGCACGAAACCCCACCCGCGCGCCTACGGCACCTTCCCGCACTATCTCGGGCGGTACGTACGGGAGTTGGGCGTGCTGTCGCTGGAGCAGTGCGTCGCGCACCTGACCTCCCGTCCGGCGGCCCGGCTGCGACTGCCGGACCGCGGGCTGGTGCGCGAGGGGTACCGGGCCGACCTCGTCCTGTTCGACCCGCGGACGGTGGCCGCGGGTTCCACCTTCGCGAAACCACGCGTGCTGCCGACCGGCATCCCGTACGTCCTGGTCGACGGGCGGTTCGTGATCGAGGACGGGCGGCGGACGGACGTGCTGGCGGGGCGGGCGGTCCGCCGGACTCCGGTGTGACCGCCCGCCCTCCATGGGCTACGGCTTGGGCAGGGTGCAGCCGCTCGCGCTCAGGTCGAGCTTGTTGTCGATCCCGAAGCAGGCCGTGAACGGGTAGGTCTGCTGGGCGTAGTTGATGCCCTTGCGGACCGTCACGGTGCCGTTGGCGTCGACCTCGCACGGGTTGTTCACCGTGCAGCGCTCGCCGTCCTCGTTGCCGGTGTTGTTGACGGCGACGACCTTGCCGGTGGTGGTGTCGACGACGGGCGAGCCGGACGTGCCGCCGATGGTGTCGCAGGCGGAGGTGTAACGGACCGAGTCCTTCCAGGTCCAGTCACCCTCCTTCATGCGGTACACGAACCCGTCGATGGAGCAGCTGTAGATCCGCTTCCAGTACCCGGAGACGACGCTGATGGAGGTGCCGGCCTCGGGGCGCGCGTCGTTGAGGGTCAGCGCGTCGATGCCGTACGCGCTCTTGATCTGCGCGTAGGTGGTGGTGAGTTGGTAGACCGCCGCGTCGGTGTCGGTCATCGTGGCGTACGCGATCTTGCCGGCGCGCAGGGTCGCCACGCGCGTACCGGCGGAGTTGAGCAGGCCGAAGGAACGGCTGGAGGCCCGGTCGACGATGACCTCGCCGGGCTTGGGGAAGCCGGTCTCCAGGCAGTGGCCGTTGGTGAGGACGAGCGCCGGGTCGTTGTCCTCGGAGTCCGGCATGCGGACGACGGAACCGGAGCAGTTGCTGAGCGAGACGGTGCCGGCGAAGTTCACGGCCCGGGCGGAGGTGGTGGTGCTCCCGGACAGGTTCGCCGTGGTGGACGTGACCACGTCGTGGACGACCGACGTGACCGTGTCCGGGTCCGCGATCGGGTCCGAGCCTGTGGGGGTGGGCTCGGCCGCGACCGCGGGAGCCGCGCCCGCCCCGGATATCACCAGGGCGCAGAGTGCGGCGGCGAGAGGTTTTCTCATGTGGGGGGTCCCCTCTTGAGACGTGAGTGGCCGGAGATCCTTCGAAGATCAAACCGGTTTGTCATGCGCATTGTGAGGGGGGAGCCTGTTGGAGACAAGGAGTTGTATCAGCCACGGAGTTGACCGGTCCGGACCGGTGCGCCTTCTTTACTCGGGCCCCTTGGTTCCTTTACGTGGGCCCTCGGACCTTCCGTGGGACGCTCGGGCCTCTTCACGGGAGGCTCGGGCCTCTTCGCGGGACTCTCGGTACCGCTACTTGGGGCCCTTGGTGCCGCCCTGACCGTGCCCCGGCCTGCGGTCCGCGTTGCCGGGCGCCGACCGGGTCGGGGACGGGGCGGGGGCGGACGTCGCGGTGCCCGTGGTGGGGGCTGTGACCGGAGGCTCGTTCGTCTTCCCCTCCTCCTCTTCGGACGGGGAACGGCTCCCTGGGGCCGACGGACTCGCGGACGCCGTGCGGGACGGCTCCGCGCCGCCCGAGGGGCGGTCGGCCGTCGCCGGACCCGAGGAGGACGCCGGATCCGAGGTGGCGGGCGTCGCCGGGTCCGGGGACGTGGGCGCCGACGGGTCCACCGCCGTCTGGCCGGTACGGTCCTGCTCGCCCCTCACCCCGCCGTCGGGCGAGCCCGAGGAGGAGAACCCCGCGATCAGCGCGGCCACCGACACGGCACCCACCGCTCCGGCGACCAGCGCCACCCGCCGCGAACGCCACGGACCGGCCCTGCGCCGGCCGCGCCGGCCCGAGCCGTGCCGGTGACGGTCCGGGCCCGGGCCGCCGGTGCCCTCGGCGGGAGGAGTGCCGTACGCGCCGGGCCCGCCGCCCACACCGGGACCGGTGCCGTCCGCGCCGCCGCCCTCGATGTCCGGCACCGCGGGCAGCTCAGCCGTCTCGTCGTACACGTTCTGCCAGCCGTGGGCGGCCGCCGGGTCGGCGTACTCCTCGTACGGCGGGGGTGGCGCGGCCCGCGGGTGGTACACGTTCGGCGGAACCCGGTGTCCGCCGCCCGCCGGGTGCACACCGCCGACGTCGTACGCGCCGGGCGCGCCGTTCGCGGCATGCGCGCGGTACGCCCCGTTGTCGTACTGAGGTGGCCTGGACATGGCGGCGCATTGTAGGGACGGGAGGGGCTCATGGGACAGCGGTCGGCGATATCCACCCAAACCGACGCGTCTCACGTGGCGGAAAACACGGCCCGAGCGGCATTACCGGGCCGTAAGCTCCCAGACATGCAGGTGATCCAGTCGACCAAGCTCGCCAACGTCTGTTACGAGATCCGGGGCCCGGTGCTCGAGGAGGCGATGCGGCTGGAAGCTGCCGGTCACCGCATCCTCAAGCTGAACACGGGCAACCCGGCGGCGTTCGGCTTCGAGTGTCCGCCCGAGATCCTGGAGGACATCCTCCGCAACGTCTCGACAGCTCACGGCTACGGCGACGCGAAGGGCCTGCTGGCCGCGCGCCGGGCGGTCGTCATGCACAACCAGACCATCGGCATCGAGACGGACGTCGAGCACGTCTTCATCGGCAACGGCGTCTCCGAGCTGATCGTGATGGCGATGCAGGGACTCCTCGACGACGGCGACGAGGTCCTCGTACCCGCCCCGGACTACCCCCTGTGGACGGCGGCCGTCTCCCTCTCCGGCGGCACGGCGGTCCACTACCGCTGCGACGAGCAGTCCGACTGGATGCCGGACCTCGCGGACGTGGAGCGCAAGGTCACCGACCGCACCAAGGCCCTCGTCATCATCAACCCGAACAACCCGACGGGCGCGGTCTACGACGAGGCGATGATCAAGGGCCTGACCGACATCGCCCGCCGCCACAACCTGCTGGTCTGCTCGGACGAGATCTACGACAAGATCCTCTACGACGGCGCCACGCACACGCCGACCGCGGCGGTGGCCCCCGACCTGCTGACCCTGACCTTCAACGGCATGTCGAAGGCGTACCGGGTGGCCGGCTACCGGGTCGGCTGGATGTCGATCTCCGGGCCGCGCGCCCACGCCGACTCCTACATCGAGGGCCTGACGATCCTGGCGAACATGCGGCTGTGCGCCAACATGCCGGGCCAGCACGGTGTGGTCGCGGCGCTCAGCGGGCGGCAGACGATCAACGACCTGGTGCTGCCCGGCGGCCGGCTGCGGGAGCAGCGCGACGTGGCGTACGAGCTGCTGACCCAGATCCCGGGCGTGACGTGCGTGAAGCCGAAGGGGGCGCTGTATCTCTTCCCGCGCCTCGACCCGAAGGTGTTCAAGATCAGGGACGACCGGCAGATGGTCCTGGACCTGCTGCGGCGCGAGAAGATCATGGTCGTCCAGGGCAGCGGCTTCAACTGGCCCGAGCCGGACCACTTCCGGGTGGTGACCCTGCCGACGGTCACGGACCTGCGGGACGCGGTGGGCCGCATCGGGCGCTTCCTGGACGGCTACAGCCAGCCGTGAAACGAGAGCTTGCTCACGCTGCGTGTGCACGGCGTCCGGTTTTGTGAACAACTCAACTTTAGACGAAATCTAAGCTAGGATGGTTTCCTGTAGAACTCAGGAGGCCATCTCATGTACGAACCGATCCGCACGGGGTCTTCCCGCAGGTCCGTCGACAGCACGATGGCCGGCAAGCCCTCCGACTTCCCCCACCGTTCGCGTGAGGAAGAGCTGGACATCCAGCTCGCGGGCCATCTCGCCGCGCTGCTCGCCGTCACGGACGAGCTGCGCGCGCTGGAGCCGTCGGCCGATCTGGACGCGGCGGCCGAACGGCTCGCCGAGCAGGTGGCCCGGCTCAGGGGCGGGCGTACGACGGCCCGGGCGACGGTGAGCGGCACCCGGCGGGAGCCGAGTGTGACGGCGCTGCACCGCCGGGCACACACGCTGGCGGGCCGCGCCCTGGTCGTCGCCGCCTCCCGCGCCGACACGGCGGCCGCGATCCTGGCCGCCGAGCGGATGGACGCACACGCGGCGGCCCTGGAGCCGCGCGAACTCGCATCCCACTGAGCCCCCTCATCCGGTCGTCCCGGGGCTCCCTCTGACGGCCCCGGTCCGCGTGCACCCGCAGCGACGCGCGGACCGGGTGCCATGCACTGCGTCGGCTCGGGCCGGGGGTCGATCGTGCTGATGGCGGACGGCGAGGACACCACCGGCTGGGCGCCCCGCCGGAGCGGCCCGCGCCGTCCGACTTCGCCGACCCGTCCGCCCAACTGGACGAGCTGCGCGGCGACCTGGGCCGGCTGCGCGCACGTACCTGACGGACGTCGACGTGCCACCCGCCGCCCTCCACCCTCCACCCGCCGCCCACGGCAGGCTCGGGGAACTGACCGAGCTGCCGGCCGCGCTGCCGGCCCCTCGCTGGTCCGCCGCACTGCTCGCGTTGGACCCGGATGGCGAGCAAGGGGGGCACGTGAGGCCGGGCCCCGCACGCCGTTGTGCGGGGCCCGGCCTACATGCGGTGCTGTCACCGCGGCCGGCCGTGACGATGTTGCTGGTCAGGGCACTGTCGGTAGACCGGCCGCGGAGTACTCGGCGGGCTGTCTCAGCCCAGGCGCTCCACCAGAGCGCGGTACTCGTCCCACAGCTCCTTGGGCGTGTGGTCGCCGAAGCTGTTGAGGTGCTCGGGGACCAGGGCGGCCTCCTCGCGCCATACCTCCTTGTCGACCGTGAGGAGGAACTCCAGGTCGGAGTCGGCCAGTTCGAGGCCGTCGGTGTCCAGGGCCTCCTTGGTCGGCAGGATGCCGATCGGGGTCTCGACGCCCTCGGCCTTGCCCTCCAGGCGCTCCACGATCCACTTCAGGACACGGGAGTTCTCGCCGAAGCCGGGCCAGACGAACTTGCCCTCGTCGTTCTTGCGGAACCAGTTGACGTAGTAGATCTTCGGCAGCTTGGACTGGTCCTTGTCCTTCGCGACCTCGATCCAGTGGGCCATGTAGTCGCCCATGTTGTAGCCGCAGAAGGGGAGCATGGCGAAGGGGTCGCGCCGCAGCTCGCCGACCTTGCCCTCGGCGGCGGCCGTCTTCTCGCTCGCCACGTTGGCGCCGAGGAACACGCCGTGGTTCCAGGTGAAGGACTCCGTCACCAGCGGTACGGCCGTGGCACGGCGGCCGCCGAACAGGATCGCCGAGATCGGCACGCCCTTGGGGTCCTCCCACTCGGGTGCGATGATCGGGCACTGCGAGGCCGGCACGGTGAAGCGGGCGTTGGGGTGGGCGGCCGGGGTCTCGGACTCGGGCGTCCAGTCGTTGCCCTTCCAGTCCGTGAGGTGGGCCGGGGGCTCCTCGGTCATGCCCTCCCACCACACGTCGTTGTCGTCCGTCAACGCCACGTTCGTGAAGACCGAGTTGCCCCACAGCGTCTTCATCGCGTTGGCGTTGGTGTGCTCACCGGTGCCGGGCGCGACACCGAAGAAACCGGCCTCGGGGTTGATGGCGTACAGGCGGCCGTCCTCGCCGAAGCGCATCCAGGCGATGTCGTCGCCGATCGTCTCCACCGTCCAGCCGGGGATGGTCGGTTCCAGCATGGCCAGGTTGGTCTTGCCGCAGGCGCTCGGGAAGGCGGCGGCGACGTACTTGGCCTCGCCGCGCGGCGGGGTCAGCTTGAGGATCAGCATGTGCTCGGCCAGCCAGCCCTCGTCGCGGGCCATGACGGAGGCGATGCGCAGGGCGTAGCACTTCTTGCCGAGCAGGGCGTTGCCGCCGTAGCCGGAGCCGTACGACCAGATCTCGCGGGACTCCGGGAAGTGGGAGATGTACTTGGTCCGGTTGCAGGGCCAGGGGACGTCCTGCTGGCCGGGCTCCAGCGGGGCGCCGAGCGAGTGCACGGCCCTCACGAAGAAGCCCTCGTCACCGAGTTCGTCCAGGACGGCCTGCCCCATGCGGGTCATCGTGCGCATGGAGACGGCGACGTACGCCGAATCGGTTATCTCGACGCCGATCGCGGACAGCGGCGAGCCGAGCGGGCCCATGCAGAAGGGCACGACGTACATGGTGCGGCCCCGCATGGAGCCGCGGAACAGGCCGCCTTCACCACCGGAGCCCTGGAAGATCTCCCGCATCTCGGCGGGGTCCTTCCAGTGGTTGGTCGGACCGGCGTCCTCCTGCTTCTCGGAGCAGATGAACGTCCGGTCCTCCACACGGGCGACGTCGGTGGGGTCGGAGGCGGCGTAGTAGGAGTTGGGGCGCTTGATCGGGTCGAGTTTCCGGAAGGTGCCCTTTTGGACAAGTTCTTCACACAGTCGCTCGTACTCGGCTTCGGATCCGTCACACCAGACCACGTTGTCCGGCTGCGTCAGTTCGGCGATCTCGTTGACCCACGAGATCAGACCCTGGTGCTTGGTGGGGACGGTGGGAGCCGCGATGTCGCGCGCCACGATTGCTCCTAAATGAGGGGTTTTTGGTTGGAGGCCCCGTGGGGGCTGCGACCCGGATGCTTCACGGTTGAACTTCGGCGCTCATCCGGTGCCGACCGCACTCATTTGATCATCCGACGAGAGTGCCCATCTGTCCAGTGGACCTCACAGGTGAGCGACGTGACGATGGCCACGGTTTTCCCGGACGTTTTACGTGCACGTTGTGTTCACCAGACCGTTTCTTTGCGTGACGGCCCATCGATGACTGTGAGAGGTGGGCCACTCTTGACCAGTCAATTCACCCCACGGATCCGTGACTTACGGCTCCGTAGCTACCATCGATACATGACTGCGTTCGTCCCCGACGCGCCCACGGACCCGCCGGCCGACGGCCACGGTCCGCAGCCGCTCCACCTGCCACATCCGGTCAAACCCAAACTCCGCGGCTGGCTGCACCTCGGCATGTTCCCGGCCGTCCTCGTCGCGGGCCTGGTGCTCACCGCCCTCGCCGACTCGACCCGGGCACGCATCGCCTGCGGGATCTACGCACTGACGGCCTGCCTGCTGTTCGGCGTGAGCGCGCTGTACCACCGGGGCGACTGGAGCCCGCGCATGGACGGCATCCTGCGACGCCTCGACCATTCGAACATATTTTTGATCATCGCGGGCACCTACACCCCGCTGACCATGCTGCTCCTGCCCGGCACCAAGGGTCAGTGGCTGCTGTGGGGCATCTGGGGCGCCGCGGCGGCCGGCATCATCTTCCGGGTCTTCTGGGTCGGCGCCCCGCGCTGGCTCTACACGCCCTGCTACATCGCGATGGGCTGGGCGGCGGTGTTCTTCCTGCCCGACTTCATGCGCACCGGCGGCATCGCCGTCCTGGTCCTGGTGATCGTGGGCGGTGTCCTCTACAGCGCGGGCGGCGTGATCTACGGGCTCCAGCGCCCCAACCCGTCACCGCGCTGGTTCGGCTTCCACGAGGTGTTCCACTCCTTCACCCTGGCGGCCTTCATCGCGCACTACGTGGGGATCTCACTGGTGGCGTACCAGCACGGGTAAGCCCGCGCTCAGCCTTCGTGGCCACGGCTTCCAGCCGTGGCCGTTTTTCTGTGCCCGGAGAAGGCCATCGATTGACTCTCGGTATTTTTTTGATAGTCACTGTCACGACTTTCTGGCGCTGTGGCTGACCGTGACCGGGGTGGGCTTCGGCTTCGAGGGTCCCGGCCATGTAGGGGACGCTGGTCGCCGCGCTGCCGACCGGGGCGTTCCTGCCGAACACGCCGACCCCGGAAAGGGCACGGAAGACATCGGAACCCTCCACTCCGCAAGCCGGTCCGGACATGGGCACCCCGTCGGCCGATGCCCGAGAATGACCCTCATGACGCCCGCACGCACCCCTTCCTCCCCCGCCGACCGCCCGCAGCTCGGACTCCGCGAGCGGAAGAAGATCAAGACCCGGCAGGCGATCCGCGACGCGACGTATGCGCTGATCGAGGAGCAGGGGTACGAGGCCACGACGATCGAGCAGATCGCCGACCGGGCCGAGGTGTCGCCGTCGACCGTCTTCCGCTACTTCCCGACCAAGGAGGACATCGTCCTCACGGACGAGTGGGACCCGGTCATGCTGGAGGAGCTGCGGGCCCGGCCCGCGGACGAGTCGTGGGCGGACTCCCTGCGGTACGTGATGCGCAAGGCCCTCGACCTGAGCCTGGCGGAGGAACCCGAGGTGACCCGGCTGCGGACGCGGCTGGGCGTCGAGGTGCCCGCGGTTCGCTCCCGGATGTTCGAGAGCATGTCGGCCACCGGACTGCTGCTCCGCCAGGCCATCGCGGAACGCTCGGGGCTGGACCCGGACAGCCTGGAGGTGCGGGTGTTCGCGATGTCCGTCGTCGGCGGGCTCATGGAGGTCTCCTCCTACTGGGCCGAGAACGGCCACCGCGACGACATCCGCGAGCTCCTCGACCGCGCCCTGGGCGTCCTCGAACACGGCCTGCCCACCGCGAAACCCTGAGGCCGCACCCCCCTCTCGTGACATCCTGACGACGTGAACGGTCCCGAGATCCACGTCGAGTTCGCCCCCGAGCTGCACCTGTTCGTCCCCCAGGCCCGGCGGGCGGACGCCATGCGGGCAGCCACCGACGGCGTCTCCACCCTGGGCCACGTCATCGAGTCCCTCGGCGTCCCGCTGACCGAGGTCGGGGCGCTGGTCGTGGACGGCCGCGAGGTGCCCGTCTCGCACGTCCCGGCGGCCGGCGAGTCGGTGTGCGTACGGGCCGTCGAGCGCCCCCAGAAGGTCCCCGGCGCTCCCCTGCGCTTCCTCCTCGACGTGCACCTCGGCACCCTGGCCCGCCGCCTGCGCCTGCTCGGCGTGGACACGGCGTACGAGTCGACGGACATCGGCGACCCGGCGCTGGCCGCCCGGTCGGCGGCCGAGAAGCGGGTCATGCTCAGCCGCGACCGGGGCCTGCTGCGCCGCCGCGAGCTGTGGGCGGGCGCGTTCGTCTACAGCACCCGCCCCGACGAGCAACTCCGTGACGTCCTGGACCGGTTCCGGCCCGAACTGCGCCCCTGGACGCGGTGCACCGCCTGCAACGGACTGCTGAAGGAGGCCTCCAAGGAGGAGGTCGCCGATCAGCTGAAGCACGGCACGCACCGCACGTACGAGGTGTTCGCGCAGTGCCGGGACTGCGGCCGCGCCTACTGGAAGGGCGCGCACCACGAGCAGCTGGTGGCCATCGTGGAGCGCGCGCTGATCATGGGTACTCAGGGCGGTTGAGTACGTCCCGTACGGCCTCTTCCGCACGGCCCTCGCGGCCGGGCTGCCGGCACGGACCTGGCCCCGAACCCGGTGAGGTACGCCAGGTCCGGGGCCGTGGCCGTGCGGTGGGGCGCTCAGCTCACGCTGGGCGCGCTGATCCTCAGCGGCGCGTGAGGTCCGCCTTCCCGCAGGCGATGCCGTCCTTGTCGGCGTCCAGGCGCAGCGGGTCGTCCTTGCCGTTGACCTTCAGACGGCCGTAGTCGTTCTTCTTCAGCCAGGTGCAGCGCGCGGCCGTCGTGGGCTTGACCTCCGCCGGGAACGCGGTCGGGACGCACACGTTGATCGAGCCGTAGTGCCGGTCGCAGCCGGAGACGGCCGGGCTGACCTTCTGCGCCTTCCGCTTCTCGCCGGGCCCGGCGACCTTGCCCTTCAGGTCGTCGGCGAAGTCGTGGACGTGTGCCGAGGCGTCCGTGGCGGCGAGGGCCTTCGGGCCCGTCAGGTGCACCCACTCGGCCACCGACGGCACACCGTTGGCGTCGACCGCGAAGAGCATGTACCAGCCGGGCGGGGCCAGGTTGGGGTTGCTCGTCACGTTCAGGTCGACATTGTTGCCGTCCACCGACAGCGGCAGGTCCACGAACCGCTGGTTCGGGTCGGAGGAGTGGGTGACGGCGGCCGGGCGGATCAGCTCGGCCTTGGCGATGGGCCGGTCGACGGTGATCCGCTGGGTGTCGCCGTAGGTCCACTCGGTGTCGATCACCGAGGTGATCGCCGGACGCGGGCCCTTGAACAGGTAGGGCGGGCTGTAGATCGACACGTCGTGGTTCCAGGTGCCGTTGCCCGGGTTGTCGCCGGTGGTCATCACGCGGCCGTCCGGCATCAGGAACGCCGACGCGTGGTAGCCGCGGGCCTCCGGGTCGACGGCCACCGGGTCGAAGGTCTCCGTCTCCGGGTCGAAGAGCGACGTCTCGTAGACCGGGTTGGCCCGGTTGTGCAGCGCGCCGCCCGTCTCCAGCACCTTGCCGTCGGGCAGCAGTACGGCGGAAACGTACATCTTGCCCTGGTCACCGGTCTGCGGGACCGGGCCGTTGCCGAGGTCGACGGTGCCCTGCGGGATCGGCGGACCGGCCACGTATGCCGGGTCGGGCTGCTTGAGGTCGATGATGTCGGTCAGGCGGTTCGCCTCCGGGTTGGAGTCGATGTTGCCGCCGCCGAGGGTGAGGACCTTCTGGTCCTGCGCCGGGGGCAGCAGCACGCTCGCCGACTGGTCCCGCTCGTCCTTCTTCCGCAGGCCGGGCACCTGGGTGATCGTGTTGGCGTCGTAGTCGTAGATCGCCGAACCCGTGCCCGGGATGTTGTTGCCGAAGACGTGGCTGCCCGAGTAGAAGAGGCGGCCGTCCTGCATCAGGATCATCGACGGGTACAGGCCCCAGTACGACCAGGTCTGGTTGACCTTCCACGTCGGCTGCCACTGCTGCTCGGCTTCCGACCACCGCTCGGCGGTCACCGAGCCGGTGGAGTCCTCGCGCAGCCCGCCGAAGGAGATCACGTCACCGTTGCCGAGGATCGTCGCCGACGGGTACCAGTGGCCGTCGTTCATGTCGTTGGTCCTGGTGTAGGTCTCGGTCTCCGGGTCGAAGACGTACGAGTCCCTGTAGCCCTGGTAGCCGACCCTGCCGTCCGCCGTCGGATAGCCCTTGTTGCCGCTCATCACCAGCACGCGCCCGTCCTGGAGCTGCACGTGCCCGGCGCAGAACATGTCCTTGGGCGTGGGGATGACCTTGTACGAGCCGTTCGCGGGGTCGTACACGGCGCTCGTGAACGTGCCCGCCTCGAACATCGACTCGTCGTTGCCGGAGCCGGCGATGAGCAGCACCTTGCCGTTGTGCAGGACGACGGAGTGCATGGAGCGGACCGGGTTCTTCGTGGGCAGTACGTCCCACTTGCCGTTGGCGCACTGGTCCGCCGTGCCGGTGCACTGCGGTGGCGGGACCGGGTCGGCGACCTGGTCCATCGTGTAGTCGTCGGTGGTCGCGGAGCCCGTGCCGTAGACGGAGACACCCCAGCTGATGCGGTCGGTGCCGGCGGGAACCTCGGGGGTGCGGACCGTGGCCTGCGTCCAGCTTCCCACCATCTCCAGCGTCTTGAGGTCGGTCCAGTACTGCCAGCCGGCCGTGGTGTCGTGCCGGAACAGGGTGATGGAGGTGTCGGGTGTCGTGGACTTGTACCAGAGCCCGAGGTCGTACTGCCTGCCCGGCGTCACCACCGGCGCGCACTCGGCGGACTCGGTGATCAGGGCCTTGCGGTCGCCGTCCGCACGGCGGGTCAGCTCGACCCTCATGGCCTTGCCACCGCTGTGGGCGTCGCTCACGGTCGAGAAGGTGAAGTCGTTGTCGCCCCAGCCGGACTTCTCCCAGCAGTACGGCATGTCGCCGCTGCCGGCGGTCTCGAAGCCGGGGTTCTTGACGAGGTTGGCGGCGGAGGCGGTTTCGGGCGAGGTCAGCAGCAGGCCTCCGGTGAGGCCCGCCACGGCCAGGAGTGCGGTTCTTCTACGACCTCTGTTCACACGGCTCTCCCTGCGGTGCGGCTCCCGCGCAGGGACGCACGGTCCCTGCGCGGCAGATAGACCAGCGCTTCGGTCGCCACGAAGCGCAGGAGGAACGTCGTCACCAGCGCGAGCGCGGTGGCGGACAGCGCCCCCATCCCGAACCGGTGCACGAACAACGCGATCAGCGGGATGCGCAGCACCAGGTCGGCGTTGGCGAGCAGCGCGAACCGGCCGGCCCGGTCCCACCCGCTGCGGTACCGGCGCCGCTCGCGGAACAGCAACTGCTCGATGAGCAGGAAGTTCCAGGCGACGCCGAGCTGGTTGGCGAGGATCTCGGCCGGTACGTAGTGCATGCCGAGCACGGTCAGCGCCCACAGGCCGAGCAGGTTCGGCACGAACCCGGTCAGGCCGATCAGGCCGAAGCCCACCATGCGCGCGACCGGCGAGGCGGCCCGCAGCCCGACCAGGTGGCGCAGGAAACGGAAGCCCTCCTGCGCGGTCGACTTCGACTCCCCCGCGAACCGCTCCTGGAAGACGAACGGCACCTCGGTGACCGTGCGGGGGCGGCTGCGGACGGCCAGCTCCAGCAGGATCTTGTAGCCGAGCGGCTGGAGGACCTCCGCCGTCACCGCGCTGCGGCGGATCGCGAAGAAGCCGGACATCGGGTCGCTGATGCCGTGCAGCCGACGCGGGAACAGCGACTTCGTCAGCCAGGTCGCCCCGCGCGAGACGGCGACGCGGTAGCTGCCCGCGAGCCCGGCCCGGCTGCCGCCCTTGATGTACCGGGAGGCGACCACGAGCCCGGCGTTGGCCCGCTCCCCCGTGGCCACCAGCTCGGGCACGAGGGACGGCGGGTGCTGGCAGTCGCCGTCCATGACGACGATCCAGTCCGACGAGGCCGCCTTCATGCCCGCCACGACCGCGCCGCCGAGCCCGCCGACGGGTTCGTCCCGGTGCAGGACCGCGACCGGGAACGGGCAGTCCTTCGCCGCGTCCCGGATGACCTCGGGGGTGTCGTCGGTGGAGTCGTCCACGAAGACGACCTCGCAGGGCAGCCGGGACGGCACCGACTCGGTGATCTGACGCAGCAACTGCCTGACGTTCGCCGACTCGTTGAAGGTCGGCACCACGATGGTGACGGCCCCCGGCTCGGGCACCTCCACCGCCTGTACGGTCGCCTGTACGGTCGGATCCCCCAGCTCGCCGGGGACGGTGGACTCCTGGCTCATCGCGTGCCTCCGGCGGTCGGCTGCTTCTCGGGCTGGATCTGGCGGATCTCGATGCGGTCCTCGCCGGTGCCGAAGACGGCGACCGGCTCGGAGTGCTCGATGGCGGCCTTGACATTGGGCAGGTCCACCGCGTCGCGCCGCACGGTCGGCGAGGCGACGACGTAGTCGATGTCCCGCCAGCCGCGCGGCATCGTCCTGGTCACGGCCGGGTCGAGGTCGGCCTTGTAGAACCAGATGACGCCGAGCCCGGGCCGGTACCCGGCGTGCACCAGGTCGAGCCACATCGCGTCGTCGACCAGGACCCGGGTCTCGCGCGGCTCGGCCACCTCGGTGGCCAGCCACTTCGAGGCGGCCCGGTAGGGGGCGTTGGCGTCGGCGGTGACGGCGGTGCGGGCGCCGTCGTACCAGCGCGGTACGACGTACGCCCCGGCGGCGAGGGCGAGGACGACGGCGAGCGCGTACCGGGCCACGCCGACCGACCGCTTCTCGGCCTCGGAGCGCCGGCGGTGCAGCACGCCGTGGGCGACGGAGGCGGTGCCTCCGGCGAGGACCAGGGCGAGGAACGGCAGGGCCTGGATGACGTACATCGCGGGCAGGTAGCCGTTGGGGCGCAGGGCCAGCGCGGCGAAGATCGCGACCGCCAGGGCCGGTCCGGCCAGGGCGCGGGCGGTGACCGACCAGCGCCAGGTGACGAGCAGCAGCAGCGCGCCCGCGAGGCCGCCGAGGGGCAGGACACGGTCGTAGTACAGCCACGACTGCAGGACGCCCCAGGAGCCCGAGCCCTGGTCGAGGATGAAGCCCGAACCGGGCCGCGTCATCTGGTACTTGACGCCGTCCCAGAGGGAGACGTGGCCGCCGCCCGGGAGCAACTCGCCCTTGAGGAGGGCGAAGAGGGGGTACGAGAAGCCGATCAGCGTGCACGCCGTGATGGCGCCGGTGAGGGCGAACTTGCGGGTGTCCTTGTGGCTGTGCCGCCACATGGTGAGGAACAGGGCGGGCAGGACGACGAGCATCGTCTCCTTGGTGAGGACGGCCGTCGCGGCGGCGATCCCCGCGCCGAAGTGGTGCCAGAGGTGGCGGCTCGGGGAGGCGGCGAGGGTGAACGCCAGCAGCGTCCACATCACCGCCAGGTTGTCGAGGAAGATCTCGCGCTGGAGCACGACCGACAGCGGCGAGAGGCCGAAGAGCACCATGCCGAGGCCGGCCGCCCAGCGGGGCAGGGCCAGGCGGCGGCCCAGCAGATAGACGAGGACCGCGCTGATGCCGCTGATCACCAGCATCGCGGCGCGCATGGTGCCCACCGTCATCGACTCGGGGCTGATCAGCGCGGGTATCCCGGTCAGCGCGGCTATCTGGATCCAGCCGAGCGGCGGGTGGTCGTACCAGTAGGTGTAGTGGGCGAGGCCCCTGCCCTCCTGGACGGCCCAGGCCTGGGCGAGGTAGGTGCCCTCGTCGTCGCTGAGCGTCGGGTAGTCGGCGATGTTCCAGCCCTGCACGGTGAGGATCGCCACGAGGAGGACACCGCACAGGATCAGGTCGGACCGGGAGGAGCGCAGCCGGCTCGGCGGCGTTGCTGTTCGACGGGCCGAACCGGTACGAGGCGCAGGCTGCCGCTGCGCGGGGACCTTGGGCGTGGTCACCGCGGGGAGAGTGGAGGTCACGCGGGAACGTCCTCTCGGATGTCTCGGCTCACCGCGGCGTCACCCAGGTGGGCGCCGACGTGCCTGGTCAGCTCCCAGTCGGTGCGGCCGCGCTGCTCGCGCCAGACGGCACGGACCGCGGCCCCGGCGAGGAGCACCTGGTAGAAGGGGCCGCCCACGATGAGCTTGAGGTAGTGCACGAAGCGGACGCGCAGGCCGTACTGCTTGCCGAAGTCGTGCAGCCCGACCACCTCGAAGACGAAGGTGACCAGGGCGGTGACGGCCGGCAGGAAGGTGATGAAGGCGATGCCGACGGGGACGTCCAGGAAGAGCGCGATCGCCACGTTCAGCGGGATGACGATGCCGGTGAACGCCTGCAGGAACGGCGTCATGAGCGTGTAGCGGGCCAGCAACCGCTGCCCGAACGTGGGCAGCTGCTTCCAGTCCTTCTTCCGGTACACCTGGAGGAAGCCCTGGTTCCATCGGGTGCGCTGCTTCAGCAGCGACATCAGCGAGCCCGGGGTCTCCTCCCGGGTCACCATGTCGGAGTCGTAGGCGACGACGACCTTCTTGCCGACACTGGAGAGCCGCACGCCCAGGTCGCAGTCCTCGGCGAGGCAGTGGGGATCCCAGCCGTTCGCCTCCCGGAGCACGTCGGTCCGGACGAAGACGGTGTTGCCGCCGAGCGGGATGAACCCCTTCTGCGCGTGCAGGTGCAGCCGGGAGCGGAACCAGAAGAAGTACTCCAGGCAGTTGCGCAGGCTGTACCAGCTGGAGTGGAAGTTGATCAGCTGCACGCCGCCCTGGACGACGTCCGCGCCCGTGGTGCGGAAGGCGTGGTCGACGTGGGCGAGGAGCTCGGGATGGACCTGGTCCTCGGCGTCGAAGACCCCGACGACGTCGCCGCGGCAGTGCGGCAGGGCCGTGTTCATGGCCTTCGGCTTGTTCTTCTTCTCGTGCGTGTCAACGACGACGCGGACGCGTGGGTCGCGTTCGGCGGCCTTCTCGGCGACCGCGGTGGTCTCCGGGTCGTCGTGTCCGACGATCACGATGATCTCGAAGTCGGTGTGGCTCGACTCCAGCAGCCGCTGGATCGTGTGGTCCAGCACGGCCTGCTCGTGCCGGGCCGGCAACAGCAGCGAGAACGACAGGTGCTCGCCGCCGTCCGGACTGCTGAACCGGGTGGAGGCGAGCACCTCGGGCGTGCGCCAGGCGTGCATCTGCCACCACAGAGTGAACGCCGCCATCCAGAACAGGGCCAGTGAAACGGCAGCGATGAAGACAGACGTCAGCAAACAGATCCCCCCAGATCCCCTTGACCCCCCGTCGCGACGGGCGTTCACGCCCGTCGCGTCCCTGTGCAGAGATTAAGGGGGAAGTGTGAAGCGCGGGGGCTGTTCCGATAAAGAGCGTGTTTCCGCTTATTCGCGACTTCAGGTGCTCAACACCGCACGCAACCGATCAGGGTCGGTCGTCGGGGCGTCACACGTGAAGTTACGGCAGACGTACGCGGCCGGTTCACCGTGCACGAGCGGCCGGTCGGCGAGCAGCGGGAACTCGTCGCCGTCCGGGGTGCCGACGGCGACCACCGCACCGGGGGCGGTGCCCAGAAGTGCCGTGCGGTGCAGGGTCCTGGTGCCGTCTTCGTCCAGCGACGGCCCGACGACCGCGACCTCGCGCGGCCCGTCGAGCACCGCCTCGGCGACGGCGAGCCCCCAGCCGATGAAGCGCGGCACGCGCGGCCCGAGCGCCTTGACGACGCCGAGGGCCTTCTCGGCGGCGGTGCGATGCGGCTCCGAGCCGGTGTGGGCGGCGTAGCTCAGCAGGGCTCCGGCGGCGGCGGTCCAGCCGGACGGGGCCGCGTTGTCGGTGGGGTCCTGCGGGCGGCGGATCAGCTTCTCGGCGTCGGCGGCGGTGTCGTACAGGGCGCCCGACTCCGGGTCGGTGAAGCCGGTGAGGACGTGGTCCAGGAGCAGCCCCGCGAAGTCCAGCCACACCCCCTCCCCCGTGACGGACGCGAGCGCGAGGAGCCCCTCCGCCACGTCGGCGTAGTCCTCCAGCACGCCCGCGTTGGCACCGACGTGGCCGTCCTTGCTGGTCCTGGCCAGCCGGGCGTGCTCGTCGAGGTGCAGCCGTACGAGGAGGTCGGCGGCGGCGACGGCCGCCTCCACGAGGTCGGGCCGGTCGAAGTAGGCGCCGGTCTCGGCGAGCGCGGCGATCGCGAGGCCGTTCCAGGCGGCGACGACCTTGTCGTCCCGGCCGGGGGCGGGACGCCGGGAGCGGGCCTGAAGGAGCCGGTCCTTGACCGACTCGGTCTTCTCGGCGTCGAACAGCCCGTCCTGCTGCGGCAGTTGGAGCACGGAGGACCCGTGTTCGAAGGTGCCCTCCACGGTGACGCCGAAGTAGCGGGCGGCGAGCTCGGCGTCGTCGTCGCCGAGCACCTCGCGCAGCTGCTGCGGGGTCCACACGTAGTACGCGCCCTCGACGTGCCTGCCCGTCCCGTCGTCGCTGTCGGCGTCGAGCGCGGAGGCGAACCCGCCTTCGGCGGTGCGCAGCTCACGCACCATGAAGTCGGCGGTCTCCAGCGCGACCCGGCGGGCGAGCTCCGAGCCGGTGGCCCGCCACAGGTGGGCGTACACGCGGCACAGCAGGGCGTTGTCGTACAGCATCTTCTCGAAGTGCGGCACGATCCAGTCCCGGTCGACGGAGTACCGGGCGAACCCGCCGCCGAGCTGGTCGTAGATCCCCCCGCGCGCCATGCGCTCACACGTGTCCGCCGCCATCTGCAGCGCACCCTCGGAGCCGGTGCGCGCGTGGTGCCGCAGCAGGAACTCGACGACCATGGACGGCGGGAACTTCGGCGCCCCGCCGAACCCGCCGCGCTGCGGGTCGTACTCCCGGGTCAGAGCGAGCAGCGCCTGCGCGAGCTCCTGCTCGCCGGGGGCCTTGGTGTCGCCGTAGGAGATCTCCCGCCCCGCGAGGTCCCGCACGATCTTCCCGGCCACGTCGGCGACCTCCTCCCGCCGGTCGGTCCAGGCGGCGTGCACGCCCTCCAGGACCTGCCGGAAGGAGGGCATGCCGTGCCGGGGCGCGGGCGGGAAGTAGGTGCCGAAGTAGAACGGCTCGGCGTCCGGCGTGAGGAACACGGTCATGGGCCAGCCGCCGTGCCCGGTGGCCGCCTGCACGGCCTCCATGTAGACGGCGTCCACGTCGGGGCGCTCCTCACGGTCGACCTTCACGCTCACGAAGTGCGCGTTCAGGTAGTCGGCGGTGGCCTGGTCCTCGAAGGACTCGTGCGCCATCACATGGCACCAGTGGCAGCTCGAATAGCCGACGCTCAGCAGCACGGGCACGTTCCGTTGACGCGCCTCCTCGAAGGCCTCGGCCGACCAGGGCCACCAGTCGACGGGGTTGTCGGCGTGCTGAAGGAGGTACGGGGACGTCTCGTTCGCCAGTCGGTTCGGCATGGGGTCCATCCTGCCGCAGTACCGTTCCCAGGGTTCTCACCCACCATCGACCAAGTCACCATACTCCGGACAAATAGTCCGGCGGCCCTCCAAACGGTCCTGGGGGCCCGGGAGCAAGACGAGCCGCCCCTGCACACCCGGTCCGGGCTGGGACAGCGCACGGCCGTACGATTCGGCCCTCTCCCCAGGGCGCCCGGTCCGCAGCACACTTGACCACCAAGGAGACGAACGGGGACGGCCGTTGCCGCCGGAGGGGGACGTGACATGCGGGACAGTCATCGCGCGGAGGCCGAGCGGTTGCTGGTGCGGGCCGTGGAGGAGGAGGTGCGCCGGTCGGGCGGGCGCACCGACGGCAAGGTGCTGCTGGCGCGGGCGCGTGGGGCGCTGGACGCGATGGCGCGGACGGCCGCCGAGGAGTACGAGGCCTACACGCGCGCCCTGGACGAGGCGGAGGCCGGGCAGCTCACCTTCCGGGAGCGCTACGCCCGGGAGGGTGCCGGGACGCCGCTGCTGGTGGCCGCGGTGGCGGCGGTCGCGGCCGTCGTCGCCGACCTGGCCCTCGGCACCGACACGGGGACCGCGCTGGGCGCGGGTATGACGGTGGGCGTGGTCGGCGCCGCGGCGACCGTGGTGAAGGTGGTCGGTTCCCATCTGCCCGCCGCCCACCACCGCGCGGGCGCGGTGAGCCAGCCGGGCGGGCCGGAGCAGCTGCGACTGCAGTGGCTGACGGCGCTGGAGGTGCGGGGCATCCGGCCGTTCCTGGACCAGCAGCGGGTGCTGGCCGCGTCCACCGGCCCGAAGAAGCCGGGGCCGCGGCTGAAAGGCGTGGACAAGAGCGCGGCGGCCCGGGGGCGGAGTGTGCTGGCACAGTCCTTCGGGCAGCTTCCGGAGCCGGCGGGTCCGTTCGCGGGCCGGCGGCAGGAGATGGCGCGGATCCGGCAGTGGGTGCAGGCGGCACGGGCCAGTACGGAGACCCAGCCGACGGTGGTCGTCCTGCACGGGCAGCCCGGCAGCGGTCGTACGGCCCTCGCCGTGCGGGCCACCCACGAGCTGAAGGACTACTTCCGCGGTGCCTGCGTGGTCGACCTGCGCGCCGACAGCCCGGGCGATCCGCCGCTGTCCACCCGGGACGCACTGATGCACCTGCTGAACCGGCTCGGCGCGCCCCGTGAGCAGTTGCTGTTCCGCGAGCGGTCCTCCCCGGACCAGCAGGTCAAGCGGCTGAGCGAGCTGTACCACCAGCATCTGACCGGCCTGCCGGTCACCGTCGTCCTCGACGACGCCTCCGACCCCGAGCAGGTCCGCACGCTCGTCCCCGAGCGCTCCGACAGCCTGGTGCTGGTCACGGCGCGGGAGCCGCTGGATCTTGGAGCGGACCTGCCCGCGCGGGTGCACCAGCTGCCCGTCGACCCGCTGGACGCGGCGGGCGCGGAGGAGCTGCTGGCCGCGGCCACGCAGGACGCCTCCGAGCCGTACGACGCCGAATCCGCCGACCGGATCCGGGAGTTGTGCGGCGGACTGCCCCTGGCCCTGCGCATCGCGGGCTCGTCGCTCGGCCCGCGCTCGCCGCGCGGCCTGGCCACGGACCTGGGCGCGTACGGCCCCGTCGACCCGGTCGAGCGCGCCCTGTGGCTGCGCTACACCGACCAGCCGGAGACCGTACGGCGGCTGCTGCGCCGCCTCGCCCTGGCGGGCCGCGCCTCCCTGGGCGCGGCAGCGGCCGCCGCGCTCCTGGCCACGGACGAGGCGGAGGCGACCCGCCACCTGGTGGCCCTGTCCCGCGCGGGCCTGATCGACCACGTCCGCAACAACCGCTACCGCCTCCACGACCTGGTGCGCGGCTTCGCCCAGGCCCGCCTCCTCGACGAGGAGGAGCCGGCCGAGCGCACGGCGGCGCAGGAACGGTTGATCGTGGCCTACGCCGAGCTGGCCGACTCGGTGCTGCGCCTGGTCGACGGCAACGTGTCGACCCGCTCGGACCACTTCAGCCCGCACGGCTTCACCTCCCTGGACGAGGCGCTGCGCTGGCTGGACGACGAGTCCAGCTTCATCACGGCGACCCTGCGGCACGCGGAGGGCGTGAACCAGGCCGCCGTGCTGAACCTGCTCGGCGCGCTGTGCGACTACTGCCTGCTGCGCGGTGACCTGTACCGCCTGGGCGAGATCAGCGAACTGGCCCAGTCCGTCGACCAGGGCCTGCTGGTCCGCTCGGTGCAGTGGCGCACCGGCATCGCGGCCCGTCAGCTGGGCGAACTGGACAAGGCCCGGACGACGCTGACGTCCGTGGTCGACCTGTACCGGGAGGCCCACCACGACGCGGGCGCGGCCCGTGCGCTGTGCTCCCTCGGCATCACCCTGCACCACCAGGGCAACCTCACGGAGGCGGCGGCCAGGCTGCGGGAGGCGCTGGCCCTGCAGGCGCCGGCCGAGCTGGCCACGGACCGCGCCTGGACCCTGCACGCCCTGGCCGCGGTGGAGCGGGACCGTGCCCACCTGGCCGAGGCGCTGGACCTGCTCACCGAGTCCCTGGTCCTGCACCGGGCGGGCGAGTCCCTGCACGGCCAGGCCTGGGCCCACTTCCAGCTCGGCCAGCTGAACCTGCGCATGGGCGACGTCCCGCGCGCCGAGTCCGAGCTGCGCACGGCCCTCGACCTGTACGGCCGTACCCGCGACGCCCGCGGCGAGGCCTGGGCCCTGACCCAGCTGGCCCGGGCCCGCCTGGTCGCGGGCGACGCGTCACCGGCGGTCGCGGAGCTGCGTCAGGCGGCCGCTCGGCACCGGGACAACGAGGACGCGCGCGGCGAGGCGTGGACCCTGTACTACCTGGGGCAGGCCCTGGAGGAGACGGGCGACCTGGACCAGGCGGTGCGCGACCTGGAACGGGCGAGGACGATGTTCTCGCGGATGCGCGACGTGTACGGCCTGGCCTGCGCCCGCCACCACTCGGCCCGGGTGACCCGCGACCAGCGCGCGGCCCAGACGGGTTCCCTGCGCAACTCGGGCTTCGCCCGGCAGCTGCTGGTGGACGCCCGCGCGGACTTCCAGCGCATCGGTGTGGCGCACGGGGAGGCCTGGACCTGTCTGGAACTGGCGGTCGTGGACGCGGGCAACGCCCGCACGCCCCAGGCACTGGCCCTGTGCGACGAGGCCCTCGGCCTGTTCAGGTCGTACGGCGACCGCCGCGGCGAGGACTGGGCCCGCTTCCTGCGCTGCACGCTCCTGTCGTACGCGGCGCCGGGCGGTGTCGAGGTCGGTACGGCGGTGGCCCAGGAGGAGCTGGCCCAGCTGGCGCGGGCCGGGCACCCACTGCGGGACGAGAAGCTGGACGACTACGTGGAGGCGTACCAGCTGCTGCTGGAGCGCGGGGTGAACCTGGAGGCGGGCTGGCAGGCCTGGCGGCTGGGGATGGTCCCGAACCGGCATGCGCGGGAGGTCATGGGGGTGCCGGTGCCCGCACAGCACTGAGGACCGCGTACCGATTCATCGCTGAGGACCGCGTACCGACACAGCGCCGAGGGCCGCGTGCCGCTGCCTCGCGGCCACGGCGCGCAGGCCCTCACCCTCCCTGGAAGAACGTCAGCCCTGCTGCGGCCTGCCCCGGCCGGGGGCCTCGCCGGGGGCCGCCTGGGCGGGAGCTTCGGCGGAGGCGGGGGTGGGAGCGGGGGCCTCCGCGTTCTCGGGCTCCGCCTTCGGGTCCGGGGCCTCCGTGAAATCGACCCTGCCCATGTGGCGATTCATCGACTTCATCAGGCCCCACACCGCCAGGGCCATCGCCGCGAAGACGATGAAACCGAGGACGCCGGGGGTGACCTTGTCCTCGTCGACCTCCTTGGCGAAGGTGACGAGGTGCGTCATTGCCAGGCTTGCGCTTGCGCTCATGTCAGGCATTGTCGCGGATGCCCGCAAAGAGGTCGTCCTCGGGGAGGGAGGTATCGACGAGGGACTTCGCGAGCTCGTACTCCTCCGTCGGCCAGACCTCCTTCTGGAGCTCCATCGGCACCCGGAACCAGCCGCCGTCGGGGTCGATCTGCGTGGCGTGGGCGATCAGCGCCTTGTCGCGGATCTCGAAGAAGTCGGCGCAGGGGATGTACGTGGTGAGCGTGCGCTGCTTCATGCCGAACTCCTCCCAGCGCTTGAGCCAGTCCCCGTAGGGCGACTCCAGGCCCCGGTCGAGCATCGCCTGGTGCAGCGCCTCGGTGCGGGGGCGGTTGAAGCCCTGGTTGTAGTAGAGCTTCTGCGGCTGGTACGCGGGGCCGTACTCGGCCTCCGGGTACTTCTCGGTGTCCGCCGCCCCCTCGAACGCCACCATCGAGATCTTGTGGGTCATGATGTGGTCGGGGTGCGGGTAGCCGCCGTTCTCGTCGTAGGTGGTGATCACCTGGGGGCGGAACGAGCGGATCTTCTTCACCAGCTCGCCGGCCGCCTTGTCGACGTTCTCCAGGGCGAAGCAGCCCTCCGGCAGCGGCGGCAGCGGGTCGCCCTCGGGCAGGCCGGAGTCGACGAAGCCGAGCCACTCCTGCTTGACGCCGAGGATCTCCCGGGCCTCGTCCATCTCCTTCTTGCGTACCTCGTGGATGTGCTCCTCGATGTACGTGTCGCCCTGCAGCTTGGGGTTGAGGATGGAGCCGCGTTCCCCGCCCGTGCAGGTCACCACCAGCACGTCCACCCCCTCGGACACATACTTCGCCATGGTGGCCGCGCCCTTGCTCGACTCGTCGTCGGGGTGGGCGTGGACGGCCATCAGTCGCAGCTGGTCAGTCAAGACTCAATCCTCGTTAAGTCGGCGCCCCGGCGTGACCGGGTGCGATCGGCGGCTTCTATAGTGACCGAATCGGGGGGCGAATAATTCCGGGATCAGGCTCCGGGACCCTTTTCGGGACACCTGTCCCGGCCCGGCCGAGAGGACGATCATGAGTACGGTGAGCACGCGACCGCCCGAGGGCCGCTACGGCCGCTCCTCGGACGAGCGCGCCGACCGCACCCTGAAGGTCGTCGGCGCCGTCCTGGCGGTGGCGCTGCTCGCACTGGTCGGCTGGTTCGGCTACCACTACGTCGGCCAGAACAAGATCAGCGCCGAGGTGATCAGCTTCGACCTGTCGAAGGACGCGGTGAAGGTGCACCTGGAGGTCCACAAGGACGCCGGGGCGAGCGGCTACTGCACGGTGCGCTCCCAGGCCGAGAACGGCGCCGAGGTGGGCCGGGCCGACTTCCGCTTCGACGGGAACGCCTCGCGTATCGACAAGGTCGTCACGCTCCGTACGACCTCCCCGGGCACGACGGCCGAGCTGCTCGGCTGCCACGCCGACTGACGCGAGCCGGACGTCACCGGGAATACGTAGCAGCTGACCTGCGTTGACGTGAATCTCATGGCTTATGTCCTCCCCCTTCAGCCCGCGAATTGTTAGGCTCGTGGTTTCGCCCATCCATGAAGGAACATGCTTCTGGGTAGGGCGATGCTTTGTATTCCCAGTACCTACGAGGAGCACCTGTGACCCAGACCAGCGAGAACGTCACCTGGCTGACCCAGGAGGCGTACAACAAGCTCAAGGCTGAGCTTGAGTACCTTACTGGTCCCGCGCGCGCGGAGATCTCCGCGAAGATCGCTGCCGCGCGCGAGGAGGGCGACCTGCGTGAGAACGGCGGGTACCACGCGGCCAAGGAGGAGCAGGGCAAGCAGGAGCTCCGTGTGCGCCAGCTGACCCAGCTCCTCGAGAACGCCAAGGTCGGCGAGCCGCCGGCGGCCGACGGTGCGGTGGCGCCCGGCATGGTCGTGACGATCGCCTTCGACGGCGACGAGGACGACACGCTGACCTTCCTGCTCGCCTCCCGCGAGTACGCGAGCGCCGAGATCGAGACGTACTCGCCGCAGTCCCCGCTGGGCACCGGCGTGATCGGCCACAAGGTCGGTGAGGACGCGGAGTACGAGCTGCCCAACGGCAAGAAGGCCTCCGTGCGGATCCTCAAGGCCGAGCCGTACACCGGCTGACCCGGCCCCCACGTTCCTGACGAAGCCCCCGGCATCCATGCGGTGCCGGGGGCTCTGTCATGCCGATGCCGAGCGGTACTTCCGCACCGCCAGGGTCCGGAAGATGACGATGATCAGGACGGAGTAGATCAACGAGGCCCAGACCGGGTGCTGCATGGGCCAGGCGTCCGAGGGCGAGACACCGGGGTTGCCGAAGAGCTCCCGGCTGGCCTGGACGGTGGCGCTGAACGGGTTCCACTCGGCGATGTGGCGCAGCCAGGGGGTCATCCGCTCCGAGTCGACGAACGCGTTCGAGATGAACGTGACCGGGAAGAGCCAGATGAGTCCGCCCGAGGTGGCCGCCTCGGGGGTGCGGACGGACAGGCCGATCACCGCGCCGATCCAGGTGAACGCGTAGCCGGTCAGGAGCAGCAGCCCGAAGGCGGCGAGCACCTCGCCGACGGAGGTGTGGGTGCGCCAGCCGACCAGCAGGGCGACCAGGGCCAGCACGAACAGCGTGAGCGCGGTCTGCACGAGGTCGGCGAGCGTGCGCCCGGTGAGCACCGCGCCGCGCGCCATGGGCAGTGAGCGGAAGCGGTCGATGAGGCCCTTGTGCATGTCGTCGGCGATGCCCGCGCCCGCTCCGGCGGTGGCGAACGTGACGGTCTGCGCGAAGATGCCGGCCATCAGGAACTCGCGGTAGACCGAGGAGTCCGTGGAGCCGCCGATGTTCATGGAGCCACCGAACACGTAACTGAACAGCACCACGAACATGATGGGCTGGATGAGCCCAAAGATGACCATTTCCGGAATCCGGGACATTCTGATCAGATTGCGTTTCGCGACGATCAGCGAGTCCCGGATCGACTGGCTGACGGGGTTGGTGGGTGCCGTGACCGGCACGGCGTCGCTGACGGCACTCACTTGGCGGCCTCCTTGCCGTTCTCCTCGTCCTTGGCCTCCGCCACATGTCCCGTGAGGGACAGGAACACGTCGTCGAGCGTCGGGCGGCGCAGGCCGATGTCGTCGATCTCGATGCCGCGGGTGTCCAGCTCGCGGATCACCTCGGCGAGCAGCTTGGCGCCGCCGGTCACGGGCACGGTGAGTTTGCGCATGTGCTCCTCGACCGTGGTCTCGCCCTTGCCGAAGCCGCTCAGCACCTCGGAGGCGGCCTGGATGTGTTCGCGCTCGTGCACGACGACCTCGACGCGCTCGCCGCCGGTGCGGGCCTTGAGCTGGTCGGAGGTGCCCTTGGCGATGACCCGGCCGTGGTCGACCACCGCGATGTCGTGCGCGAGATGGTCGGCCTCCTCCAGGTACTGGGTGGTCAGCAGCAGCGTCGTGCCGCCGGAGACCAGCTGCTTGATGACGTCCCACAGCTGCTGGCGGTTGCGCGGGTCCAGGCCGGTCGTCGGCTCGTCCATGAACATCACCGGCGGTGAGACGACCAGGGCCGCGGCGAGGTCGAGGCGGCGGCGCATGCCGCCGGAGTAGGTCTTGGTGGGGCGGTCGGCGGCGTCCGTGAGGTTGAACTGCTCCAGCAGTTCGGCCGCACGCTCCTTGGCCGCCTTCGCCTTCATCTGGTACAGCTGGCCGACCATCTGGAGGTTCTCGCGGCCGGTCAGGTACTCGTCGACCGCCGCGAACTGGCCGGACAGGCCGATGGAGCGGCGTACGGCGTCGGGCTGCTTCAGGACATCGAGGCCCGCGACGACCGCCCTGCCGCTGTCGGGCCGCAGCAGGGTGGTCAGGCAGCGGACGGTGGTCGTCTTGCCCGCGCCGTTCGGTCCGAGCAGGCCCAGGACCGTTCCCTCGGGGACCTCGAGGTCGACGCCGTCCAGAGCCCTTACGTCACCGAAGGTCTTCACCAGACCTTCGGCATAGATGGCGCCTGGCATATAAGTTCTCCACGTCGTCGGGGATTACTGGCCATGTAACTGTTCGTGCGAATGGTCATGCGAATGGTCATGCGACACGGACACACCATAACGCGATGTATCGCGTCTCTCAATCGAATTTTCCGGGCGGGGACGAGGAAGCCACGAAGGAGTCCTGACCCAGGGTCCTGACGCGGCCCCGGTCAGCTCATGACCGTGTAACCCGCGTCGCGCAGGGCCTGGTTGACCTCGGCGCAGTGCGCCGGGCCCTTCGTCTCCAGGTGCAGCTCGACCTCCGCCTCCGTGAGCCCGAGCCGTGGGTCGGTCCGTACGTGGCTCACATCGAGGACGTTAGCGTCGACCACTGACAACACCCCGAGAAGCGTCGCGAGGGCACCCGGCCGGTCCGTCAGGCGCAGCCGGACCGCCAGGTAGCGGCCCTGCGCGGCCATGCCGTGCCGCAGGACGCGCTGCATCAGCACCGGGTCGACGTTGCCGCCGGACAGCACCGCGACGACCGGCCCCTCGAAGCCGCCGGGCGCGCTCAGCAGCGCCGCGACCGGGCTCGCCCCGGCCGGCTCGACGACGAGCTTGGCCCGTTCCAGGCACAGCAGCAGCGCGGCGGACAGCTCGTCCTCGGTGACCGTGCGGACCTCGTCGACCAGATCGCCGACGATGCCGAACGGCACATCGCCCGGCCGGCCGACCTTGATGCCGTCGGCCATCGTCGCCGGGTTCTCGATCGACACCGGGCACCCGGCCGCCAGCGAGGGCGGATACGCCGCCGCGCCCTCCGCCTGGACGCCCACGATCCGCACATCCGGCCGCAGGGCCTTCACGGCGACCGCGATCCCGGCCACCAGCCCGCCCCCGCCGATGCCGACGACGATCGTGCGCACCTCGGGGCACTGCTCCAGGATCTCCAGGCCCACCGTGCCCTGGCCCGCGATGATGTCGGGGTGGTCGAAGGGGTGGATGAACACCGCGCCCGTCTCGGCCGCGTACTCCTTGGCGGCGGTCAGTGTCTCGTCGACGACGTGGCCGTGCAGGCGCACCTCGGCGCCGTAGTCCCTCGTCGCACTGATCTTCGGCAGCGGGGCGCCCTTCGGCATGAACACCGTGGAGCGCACGCCGAGCAGCGCCGACGCCAGGGCGACGCCCTGCGCGTGGTTGCCGGCACTCGCCGCGACGACACCGGCGGCGCGCTCCTCCGGCAGCAGTCCCGCGATCCGGACGTACGCGCCGCGCAACTTGAAGGAACCGGTCCGCTGGAGGTTCTCGCACTTGAGGTGCACCGGCGCGCCCACCAGCTGGGACAGGTGCCTGCTGCCCTCCATCGCGGTCACCCGCGCCACGCCCGAGAGCATCTTCTGGGCGCCGCGCACGTCGTCGAGGGTGACGGGCCGCAAGGAGTCAGCCGTGCTGTAGCTCATGACTCAAGCATCGCAGTTCACAGGCCGGAAGGGCGGTTGTGACCAACCTCCGAGACCCGCTTTGCGCAGCGCCGGTACGGCCCGCCGCCGGGCCGCGTACCCTGTCCCCCAATCAGCCAGCCCTCCACGAAGTGAGCCCCCGGCCATGCCCACAACGCCTGAAATGTCGATGGACATGACGACCGTCGGTGACACCGGTCTTCTCGACACGCTGCAGCACGAGGTGGCGGTGTTCGCACGCCGTGCCGAACAGACCCGGCTCGGCGGGGTCGGGCAGGTGCGCAACTCCATGGACCGCGCCGCGTACCTGCTGCTCAACCGCCTCGACAAGGAAGGCCCGATGGGCGTCAAGGCGCTCGCCGCGAGCATGGGGATCGACTCGTCGACGGTCACCCGTCAGGTGGCTCCGCTGGTCGACACCGGGCTCGTCAAGCGGACCTCGCACCCCGAGGACGGGCGGGCGGTGGTGCTGCAGCTGTCCCCGCGCGGGCAGGCACGGCTGGAGGAAGTGCGGTCCTCGCGGCGTCAGTTGATGGCCGAGCTGACCCACGACTGGTCTCCGGAGGAGCGTGCGGCGTTCTGCACGCTGCTCACGCGTTTCAACACCGCCCTGTCCGCCCGGATGTCGGCGCAGGGGGTGCCGGGGCCGGAGGCGCAGTCGCCGTCCTGAGCGCCACGCGCGCGTGCCGCGGTCAGACGACGTGTGCCGCGTCCGACCGATACGCAGTGCGCGGCTCTTGACCACGCACTGCGCGGCTCTTGACCGAGAGGCCACCCCTGGCCTCAGATGAGACCGGGTCCTCGTCGTACGCGGCTGTCATGTCCCGTACGCGGCCGGGGCCCGCATCCTCAAGGGGACGCTCACGCGGGAGGCGCGGTGCGACAACGGCACGCGTCCCAGGCCGCCCGCCGGGACCGGGAGTTCGGGGCGTTCGTCGCGGGCGCGGCCGGGCGCCTGCTGCACACCGCCACCCTGCTCACCGCGGAGACCGCCGACGACAATCCGCGCGCGCGGCGCCTGCTGACCCTGGCGCTGGCCCACACGTACGCGTGCTGGGACCGGCTGCGCGGCGAGGACCCCTACGACCGCGCCCGCCAGTACCTGGCCACCCGTTTCGCGCGCGGCGCGTGGCACCACTACGGCGGCCTGGGCCGGGCCCGCCCGCACCCCGCGAGCGTCCTGGCCCGCCTCACCCCCCAGGAGCGCCTGATCCTGGTCCTGCGGCTCTACGAAGGCGTCGCCGAGGAGCAGACCGCGGCCCTGCTCGGCCTGTCCCCGGAGCGCGTCCGGGCCATCTGCCACCGGGCGACGACGGCCCTGCTGCATCCGCCGCGGGGGCCGGCACCGGCGGTGCTGGGGGCGAAGGCGGTGCCGTCGTGAGGGGGCGGTACGGAAGTACGGGGCGCCCGGGGAGGGCTGTCTGTGACAGGAGGCCCGCATGAACAGGCCCGACCGGGAAGCGGCCGTGCGGCGGATGCTGGAGCGGGCCTCGCCGGCGGTGCCGCCCGAGGTGTACGCGGAGGCGGTGCGGCGCGGTGGGCGCATGCTGCGGCGCCGGGTGCTGGCCCGCCGCGTGATGTGGCTGCTGATGTGCGCGGCGAGCGTGGCGTTCGTCGTGTGGGCGCTGACCGCGCGCCCCTGGGTGGAGCCGCCGTCCGACACGACTCCACCCCTGACCGGCTGGTGATCCCGTCACGAGGGACAGCAGGTCAATACACCTGGCCGAGGGCCTGCTGGAGGTCTTCGAGCAGGTCGTCGACGTTCTCGATGCCCACGGAGAGACGGACGAGATCGGCGGGCACCTCCAGGGCGGAGCCGGCCGCGGAGGCGTGCGTCATACGGCCGGGGTGCTCGATGAGCGACTCGACACCGCCCAGGGACTCGCCGAGCGTGAACACCTTGGCACGGTTGCAGACCTCGACGGCCGCCTCCTCGCCGCCCTGGACACGGAAGGAGACCATGCCGCCGAACGCCTTCATCTGCTTGGCGGCGACCTCGTGGCCGGGGTGCTCGGGCAGCCCCGGGTACAGCACGCTCGTCACGCGCGCGTGCCGGGTGAGCATGTCGGCGATCTTGGTGGCGTTCTCGCTGTGCCGGTCCATGCGTACGGAGAGGGTCTTGGTGCCGCGCAGCACCAGCCAGGAGTCGAAGGGCCCGGCGACCGCGCCCATCGCGTTC
The DNA here is from genome assembly GCF_054782695.1 of Streptomyces deserti. Taxonomy (NCBI): domain Bacteria; kingdom Bacillati; phylum Actinomycetota; class Actinomycetes; order Kitasatosporales; family Streptomycetaceae; genus Streptomyces; species Streptomyces deserti. Next base: position 136,961 of record NZ_BAAGRZ010000010.1, read on the forward strand.
TGGTGGAAGGCGAGCTCCTCGCCCAGGTCCGGGTCGCTGGTGATCAGCGCGCCGCCGACGACGTCGGAGTGGCCGCCCATGTACTTGGTCAGGGAGTGCACGACGACGTCCGCGCCGAGCGAGAGCGGCTGCTGGAGGTAGGGCGTGGCGAAGGTGTTGTCGACGACGAGGCGGGCGCCCGCGTCCTGGGCGACCTGAGCGACGGCGGCGATGTCGGTGATGCCGAGCAGCGGGTTGGAGGGGGTCTCCACCCACACGATCCTGGTCTTCGGGGTGAGGGCGGCCCGTACGGCGGCGGGGTCGCTCGTGTCGGCGACCGACCACTCCACGCCCCACCGGGCGACGACCTTGGCGAACAGGCGGAATGTGCCGCCGTACGCGTCGTTGGGGATCACCACGTGGTCGCCGGGGCTGAGCAGCGTACGCAACAGGCAGTCCTCGGCCGCCAGCCCGGACGCGAACGCCAGGCCGCGACGGCCGCCCTCGAGGGCGGCGAGGTTCTCCTCCAGCGCGGTCCTGGTCGGGTTGGCGCTGCGGCTGTACTCGTAGCCGCCGCGCAGGCCCCCGACGCCGTCCTGCTTGTAGGTCGAGACCTGGTAGATCGGCGGGACGACCGCGCCGGTCAGGGGGTCGGCGGTGTTGCCCGCGTGGATGGCGAGCGTTTCGAAGTGCTGACTGATGTGCCTGTCGCTCATGGGCACCGAGGGTAGTGCGCCGACGGCGCTCGTGACGGATGAGGAGCTCCGACCCACTGCGCACGCCGGTCCGCGCGGGGTTTTGCGGGGTTTTCCACAGGGCCGCCCACCACGTTGGCCAAGAGTCGGCGGCGTCTGGAACGCTGTAGACATGGAGATTCTCTGGGTCCTGATGGCACTGGTCATGCTGGGCTTCGTGCTGCTGCCGTATCTGCGCCGCAGGCGGGGCGCGATCGGGCTGGTCTCGCCCGACCACCCGGACGCCGCGGACCCGGCGAACTACGGCTTCGTCCGCGAGGAGGAGCTGGACATCCGCATGCCCGGCCCCGACCAGGACCTGCTGGACGTCCTGGACCTGGTGCAGCGCACCCAGGACTACCGCGCGGCCCAGCAACTCCTCGCCGGTACGGAGACGGAGGGCGAGCGGCGCTGGCAGCGCGTGCAGGCCTTCGCGGGTGCCGCCTCGCTGGAGCTGCGGCAGCGGCCCGGCGGGGTGGGCGAGGCGCCGGGCGGGCAGTGGCTGCGGGTGTGGCGCGCCGAGCAGCCCAAGGACGCGGGCGGTGCGGCGGTGCACGCCGAGTTCCTGGTGCAGCAGGCGTGGCGGACGGCGACGCCCGGGACGGACGAGTTCCGGATCATCATGGAGGAGGCGAAGGCGGCGTGCGGCGAGGCGGCGCTGCTGGCCCCCGGTGACCCGATCCCGTACATCATCGAGCTGTCGGTGGCCCGCGGACTGGCGTACTCCCAGAAGGAGTTCGAGCAGCTCTGGCTGAAGATCCTGGACCGCGCCCCGGCCCACATGGGAGCGCACCTGGCCGCGCTGCACTACTGGTGCGAGAAGTGGCACGGCTCGCGCGAGCTGGCGTACGAGTTCGCGGAGGCCGCGGCGGCCCGCGCCCCCCAGGGCTCGCTGCTGGCGGCCATGCCGCTCTTCGCGGTCTTCGAGCACCTGCCCGAGGTGACCCTGGTCAGCAGCTTCTGGCAGAGCGAGGTCGTCACCAAGGCGATCCACGGCGCGCTGCACGCGGTGCACTCGGCCCGCCCCGACGACCCGATGCTGGCGCACGTACGGCACATGCTGGTGTTCTTCCTGGTGCGCGGCGAACGCTGGGCGGAGGCCATGCACCAGCTGATACACATCGACGGCCATGTCGGCGCCCTGCCGTGGACCCTGTCCGCCGACCCGGCGGCGGAGTTCGCGGTCTACCGGGCGCTGGCGGTGGCGGGCTTCGAGGCGAACGGCGGCAGCCCGGCGAGCCTGCCGCGCTGAGGCGCCGCCGGGGTCAGGACCGCGGGGCCGGCCGGAACCCACCGGAATTCCACCCGGCCCCCGGACGTTGACCCATACGCCGCCCCGGATAGGAGACCGCATGTTCCTGCACAGCCGTACGCCCCAGCTGCCGACGCCCGAGCAGGCGCTGCCCGGCCGCCCGGAGCCGGCGTTCACGGTCCCCGACCGCCACACCGTGCTCGGCAACCCGCTCCTAGGCCCGTACCCCGAGGGCCTGGAGATCGCCGACTTCGGCCTGGGCTGTTTCTGGGGTGCCGAGCGCAAGTTCTGGCAGCTCCCGGCCGGCGTCTGGACGACCCTGGTCGGCTACCAGGGCGGTTACACCGAGCACCCCACGTACGAGGAGGTCTGCTCGGGCCTGACCGGCCACACGGAGGTGGTCCGCGTGGTCTACGACCCGCAGCTGATCTCGTACGACAGGCTCCTGAAGACCTTCTGGGAGTCCCACGACCCCACGCAGGGCTTCCGCCAGGGCAACGACGTCGGCACGCAGTACCGCTCGGCGATCTACACCCACACCCCCGGGCAGGCGGCCACGGCCACGTCCTCCCGCGAGGCCTACCAGAACGTCCTGACGTCCTCCGGCTACGGCGCGATCACCACGGAGATCCTCCCGGCGAAGGACCGCCCGTTCTACCCGGCGGAGGCGTACCACCAGCAGTACCTCGACAAGAACCCGGCGGGGTACTGCGGGCTGGGCGGGACGGGGGTCAAGCTAAGTACCCCGTTCGAGACGAACTGGGGGGCGTCTTGCCCGACGGGGGTTGCTCCGGCGCCGGAAGCGCGCGAGAAGTAGATCTATCCAGGACTTGCTGGCCATGGCACCGTCTTCCTTGATGGCGGTGCCACGGCTGTCGTACGCAGCCCCTGCCCGGCAGTCCCCCTCTCAGCGTGGTCACACGGAGTGCGTCGGTTGAGTGCCCTCCGCGCGCTCGATGCGCCGCCGCCGGGTGCGAAGAGGGCGCTGCAACCTCGTTGCCAGGCGCTGCCACGGCGTACGCGCACGGAATCGGCTGAACTCCGCCTCGTCCCGGATTACCTCGACCAGTCGCCTGTCAGCCAGGTCCACGGTCTCCGAGGCTTCTTTCAGTTCAGCCCACTTCCTGTCGGCCTCGTCCCACATCTCTTGGTTGTTGAAGTGGCTCGTAGCGCGGGCGTACAGATCGCGCCACTCCGACAGCAGACGGGCCCAGTGGTTGAAAGCTGCCAGCGAAAGGGTATCCAGGGCCCTGACCGCGGGCGAGCCGAACATGTCCAACTGAGCCTGGGTCAGCAGGAAGGCGTTGAGTTCCTTCTCGGCGTCGATAACGCTCGACTTGGCCGATTGCGTACGCAGCACCTCCGCCCGGTGCTGTGCCAGAACCCGGCGGCTGCGCAGCACCTCTTCGTAGGTGTCCATGCGGCGGTCCCACACTCGGTGCTGGCGGTCCCGGCGAAGGGTCAGCCGGTGAGTGATCAGCACAGCAGACGTCGTCGTCAAAACCCCGACTGCTCCGACTATCAGAGTGGCCTCAACAGGTTGCAGTGCCATGGCGCGATCATATGTACGGAATTATCGCTCTTGGGTGAACGCCACCGATTCAACCGTAAGTTGGTTCATCCCTCCCGCAGCAGGCAGGGGATCGTGCGGGAGGGTCCGAGAACGCCTCTGCCGCCCTCTGGAGGCTTGCCGACCTCGGCTGGCCCCGGCCACCGGGAGTGCGTTGCCAGCCTCGCAGGGCTGGCCTCTTCTCGTCAGACATACGCGTCCCTAGGTACCGTCGAGGTCGTGTCTGGCGCGCGTCGGGTTGGTCACCCGTGGGCGCGCGTCGGTTGGTCGCGCACGACTAGGGGAGCTGGTACGGGCATGGCGGTTGACGCTGCTCGATCGGAAGAGGGGTTCACGTCGGTTAGGGCTGCGCAGGTGATGAGCGCGGCCTGCCGGGCGGCAGGGTTGGACAGCAGAGAGGCAGAGCTGATCCGGCTCGGAGAAAACGCGCTGTTCCGCTTGGACACGGCGCCGGTGATCGTGCGTGTGGCGCGGGGCGAGCCATGGCTACCTAAGGCTCGTGTCGAGGTGGCTGTGTCGCGGTGGCTGGCCGGGGAGGGGTTCCCTGCCGCGCGCCTAGTCGACGGGTTGGATAAGCCGTTCTTGATCGATGGCCACCCGGTGACCTTCTGGCGCCTCATCGTCGAGGGCGACCGTAAGGCTACGTACGGGGAGCTGGGGGGCATCCTGCGGGATCTGCACTCCATGACGGTGCCTGCCGGGCTGGAGCTTCCTTCGTTCGACCCCTTCGACAAGCAAGAGCTGCGAATCCGCCGGGCACCGATCCCGGAAGACGACAGGGTCTTTCTCCGTAAGCGCTGGCGGGAGCTGCGCGATCAGTTCGAGGAGTTGAAGTTCGAGACTCCGAAGGGGCCGGTGCACGGTGACGCGCACGTGCAGAACCTGATGGTGAACGATCGGGGAGAAGTCATCCTGATCGACTTCGAAGCCTTCTGCTTCGATCACCCTGAGTGGGACCTGATGGTCACGGCGGTCGAGCACCACAGCCTTGGGTGGCAGACCGACGAGCAGTACGCCGACTTCGTGCGGGCCTATGGGCGGGACCTGCACGACTGGCACGGCTACGACACGCTCCGGCGGCTCCAAGAGTTCGGTATGACCACGTGGCTCATGCAGAACGTGCAGGAGAACGAAGAGACGGCGGCCGAGTACCGCCGGCGCATCGCTGCCCTGCGGAACGACGATGCGCCGCGCGACTGGCGCCCTTGGTAGCTGCTACTCGTCCTCGTCGAGTCGGGCGAGTGCTTCGTTCACCTGCTCGTTGAAGGCTACGACGGCGGGGTTGGCCGCGTACGCACTGACCTCTGCTTGGAAGTCGGTCACGTAGCGCTGGAAGCGGGAGGACTGGATGGAGTCGCCGCCGTCCACGGCAAGGCTTGCTGTGGTGACGGCGGCTTCCAGTTCGTCATTCAGTAGCTGGCTCTGTGCGAGCACCATGCGACAGAAGCCGAGGGTGCGGGCGTACTGCGGATCAGTGGTGTCCACAGCCCGCTGTGCGTGCTCGACTGCTTCACGGCGCATCTTCAGATCGCGGAAGCAGTGGCAGAACTCGCCCAACAGCTCTGCGTCGTCGAAGTAGCTCAACCATGCCGGGTCTTCGGCGCTGTCGGCACGCTCGAAGTGGCGTTCTGCTTGGTTCATCGCAAGGGCCGCGCCGGTCCGGTCTCCCGCGTTGGAGAGCGCTCGGGCCTCCATCGCCCAGTAATTCGCCATGGCACGCGGGGTGGCCCGGCCCTTGGCGCCTTCGACGGCCGCGCGGGCTAGCTGGACGGCCTGGGCGTGGTTGCCCAAGTAGTTCGCCTGGTGGCTGAGATTGCCGAGAATGCGGGCGCCGAACATGCGGTCGTCGATGACCTGGGACAGGCGCAGCGTGGATGTGAGATAGCGGTGGGCAAGCCGGTGGTTTCCCGAGTCGTATGCGGTCCACGCGAGCAACTGGGAGACCTCGGCGGCGGCACCGAATAAGGCCGTGCCTACCTTCTCGCTGTAGCTGGCGCTGAGCAGGGGCAGCACTTCATGGCGGAAGTAGTGCCGTAGCGCCTTGTGACCATGGCCTCCGCCGTACTTGAAGTCGAGTTGCATGAAGGTGGCGGCGGCGTCCCTGATTGCCCGTACGTCGCGCATGCCGACCCGTTGGTGAGCGGGTCTGTCCGCCTGGATGCCGTCGGGGCGCGCGATCATCCACGACAGAACGGCAGAACTGAGTTCGGCGTCCGCAATGATCAGTTCCTCGGATGTCACCGCATCGGCGCGCTCTTGGGCGAGTCCGTCCAGCATGGACAGTACGTCGGGGACCGTGCTCGGATGCCGATCGGATCTGGCGCGGTGGGCCGTGTGTGGTCGAAGAAGCCGAGATCCCCGGGCGTGATACGGCGGCCAAGCTTGGTGCTGAGTACGTCAGCCATGATCGCCGCTGTCTCCGGCTTGATCCCTGCGCCGTCTCGCCATCGCTGCACGGCAACGTGGGTGGTCCCGAGACTGATACCGCGCTGAGCGGCGGCATCCTTCATGCGCTTCGCAAGGCCCTTGTTCGAGACCCTGGCCTCGTCCATGACTGCGATCAATGCGCGTTCGGCTCTCGGCTCATGCTCCCCTGCCAACCCGAGAATGACGGCAAGTGCTCATCCTGTCACAGCAGTATCACCCCGGGGGGTTCATTCGCGAACCCCCTTTGGCTTTGCAGGTGTTCACGTGAACCCCCGGGTGAACGCTCCCGATCGCGCCCACTGCGCCGTGTACTGGCTTGCGTGAAGCAAGCGGTCGACGTGAGTGCCGTGGAGGCTCAGGAGGGGATGCGATGGACGCGGGGAAAGCCGAGTACGTGGCGAGAGAGGTGGAGGCGTACGCCCACTGGTTCGCGGCGCCGGATCCGTCCGCCAATGGCCACTTCCTGGCACTGACGCTCTTCGCCGAGTGCGGAGACGTGGCACGAATCGCGCGCGACACCACGTCGGCGTTCCTGCGCGGCGTCGTTACGGGTGAAGTGGTGTACGACGCGCGGCTGGCTGTCTCGGAGCTGGTTGGGAATGTGGTGAACCATGCGGTTCCGGATCGTGGTCGAGCCCGCCCCAACGGCTGTCGGCGCATCGACGTGACGTTCAAGCTGTATCCGAAGTGGCTCTTCATCGGCGTCAAGGATGAGGACTCGACGCCACCGCTTCTTCCCATGGGCGACTTCGTCTGCCCGGAGTTGATGGGTGAGTTGACTGAGGCAGTGCTACCGGACAGCGGCCGTGGGTTGATGATCACTCAGCGGATGGCGGCGGCGGTGTGGTGGACGCCGGAAGAAGGCGGCGGCAAGACGGTCTGGTGTCGCTTCGACCTGAACGGCTGTGCTGAGGGCAAACCGCACTGATGATCTCCGGGCTGCCGCCCGTGTCGACTCCTTAGCGATCAGGAGTTCGGCGGCGGCCCGGAAACCGGCCGGAGTTTGACCCCTCCGGCCAACGGAGCGCGGTCCCTTCGGGATCACGGAGCTCCCCACTCCAGTAAGGGGCCGCGCTTCACAACCGCATACCGAGACCGGGCCACCCCGTCAGCCCTGGAAAGCGAAGGGTGGCCCGGCAGGGGACGCAGCGGTCCCCGGTGCCTGATGGTACCGGGGCCGCTGCGCTGCGTCGCTTCTGGCCCTTAACTCAAGCAAGTTGACGTGCTGTTATCTGCAACAGGGCTGAGGTGAGCGAGGGTGACTGGAGCGGGTGAGGACTGGCTCGGCGATGGGCTCGACGGCATCGCAGGTGTGGACTCCGGCCTCTGGGTGCCGGGAGTCGATTACGTGGCGGGCTGGCGTGAAGCTCGTGAGGCCGCTGATCGACTGAACCGGGCGCTGCTCGGCGCGGGGTTCGAGCTGTCCGCCGTACGGGCGGTGGCCTCCACGGACGAGAGCGGGCGCGGGGTCGTGCGCCTGGCGGGCTGGCCCGGTGCCATAGACCGGCTTGCCGTGCTCCTGGAGGCGCGCGCCGATGGCGACGGTGGTGCGGCATGAGCCGCCTTATCGCTGGTGAGCGGTACACGTGGGCACGTCGCCGGCCGCAGAGACTTTGGGCAGTAGCTGCCATGGGGCGAGAGAACAGGGGGCCTTACGCTCGCCCGCGAACCGGGCTGGCTGTTGGCCTGCCCGCAATGGCCCGGTCGGCCCCCTGTTCTTCGAGACTCGCCCCATGGGAGCTGCCTAAAGTCTCGGAGGCCGTCGACCCCCAGCCCACCACGCCCCTGCCCACGACGGCCGGGCGACGCCTTGCCTCCTCGGGTGTGCTGCCGTGTGGGGCGCCCGGCGACCGGCCGGGACCGGCGCCCACGCCGCACGCCCGGCCGGGGCGGCCGGGCGGCCCGGCGCGCCGCAGGCGCGCCCTTGAGGAAGTAAAGGCTGTTTCGACCGATCGCCGTTGGTGTTCAGGCGCGGGTGCGTCGTGCGGGCTGTTTGTCGGCGGTGATCCGGAAGGCGAGTTCGGCACGGTCCGCGCCGATGCGGAGCTCTTCGAGGATCAGTGGGCGATCGTCGGTGCCGTGCGTGACGCGGGCGAGGTGCAGGATCGGGGTCGCGTCAGGGAGCTGGAGCGTGGCGCGCTCATCGGGCAGCGGCATGCGGGCGCGGACCTTCTCCGACCACCACAACTTGTGGCCGTCCGTGGTGAGCACCCCGTAGATCGCTGCCGGGCGCTTGCCCGGCTCCTCCGCGAGCAGTGGCACGGCCTCGGCGACTTCGACGGGGATCAGCGTGCGGTGCATCGCGCGGGCGCCGGTGGCCTTGTCGATCAGGAGCCGGTCGCAGCCGAACAAGGCCTCTTCTTCGCCGAGTCCGAGCAGTCGGCCGGTGGCCTTCGTGGTGTGCGTGCGGTACGTGCTGGGTTCTTCGGCTTCGTCCCAGACGTCGCCGTTGGGCATGAGGAACCGGCCGTCGGTGGTGCGGCTGATGCGGCGTTCGAGAGTGAGCGTGGGCTGGCCGTCGGAGCGGACGAAGCTGCCCTTGCCGTGGCGGACGTCGATCAGTCCTTCCGCGCGCAGTGCGGAGATGGCGTTCCGAACGGTGGGCCGGGACACCCCGTAGCGGGTCATGAGCTGCGATTCGGACGGCAACAGGGAGTCGGGGGCGAACTCGCCCGACAGGATTGCCTCGCGGATGGCGGCGGCGACTTGCTGGTAGAGGGCTCCTGGGCGCTGGATCTCCGACATCTCGGCATCTCCTGAGGTCGTAGGCACGTCGCACGCGCGACATCACTCGTCAGCATAAGTACTTGCGCTCTCGCCGTACAGCACTCCAGACTCGTCACTCGTAAGGACAAGTGACGTCAGTATCTCGCTGGTGTCCCGACTGGCCAGGGAGGCCAATCCAATGCAGTCCATTCCTGTGGACACGGCGCGACTCGGCGTACTGCGGTGCGCCAACGCGCCCGAAGTGAAGTTCAGCAACTCCGAGACACAGGAGGTGAAGAAGGACCGGGAGGGCAACCCGGTCTACACCGTGGCCGTCACCGTGCGGCCGGACGGACGGCGTATCTCCGTGATCGAGATCGCCATCAGCGGTGAGCCCAAGGGCATCGAACCGGGCCAGGTCGTCAAGGTCACCGGGCTGACGGCGTTCGTCTGGTCGATGGGCGACCGGCAGGGCGTCAGCTTCCGCGCGGATGCGATCACGCCCGCACACGGACCGGCGGCCCACGGCAAGGGCGGTGACGCCTGATGGGGCCCACCCTGCTCGCCTTCGCCCTGGCCGTGCTCGCGTGGGTGCTCGTCGTCGGCGACCTGGTGCGCCGCCATCGGCCGGCCTGGCACTGGTACCTCGTCGACTACCCGGTCACCGCGTGCCGGGTGGCGTTCACCTGGCGCAAGGTCGCCATGCTCAACGACCTCGCCGTATCCCGGCGCCCGCCGCGCGGGCTGCTCGGTGACCTGATGGTCAAAGGCGAACCGCTGCGGCCGGTGGTCCCGCGGATCTCCTTCCCCCGGGCCACCCGCATGGGCCTGACCGTGACCGTGCGGCTGCACGCGGGCCAGACCCCGGCGACGTACATGAAGGCGGCCGATGCCCTCGTGCACGCCTGGAAGGTCCACGCGGTGCGGGTGACCTCGCCGAAACGCGGGCTCGTCCTGCTGACCGCGATGGGCAGCGATCCGCTTCAGCGGCCCGGCTTGGCCACCGCCCCCACCGAACTGCTGTCCGCGCTCATCGGCGCACTGGAAACCGGCGGGGCCTGGGTGATGAACCTGCGCCTCGTGCCGCACTGGCTCATCGCCGGGGCCACCCGGTCCGGTAAGTCCACCCTGCTGGCCCGGCTGATCACTCAGCTCGCGCCGCAGCCCGTCGCCCTGGTCGGCATCGACTGCAAGGGCGGCATGGAACTCGGGCTGTTCGCCGGGCGGTTGAGCGCACTGGCGACCTGTCGACGCGAAGCAGTCGCCGTGCTTTCCGCGCTCGTGGTCGACATGCAGGACCGGATGAGCGCATGCCGCTCGGCCGGTGTGCGCTCGATCTGGGAGCTCCCGGACAAGCTCCGCCCGGTGCCGGTCGTCGTGATCGTCGACGAGATCGCGGAGCTGTACCTGTCCGACGGCACACGAGAGAGCAAGGCGGAAGCCGAGCAGTGCTCCACCCTGCTGCTGCGCCTGGCTCAACTCGGGGCCGCACTCGGCGTCCACCTCGTGGTGGCAGGCCAACGGGTCGGTTCCGATCTCGGGCCTGGTGTCACCGCGCTGCGAGCTCAGCTCGGCGGCCGGATATGCCACCGGGTCAACGACCCCGGCACAGCCGAGATGACCTTGGGCGACCTGAACAAGGATGCCGTGGCTGTCGCGCAAGCGATCACGGCGGAGGAACGGGGCGTGGCCGTCTGTACCGGCCCGGACGGCGGCTGGAGCCGTGCCCGCTCCCACCTCACCCCCACGGAAGAGGCCGTCTCCACGGCCCGCAAGCACGCAGCCCTCACCCCGGAACTGCCCGCCCTGGACCGTGCCCTTGGGGCACTGGAAGGAGACGAGAAGTGATCAGCGAAGGTACGGCGTTCACGTTCGCGGTGGTCTTCGGGATCATCACCGTCCTCTTGGTCCGCTCCCGCGACGTGCGGACCTGGGAAGCGGTCTGCGTCGGCCTCTTCGGTCTCTACCTCGGTCAGACGCCGGTGCTCTTCACCATCCACGGCCTCGTCACCTGGGTGATCAACGGCTTCTCCCACACCTGAGCAGAAAGGACACACGCCCATGCCGATGCCTCGCGTGAGGTGCCCCCACTGCAAGGGCGACGGGGCCCGTAGGACCTGGACCGGTCGGCGGAGGCGCTGCCGCGTCTGCCGGGGCACCGGAACCATCCGCTGACCGCCTCACAGCCCATCCGACCACGCAACGGAGGTGATCCCCATGCCCCACAACACCCCACCACCCACCCACCGCGCCGCTACGGCGGCCCACCCCGGAAGGTCACCACCATCACCCCGGAGTACACCCCGGCTGACCGGCGCGCCACCCTCGACCACGCGGCGCGCCTGCGTCAGCTCTCCGAAGCAGACCGCGACGCAATCCGCCTCGCCCAAGACCCCAAATTCCCGCGCTGGCTGGAACAAGTCACCGCCACGGGTGGCTGCGCTCACCCGGTCCACTTGTCCGGCTCGACTACCACCCTGGACGCCGCAACCGGCGAGATCCTCCATCACTACGACACCCGCAACGAACCCGGCGAACGCCTCCTCGTCCGCTGCCGCAACCGACGTGCAACCGTCTGCCCGGCCTGCTCCCGCCTTCACGCCGGAGACACCTACCACCTCGTCCGCGCGGGCCTCCTCGGAGGCAAGAACGTCCCCGCCACCGTCCGCCAACGGCCTCGGCTGTTCGTGACCCTGACCGCCCCGTCCTTCGGCCCGGTGCACCGCGCCGGGGAACTGTGCCGCCCCCGCCGCGACCGTGGGGTGTGCGAACACGGCCGCCCCCTTGGCTGCGGCATCGTCCACGCACCGGATGATCCCTCCGTCGGCCAACCCCTCTGCGCCGACTGCTACGACTACACGGGCCACGTGTTGTGGCACGCGCACGCATCCAAGCTGTGGGATCGGTTCGTCATCGACGTCCGGCGACGCCTCGCCTCCTCGGTCGGCCTCGTACAGTCCCGCTTCACCCAGCACGCGCGGCTGTCCTTCGCCCGCGTCGCCGAGTACCAGAAGCGGGCGGCCGTCCACGTGCACGCCATCGTCCGCCTCGACGGCCCCAACGGCCCGGCCGACGAACCCCCGGCCTGGGGCAGCGTCGACCCCTTGGCCGATGCCATACGGGCCTCGGCCCGGCGTGTCCTGATCCGCACCCCGTACAGCCCGGCCGTCGGTGAGCTGGCCCTGCGCTGGGGCAACCAGATCGACGCCCGGCCACTGCATGCGGACGGCGACGGGCCCGACGATGACGCTGTAGCCGCGTACGTCGCGAAGTACGTCACCAAGGGCGCGAGCGAGACAGGCGCCGGCACCGACCACCCGCTCACGACCTGGCACGACATCGAGACAGTCCCCGTGAGTGAACACGTCCGCACGCTCATGCGGGCCTGCTGGCGCCTCGGCGCCCTGCCTGAGTACGAGCCTCTGCGCCTGCGCGCCTGGGCTCACACGCTCGGCTACCGGGGCCACATCCTCACCAAGTCCCGCGCCTACTCCACGACCTACACAGCACTACGCGCCGAACGCGCCAACCACGTGGGCCAGGCCGACATGCCAGACGGCACCCCCAGCACGGTCACCGAACGGCACTGGCGCTACGTCGGCTCCGGCCACACCCCCGGCGGCGCGCTCATCGCGGCCGGAATCGCCGAAGACCTGGCCATCGGCCGAGAAGCCGCCCGTGACGTTGTCTCCTCCGCCTACGGGGGCGCCCTTGGTGCCGGATGAGCTTCGGAAACGAGTCGCCGAATCACGCGCTCGGCAGGGACTTCCCCCGGTCATAGAGGACCTGGCTGTGATCGAGCGCGTGGCGTTGGCCTTCCGCCTCGTCGACCCGGAGGCACCCGAGACAGTCGGCCAAGCCAACGGCGCACGGCAGGAGAAAGCGTCGCCCTACAATCACGTGGGAGATTGGGGGCACGTTGACTTCGAACACAGGCAGCATGTGGATTGATCACGAGTACCTGTACACGTACCGGATCGCCAGCAAGGTGGAATCTGTAGCACGTGGATACTCGGCATAGTTCCACGATCTTGAATCCCTCACCATGGAACATGGGATTTTGGAGTTCATCCCGGCATGGCAGAAGGACACGGCGCTTCATAAGTTCATTAGATACATTGCGGACGGCATCCTAGAGAGCGACAATTCCGGTCGCCGAAAAATTCGCTTCGGCGACCCAATGAACCCTAAGTGGACCTTACCGATCGAGGTAGCCCTGGCGCTCTACGGGATCCAGGAGAGAATCCAGTTCGAGATCCCAGACTTCCCGCAAATCGAGAAGCGCGAGGGGAACATTTTCAGCTACGAGGATCCGCCCGAGCTCTTCGATGCCTGCTACGACTACTTCCTGGAACTGAGGCTCACGCAGGCTTACCAGGACATTCTTCGCAAGATTTCCGACGAAGTCTTCTTCGTCATGTTCACAAATAGGGCCGCCCTCCAGGACCTACACGAATTCCTCTCAATGTACGTTCTCGAATGCGATCAAGAGTACATTGAAGCCGAATACCCGAACCTTAGGAAACTCTTCACGAAGACAGGGCGGCTCCAACGCCGCGATGCACCCGAGTGGGCACGTCGCGCGGTGTACTTCCGCGACCGCGGCATGTGTACGCAATGCAAGCGAGACATCTCAGGCTTACTCAACCCCTTCGCCAAGGAAAATTACGACCACATTATGCCTCTGAGCAAAGGTGGACTAAATGACGTGACTAACCTGCAATTGCTCTGCAGGCCATGCAATCGGGAAAAGTCCGATCGGCTGGAGCCTGTGAGCAATAGCTACGTGCGTTGGTTCTGACCGCACTCGACGGCTTGGCTGCCTCCGGCTCAACCAATGCCCGCCCCAATGCGTCGTCAAGCTACGCAATCCAGTCGAACACGAACCGATCAGCGTCCCAGCGCTTCCGTGGATTCGCCGGACGCACCTCGATCGACCGCACGCAAGCCGTGATGATGGCCCTGCGCTGGGAGTTGTTCATCTTCTTCCAACGGGCCTGCATGTCCTCGAAGGTGCCCACGAATCCGCTGAGCACCGCGATCCGGGAGACCTTCGCGAGCCTCGCCCGGTTGAGGTTCAACCGGTCCTCGATCGGCTTGCGGGCGATCATCCATTCCTTGCGGCTGATCCTCCGCTCCCCCATGTCCTCGGCGAGAGCTTCGAGCTCCTCTTCGTCTGCCCGGATCTCGTCGTATAGCTCCTTCCCCGCGTGATCCTCATCGCGCAACCGCTGCATGAAGGCGGGCGACTCCAGCGCGGCCAACACCATGTCCCGTACGTGCTCGTCGGTCCGCTCGGCGTTGGTGGCCGTACCGGCGCATGCGTCCGTTCCCGGGGTGTTGGGGCATACATACCGAGGAACTCCGCTCCGGGGACGACCGACCATCCCCCATCCGCACGGCGTACCGTCCGGCTTCGGCTTTCCGCAACGCAGAACGCCCGTGAGCAGATAGCTGCGCTTCGTCGTGCCCTCCACATTCCGCCGTCGTGTCGGGTCACTCAGGATCCTCCGAACACGATCCGAGTCCTCGTGGCTAATGATCCCCGGCCAGACGGCATCGGCAACGATCTCCCCGAGCAGCGGACGTGTGCTCTCCCACGAACCACGCGGCGTGTGCTCACGACGTCCGCTGATCCGTGCCGACGCCAGTAAGCGCCGCAATCCGTGGGGCTTCCACGGCTTACCTGCCGGGCTGACGATTCCGCGCTCCTGCCAGTCACGGCAGATGCTCGCCAAACTCTCGTTCGCGAGCACGCGCCGAACACCCTCGCGTATCACCTCGGCCTCGGTCTCGCGAATGGTCACGCGGTCGTCCTCGTAGCCGAAGGGTCGTGCCCCGCCCCCGGAGATCCGCCCCGCGTCGGCGGCCTGGCGGCGCTGCCGCTTCTGCCTCTCCGCCTTGTGCTCCGCCTCGTGGCGGGCGGCGGCTCCCAGCATGCGGGCCACCATGCGGCCGGTCGGCGTCGCAAGGTCGATCTCTCCGCTCACCGTGGCGAGTTCGACGCCTCGACGGTCCGCCAGATCGATAACGTCTTCCAGCTCGCGAGGCGATCGTGTAAGCCTGTCCACGTGCCATACCGCGATCGCGTCGACTTCGCCCCGGTTCACCGCAGCCAGCAGCTCTCGCCACGCTGGTCGGGGCGCTCCCGAGTACGCACTGACGTCGTTGTCCGTGTGGACGGCTACGACGTCCCAACCCAGGCGGGCGCACAGTGCCCGGCAGTCCTCTTCCTGACGCGCGACTCCGAGTCCGGCGCCGCCCCTGTCCTGGCTGATCCGGCAGTAGATCGCTGCTCGCCTGGTGCCCTTGCCCATCGAGTTCGTCATGGGTCACATAGGTACACCCCCGTAGGCACCGGAGTGTCCTGCCCGATCGGCCTGGCGAAGGCCGAGGGCTGACGGCCCGAGTCGCCGCACAGGAGTGCGACTCGGCGAAGCCAGCGTGACCGGGGTACCAATAGGGTGCCCTCGTGACTGCCATGTTGAGTTCCACGAAAACCCGCGCCGCGCTCCGCACATCGGCGCGTGTCTCCGTCGAGTTGCTGCTGGTGTTGGTGATGCTGGCGGTGACTTTGTGGGTTCTGGGCCGGATGTGGTCGGTGGTCTGGCCGCTCGTGGTGGGCCTGCTTCTGACCACACTGACCTGGCCCCCGGCTCGTTTCCTGCGTCGTCGCGGATGGAAACCGGCCCTGGCCGCATCGGTCGTGACCGTGCTGTTCCTCCTGGTCGCCATGGGCGTCGTGGCGCTGATCGCCGTACCGGTGGCGTCCCAGTCCGGCGAGCTGACCGACGGCGTGGTCGAAGGCATCCAAAGGCTGCGCGAGTGGGCCGCCGGGCCGCCGTTGAACATCGGTGAGGCCCAGATCAACCAGGCCTTCGACAGCGCGGTCGCCCGCGCTCAGGAGGGCCTCGGCAGCATGGTCTCCGCCGTCGTCACGGGAGTGGGCACCGTGGTCAACGGCGTGGTCACGGCCGTCCTGGGACTCTTCCTGATGTTCTTCTTCCTCAAGGACGGCCCGCGGTTCCTGCCGTGGCTCGCCCGTCAGCTGCCCGGTCGGCTCGCCACCGACGTCCCGACCGTGGCCGCGCGCGGCTGGGACACCCTGGGCTCGTTCGTGCGTTCCCAGGCGGCCGTCGGCCTGCTCGACGCCGTCCTGATCGGTCTCGGCCTGTGGATTCTGGGAGTACCGCTGGTGCTCCCGCTGGCGGTGCTGACGTTCGTCTCCGCGTTCGTACCGATCGTCGGCGCCCTGTTCGCCGGTTTCGTCGCGGTTCTCATCGCGCTGGTCTACAACGGCCTGACGGACGCGCTGATCGTGCTGGCCATCATCGTCGTGGTGCAGCAGCTGGAGGGCAACGTGTTCCAGCCCGTGATCCAGAGTCGTGGGCTCGGCCTCCATGCGGCCGTGATCCTGCTGGCGGTGACGTTGGGCGCCAGTCTGGCCGGCATCGTGGGCAGTCTGCTCGCCGTACCGGTCGCCGCACTGATCGCGGTGGTCTGGAACTATGTGCGCGACCAGCTCAGCGAGCCGTCACCGGAACCGGGGACCGGCGAGTCGGACACCGGCACCGCCGTCCAGGGCTGAGCCGCCGGCCCGAAGGCGTGCGTCAGCCGCCGCTGCCGTACGGCCGGGTCAGGATCTCCAGGCGGTGGCCGTTGGGGTCGTCGAAGTACGCGCCGCGGCCGCCGTCGTTGTGGTTGATCTCGCCGGGGCGGGTGTGGAACGGGTCCGCCCAATAGGTCAGGCCCGCCTGCCGTATGCGGGCGAAAATCTGGTCGAACTCGTCCTCCGAGACCAGGAACGCGTAGTGCTGCGGCGTGATGTGGCCCGGCGTGTCCAGGTAGTCGAGGGTCACGCCGTTGGGGATCTCGACCGGCACGAACGGCCCGTAGGGCGGGCTCACTTCGAGGCCCAGGAGGCCGGCGAGGAACCGGGCCGAGGCGTGCTTGTCGTGGGCGGCGACGATGGTGTGGTTCAGCTGCACGGTCATGGTGACCTCCCCTCGTGACCACCCTACTCCGCCCAGCGGTAAGGCAAGCCTTGCCTTACATGACAGGACGCCCGTGGGCCCCGGAGCGGCGCTGCCGGGGCCCACGAAGAACAGCGAGACAGATCAGGAGTCGAACCAGGAGACGAACCAGGAGCCACGGGTCAGATCGTCGCGGTGTCGATCACGAACCGGTACCGCACATCACTCGCGAGCACCCGCTCGTACGCCTCGTTGATCTGGTCGGCCCGGATCATCTCGATCTCGGCGCCGAAGCCGTGCTCGGCGCAGAAGTCCAGCATCTCCTGGGTCTCCGCGATGCCGCCGATCATGGAACCGGCGAGGGTCTTGCCGCCCCCGATCACCGAGAAGAGGTTGAGGGAGATCGGCTCCTCCGGGGCGCCCACGTTCACGAGCGCGCCCTCCGTCTTCAGCAGCGAGAGGTAGGCGTTGAAGTCCAGCGGGGCCGACACCGTCGACACGATCAGGTCGAAGGTGCCCTGCAGCTCCTGGAAGGTCTTCGGGTCGCTCGTGGCGTAGTAGTGGTCGGCGCCCAGCTTCAGGCCGTCGTCCTTCTTGCGCAGGGACTGCGACAGCACGGTCACCTCGGCGCCGAGCGCGTGCGCGATCTTGACGCCCATGTGGCCGAGGCCGCCCATGCCGAGGATCGCGACCTTCTTGCCGGGGCCGGCGCCCCAGCGCTTGAGCGGCGAGTACAGCGTGATGCCGGCGCACAGCAGCGGGGCGGCCACGTCGAGGGACAGCCCGTCGGGGATGCGGACGACGTAGTTCTCGTCGACGACGATCTTCTGCGAGTAGCCGCCGTAGGTGGGCTCGCCGTTCTTGTCGAGGGCGTTGTACGTGCCGACCATGCCGCGGGTGCAGTACTGCTCCAGGCCGGCCTTGCAGTTCTCGCACTCGCGGCAGGAGTCGACCATGCAGCCGACGCCCACGCGGTCGCCGACCCTGAACCTGGTCACACCCGGGCCGACCTCGGAGACGACACCGGTGATCTCGTGACCGGGGACCATCGGAAAGATGGCCTCGCCCCAGCCCTCGCGGGCCTGGTGGATGTCGGAGTGGCAGATGCCCGCGAACTTGATGTCGATCAGGACGTCGAACTCGCCGACCTCGCGCCGCTCGATGGTGGTGCGCTCCAGCGGAGCCTTGGCGGCGGGGGCGGCGTACGCAGCAACAGTGGTCATGCCGGGGGTTCTCCTCAGGGTTCCGCGCCCGGCTGCCTTCTGACCGGGCACGGCGTCCAGCCTGCCGGACCGGCGAGCGTTCACCCAGGCCACGGCTTTGCGTACGTCTGCTGTTCCTACTACTGGCGGGGTCAGGTTCGCGTGCGTACGACGGTGAATACTGGACGCATGGACGAACAGCCCGAATCCGTGCAGGAGGCCGCCCCGGACGCCGGGGGCCTCGACCGGCGTGCCGAGCTCAGCGAGTTCCTGCGCACCCGGCGTGCCCGGCTGAAGCCGGAGGACGTGGGGCTGCCGGACTTCGGGCGGCACCGCCGGGTGCCGGGTCTGCGCCGCGAGGAGCTGGCGCAGCTCGCCGGGGTGTCCGTGGCGTACTACACGCGGCTGGAGCAGGGCAACGGACGCAACGTGTCGGCGGAGGTGCTCGACTCCATCGCCCGCGCCCTGCGGCTGACCGACGCCGAGCACGCGCATCTCATGCACCTGGCCAAGCCCAAGCAGCACAAGAAGAAGCCGGTGGCGCGCACCCAGCAGGTGCGGGTGGCGCTGCGGCACCTGTTGGACTCGATCGACAGCGTTCCGGCGTACATCGTCGGGCGCCGCTCCGACATCCTGGCCTGGAACCGGATGGCCGCGGCCGTCTTCGGGGACTGGGCGGAGCTGTCGGCGCAGGAGCGGAACTGGGCGCGGCTGGTGTTCCTGAGGCCGGAGTACCGCGAGCTGTACGTCGACTGGGACCAGAAGGCGTCCGACCTGGTCAGCTACCTGCGCATGGACGCGGGCTGCCATCCGGACGACCCGCAGCTTGCCGCCCTGGTGGGCGAACTCTCCGTCAAGAGCGAGGAGTTCAGGCGGCTGTGGGCCACGCACGACGTCAAGGAGAAGAGCTTCGGCGTCAAGCGCATGCGGCACCCGCTGGTCGGTGATCTCACTCTGTCCTTCGAGACGTTCCGGCTGGTCGACGACGCCGAGCAGTCCCTGATCACGTACCACGCCGAACCGGGCTCGGCCGCGGCCGAGGCGCTGCGGTTGCTGGCGAGCTGGGGAACGGACGCGACGCGTTCGGGCACGGGGGCTTCGACGCCGTCGGCCTGATCGTCGCGAGCAGCGGTACGGAAACACGAACGGCCCGCCGGACACTGCTCTTCCGGCGGGCCGTCCGCTAACGGCTCAATGGATCACTTGCCGTAGTACGCGTTGTAGATCGAGATCGTCGACTTGTTGCCCTTCTTGTCGGCGATCTTGGCGTGGAAGGAGATGGCCTTCCCCTTCGCCGGGTTCTTGACGGAGATCTTGCCGTCCTTGACGGTGACCTTCTTCCAGGTCTGGCCGTAGTCGTACGACACGTACACCGACAGCGACTTGAGGTTGCTGCCCTTGGCCGCACCCTGGACCTCGACCGGAACGCTGACCTTCTTGTCGGCCGGGACCTTGCTGTCCAGGCCGGTCTTGGCGTTGAAGCGGACCGTGGAGGCGGGCAGCTTCGTCGGGTCGGCGGTCTTCTTGGAGCGGAACGTCCAGCTCGCGTCGATGCGGGTGGAGGCCGCCGCGACCTTGACGCTGCGCTTGACCGACGTCGTCAGCTTGTACTCGGCGTCGCCGGCCGGGACCTTGAACTCCTTCTCGCCGAACAGCGGGTCGTTGTGGGAGCCGACCTTGGTGCCGTTGCGGTAGAGGGTCGTGTTCACCGAGGAGAACAGCGAGGAGCCCGCGTGCTTGTGGCCGTCGGCGAACAGCGGGATGAGGCCCGAGATGCTGTTGCCGTCGCGGTAGAGACCGAAGCCGGCGTTCAGATGCGGCTGGAAGACGGCGGTGTTGAACGTCTTCGAGTAGCTCTTGCCGGCCTTGAAGCTCTGCTGCGCACCGAGCGTGTAGAACGCCTCGACGATCGGCCAGCCCTCCGCGTCGACTCCGCCGTACTGCTCGAAGTCCATCTCCCACCGCACGCCGCCCGCGGTGGACAGGTGCAGCGTCCGGGTGCTGGGCAGGGCCTGCATGAAGCCGATCGAGGAGGCTCCGCTGCTCCCGGGCAGCCAGCCGATCGCGGAGACCGCGCCCTTCTTGCCGCTCGCGGCGGCACCCAGGCCGGCCTTCACCGTGGCCAGCTCGCTGGCCTTGTAGTGGCGGGTGTAGCCGGTGGCGAGCTGCTTGACCTTGCTGCCGACCGTGGTGCTGTACTGCTCCTTGTCACCCTTGACCCAGTGGCCGTCCCACTGCTGGTACAGCGAGCCGTCGGTGACCTGCGGACCGAGGTGGGCGGAGCGGAAGTTGTCGTACGAGTCCAGCCACCAGCCGAAGCCGTAGGTGGCGTTGCCCGCCTGCACCGTGAAGTCCGCCGAGGCGAACTCCGACTTGGCGGCGGCATCCGGGACGGTGATGTTCACCGGCTTGGCCTTGCGGGCGTCCAGCGTGATCGTCGTGTTCTTGGTGACGCTCAGCTTGGGCTGGGCGAGCCAGTCGGCGCCCTCGTACTTCTCCGGGTCGTCGCCCACGTAGACGCCCGAGTTCAGGACGTAGCCGCCCTTGGGCACGCGGGCCGTGACCGTGCCGTCGGCGTCGTACGGCGAGAACCACTTCTCCTTGCCCAGGCCGGACACGCCGGTCAGGCTGAGGTCGTAGTTCTTGGCCGGGTTGCCCGCCCGGTCGAGGACCTTCAGCGTGACGTCGTACGACTCCACCTCACGCTGCACCGCGGCCGCCGTGCGGACGGTCTGGCCGCCGCCCGTCGCCGTGACGTACGCCGAGTAGGCGCCGTCCACGGTGCCGCCCAGCTTGGTGTTGACGGTGAAGTCGACCGAGGCCTTGCCGCCGGCCGGGACCGTGACGGTGGTGGCGCCGAGCTTGAAGAAGCCGGCCGGGGCCGCCTGGCCCTTGGGGTTGGTGGCGGTCGACGTCAGCTTCAGCGTGACGTCCTTCGTGCCCAGGTTGCGGTACGTCAGCTGCTTGGTGACCGGCTTGTCGTCGGTGTGCGGCCACTGCTGGACACCGAAGCTCACCGACACCGGGTCGGCGATGACGGTCTGCTTGACGGCCTTGTCGACCTGGATACGGCCCGAACCCTGCTGGAACGGCGTGTACTTGCCGCCCTTCGTGGAGCCGGTGAGGGCGCCCTTGATCTCGGTGTACTTCCAGTCCGGGTGCTGCTGCTTCAGAATCGCCGCGGCGCCCGCGACATGCGGGGTCGCCATCGACGTACCGGAGATCGACATGTAGCCGGCCGGCTTCTCGCCGACCTCCTGGGCGATGTCGTTGCCCTTGGCGGAGGCGGCGGTGATGTCCACGCCGGGCGCGGTGACGTCCGGCTTGAGGGCGCCGTCCATGCCCGGGCCGATGCTGGAGAACTCGGCCAGCTTGTCCTTGTCGTCGACAGCGCCGACGGTCAGGGCGGCTTCCGCGCTGCCCGGGGAGCCGATGGTCTGCTCGCCGAGGAAGCCCTCGTTGCCGGCGGCGATGGCGAACAGGACGCCCTTCTCCTCGGAGAGCTTGTTCACCGCCGCTTCCAGCGGGTCGATCTCGGGCGTGTCCGCGCCGCCGAGGCTCATGTTGATGACGTCGGCGCCCTGCGCGGCGGCCCACTCCATGCCGGCGAGGATCTCGGAGTCGTTGCCGAAGCCCTCGTCGCTGAGCACCTTGCCGTTGAGGACCTTCGCGCCCGGCGCGACGCCCTTGTACTTGCCGCCGGACCCCGCGGGAGATCCAGCGCCCGTACCGGCCGCGATGGAGGCGACGTGCGTGCCGTGGCCGACCTTGTCGTTGGTGCCGGGCGACGGGGAGAAGTTCTTCTCCGCGATGACCTGGCCCTTGAGGTCGGGGTGCGTGGCGTCGACGCCGGTGTCCAGGACGGCGATCTTGACGCCCTTGCCGTCGTAGCCGGCCGCCCACGCCTTGGGGGCGCCGATCTGCGGAACGGACTTGTCGAGGCTGGCCTTGCGGACGCCGTCGAGCCAGACGTGCGCGATGCCGGAGGCGGTCTTGTCGCCGTCGGTGACCGCGTCCCACAGCTCGGGCGCGTCCTCCTGCGGTGTCTGGACGGCGTCGGCGTTCAGGGACTTCAGGGTCTGGCGGAGCTTGCCCGCGTCGCGGACCTCGGCCTTCGCGTTCGCCGCGGTGCCCTTGTAGCCGACGATGACCTTCAGGCCCTGCTTCTGGGACTTGCGGGTGGTGGCCTTGTTGAGTTCGGTGACGTCGAACAGCCGCTGGTCGAGCTTGCCGGTCGCGATCAGCCGGGCGACGTCCGCCGGTATCACCAGGGTGTGGCCGTCGACCTTGCGGATCTGGACGGGTATGTCGTCGCGGCCCTTCGCCCGCTCCAGACCGACGACGCGGCCCTTGGCGTCGACGGCTACGCGGTCACCGGTGATCAGGGTGATGCGGTGCTTGGCCGCGAGCGACGACGCCTTGGAGACGCCGGCCGGCTGCTCCCCCTTGGCCGACGCGGGGCTCGTCATGCCCGCCGCGAGAGCCACGGCTGCCGCCGTGGCGACCGTGGCCGCGCATGCTCTCTTCACTTGTCTGCGCAAATTTCCCCCTAGCAGAAGAACCGGGCGAATTCCCTGTTCACCCGGCCGGGGGCGGTCTCGTACACATGCGCGTACACCCCCCGGAATACGCAGTATGCCGGGAGGTGATCAGGCCGCTCAATAGATGAGAGGAAGCTGAGAAAGCCGTCGGCGAACTGTCGACGTCCTGTTACGGGACTGCCGGAATCCCGTTACAGGTTCGACGGTTGAGCCCTGATGTTCCCCGTGACCGTGGTCCGGCCCGTCCGGAGCGTCGCCGACTGCGGCCAGGACACAGATGTCGCCGCCCGCTCCCGAAGGATGGGCGGCGACAACAGCGAAGGTGTCGAGGGACCGTCAGAGGGCGGAGCCCGCCTTCCAGTCGGCCCAGCTCATGTTCCAGCCGTTGAGGCCGTTGTCCGGTGCGACGGTCTTGTCGCCGGTGTTCTGGACGACGACCACGTCCCCGATCAGCGTGTGGTTGTAGAACCACGCGGCCGGCGTGCTCGGGTCGTTGGCGCCCTTCTTGTCCTGGAGGCCGACGCAGCCGTGGCTGGTGTTGACGTTGCCGAAGACCGAGGGGGCACCCCAGTAGTTGCCGTGGATGAAGGTGCCGGAGGTGGTCAGGCGCATGGCGTGCGGCACGTCCTTGATGTCGTACTCGCCCTTGCCGTCGTCGTCGGTGAAGCCGACGGTCGCGCCGTTCATCCGGGTCTCCTTGAACTTCTCGGAGATCACCATCTGGCCCTCGTACGTCTTGTTCTCGGGCGCGCCGGCGGAGATCGGGATGGTGCGGACGGTCTTGCCGTCCTGCGTGACCTTCATCTGCTTGGTCTTCGCGTCGACGTAGGAGACCTGGTTGCGGCCGATCTTGAAGGTGACCGTCTTCTGCTGGACGCCGTAGACACCGGAGGCGCCCTCGACGCCGTCGAGCGCCAGCTTCAGCGTGACGGTGGAGCCTTCCTTCCAGTACTCCTCGGGCCGGCAGTCCATGCGGTTGGCGTTGAACCAGTGGCAGGCGACCTCCTGGCCACCGGTGGTGGAGACCGTGATGCCCTTCTGGACGGCGGCCTTGTTGGTGATCGCCTTGTCGAAGTTGATCGACACCGGCATGCCCACGCCCACCGTGGTGCCGTCGTCCGGGGTGAACGTGCCGATGAAGCTGTTGGCCGGGGAGACCGTGGTGAACGAGGCGTTCTCGTGGGCGGCGCGGCCCTCGGAGTCCTTGGCCGTCGCCGTCAGCTTGTAGGTGGTGGCGCGCTCCAGCTGGACGCTGGGCTTCCAGCTCTTCTTGTCGGCGGATATCTCACCGGCGACGGCGGTGCCGTCGGACGTCGTCATCTTCACCTCCGTGAGCGTGCCCTTGGTCACGGTCACGGCGGCGGAGTTGTTGATGGAGGCGTTGGTCGAGCCGTCCTTCGGCGTGATCTCGATCTGGGCCTCGGAGGTCTTCTCGGCTGCCGCCTCGTCGACCTTGGCCTGCGAGGTGCCGTTGCCGCCGCCGTCCCCGTTGGCGTTGTCGTCGCCGCCGGAACAGGCCGAGAGCACCAGCACTCCGCCGAGCAGTGCGGACGCGACCGTCAGGCCCCTGCGCCGCTTACTGTCCGTCATCACACGCTTCTCCATCGTTGCCGAATTCCCCTGAACCCCGAGAGTCCCCCGTCACGACCCGAGAGTCCTCGCCGGAACTTTCAACGCTACGACCGGTTCATCCCGTTCCACATCGTCTCGTTGTGTGGGGATCACCACGTCCACCTGGGGCGGACGGGGCGGCGTCGGTCACTGCGCCGCTTGAGACGACGAAACCCCGGACGGCGGTTGCCGCCCGGGGTCACGATTTCCCCAAGGCGCCTCAGCCGGCGTCCTCTTCTTCGTCGTCTTCGTCGACATCATCCTCGTCGAGGTCCCAGTCGGGCGAATCAGGGTCGTACTCGATCCGCTCACTGCTCCATGAGGCCTGCTGGAGTTCCACCCCGGGCACCTCACCGACCAGGCCGAACGGATCGACGAGGTAGGCGAGGGCCTCCGCGGTGTCTTCCGTCACAGCCCCTTCGGCGTGTACCCGTTCCGCGTCGGGCATGTCACTGTCGCCGGCGATCCGGCGCAGCGCGGCCTTGGTCACCGCGTCCCCGTCCTCGACTTCGAGGACGAGTTCCACGCGAAGCCGTACAAAACGTGATGTCTCTGGAGTGCTCATGCTCGGAGCGTACGGCCCCTCGCCCCCGTGACTTTCCCGTGACCCGCGCCTTTCACTAACATCGCCCCACACGGCCAATTCACCAGCGCCACAAGGGGATCGATATTCCGTGTCATCCGCTCGCCGTCCGTTGCTGACCGCCACCGCCGCGGGCACCCTGCTGGGCGCCCTGTGGTTCGTTCCGTCCGCGAACGCGACGGCGGAGCATCCGGTGAGAACGGCCTCCTCGGCGAACCCGTCTCCGCAGGTCACAGAGCAGGCCAGGGTCGCGTCCACGGCCACGCAGAGCTCGGTCACCGAGGCCAGGCTGGCCGACACGGGCAGCTTCGACAGCACCCCGTACGTCGTCGGCGGGACCGTCTTCCTCACCCTGGGCGCCGGATTCGTCGCATATGCGGTTCGCCGGGAACGTCTCGGTTTTTAACTTCACTTGACGTTTCGTCGGCGTGGCACTCATAGTCCGCCCATGAAGAGATCATCGGGCGCGCGACTGGGCGCCACGGCTGCCGTGAGCGTGCTGTCGCTCGCCCTCATCACGGGCTGCTCCGACTCAGGGTCGGACAACGCCACGGATTCCAAGGGGTCCAAGGAATCCGGTTCCTCCTCCTCGTCGGCTCCGGCCGCGAAGGCGCTGACCAAGGCCGAGCTGGAGAAGCTGCTCCTCGCGCAGGGCGAGGTCAAGGGCTACAAGGTCACCTCGGGCGACGACACCCTCCCGAAGTCCAAGTCCGAGGTGAAGACCGACAAGGCGGCGTGCGACCCGCTCGCCTGGTCCACTGCCGCTCTCGCCCCGGGCGACACGGACGCGAACGCCAGCAACTCCGTCGCGGAGGACAAGGCGTCGACCGCCACCGCGCAGCCGGAGGACATCGCGGACGCCTTCGACATCAACATGACGTTCGTGGGCCTGTCCTCGTACGAGGGCGACGGCGCCGAGCAGGCCATGAAGGCCGTTTCCGACGGAGTGACGGCCTGCTCCGGCGGGTTCGGCCTCGCCGCGGACGGCGAGAACTCGAAGGTCACCAAGATCGCCCCCCAGAAGGGCTCCGGGCTGGGCGACGAGTCCGTCGCGTTCTCCGAGGACGTCGACATGGACGGCGAGGGCTCGGCCACCTTCCACACCGAGGTGGTGCGCAAGGGCAACACCATCGCCACGTTCTACACGGTGAACTTCGCCGCGCTCGGCTCCGGCAAGGCGGCCGAGATCCCGGCGGCCGTGGTCGAGGCGCAGGTCGCCAAGCTCAAGTGATCCCCCCGGGGCCCTGCGGCACGGCAGGGCCCCGCTTCCGTCAGGCCAATGACCCGGCGACCGTGACCGCAGCGGCCCGGTGACCGTGACCGCAGCGGCCCGGCAACCGCCACGGCAGCGGCCCAGTGGCCGTGACCGCAGCGGCCCGGCACCCGTCACCACAGCGGCCCGGCACCCGTCACCACAGCGGCCCGGCACCCGTCACCACAGCGGCCCGGCACCCGTCACCACAGCGGCCCAGTGGCCGTGACCGCAGCGGCCCGGTGACCGTCACCGCAGCGGTCCAGTGACCGTCTCCACCGCCGCGACCAGCCGTCCCTCGCGCACGAACGCGTCCGCCGCGGCCAGGTCGGGCGCCAGGAACCGGTCCGGTCCGGGACCGCCGACACCGGCCTCGCGTACCGCGTCGATGACCGCCTGCGTCGCGGGCGCCGGGGACAGGCCCTCCCGCAGCTCGATCGCGCGCGTGGCGGCGTACAGCTCGATGGCGATGATCCGCGTCAGGTTGTCCACGGCCGTGCGCAGCTTGCGCGCCGCCGACCAGCCCATCGAGACGTGGTCCTCCTGCATCGCGGAGGACGGGATCGAGTCCGCCGAGGCCGGTACGGCCAGCCGCTTCATCTCGCTCACCAGCGCCGCCTGCGTGTACTGGGCGATCATCAGGCCGGAGTCGACCCCGGCGTCGTCGGCGAGGAACGGCGGCAGCCCGTGGCTGCGGTTCTTGTCGAGCAGCCGGTCGGTGCGGCGCTCGGCGATGGAGCCGAGGTCGGCCGCGGCGACGGCCAGGAAGTCCAGGACGTACGCGACCGGCGCCCCGTGGAAGTTCCCGTTGGACTCCACCCGCCCGTCCGGCAGCACCACGGGGTTGTCGACGGAGGAGGCCAGCTCACGCTCGGCGACCACGCGCGCGTGCGCCATGGTGTCCCGCCCGGCGCCGGCGACCTGCGGAGCGCAGCGCACGGAGTAGGCGTCCTGGACGCGGGGGGCGTCGTCCTGGTGGTGCCCGGTCAGGCCGGAACCTTTCAGCACGGCCAGCATGTTGGCGGCGCTGGCGGCCTGCCCCGGATGCGGCCGGATGGCGTGCAGCTCGGGGGCGAGCACCCTGTCGGTGCCGAGCAGCGCCTCCAGGCTGAGGGCGGCCGTGACGTCGGCGGACTTGTAGAGCGTGTCCAGGTCGGCCAGGGCCATGATCAGCATGCCGAGCATGCCGTCGGTGCCGTTGAGGAGGGCGAGCCCCTCCTTCTCACGCAGCTCTACGGGCCGGATCCCGTGCGCGGCGAGCAGCTCACCGGCGGGCCGTACGGCCCCGTCGGGGCCCTCGGCCTCCCCCTCCCCCATGAGCGTGAGGGCGCAGTGGGACAGCGGGGCCAGGTCGCCGGAGCAGCCGAGGGAGCCGTACTCGTGCACGACCGGGGTGATCCCGGCGTTGAGGACGTCGGCCATGGTCTGCGCGACCTCGGGGCGGACGCCGGTGTGTCCCGAGCAGACGGTCTTGAGCCGCAGGAACATCAGGGCCCGTACGACCTCCCGCTCGACGCGCGGCCCCATGCCGGCGGCGTGCGAGCGGACGATGTTGCGTTGCAGCTGGGCGCGCAGGTCCGGGCTGATGTGCCGGGTCGCCAGGGCGCCGAAGCCGGTGCTCACGCCGTAGACGGGGTCCGGCTTGGCCGCCAGCGCGTCCACGATCTCGCGGGCGGCGGTCAGAGCGGCCACGGCCTCCTCGGAGAGCTCGACCCGGGCGCCGCCGCGCGCCACGGCGTGGACGTCGGACACGGTGACCCCGGACGTCCCCACCACCACAGTGTGCATATCCATATTCAGGAGCGTACGCAGTGAATTCGACAATGTCACGAGTGGGTGCGGCGTCCGCCCCTTACCTCCTTCGGTTTCCCGCCCGGTCACCCGTCCGGAGAGTGCCGTCCCCGGAACCGCCGCCGCTCGCCGTCCGCTTCCGTCGGCGGCTCGTCCGCCAGCCGTACGACGGGATCGTCGGGCCCCTCGCGGCCGGCGACGACGGGATGGGCGGCCTTCTCCGCCTTGGCCCGGTACTGGGCGGCGTCCGCGAGCCGGAAGAGCCGGCGGGCATCGTGAACGGGCCCGATCGGGTACTCGGTGGACGCGACCCCGCAGGCGACCCCGTCCCCGAGCTCCAATTCGGCGGCCCGGCGGCACAGTTCGTCGGCCGCCTTGACGACCTGGTCGGCGGGCACCCCGACCGCGAGCAGACAGAACTCGTCGCCGCCGAGCCGTGCCGCGAGCGCCCCCGGCAGCATGGCCCCGCACAGCGACAGCACGGACCCGAACCGCTCCAGGAGCCGGTCGCCGACCGCGTGCCCCTGTGTGTCGTTGACCCGCTTGAGCCCGTTCAGATCACACACGACGAGACTGACGGCGACGCCGTCCCTGCGGTGCCGCTCGATCGCCCGCTCCAGGCGTACATCGACGGCACGGCGGTTGGCGAGCCCGGTGAGCGCGTCGGTGAACGCCAGCCGCCGGGCCTCCTCCAGCCGCTCGGTCTGCGCGATCCCGGCGGCGACGACGGCGGCCAGGACGGTGGCGAAGTCGGCGTCGGACCGCTCGAAGACCTCCGCTCCGGCCGGACGGGCGACGTACAGCTCGCCCCAGGCGCGGCCGTGCAGCACGATGGGCGCGACCACGCAGCATCCGCGTCCCCGGCGGCGCAGCGCGGCGACGCGCTGGTGGCAGTACCCGGGCCGCCGCCCGGCCGCCGGCCCCTCGGCGGTCTCGACCCACGCGCCGGGCTCGCCGCCCCCCGCCCACTGCTCGTGCAGGAACTCGGTGATCTCCGCGAACTGGTGCACCGGGTAGGCCTCGTCGTCCGGGAACACCACCTCCCCCTCGGCGAGATCACCGACGTTCACCAGAACCCTGAGCCGCCCGAGCTCCCGCTCCCACACCGACAGCGCGGCGAAACTCCCACCCAGCGCCCGACACGCCCCGGCAGCCGCCGCACGCCACGCCTCCCGCAGGCTGTGCGCACCGGCCATCCCCTGAGCCAACGCCACGACGGCAGCCAGCCGCCTGTCCTCACCCATCACTCCAGGCTAGGGATATTCGGGTCGAATCGGGATGTTTACGGAGCGAACGGGGAGAGGTGGGCGTCGGCGTGCCCCGCGGCGGGCGGCCGGGTCCGCGATCCGCGGGCAGTCGTGCCGCCTGGGGCGATGGGGGGAGGGTGGGCGCGGAGGCACCCGGCAGCGCCGGGTTGCGCGACCCACCCGCCCCAGCCGCAGCGCCGGGAGTCATCAAACGCCGCTCACGAAGCCCTCGCGCCCCACCTGTACACACCCCACCGCACTACTCCCCCGGCCACTCCGGCCTCCGCTTCTCATTGAACGCCGCGACCCCCTCCGCCCGGTCCCCGGAAAACGCCACCGCCCGCCACGCCGCGTCCTCGACCTCCAGCCCGGCCCGCAGATCCAGCCCCTGCCCCAGCCGCAGCGCCCGCTTCGCCGCCCGCAACCCCACCGGTGAGTTCCCCGCGATCCGGCCCGCCAGGGCCAACGCCTCCTCCCGGTCCCGCCCGTCCTCCACCAGCTGGTCGACGAGCCCCAACTCCCGTGCCTCCACGGCCTCCACCCGCCGCGCCGAGAAGATCAGCTCGGCCGCCCGCGCCGCCCCCACCCGCCGGGGCAGCAACTGCGTACCGCCGCCCCCCGGGATCACCCCCACGGACACCTCCGGCAACCCCACCACCGCCGTACGGTCGGCCACGATCACGTCGCACGACAGCGCGAGCTCGAACCCGCCCCCCAGCGCGAAGCCGTGCACCGCCGCGATCGTCGGCACCGGCAGCTCCAGCACCCCGGTGTACGCCCCACGCGCCACCGGCCGCTGCCGCACCAGATCGGCGTCGGCGAACGAATTGCGCTCCTTCAGATCGGCGCCGACACAGAACGCCCGCTCATGCGTCGAGGTCAGCACGACCACCCGTACGCTCCGGTCCTCCCCCAGCGCCGCGCACGCCCCGGCGATGGACCGGGCCATCTCGGTGGACACGGCGTTCATGGCCTTGGGCCGGTCGAGGGCGAGCTCCGCGACATGCCCCTGCTCGTGCCGCCGCACCAGCACGAACTCCCCGAACCGTTCCTCACTCATGACACCCTCCGGTTAACGCGGGTTAACACCACTCGCCCCGATCATCGCAGCCGGCCCGCGCCGGGAAAAGAGCGGACGCGGCCGGTTCCCGCAGCACCGCCCCGCCCACCCGTTCGAGTGACATACCGGCGACTCCGGCCCCGCCTGCCAGGGCAGCGCATAGCGTGCGCACCGCCACGGCGTATCGGGGGCGCGTGCGCATCGGGGAGGGATCGGGATGACGACGAACACGCCGGCGAAGCCACATCGGGACACCGGGCCCGCGGCGTCCGCACCACCCCAGCCGAACGGAGCGACCGGTACCGGTACCGACACTCGCCTCTTCAGCCCCCGCAGCCGGGGCCGGCACCGCAAGCCCCGGCCCCGCAAGGTCCTGCTCGCAGCCGGCGGCCTCGCCCTGGCCGCAGGCGCCCTGAGCCTCGTACGCCTGACGTCCGGTCCGGGCGCCGGCAGCGTCGACACCGCCGAGGCCGATCCGAGCCCGGACCAGGTCACCGGCACGGAACACGCGACCCACACCGCGGCGACCGCCGCCGCCGTGCCGAGGGTCAGCCCGTCGGCGCCCACGGTCCTCGGCGGCCCCAGCACCACACCGACCGCCTCCGGCGGAAGCACGGCCCCCACCTCACCCGCGACGACCACCGTGCCGATCACCGCGCCCCACGCCACCACCATCCCCGACGCGACGAACCCCGCCCCCGCACACCCGACGACGAGCACCGCATCCCAGCCGTCCCGGACCCCGCCCCCGAGCCGCACCACGCCCGCCCCGCCCCCGAACCCGGGCCGCCCCGACCAGCCCGAGCAGCCGGAGGCCCCGGCGGACCCCGGCCTGTGCATACCGGTCATCGACCTGTGCGTGGGCGGATCGGACCACCGACGCTGACGGCGGCGCGCGGCTACGAGACCCCGTTGCGCCGCGTGAGCAGCCACGGCTCCACGACGCCCAGCCCACGCACCGGCCGCTGCCACATCGGCTGCAACGCGAACCTGTACACCGGTGGCTCCTCGCCCTCCTTCTCCGCCGCGGCCGCCTCCTCGACCGCCTCCGCCTCGGAGGCCGGTGCGTCCTGCGTACGGATCAGCTCCTCGGCGAAGGCGGTGTCGACCAGGACGGCGTCCTTCGGCGCTATCGAGGTGAGCCGGGAGGCCAGGTTGACCGTCGTACCGAAGACATCACCCATACGGGTGGTCACCGTGCCGAACGCCATGCCGACGCGCAGCTCCGGCATGGTCTCGTCGTTCGCCATGGTCTCGATGAGCCGCAGGGCGATCTCGGCGGCCGTCCCGGCGTCGTCGGCGGCGTACAGCACCTCGTCGCCGAGCGTCTTGATCAGCCGTCCGCCGTGTGCGGCCACCAGGTCGGCCGCGGTGGTCTCGAAGGCCTCGACGAGCTCGCCGAGTTCCTCCTCCTCCATACGGCGGGTCAGCCGCGTGAACCCGACCAGGTCGGCGAAGCCGACCGCGAGGCGCCGGTCGACCATCTCCTCGTCGTCGGCCGCCTGCACGACCCGG
Source organism: Streptomyces deserti (assembly GCF_054782695.1). Lineage (NCBI taxonomy): Bacteria > Bacillati > Actinomycetota > Actinomycetes > Kitasatosporales > Streptomycetaceae > Streptomyces > Streptomyces deserti. The sequence continues at coordinate 168,404 of NZ_BAAGRZ010000010.1, forward strand.
CCGGCCGAGGCGGCCAGCTGGCGCCGCCAGACGTAGACGAGGAACTCCTCCAGCTCGGGCAGCAGGAGCTCGACGATGGGGTACGTCACCTCGGTACGCGTCATCCCGGGCTCCGGGGGCTCGGTCAGGCCCTCCAGGAACGAGTCGATCTGCCACTCGGCGAGTCTCGCCGTGGTCTGTCCGGTGGACCTCGCCACCTGCACGGCCATGGCCTCGCTCAACAGCCCCGACTCCACCAGACCGGCCAGCCGCCGCAGGGCGAGGACGTCGGCCTCGGTCAGCGCCTTGGCCTGGCCGACGTCGGCGAAGCCCATGGCCCGCCAGAAGCGGGTGGCCAGGTCCATGGTGACGCCGGCACTGCGGGCCGCCTGGAAGGGGGTGTAACGACGCTCCGCGCCCAGGATGAGCTGTTCGAGGCGCAGAGCGAGAGGGTCCTCGCCGGGATCGGCGGACTGGGGGTCCCCCTGCTCCAGCGACGCCGAGAGTGGGGGAGGGTCCTCCCGGCCCTGCGCGTCCGTGCCGGAACCCGAGTCGTCGACGGTCACGCCTGCTGCCCTTCCGATCTGTCACGGTCATGTATCGACCGGCCTCAACTCTACGGCAGGTGTGCGCCAGCTCACTCCGTCAGGTTCAGCCGGGGGGACGAGGTGAGAGGGCGTTGCCGCGGGGCGGGGTGTCCGCCCGCAGCGGCTGGCGGAAACGCCCGATACCGCGGCAACGGACCAGCTCCCCAGACCGAGGACGGACACCCCCCGACGCGGCCCCGACCCACAACCACCGCGTAGGCGCTACACCGGCCACCACCCCACCCGCACAGGCCGCCGCAGACACCCGCACCCCGCACCCCCTCAAGCGGGCCGCAAATGCACGATGTCCCCCGCCCCCACCGGCTCCTGCACCCCCTCCTCCGTCGCCAGCACCAACCGCCCGTCCCCGTCCACGGCGACCGCCTCCCCGACCACCGCCCGGTCCCCCGGCAGCTCCGCCCGCACAGCCCTCCCCAACGTCGCGCACCCCGCCGCATACGTCTCCTGCAGCCCGCACGCGGCCGCGTCACCGCTCGCCGCCCGCCACCGCCCGTACCAGTCCTCCAGCGACCGCAGCACCGCCCGCAGCAGCGGGTCCCGGTCCGTCGACACCGCCCCGGCCAGCGCCAGCGAGCCCGCCGTCGGGACCGGCAGCTCGTCCTCGCGCAGGGTGACGTTCACCCCGACCCCGACCACGACCCCGTCGTCGCCCGCCCGCTCCGCCAGGATCCCCCCGGCCTTGCGTTCCTCCCCGCCCACGATCACCAGCAGGTCGTTCGGCCACTTCAGCGCCGTGTCCACGCCCGCCGCCCGCGACAGCCCCGTCGCCACGGCGACACCGGTGAGCAGCGGCAGCCAGCCCCAGCGGGCCACCGGTACGTCCGTCGGCTTCAGCAGGACGGAGAAGAACAGCCCCGACCGGGCCGGCGCTGTCCACTGCCGGTCGAGGCGGCCCCGCCCGGCGGTCTGCTCCTCGGCGACGAGGACGGTGCCCTCCTGCGCGTCGCCCGCGGCGGCCCGGGCCACCAGGTCGGCGTTGGTGGACCCGGTCCGCTGCACGACCTCGATGTCGCAATAGAGCCCGCCGTGCCCGCCGTGCCCGCCGTCCCGCACCAGCCCCCGCCGCAGCGCGGCGGCATTGAGGGGCGGACGTTCCAGGTCGGACCAGCGGCTGTCGTCTGATGCATCTCGCGGCGTCATGCAAGCCACCCTAGGTGTGGTAAACACCGCACTGCCGATGTGGAGGCACCCCACTACGCTACGGATGAGTAACCGTCCCCCCTTTTGAGCAGGCAGGGAGCCGCATCCCGATGTCCGAGCCGGAAGAGCAGCAGCCTGACATTCACACGACCGCGGGCAAGCTCGCGGATCTGAAGCGCCGTATCCACGAAGCGACGCACGCCGGCTCCGAACGCGCCGTCGAGAAGCAGCACGCCAAGGGCAAGCTGACAGCCCGTGAGCGGATCGAGCTCCTGCTCGACGAAGGCTCCTTCGTCGAACTCGACGAGTTCGCCCGCCACCGGTCCACGAACTTCGGGCTGGACAAGAACCGCCCGTACGGGGACGGCGTCGTCACCGGGTACGGGACCGTCGACGGTCGCCCGGTCGCCGTGTTCTCGCAGGACTTCACCGTCTTCGGCGGAGCCCTCGGCGAGGTCTACGGGCAGAAGATCGTCAAGGTGATGGACTTCGCCCTCAAGACCGGCTGTCCCGTCATCGGGATCAACGACTCCGGTGGCGCCCGCATCCAGGAGGGGGTCGCCTCCCTCGGCGCCTACGGCGAGATCTTCCGCCGCAACACCCACGCCTCGGGCGTGATCCCGCAGATCAGCCTGGTCGTCGGCCCCTGCGCGGGCGGCGCGGTGTACTCCCCGGCCATCACCGACTTCACGGTCATGGTCGACCAGACCTCGCACATGTTCATCACGGGCCCGGACGTCATCAAGACGGTCACCGGCGAGGACGTCGGCTTCGAAGAGCTCGGCGGCGCCCGCACCCACAACTCCACCTCCGGCGTGGCGCACCACATGGCCGGGGACGAAAAGGACGCGATCGAGTACGTCAAGCAGCTGCTGTCGTACCTGCCGTCCAACAACCTCTCCGAGCCCCCGGCGTTCCCGGAGGAGGCGGACCTCACCGTCACCGACGACGACCTCGAGCTGGACACGATCGTCCCGGACAGCGCGAACCAGCCGTATGACATGCACACGGTGATCGAGCACGTCCTGGACGACGGCGAGTTCTTCGAGACGCAGCCGCTGTTCGCGCCGAACATCCTCACCGGCTTCGGACGCGTCGAGGGCCACCCGGTGGGCGTGGTCGCCAACCAGCCGATGCAGTTCGCGGGCTGCCTCGACATCAAGGCGAGCGAGAAGGCCGCCCGCTTCGTGCGCACCTGCGACGCCTTCAACATCCCGGTCCTCACCTTCGTCGACGTGCCGGGCTTCCTCCCCGGCGTCGACCAGGAGCACGACGGCATCATCCGCCGCGGCGCCAAGCTGATCTACGCCTACGCCGAGGCCACCGTCCCGCTCATCACGGTCATCACCCGCAAGGCCTTCGGCGGTGCCTACGACGTCATGGGCTCCAAGCACCTGGGCGCCGACCTCAACCTCGCCTGGCCCACCGCCCAGATCGCCGTCATGGGCGCCCAGGGCGCGGTCAACATCCTGCACCGCCGCACCATCGCCGAGTCGGACGACCCGGAGGCCACCCGCGCCCGGCTGATGCAGGAGTACGAGGACACCCTCCTCAACCCCTACGTCGCGGCCGAGCGCGGCTACGTCGACGCGGTGATCATGCCGTCGGACACCCGCCGTCACGTCGTACGCGGTCTGCGTCAGCTGCGCACCAAGCGGGAATCCCTGCCTCCGAAGAAGCACGGCAACATCCCCCTGTAAGCCTGTAACCGTCAGCCTGTAAGCCCTACGGCCCCTTGGAGCGCTACATGACGATCAAGGTCGTACGGGGCAATCCGACCCCGGAGGAGCTGGCCGCCGCACTGGCGGTGGTCCGGGCGCGCGCCGCGGCGGCGGCCGCCACGCCGCCCGGCGCGCCCCGCCCCCGCGACTCCTGGTCCGACCCGTCCCGCATCGCCACCCACCGCCTGCCCCAGCCGGGCCCGGCGGCGTGGGCCCGCACGTACTGGCCTGGTTCGTGACCAGAACCTAGAGCACCGCCGCGACGGCTTCGGCCATCACCGCGTACCCCGCGTCGCTCGGGTGCAGGTGATCGCCGAAGTCGTACGACGGACGCAGCCGGTCCGGGTCCACCGGGTCGGCCAGGACGCGGTGGAGGTCGACGACCGTGTCGTACTCCTCCGCGCACCGGATCCACTCGTTCAGCTCGTGGCTCACCTTGGCCGCGTGCTCGCCCCAGTGGTCCGACCCACCGAGCGGCAGCAGGGTCGCGCCGATCACCCGCAGACCGCGGCGGTGCGCCTGCCGTATCAACTGCCGGTGACCGTCGATGAGTTCGGCGGCCTCCACCACCGGTGCCGGTTTGTACGTCGGCTGCTCGTCCGTCTCGCTGAAGCCGATGTCGTTCAGGCCGAGCAGCACGACGAGCGTGTCCACGCCCGGGTGGGCGAGGACGTCCCGCTGGAGTCGGCGGACGGCCTTCTCGCCGTACCAGGACGAGTCGTTGAGCAGCAGGTTCCCGCCGATGCCCGCGTTCAGCACGGGACGCCCGGTGCGCTCGGCGAGCGCGTCCGACCAGCGGCGGTTCGCGCCGGGCGTGGAGCCGAAGCCGTCGGTGATCGAGTCGCCGAACAGCGCGATCCCGTCGCCGCGGCCCGCGTCGGTCTCGACGGCCGACAGGAGGTACCAGGACTCGGTCGTGGCGTCGAAGCCCGTCCCCGCGGCGTCCGTGAGGAGATCGCCCTCGCCCCGGTAGCTGGTCGCGAAGGCCTGCGCGTGGAACGTGGCCGGGCCGGTCGCGGTGTCGAAGTGGAGGGTGACGGTGACCGACTCCCGTGCGGGTACGGCGAGTTCGGCCGGGTCGCTCAGCAGTTCCCCGTGTGCCGGGATCCCGGTGCCGTACGCGCCCGCGAAGGTGAGCCGCCGCAGCGAACCGGGCGCGACGGCCGCCCCCGCGGTCGTACGGCCGACCGTCGCGCCCGCGATGCGGAGCGGAGAGGTCCCGTACGCGTTCGAGAACCGGACCCGCAGCCGGTCGCCGCCGGCGGTCAGGCGGACGACCTGGCGCAGTGACTGACGCCAGAAGCCCTCGCGGGACCAGTTGGGGGTGAAGCCCTCGCCGGGGAGCTGGGGTGACGCGGTCCAGGCAGTGGTGAACATGACACGCCTTCCAAAGGGAACCAGAGTCCCTTTAGCTTAACGGATCCACATTCCCTTTTGGCTAGGGCCGGGTGCCGGGCAAGTTGAGTACGCGTACTCAGGCGCCGCGCCGGATCGCCGACCGACGATGGAAGGCATGCTGTGGTCCGACCCCGAGAACGAGCCCCCCAAGGAACTGCGGGACACGCAGGAGATGCTGCGGCGACTGGGCGTTCTCATGGCGTTGGCCATGGTGCTGGCGATGCTCGTGATCGGCGTGAGATGAGGGCACCGGGGCCGCGCCGATACGCTGAGCGCATGACAGATCAGCCGCGCCGCCGACTCGTCCTCGCCTCCCAGTCCCCCGCCCGGCTCGGGCTGCTCCGCCAGGCCGGACTCGACCCCGAGGTGATCGTGAGCGGCGTCGACGAGGACGCCGTCACCGCCCCCACCCCCGCCGAACTGGCGCTCGCCCTCGCCGAGGCGAAGGCCTCCGTCGTGGCCGCGAAGCCCGAGGTCAAGGGCGCGATCGTGATCGGCTGCGACTCGGTGCTCGACCTGGACGGCCAGGCCCTCGGCAAGCCCGCGGACGCCGAGGAGGCCACCGCCCGCTGGAAGGCCATGCGCGGGCGCACCGGAACCCTCCAGACGGGCCACTGCGTCTACGACACGCTCAGCGGCCGCTACGCCTCCGCGACCGCCTCCACCGTCGTCCGCTTCGGCGAGCCGACCGACGAGGAGATCGCCGCGTACGTCGCCTCCGGCGAACCCCTCTACGTCGCCGGAGCCTTCACCCTCGACGGCCGCTCGGCCCCGTTCATCGACGGCATCGACGGCGACCACGGCAACGTGATCGGCATCAGCCTGCCGCTGGTGCGGCGCCTGCTGGCCGAACTGGGCGTCGGCATCACGGAGTTGTGGGCGCCGACGGGGAAGTGACCGGCGGGGAATCGACCGGCGGAGAAGTGACCGGGGAGCCGCCGTCGTCCCCCTCGCCTCCCGCCGGCGTGGCGTCGGCGAGCTCGGCCGGACGGTCGTACGTCATCAGCAGCAGCACGATGAGGCCGAGCACCAGCGCCATGAACAGGAATGCCGGCCAGCCGACCAGCCCCCACACGAACGCGCCCAGCGTCCCGTGCACCACGGCCGCGCTGATCAGCAGCACGCGCCCGAAGCCCGCCGCCGGGCGGTTCCGCAGCGCGACCAGCAGGGCCACCAGGCCGCACAGCGCGAAGTAGAGACCGAAGACGATCCCGCCGGCCTTCGAGGACACCGACATCATGTGCGGGTCGAGGCCGGCCAGGGACATGTCCTGCCGGTCGACGACGACCCCCAGGAACCAGTTCAGGGCAGCGATCCCCAGCGCCTCGGCGAAGAGCACGACCGCCACGACCCACGCCACCGGCCTGCGCACCACCGGCCCCACCCACTTCCGAACACACGTCCATCCGGGGTTCGGTTACCCCGAGTACGTTTGGAGACGTCACGAACGCTACTAACGGGTAAACCTCGGGACAAGAGTCATGCGGATGGCAAAGAATCATTGGGCCATTCGTAGGGACTCCACAAAGAAACAGAGTGGCCCGCAGCACGTGATGACAGAGACCTTGACCACAGGGGACGGCTAGGGTTTGCCGGAGGAGTCCTGCGTAGTGCGGTGCGACAAGGGATTTCGCGGGTCGAGCGAGCCTCGTATCACGCTCCGTGTGGGCAAGCTCACCACCGGGGACCTGTCGAAGAGCCGTGTCGGCAGTCCCTAAACTCGGCTTGTTTCAAGGAGGGAGCCTCAATCGTGCGCAAGGTGCTCATCGCCAACCGTGGCGAAATCGCTGTCCGCGTGGCCCGGGCCTGCCGGGACGCCGGGATCGCGAGCGTGGCCGTCTACGCCGACCCGGACCGGGACGCTCTGCATGTCCGCGCCGCGGATGAGGCGTTCGCGCTGGGCGGTGACACTCCGACCACCAGCTACCTCGACATCAACAAGGTGCTGAAGGCCGCGCGCGAGTCGGGCGCCGACGCCGTCCACCCCGGCTACGGCTTCCTCTCCGAGAACGCGGAGTTCGCCCAGGCCGTGCTGGACGCCGGGCTGATCTGGATCGGCCCGCCGCCGCAGGCGATCCGCGACCTGGGTGACAAGGTCGCGGCAAGGCACATCGCCCAGCGCGCGGGCGCGCCGCTGGTGGCCGGTACGCCCGATCCGGTGAGCGGCGCCGACGAGGTCGTGGCCTTCGCCGAGGAGCACGGCCTGCCGATCGCCATCAAGGCGGCCTTCGGCGGCGGTGGGCGCGGCCTGAAGGTGGCGCGGACGCTGGAAGAGGTGCCCGAGCTGTACGACTCGGCGGTGCGTGAGGCGGTGGCCGCCTTCGGTCGCGGCGAGTGCTTCGTCGAGCGCTACCTGGACAAGCCGCGGCATGTGGAGACGCAGTGCCTGGCGGACCAGCACGGCAACGTGGTCGTGGTCTCCACCCGTGACTGCTCGCTGCAGCGCCGCCACCAGAAGCTGGTCGAGGAGGCCCCGGCGCCCTTCCTGTCCGAGGCGCAGGTCGCCGAGCTGTACCGCGCCTCGAAGGCGATCCTGAAGGAGGCCGGCTACGTCGGCGCCGGCACGGTCGAGTTCCTGGTCGGCAACGACGGCACGGTCTCCTTCCTCGAGGTCAACACCCGCCTCCAGGTGGAGCACCCGGTCACCGAGGAGGTCGCCGGCATCGACCTCGTCCGCGAGATGTTCCGCATCGCCGACGGCGAGGAGCTCGGCTACGACGACCCGCCACTGCGCGGCCACTCCTTCGAGTTCCGCATCAACGGCGAGGACCCGGGCCGCAACTTCCTCCCGGCCCCCGGTACGGTCACCAGGTTCGCCCCGCCGTCCGGCCCGGGTGTGCGTCTGGACGCGGGCGTGGAGTCCGGCTCGGTCATCGGCCCGGCCTGGGACTCCCTGCTGGCCAAGCTGATCGTCACCGGCCGTACCCGCAAGGAGGCGCTGCAGCGGGCCGCCCGCGCGCTGGAGGAGTTCCAGGTCGAGGGCATGGCGACGGCGATCCCGTTCCACCGCGCGGTGGTCAAGGACCCCGCCTTCGCCCCCGAACTCACCGGCTCCGACGCGCCGTTCACGGTCCACACCCGCTGGATCGAGACGGAGTTCGTCAACGAGATCAAGCCCTTCGCCGCTCCCGCCGACGCCGCGGAGACGGAGGAGGAGTCGGGCCGCGAGACGGTCGTCGTCGAGGTCGGCGGCAAGCGCCTGGAGGTCTCCCTGCCGGCCTCGCTGGGCATGTCCCTGGCCCGTACGGGCCTGGCGGCGGGCGCCAAGCCCAAGCGCCGCGCGGCCAAGAAGTCCGGGCCCGCGGCCTCCGGTGACACCCTCGCCTCCCCGATGCAGGGCACCATCGTCAAGATCGCCGTGGAAGAGGGCCAGGAGGTCAAGGAAGGCGACCTGATCGTCGTCCTCGAGGCGATGAAGATGGAGCAGCCGCTCAACGCGCACAAGTCCGGCACGATCAAGGGGCTGAGCGCGGAGGTCGGCGCGTCCGTGACGTCCGGCGCGGCGATCTGCGAGATCAAGGACTGAGTGGTCGTACGACGCACCGGGCGCCCGGCGGACTGCAACAGTCAGTCCGCCGGGTGCTTCGTTTTTCCCATGCCCTGGGGCGGTGGCGGGCAGCTGCGGGCGGGTGCGTCCGGCGGTGAGGGTGGGATGCCCGCGGCGGCCTGCGCGGATCCGGTGGGGATGCGCGTAGCGCCTATGGTCTCGTCGCGGGGCGGGGCCTGCGGCCGGGTGGGGCTACGCGCCCAGACGCACGGCCAAGCCGCGGGCGCCGGTCCCGCTCAGCCGCGGCCGGTCGTGCCGCTGGGGGGGGGGAGGGTGGGCGCAGCGGCACCCCGCGGCGCCGGGGCGCGGACCCGCCCCTGCCCAGCTCCAGCGCCGGGCGACCGGCAAGCAGACGGCTGCCGGACACGCGGCTCGGCCGACGGCCGTCACCCCTCACCTGCGTCGCAGATCAGCGACCCGCGCCCGTTCCGCCCCGGGCGTCTGCTCACCCAGGGCCGTCGCCGTGCGCAGCCCCGGTCCGGCGCCGGGAACCTGGCGGCGTGGACCGGGCAGTGACACGTCCCGGCGCTGCTGACGCGCCGGAACCGAATCACCCCCCGACCTCGCGGACCCCGAAGAGCCCGCGGAATCCGAGGAACCCCCCGGCACGCCCGCCACGGCGATCTGCACACCCTGGTCGGCGAGCGCCTGCAGCTCGGTGGCCGCACGGTCGTCGTGGGCGGGCGGTTCGTCCGTCACCAGCCGAGTGATGAGATCCGTCGGCACGGTCTGGAACATGGTGTCCGTACCGAGCTTCGTGTGGTCGGCGAGGACGACCACCTCCGCGGCGGCCTGCACCAGCGCCCGGTCGACGGACGCCGACAGCATGTTGGAGGTGGACAGGCCGCGCTCGGCGGTCAGGCCGCTGCCGGAGAGGAAGGCGCGCGACACCCGCAGCCCCTGCAGGGACTGCTCGGCGCCGCTGCCGACGAGGGCGTAGTTCGAACCGCGGAGCGTACCGCCGGTCATCACGACCTCCACCCGGTTGGCGTGGGCCAACGCCTGGGCCACCAGGAGGGAGTTGGTGACGACCGTCAGCCCGGGCACCCGGGCGAGCCGGCGGGCCAGCTCCTGGGTGGTGGTGCCCGCCCCGACCACGATGGCCTCGCCCTCTTCCACGAAGTTCGCGGCGAGGTCGGCGATGGCGGTCTTCTCGGCGGTCGCGAGATGGGACTTCTGCGGAAAGCCGGACTCCCGCGTGAAACCGCCCGGCAGTACCGCACCGCCGTGCCGGCGGTCGAGGAGTCCTTCTGCCTCCAGCGCGCGCACGTCCCGCCGTACGGTCACTTCGGAGGTCTGGACGACGCGGGCGAGCTCACGGAGCGACACGGCCCCGTTCGCTCGCACCATTTCGAGGATCAATTGGCGACGTTCTGCAGCGAACACGAAACTGACAGTAACCCCAACGACCGTCTGGTTTCAGCAGTATGCGCCGAATAACAGAAGTTGTTCGCACGGAGCGGCGGGAAGTGGTATAGAACCTAGTCCCGCCGCCTATGCCGCACGCACATTCGACAACTCCCCGTGACCAGCGAGGAGTCGGATCCGGCCGTCAGGCGTCGCCCGCCTTGCGGGTGTGGAGCTGCCGGGCGACCTCGGCGATCGAGCCCGACAGGGACGGGTACACGGTGAAGGCGTTCGCGATCTGTTCGACCGTCAGATTGTTGTCGACCGCGATCGAGATGGGGTGGATCAGTTCCGACGCGCGGGGCGCCACGACGACACCGCCGACCACGATCCCGGTGCCCGGCCGGCAGAAGATCTTGACGAAGCCGTCGCGGATGCCCTGCATCTTCGCGCGCGGGTTGCGCAGCAGCGGCAGCTTCACGACCCGGGCGTCGATCTTCCCGCCGTCGACGTCGGCCTGGGTGTAGCCGACGGTGGCGATCTCGGGGTCGGTGAAGACGTTGGAGGAGACCGTCTTCAGGTTCAGCGGGGTCACCGCGTCACCCAGGAAGTGGTACATGGCGATACGTCCCTGCATGGCCGCCACGGACGCGAGGGCGAACACCCCGGTCACGTCACCGGCCGCGTACACGCCGGGAGCCGTCGTCCGCGACACCTTGTCGGTCCAGATGTGACCCGACTCGCGCAGCTTGACGCCGGCCTCCTCCAGACCGAGGCCCGCGCTGTTCGGCACGGCGCCGACGGCCATCAGGCAGTGCGACCCGGTGATGACCCGGCCGTCGGCGAGCGTGACCTCGACCCGGTCGCCGACCCGCTTGGCGGAGGCGGCACGGGAGCGGGCCATGACGTTCATGCCGCGGCGCCGGAAGACCTCCTCCAGCACGGCCGCCGCGTCCGGGTCCTCACCGGGCAGCACCCGGTCCCGGGACGACACGAGCGTCACCTTCGCCCCGAGGGCCTGGTACGCGCCGGCGAACTCGGCACCGGTCACACCCGACCCGACCACGATGAGCTCCTCGGGCAGCTCGGTGAGGTCGTACACCTGGGTCCAGTTCAGGATCCGCTCGCCGTCGGGCCGGGCGTCGGGCAGCTCGCGCGGGTGGCCGCCGGTCGCGATGAGCACCGCGTCCGCCGTCAGCGTCTCCTCGCTCCCGTCGGCGGCGGTGACGACGACCTTGCGCGACCCGTCGAGGGCCTGCATGCCGTCCAGCCGCCCGCGGCCGCGCATCACCCGCGCACCGGCACGCGTGACGGAGGCGGTGATGTCGTGCGACTGGGCGAGGGCCAGGCGCTTCACACGCCGGTTGACCTTCCCCAGGTCCACGCCGATGATCCGGGCCGCCTGCTCCAGCGGCGGGGTGTCGTCGGCGACGATGATGCCCAGTTCCTCGTACGAGGAGTCGAAGGTGGTCATCACCTCGGCCGTGGCGATCAGGGTCTTCGACGGCACGCAGTCGGTCAGGACCGACGCACCGCCCAGACCGTCGCAGTCGACGACGGTCACCTCCGCACCGAGTTGTGCGGCGACCAGCGCCGCTTCGTATCCGCCGGGTCCGCCACCGATGATCACGATCCGAGTCACGTACTCCATTGTCCCGCACCGTTCAACGTGCGACCGCCCGGGGCCCCGGCCGATGCGGCTCTGTTACGGGAGTGACTCCGGTGCCGCTGCCGTACGCTCTCCCCATGTCGCTCTACGCCGCGTACGCCGGCAACCTCGACGCGCGGCTGATGTCCCGCCGCGCCCCCCACTCGCCGCTGCGCGCCACCGGCTGGCTGAACGGGTGGCGGCTGACCTTCGGCGGCGAGCACATGGGCTGGGACGGCGCGCTGGCCACGATCGTCGAGGACCCCCTGGCCCAGGTCTTCGTCGCGCTGTACGACCTCGCTCCCATGGACGAGGAGTCGCTGGACCGCTGGGAGGGCGTCGGCATGGACATATACCGCCGGATGCGGATCCGTGTGCACACCCTGGACGGCGAGGAGCCGGCCTGGACCTACGTCCTGAACGCCTACGAGGGCGGCCTGCCCTCCGCCCGCTACCTCGGTGAGATCGCGGACGCGGCCGAGTCCGCCGGAGCCCCCCACGACTACGTCATGGAACTCCGCAAGCGCCCCTGCTGACAGGCCACGGCAGCCCCTTCCGTCACCGCTCTCGTCGGAAACGACAAGACAACGATCGCCATCTCATCAGCTCTGTCATCTACGCGCGTAGGCACGGACCGGCTACCCTCGTCGGCGTGAACGCATCTCTTCTTCCGGACGACATCCAGGGCGACCCCTACGGCGCCGCCGACGCCGCCGCCGCTCGCCTGCGCGAACTCACGGGCGCCGAGACCCACGACGTCGCCCTCGTGATGGGCTCCGGCTGGGCTCCGGCCGTGGACGCCCTCGGCGACCCCGACGCCGAGCTCCGGGTCACCGAGCTGCCCGGTTTCCCGCCGCCGGCGGTCGAGGGCCACGGAGGCAAGATCCGCTCGTACCGGATCGGCGACAAGCGCGCCCTGGTCTTCCTGGGCCGCACGCACTACTACGAGGGCCGCGGGGTGGCCGCCGTCGCCCACGGCGTCCGCACCGCCGTCTCGGCGGGCTGCAAGACGGTCGTCCTGACCAACGGCTGCGGCGGCCTGCGCGAGGGCATGCGCCCCGGCCAGCCGGTCCTGATCAGCGACCACATCAACCTCACGGCGACGTCCCCCATCGTCGGCGCGAACTTCGTCGACCTCACGGACCTGTACTCCCCGCGCCTGCGCGCCCTGTGCAAGGAGATCGACCCCACGCTGGAGGAGGGCGTCTACGCCCAGTTCCCCGGCCCGCACTACGAGACCCCGGCCGAGATCCGCATGGCCCGTGTCATCGGCGCGGACCTGGTGGGCATGTCCACGGTCCTGGAGGCGATCGCCGCGCGCGAGGCGGGTGCGGAGGTGCTGGGCATCTCCCTGGTCACCAACCTGGCTGCCGGTATGACGGGTGAGCCCCTCAATCACGAGGAGGTCCTGCAGGCGGGCCGTGACTCGGCGACACGGATGGGGTCGCTGCTGGCCCAGGTGCTCGGGCGACTGTAGTTCCCTGGGCTGGGCGGCGTTGCCAGGTGCCCGGCGCGGGTGCGGGGGCAGGCGGGTCGCGCAACCCGGCGCCGCGGGGTGCCGACCAGGCGGCACGATTGCCCGCGGTCAACGGGCCCCGCGGTGCGCACGTACCGCCCCCCGCGAGCCGACGGCCGCCCGGCACCGCAAGATGGACGGGCCCGCACTCGCCCGCGCACGGAAGGGGACGTGTCGGGGGTGTCCGCCCGCAGCGGCCGGCGGATTTGCCGGGTACCCGGCAATGGGCCGGTCCACCGGACCGAGGACGGACACCCCCCGCGCGGCCCCGAACCCAGCACCACCGCGTAGGCGCGGCAGCAACCCCCGCCGAAGCCGCACAGGCCGCCGCAGGCATCCGCATCCGCACCCGCACCCGCACCCGCACCCGCACCCGCACCCAACGACGAGAGGCTGACACGACCGTGCAAGACGACCTCATCGCACAGGCCCAGGCGTGGCTCGCCGAGGACCCCGACGCGGAGACCCGCGAGGAACTCGCCCGGCTCATCGACGCCAAGGACCACGCCGAGCTCGCCGCACGCTTCAGCGGCACCCTCCAGTTCGGCACCGCCGGCCTGCGCGGCGAACTCGGCGCCGGCCCCATGCGCATGAACCGCTCGGTCGTCATCCGCGCCGCCGCCGGCCTCGCCGCGTACCTGAAGAAGAACGGGACCCCCCACGGGGACGCCGACGCCGGCCTCGTCGTCATCGGCTACGACGCCCGCCGCAAGTCGGAGGACTTCGCCCGCGACACCGCCTCCGTCATGACGGGCGCAGGCCTCAGGGCCGCCGTGCTGCCCCGCCCCCTCCCCACCCCCGTCCTCGCCTTCGCCATAAGGCACCTCGGCGCGGTCGCCGGCGTGGAGGTCACCGCGAGCCACAACCCGCCCCGCGACAACGGCTACAAGGTCTACCTCGGCGACGGCTCCCAGATCGTCCCGCCCGCCGACGCGGACATCGCCGCCGAGATCGCCGCCGTGCCCTCCCTGACCGTCGTCCCCCGCCCCACCGAAGGCTGGGAGACCCTCGACGACAGCGTCCTCGACGCCTACCTCGCCCGCACGGACGCCGTCCTCGCCGCCGGCTCCCCCCGCACCGCCCGCACCGTCTACACCGCGATGCACGGCGTCGGCACGGACGTCCTCCTCGCCGCCTTCGCCCGCGCCGGCTTCCCGGAGCCGGTCCTCGTCACCGAGCAGGCCGACCCCGACCCGGACTTCCCCACCGTCGCCTTCCCCAACCCGGAAGAGCCCGGCGCGATGGACCTGGCCTTCGCGAAGGCCCGCGAGGCCGACCCGGACCTGGTCATCGCCAACGACCCGGACGCCGACCGCTGCGCCGTAGCCGTCAAGGACGGTGCCGACTGGCGCATGCTCAGCGGCGACGAGGTCGGCGCCCTCCTCGCCGCCCACCTGGTCGACCGCGGAGCAGAGGGCACTTTCGCGGCGTCGATCGTCTCGTCCTCCCTCCTCGGCCGCATCGCCGAGAAGGCGGGCCTCCCCCACACCGAAACCCTCACCGGCTTCAAGTGGATCGCCCGCGCCGAAGGCCTGCGGTACGGCTACGAGGAGGCCCTCGGCTACTGCGTCGACCCCGGCGGCGTACGCGACAAGGACGGCATCACGGCCGCGCTCCTCATCACGGAACTCGCCTCGGTCCTCAAGTCGGAGGGCCGCACCCTCCTCGACCTCCTCGACGACCTCGCCGTGGAGCACGGCCTGCACGCCACCGACCAGCTCTCGGTCCGCGTCCAGGACCTCTCCGTCATCGCGGCCGCGATGCGCCGCCTGCGCGAACACCCCCCGACCCGTCTCGGCGGCCTGCCGATCACCCGCTCCGAGGACCTCACGCGGGGCACGGACAGCCTCCCGCCCACAGACGGCCTGCGCTACACCCTCGACGGCGCCCGCGTGATCGTCCGCCCCAGCGGCACGGAGCCCAAGCTGAAGTGCTACCTGGAGGTCGTGGTCCCCGTAGCCGCGCACGCCGACCTCCCCGCGGCCCGCGCGAAGGCGACGGACCTGCTGACGTCGATCAAGCGGGACCTGTCAACAGCAGCGGGCATCTGACGCGCGCTTCCCCCACACAGCGGCCGATTGGGTGCCCCTCCCCAGCCCCGGAGACACCCCATCGGCCGCTACCACAGCAGCCGACACGCGCCCCCTCTCAGTCATCCCCGATCTCCCCACCGCACCCCCTCCACCACCAGCCACGCACCCCCAGCAGCACGGCCGGCGCCCACAGCGCCCGACCCGCGTCAGGGGTTGCGGCCCCTCCGGCCCCCTCGCCGCCGAGTCCCCGGTGTCACAGGGCCAGCAGGATCACCAGCAACACCGCCCCGGCAGCCGCCGGCCCCGCGATCTCGTACGCCCACCGCACGGTCACCTCCCCCTGCGCGGACCGAGCCTCCCGCCGATCCGCGTGCAGCTCACGCAGGTCGTCCATGATCCGGTCGGTCTCCGCCCGCGTCGGCCCCTCGGCCACCGAACCGCCCCCCGGCCCGAAGCCCCCGCTCCTGCCACCGCTCAGCCCCGGCCCCCGCCCTCCGGCCCGGCCACCACCACCGCCTCGTACGCCCTCGGCCGCCGCCCGCGCCTCCCGGCGCGCCGCCCTCTTGCGGGCGCGCAGCGAGACGGGGAGGGCCCACAGCTGGTACTTCGTGCCGGAGTTCGCCACCACCTCGTTCGAGTAGCCGGAGCGCAGCGAGGCGACCTCGCCCCAGGGCAGGACGATGATCCGGAAGGGGTTGCGGATCCGCAGCCGGTCCTGGTTGACGTAGACGGCGGGGCGCAGGGTGAAGGCGGCGACCAGGGGTACGGCGAGGAGCAGCGCGGCGAGCGCCAGCCACGGCGTGCGGCCCTGGCCGGAGACCACGGCGTCGATGCCGAGCCATCCGCCGATGCCGAGCAGCAGCACGCCGCCGGCGATGCTCGCGGCCGACCGGTGGACCCGGTCCTTGAACGCGGGCTCCGAGGGCTCCGACGGCTGCGGCGCTGGTGACTGGTGCTCCGGGGTCGTCATGCTCCCGATTCTGCCCGACAGCACCGCACACGCTCCTACGAGGTACCGCCCCGCCCCATCCGCACACGCCCCACCTCATCCGCGCACGCCCCTCCGAAGTACCGCCCCACCTCGTCCGCACACGCCCCCTCCGAGATGCCGCCCCACTCATCCGCCCACGTTCTCCGATTACCGCACCCGCTCATCCGCGCGAACCCCCCGCGAGATGAGCCCCCAGCTCTGTACAGCCGCTACGCGCGTAGATATGCTCGTCTGGTGACCATGCCCACCACTGCACTCCCGCACTCGCTCTCAGACGTCACCGCGTCCGACAGCACGCTGCGCCGCTTCCTCCACGGGCTGCCCGGCGTCGACGCGGTCGGCCTGGAGGCGCGTGCCGCCTCCCTCGGCACCCGTTCGATCAAGACGACCGCGAAGGCGTACGCCATCGACCTCGCCATCTCGATGGTCGACCTGACGACGCTGGAAGGCGCGGACACCCCGGGCAAGGTCCGGGCGCTCGGCGCGAAGGCGGTCCGCCCCGACCCGACCGACCGCAGCGCCCCCACCACGGCCGCGGTCTGCGTCTACCCCGACATGGTGGCCGTCGCCAAGGAGGCCGTCGCCGGCTCGGGCGTGAAGGTCGCCTCGGTCGCCACCGCCTTCCCGGCCGGCCGCGCCCCGCTCTCCGTCAAGCTGGCGGACGTCCGCGAGGCGGTCACCGCCGGTGCCGACGAGATCGACATGGTCATCGACCGCGGGGCGTTCCTCGCGGGCAAGTACCTGAAGGTGTACGACGAGATCGCCGCCGTGAAGGAGGCCTGCGGGACGAGCGCCCGCCTGAAGGTCATCTTCGAGACGGGCGAGCTGTCGACGTACGACAACATCCGGCGCGCGAGCTGGCTCGGCATGCTGGCGGGAGCGGACTTCATCAAGACCTCGACCGGCAAGGTGGCGGTGAGCGCCACGCCCGCGAACACCCTCCTCATGCTGGAGGCGGTGCGCGACTTCCGGGCGCAGACCGGGGTACAGGTCGGGGTGAAGCCCGCAGGCGGCATCCGGACCAGCAAGGACGCGATCAAGTTCCTGGTCCTGGTCAACGAGACCGTCGGCGAGGACTGGCTGGACAACCACTGGTTCCGCTTCGGCGCCTCCTCGCTGCTGAACGACCTGCTGATGCAGCGCCAGAAGCTCGCCACCGGCCGTTACTCCGGCCCCGACTACGTGACGGTGGACTGATCACCATGGCATCGGCATTCGAATACGCCCCCGCACCCGAGTCCCGCTCGGTCGTCGACATCGCCCCCTCCTACGGCCTGTTCATCGACGGCGAGTTCACCGAGGCCGCCGACGGCAAGGTCTTCAAGACGGTCAGCCCGTCGACCGAGGAGGTGCTCTCCGAGGTCGCCCAGGCCGGTTCCGAAGACGTCGACCGTGCCGTCCGGGCCGCCCGCAAGGCCTTCGAGAAGTGGTCGGCGCTGCCGGGCTCCGAGCGCGCCAAGTACCTGTTCCGCATCGCCCGGATCATCCAGGAGCGCAGCCGCGAACTCGCCGTCCTCGAAACCCTCGACAACGGCAAGCCCGTCAAGGAGACGCGCGACGCCGACCTCCCGCTGGTCGCCGCCCACTTCTTCTACTACGCGGGCTGGGCCGACAAGCTGGAGCACGCTGGGTTCGGCCGGAGGACGACAAATGAACACAGCGGGCCCAGCCCGCGGCCGCTGGGCGTCGCGGGCCAGGTCATCCCCTGGAACTTCCCGCTGCTGATGCTGGCGTGGAAGATCGCCCCGGCCCTGGCGACCGGCAACACGGTCGTCCTCAAGCCCGCCGAGACGACCCCGCTCTCAGCCCTGTTCTTCGCGGACATCTGCCGCCAGGCGGGCCTGCCCAAGGGCGTCGTCAACATCCTCCCGGGCTACGGCGACACGGGCGCCGCGCTCGTCGCGCACCCGGACGTGAACAAGGTCGCCTTCACCGGCTCCACCGCGGTCGGCAAGGAGATCGCCCGCACGGTGGCGGGGACGAGGAAGAAGCTCACCCTCGAACTCGGCGGCAAGGGCGCCAACATCGTCTTCGACGACGCCCCCATCGACCAGGCCGTCGAGGGCATCGTCAACGGCATCTTCTTCAACCAGGGCCAGGTCTGCTGCGCGGGTTCCCGCCTGCTCGTCCAGGAGTCGGTCCAGGACGAGCTGCTGGAGGCCCTGAAGCGCAGGCTCTCCACCCTCCGCCTCGGCGACCCCCTCGACAAGAACACGGACATCGGCGCGATCAACTCCGCCGAACAGCTCTCCCGCATCACCTCACTCGTCGAGCAGGGTGAGGCGGAGGGCGCCGAGCGCTGGTCGCCGGCCTGCGAACTCCCCGAGAACGGCTACTGGTTCGCCCCGACGCTCTTCACCAACGTCACGCAGGCGCACACCATCGCCCGCGACGAGATCTTCGGCCCGGTGCTGTCGGTCCTCACCTTCCGCACCCCGGACGAGGCCGTCGCCAAGGCCAACAACACGCCGTACGGCCTGTCGGCGGGCGTCTGGACCGAGAAGGGCTCCCGGATCCTGGCCGTCGCGAACAGGCTCCGCGCGGGTGTCATCTGGTCCAACACGTTCAACAAGTTCGACCCGACCTCGCCGTTCGGCGGCTACAAGGAGTCGGGCTTCGGCCGCGAGGGCGGCCGCCACGGCCTGGAGGCGTACCTCGATGTCTGAGAAGACGACGTCCGAGAAGAACGAGAAAACCGAGAAGAACGAGAAGACCGAGAGGACCGAGCGACTCTCCGTCTTCAAGACCTACAAGCTGTACGTCGGCGGGAAGTTCCCGCGTTCCGAGAGCGGCCGGGTGTACGAGGTGACCGACTCGAAGGGCAAGTGGCTGGCCAACGCACCGCTCTCCTCCCGCAAGGACGCCCGTGACGCGGTGGTCGCCGCCCGCAAGGCCTTCGGAGCGTGGTCGGGCGCGACGGCGTACAACCGCGGCCAGATCCTCTACCGGGTCGCGGAGATGCTGGAGGGCCGCCGCGACCAGTTCGTCCGCGAGGTGGCCGACGCCGAGGGCCTGTCGAAGTCGAAGGCGGCCTCGGTGGTCGACGCGACGATCGACCGCTGGGTCTGGTACGCGGGCTGGACCGACAAGATCGCGCAGGTGGTCGGCGGCGGAAACCCGGTCGCGGGCCCGTTCTTCAACCTCTCCTCCCCCGAGCCGACCGGCGTGGTCGCGGTCGTCGCGCCCCAGGAGTCGTCCTTCCTGGGCCTGGTGTCCGTCGTCGCCCCGGTGATCGCGACCGGCAACACGGCGGTCGTGGTGGCGAGCGAGAAGTCCCCGCTCCCGGCGCTGTCCCTGGGCGAGGTCCTGGCGACCTCGGACGTCCCCGGCGGCACGGTCAACATCCTCTCCGGCCGTACGGCGGAGATCGCCACACCACTGGCCGCCCACCAGGACGTCAACGCGATCGACCTCGCGGGCGCCGACGAGGTGCTGGCGAAGGAGCTGGAGATCGCGGCGGCGGACAACCTCAAGCGGGTGCTGCGTCCCCAGCCTGTGGACTACGCGCGGACGCCGGGCATCGACCGTATGACGGCGTTCCTGGAGACGAAGACGGTCTGGCACCCGACCGGGTCGCTGGGCGCGTCCGGTTCGTCGTACTAGGCACGCCGCGGCTCATCGCGGAGCCGCCGCACAGACCGGAAGCCCCGGCTCTCCTCCGTCCAGGGGGCCGGGGCTTCCGCACGCCGGGCCATGACGCACGACGTCAGATACCGACGCGCTGTATCTGCGGGGCGAGCGCCTGGCGGGTCTCGGTGTCCTGGCTGATCCGGGAGGTCCCGCTGCGCGGCAGCCGGCCCTAAGGAAAGAGCGGGCCGGTGGCCTGGCCGACCACCGGCATCGCCCCGACCGACGACGCCTGCGCGACCGGCCCGGTCACTGCCGCCGGGCTCACCGGCTGGAAGTCGGCGACCTGGGTGCCGACGCCGTTGTCGAGCGGGGTGACGCCCGTGCCGGCGAGCGGGTTGGGCTTCAGTCCCGCGACCGGGCCGGTGGCGTAACCGACCGTGCCGGCCGTCGCCTGGAGACCGGCCTGCGGGCCATCGCCGCTGCCACCTGCTACTGCACCGGGTGATCGAGTGACCACGGAGGGTAGTTGAGGTGTGATGCGCGCTTCAAAGCCGACCCGCAGGGTCGTACGGCGGCCGATCGATGCCTCACACTGGTGTCCCGTGAGTTCCCAACCGCCCATACCGACGCGAGTCGTGCTGCTCTGCGGCCCCTCCGGCTCCGGCAAGTCCCTCCTCGCGGCCCGCTCCGGCCTCCCGGTGCTGCGGCTCGACGACTTCTACAAGGAGGGCGACGACCCGACCCTTCCACTGGTGGCGGGGAGCTCCGACATCGACTGGGACCACCCGGGCTCCTGGGACGCGGACACGGCCGTCGCCGCCATCACGGAGCTGTGCCGCACGGGCCGTACGAACGTCCCCGTCTACGACATCGCCCTCAGCGCCCGCACCGGCGAGGAAACGGTGGAGATCGGGCGGACCCCGCTGTTCATCGCGGAGGGCATCTTCGCCGCGGAGATCGTCACACGCTGCCGGGAGCTCGGCGTCCTGGCCGACGCCCTGTGCCTGAGCCGCGGCCCGGTGAAGACCTTCCGCCGCCGCTTCGTGCGGGACCTCAGGGAGGGCCGCAAGTCGGTGCCGTTCCTGCTGCGCCGCGGCTGGCGCCTGATGCGGCAGGAGCGCGCGATCATCGCCCGCCAGACGGCACTCGGCGCCCACGCCTGCGACCGGGACGAGGCGATGGGCCGCCTGGCGGCCGCGGCGGCGGGGCGGTGCGTGACGGCGCGTACGGCGGTCTGACGGACGTACGCGCGACAAACGAAGGACATCGAAGGGCTACGAAACCTCGAAGAGCTACGAAGAGGGGCGACGAAAAAGCGGGACTGGACGGACCCCCCGGCCCTCCAGTCCCGCTCCCCCGTGGTTCCCCCGTGATCCCCCCTGTGGTGCTTCCCCCGTGCTCCCCCCAGGGCCCCGGATACCGGGACCCTGTTATGCAGACCCCGGTACCTCCCCCGTGATACACCCGGAGCCCTATTTTTTTGCTTCCCCCGGACCTTCAGGCGACCAACTCGCCGAAGGCGTCCTCCTCGTCACGGCCGAAGCTGAGGACCTCGTCCTCGCGCAGCCGGCGGAGCGACCGCCAGATGCTGGACTTCACCGTGCCGACACTGATGTCGAGGATCTCCGCGATCTCCGGGTCCGTGCGGCCCTCGTAGTAGCGCAGGACCAGCATGGTGCGCTGGAGCTCGGGCAGCCGGGCCAGCGCCTGCCACAGGACCGCGCGCAGCTCGGTGCCGCGCATCGCGTCCGTGTCGCCGGGCGTCTCCGGCAGTTCCTCGGTCGGGTACTCGTTGAGCTTGCGACGCCGCCAGGCGCTGATGTGCAGGTTGGTCATGGTGCGGCGGAGGTATCCGCCGACCGCCGCCTTGTCACTGATCCGGTCCCACGCCTTGTACGTCGAGAACAGCGCGCTCTGCAGCAGGTCCTCGGCCTCGAAGCGGTCGCCGGTGAGGTGGTAGGCGGTGGCGTACAGGGAGGCGCGGCGCTCCTGGACGTAGGCGGTGAACTCCGCCTCCGACAGGCTGCGGCGCTCCCCCGAGGCCTCCCCGTACGCGGCTCCCCCGTGCGTTTCCCCCGTGGATGCGTCAACCACCGTCATGTAGGCGGTGTGCTGACGCCCGGCGCCGCGAGCGCACCCCCGCCCTCCCCCAAGCTCTCGGCTTCGCTCGAGCAGGGAGGTGCCCCCAACGACACCGGACTTCTCATTACCCCGGTGCACGTCGTGCAGACGCGTGACCACTGCGCTGGTGCTGGTGCCGTGCAGCGTGTTCATCTCGCGCCCCCCGTCGTGGACTTACCGGTGTTCGGTCTTGCTGTCGTTCTGCTGTCTTGCCTGTGCCGAAAAGCTTGCCGGGGCGACTTCATGGCCGTGTCCGCCGACTGTCACAGAGCTGTCACAGGGGCCGGCCCGCACCATCTCGGACCACAGGTCGAACAGCGAGCCCTCCATGGGCCAGAATGAGCCCGTGCCTTCCCTGTTGCTGATCGAGGACGACGACGCCATCCGGACGGCCCTGGAGCTCTCTCTGACGCGCCAGGGACACCGGGTGGCGACCGCTGCCAGCGGTGAGGACGGTCTGAAGCTGCTGCGCGAGCAGCGGCCGGATCTGATCGTGCTGGACGTGATGCTGCCCGGCATCGACGGTTTCGAGGTGTGCCGGCGCATCCGGCGCACCGACCAGCTGCCGATCATCCTGCTGACCGCGCGCAGCGACGACATCGACGTCGTCGTCGGTCTGGAGTCCGGCGCCGACGACTACGTCGTCAAACCGGTGCAGGGCCGGGTGCTCGACGCCCGGATCCGGGCGGTGCTGCGGCGCGGGGAGCGGGAGTCCAGCGACTCGGCGACGTTCGGCAGCCTCGTCATCGACCGCTCGGCGATGACCGTGACCAAGAACGGCCAGGATCTCCAGCTCACGCCGACCGAGCTGCGGCTGCTGCTGGAGCTGAGCCGGCGGCCGGGGCAGGCGCTGTCGCGGCAGCAGCTGCTGCGGCTGGTGTGGGAGCACGACTACCTCGGTGACTCGCGGCTGGTGGACGCGTGTGTCCAGCGGCTGCGCGCCAAGGTCGAGGACGTGCCGTCGTCCCCGACGCTGATCCGTACCGTGCGCGGTGTCGGCTACCGGCTGGATCCGCCTCAGTGACCCAGGAGCACCAAGGGGGGACCCGCGGCTGGGCCGCGGCGCGCAAGAAGGTTCAGTCGCGGCTGCGTTTCACCAGCCTGCGCCTCAGGCTGGTCGTCGTCTTCGGGCTGGTGGCGCTGACGGCCGCCGTCTCCGCGTCCGGGATCGCGTACTGGCTCAACCGCGAGGCCGTGCTCACCCGCACCCAGGACGCCGTGCTGCGCGACTTCGAGCAGGAGATGCAGAACCGCGCGGGCGCGCTGCCGCAGAACCCGACGCAGGACGAGCTGCAGCACACCGCGGGGCAGATGGCGGGCAGCAGCCAGCGTTTCAGCGTGCTGCTGGTCGCGGAGAACGCCGAGGGCAGGACCGTGTACGGCAGCTCCGGCGGGCTGAACGGCTTCGCGCTGCGGGACGTGCCCGAGTCGCTGCGCGAGGCGGTGAACAAGCGGCAGAAGGTCACCTCGGCCAACAAGCACGCGTACCACCTGTACTGGCAGCGGATCGTCGAGGACGACACCCCGTACCTGGTGGCCGGGACGCGGGTGATCGGCGGCGGCCCGACCGGCTACATGCTCAAGTCGCTGGAGCCGGAGGCGAAGGACCTCAACTCGCTGGCCTGGTCGCTGGGGATCGCCACGGGGCTCGCGCTGATCGGTTCGGCGCTGCTCGCGCAGGCCGCCGCGACGACCGTGCTGAAGCCGGTGCAGCGGCTCGGGGTGGCCGCCCGGCGGCTCGGCGAGGGCAAGCTCGACACCCGGCTGCGGGTGTCCGGCACCGACGAACTGGCCGATCTGTCGCGGACGTTCAACAACGCGGCCGAGGCGCTGGAGAAACGGGTCGCCGACATGGCCGCGCGCGACGAGGCGTCCCGGCGTTTCGTCGCGGACATGAGTCATGAGCTGCGGACGCCGCTGACCGCCATCACCGCCGTGACCGAGGTGCTGGAGGAGGAGCTGGAGTCCGAGGGCGGCGGCATCGACCCGATGATCGAGCCGGCCGTACGGCTCGTGGTCAGTGAGACGCGGCGGCTGAACGACCTGGTCGAGAACTTGATGGAGGTCACCCGCTTCGACGCGGGCACCGCCCGGCTCGTGCTGGACGACGTCGACATCGCCGACCAGATCACCGCGTGCATCGACGCCCGTGCCTGGCTGGACGCGGTCGAGCTGGACGCCGAGCGCGGCATCCACGCCCGTCTCGACCCGCGCCGCCTGGACGTGATCCTGGCCAACCTCATCGGCAACGCGCTCAAGCACGGCGGCTCCCCGGTGCGGGTGTCCGTGCGCGAGGAGGACAGCGAGGTCGTCATCCAGGTGCGGGACCACGGGCCGGGCATCCCCGAGGACGTCCTGCCGCACGTCTTCGACCGGTTCTACAAGGCGAGCGCTTCCCGGCCGCGCTCCGAGGGCAGCGGCCTCGGCCTGTCCATCGCCCTGGAGAACGCGCACATCCACGGCGGCGAGCTCACCGCCGCCAACTGTCCCGAGGGCGGCGCGGAGTTCACACTGCGGCTGCCACGGGACACCTCGACGCTGACCGAGCAGCCCGAGGGCACGCAGAACGGCAAGGGCGGCAGCACCGACCAGAGCAAGGGCGAGGGCTCGAAGGGGGACGCCTGATGAACATACGACGTCTGCCGCGGTTGCTGGCCGTCCCCGCCCTCGCCGTGCTGCTCGCCGGGTGCGGGATCCGGGCGACCGAGGTGCCGACGGACTTCGGGCCGGCGCCGTCACGGGTGCGCTGCTCGCTCGCCGAGCCGGAGGTGTCGACGCAGACCGCGCGCGGTCTGCCGGTGCGGGTGTTCCTGCTGTGCGGCTCCTCGCTCGTGGCCGTCGACCGGACCGTGCGGGTCCCGGACGGCACGGCGGACTCCGAGCGGCGCGTGCTGGTGGCGCAGGGGCTGCTCGACCAGCTCTCGGCGCCGCAGTCGGCCGCCGAGAAGGAGGCCGGGTACACCACGAACGTCCGCGGCGGCATGACCGTGAGCGGACCGCGCCCCGGTGACCCGGACGACACGCTGCGGCTGAGCAGCGCGCCGGGCGCGCTCACCTCGTACGCGCTCGCCCAGCTCGTCTGCACCTTCTCCGACTCGGCGGCCGCCGAGGGCGACGGGTCCGTGATCCTTGGCGGACCCGGCGCCGAACCGCCGCGCCGCTACGAGTGCACCGACGAGGTCCGTGCCCGGCCCGGCAGCAAGGAACCGCCGTCGACGGAGGTCATGGGCGGCTGACGCCCGCTGTGGCGCATGCCTCACCCCGGTACCGGGTGACAACCCGGAACCGATCGTGCCGAAGGCCGCGTCTAGGGGGTCGTGCAGCGTCAAGGCTCCATCGGCGGCAGCGCCGCGATCCGCATCCGTGTGACAGGAGGTTCCCTCCTCGTCGCACACCTCGCGTTCGTCGCCTGGCTCACGCTGCGACCACTGGACGTCCCCTGGGTGATGCCCGCCAACCTGCGTCCGTTCGCCGGGATCCGTGCCGACCTCGCGCTGGGTTGGCCCGAGGCGGCCCGCCGGATCGGCGAGGGGCTCGCCCTGCTGGCGCCGCTGGGTGTGCTGCTGCCGATGGCGGGCGGCCGGCTGGCCGTCTCGCGGCTGGGCTCCCTGGCCCGGACCGTCGCCGCGGGCGCCCTGCTGTCGCTGGGCATCGAGCTGTTGCAGACCGGGGTGCCCGGTCAGGTCGTGGACGTCGACTCGCTGCTCCTCAACACCGTGGGTGTGGCTCTCGCCCACCTCGCCGTCGTCCCCGCGGGCCGCTCGTGGCTGCGCCGCCGGGCCGAGCGCCGGATCCGCACGGTCGTAGTCCAGGAGGAGCCGGCTCAGGGTCGCACCCCGACGATTCCCAGGGTCGGGATCGCCCCGTGGAGTGATGCTTTGCCCCCTTCGTCTCCGTAACGTGGAGTGCAGACGAGGAGCCGGAACGAGGCAGCCAGAACCGGACGCCTCGCACCGACGCCTCGCGAACGAGCCACAAACACGAAGGAGCCGCACATGTCCCGCCTCGCCCGCCCCACCGACGGCCGCATGATCGGCGGAGTATGTGCCGCGCTGGCACGGCGCTTCGGCACCTCCGCGACGACGATGCGGGTGATCTTCCTGCTGTCGTGCCTGCTGCCCGGCCCGCAGTTCCTGCTCTACATCGCGCTGTGGATCTTCCTGCCGTCAGAGGACAAGGCACGCACGGCCTGGTGAGTGCCTGACGCACGCGCGCGATGGGGCGCGCTCCCGGATCCGGGAGCGCGCCCCATCGCGTGCGTGTCCGCAGTCGCGTGGCTCAGCCGAGCGGGATTCCGTTCACCGGCGTGCCCTGCGCGGGCACCCCCTGCACCGGCATGCCGCCGAGCAGCCCGGCGACCGGCTCGGTCGGGCCCTGGGGCAGCTGCTGCTCGCCCAGCTGCTGGGCGATCGGCTGCGCGGTCTCCAGAGCCGGGGCGGCCGCGTGCTGCCCCTGCTCCAGCACGCCACCCGCACCCGGCAGCACCTGGGCGGCCTGCTCCGCCGGCAGCGTCTTGTTCACGGTCTCCAGCGTCTGGCCGGCGTCCGGCAGGGCCGGGGCCGCGTTCGCGGCACCCGCACCGGCGGCGGCGAAGGCGGCACCGAGAGCGGCGACACCGAGGGTCTTGGCAGCAGACTGCTTCATGAAATGCGTCCTCGAAATGACTTGGAATGGGATGACGGGGGTGTGAGCGGTCCAGCGACCGTAGACACGCGTGGCCGCGCGCCGCAAACATCGAAATGCGGACGGATGGTGAACGCCGCCCGCATTCCCCGAACCCGGCTCAGCCCTTCGAATCAGCAGAATCGCTGGTGGACGCGGTCTGCTGGAACAGCCATTCGGACTTCAGCTCGGCATATCCCGGCTTGATCACGTCATTGATCATCGCCAGGCGTTCATCGAATGGAATGAACGCTGATTTCATCGCATTGACGGAGAACCACTGCAGGTCGTCGAGTGTGTAACCGAAGGCCTCGACAAGGTGCTCGAATTCCCGGCTCATGCTGGTGTGGGACATGAGGCGGTTGTCCGTGTTGACGGTCGCGCGGAAGTGCAGGCGGCGCAGCAGGCCGATGGGGTGCTCGGCGTACGAGGAGGCCGCCCCGGTCTGCAGGTTGGAGCTCGGGCACAGCTCCAGCGGGATGCGCTTGTCCCGGACGTACGAGGCCAGCCGCCCGAGCTTGACCGTGCCGTCCTCGTGGACCTGGATGTCGTCGATGATGCGCACCCCGTGCCCGAGCCGGTCGGCGCCGCACCACTGCAGGGCCTGCCAGATGGACGGCAGCCCGAAGGCCTCGCCGGCGTGGATGGTGAAGTGGTTGTTCTCGCGCTTGAGGTACTCGAAGGCGTCCAGGTGCCGGGTGGGCGGGTAGCCGGCCTCGGCGCCCGCGATGTCGAAGCCGACGACGCCCAGGTCGCGGTAGCGGTTGGCGAGTTCGGCGATCTCCAGGGCGCGGGCGGCGTGCCGCATGGCGGTGAGCAAGGCGCCGACGCGGATGCGGTGGCCGTTCGCCTTCGCGCGCCGCTCCCCCTCCCGGAAGCCCTCGTTGACGGCCTCGACGACCTCTTCCAGGGTCAGCCCGCCTTCGAGGTGCTGCTCGGGGGCGTACCGGACCTCGGCGTAGACGACGCCGTCCTCGGCGAGGTCCTCGGCGCACTCTGCGGCGACCCGCACCAGGGCGTCGCGGGTCTGCATGACGCCGACGGTGTGGGAGAAGGTCTCCAGGTACCGCTCCAGGGACCCGGAGTCGGCGGCCTCGCGGAACCAGACGGCGAGCCGGCCGGGGTCGGTATCGGGGAGCTGGGAGTAGCCCGTGGCGCGGGCGAGTTCGACGATCGTGGCGGGGCGCAGCCCGCCGTCGAGGTGGTCGTGCAGCAGAACCTTGGGTGCCCGGCGGATCTGGTCCGGCGTCGGGGTCTTCGCGGTGGTCTGGCTCGTCATCTCCGCACTCTAACTCCTACGCGCGTAGATCGCTCTCTTCCGGCCCCTGTACTTTTCCGTCGATACGTAACGGTGACCCCGCGTAGGGGTGGAGTACACCCGCACTTCTGACACTGTTCTGTCATGGCACAGCAAGCGACGCCGGTTCGCAGGGCCCGGCTGGGGAGGACGCTCGGCCCGGAGCCGGCGGCGGTCAGCGGAGCGGTGCTGCTGCTCCCCGGCGGCGAGGAGGTCTCCAGCCGCAGACCGTCCCCGATGATGGCGACCGCGTCCGTGCGCGCGCTGGGACGCCGTCTGGCCCGCGCGGGCCGGGACGAGGGTCTCGCCGTCCACGTGGTGCACTACCGCTACCGCGGCTGGAACGGCAGCGAGGCACACCTGGCGCGCGACGCGTCCTGGGCCGCCGACGAGGTCGTACGGCGCTACGGAGACGTCCCCGTCTGCCTCGCCGGCATCGGCATGGGCGGCCGGGCCGCGCTGCACGCGGGCGGCCACGAGGCCGTCAACTCCGTGCTGGCGCTTGCCCCTTGGCTGCCCGAGGAGGACGTGGCCGCACCACCCGAACCGGTGAAACAGCTCGCCGGTCGGCGAGTGCTGATCGTGCACGGCACGAACGACGAACGGACCGATCCCGAACTGTCGTTCCGGCTGGCGGCGCGGGCGAAGAAGGCGAACCGGGAGGTGTGCCGGTTCGAAGTGCACACCGACGGGCACGGGTTGCAGCAGTACCGGGACGAAGTCCTGGCGCTGGCCGAGGACTTCGTGATGGGGGTGTTGTTCGGGCGGGCCTTCTCTCGGCCCGTGCAGGATGCGTTTGCCGCGCCGCCGCCGTTGGGGTTGCGGATGCCGCTCGCGGCGGGGTTCGGGAGGTCGTTGCGGCGGTAGCGCCGTGAGGCTTCCGGTTGTTCTCGGGAGCGTTGCGGCGGTAGCGCCGTGGGGCTTCCGGTTGCCTTCGGGGCGCGAGCTGTTTGTGGTTGGTCGCGCAGTTCCTCGGCGCCCCTTCAGGTCGGCAGCAGGTTGCCTCTTCTGGAGAGCAGGAACTTCTTGAACGCCGCCACCGGGGGTGTGTCCGGGCGGCCCTCCAGCCAGGCGACGCCGATCTCGCGGGCCGCGCGCGGCGCGGTGACCGTGAGCTCCACGACGCCCGGGCGGGGTACGGCGGGCGGGGGCAGGAGGGCGACCCCGAGCCCCGCCGCCACCAGGCCCCGCAGTGTCTCCGCCTCCTCGCCCTCGAAGGCGACGCGGGGCTTGAAGCCGGCCTCCATGCACAGGTCGTCGGTGATGCGGCGGAGGCCGTAGCCGGGTTCCAGGGTGACGAAGGTTTCGTCGGCGGCCTCGGCCAGGCGGATGCGTCTGCGGGTGGCCAGGCGGTGGTCGGCGGGGACGACGAGACGGAGTTTCTGCTCGTCGAGGCGGCGGGCGACGAGGTCGGGGGCGTCGGGGACCGGCGAGGTCAGGCACAGGTCCAGCTCACCGGCGCGCAGGCGCTCGATCATCGCCTCGCCGTAGTTCTGCACGAGGCTGAAGCGGACGCGGGGGTGGTCGGCGCGGAACGCCTGGATCAGGCCAGGCACGGTCTCGGCGCCCATGGTGTGGAGAAACCCGAAGGCGACCTTGCCGGTGGCCGGGTCGGCGTCCGCGCGCACCTCGTCGGCCGCCCGCTCGATCTCGGCGAGGGCGCGCTCGACGGACGCGAGGAAGGTGCGGCCCGCGGGGGTGAGGGACACCGTACGGCCGTGGCGGGCGAACAGGTCGACGCCCAGGTCCTGTTCGAGGCGGACCATGGCGCGGGAGAGCGTGGACTGCGGGACGTTCATCTCCTGCGCGGCGCGCGTGACGTGCTCGGTGCGGGCGACGCCGGCGAAGTACGCGAGGCGGGGCGCGAGCAGCCTCGTCATCTCTGCCATGTCTTGTGTGTCACTGGATGGTGACAGGTGACCCTGTGACCTCTGCTGATGCGCCATGGGAACGATTATGACAGCTCTATGCATTGGACGGATGAGTGCGGGCGTACGTACTTTCGAGGCATGTCTCCCGCCAGTACCGAGGCGTCCACCACCGTGGGCGCCGATGCCGTTGTTCCTGTTGCCGACTCCCGTATGAGCCCGGGCGGCCCCGGCTACCGCCGGATGAGCCTCGCCCTCTTCCTCGCGGGTGTCGGGACCTTCGCGCTGCTGTACTCCACGCAGGCCCTGCTGCCGCTGATCTCCGGGGAGTTCGGGGTGACGGCGAGCGACGCGAGCTGGACGGTGGCCGCCGCGACGGGTGGGCTGGCGCTGTTCGTCCTTCCCATGAGCGCGCTGTCGGAGCGTTTCGGGCGGCGAACGGTCATGACGGTGTCGCTGGCGGTCGCGGTGACGGTCGGGCTGCTGGTCCCCTTCGCGCCCTCGCTGACCGCGCTGGTGGCGCTGCGGGCGCTCCAGGGCGCGGCGCTGGCCGGAGTGCCCGCGTCGGCGACGGCGTACCTCGCGGAGGAGGTCACCCCGAAGGCGCTGGTCACCGCGATCGGGCTGTTCGTCGCGGGCAACAGTGTGGGCGGGATGAGCGGCCGGGTGATCACCGGCTGGGTCGCGCAGGAGTGGGGCTGGCGGGTCGCCGTCGGCACGATCGGCGTGATCGCGGTGGCGTGCGCGGTGGCGTTCCGGCTGCTGCTGCCGGCGCCGCGGCACTTCAGGCCGGGGTCGCTGCGGCCGCGGGTGCTGGTGGGGACGGTTCGGGGTCATCTGTCCGACCCGCTGCTGTGCCGGCTGTACGCGATCGGTGCGCTGTTCATGACGGTGTTCGGCGGCGTGTACACGGTGATCGGCTACCGCCTGGCCGATGCGCCGTTCGGGCTGCCGCAGGGCATTATCGGCTCGGTCTTCCTGGTGTACCTGGTCGGTACGGTGTCGGCGTCGACGGCGGGGCGGCTGGTCGGCCGACTGGGCCGGCGCGGGGCGCTGTACGCGGCCGGCGGTACGACGGCGGCGGGCCTGCTGCTGTCCCTCACGGGGTCGCTCGTGTCGGTGCTGCTGGGCCTGGTCCTGATCACGGCGGGCTTCTTCGCGGGGCACGCGGTGGCGTCCTCGGCGGTCAGCAAGACGGCGACGCGTGGTCGCGCGCAGGCGTCGGCGCTGTACCAGTCCGCGTACTACATCGGCTCGAGCGCGGGCAGCACGGCCGGTGCGGTGGCCTTCCACGCCGGGGGCTGGGCCGGGACGGTGGGAGTCGGACTGCTGGCGGTGGCCGGGGTCGTGACGATCACGGTTTTCGGGACGCGGGCGGCGCGGGCGCAGCGGCGACCGGCGGCGGTTTGATCGTTCCGGGTCGTCCGCTCGTCCGCATCGTCCGGTGGCCGTCGCGTGGGGCTGGGATGCCTGCGGCGGCCTGTGCGGCTTCGGTGGGGGCCGGTGCAGCGCCCCCTGTTCGGTGGGTGGGTCGGGGTACGCGACTGCGGGTGCGTCCGTCTTGCTGCGCACGCCGCTCAGCCGCGCATCGCATCAGGCAACCGCCCCTGACCTGCCCCTTCGTTCACTCGGCAGGCCGTTGTCAGTGGGCTGCGGTAGCTTCCGAAGTGCTGGGCGCGAAGGTGCGCGACAGGAATGCCACAGGGGTGGGTGGACGATGACGAACGGCACGGCGACCACGACGGACCTGGATGCCAGGCTGGAGGCACACCGGGTCGAACTGACCGGGTACTGCTACCGCATGCTCGGCTCCTCCTTCGAGGCCGAGGACGCGGTGCAGGACACGATGGTCCGGGCATGGCGCAGCTACGACAAGTTCGAGGGCCGCTCCAGCCTCCGTTCCTGGCTCTACCGCATCGCGACGAACGTCTGCCTGGACATGCTGACCGCGAGCAACAAGCGCGCCAGGCCCATGGACCTGACCGAGTCGACCCCGCTCGCCCGGGCGGCCCTCTCCCCCCGCCCGGACAACACCTGGCTGGAGCCCATGCCCGACGCCCGCGTGCTGCCCACCATCGAGGACCCGGCGGAGGCCGCGGTCGCCAAGGAGTCCGTGCGGCTCGCCTTCATGGCCGCCCTGCAGAAGCTGCCGGCCAAACAGCGGGCGGTGCTGATCCTGCGCGAGGTGCTGGCCTGGAAGGCGAGCGAGGTCGCCGAGCTGCTCGGCACCTCGGTCGCGTCGGTCAACAGCGCGCTCCAGCGGGCCCGCGCGACCCTGGCCGAGCAGCAGGAGCCGGGCGCCGACGCGGCCGTCTCCGACCCGCTGGACGAGGAGCAGCAGAAGCTGCTCGAGCGGTATGTCGCGGCCTTCGAGGGCTACGACATGACGGCGCTGACCACGCTGCTGCACGAGGACGCCATCATGACGATGCCGCCGTTCGACCTGTGGCTGACCGGCGTGGAGGACATCACCGGCTTCATGACGACGCTGGGCGCGCCCTGCGCGGGGTCCCGGCTGGTGCCGGTGCAGGTCAACGGGCTGCCGGGCTTCGCCCAGTACAAGCCGGACCCGGAGGCGGGCGGTTTCACCCCGTGGGCGGTCCAGGTGCTGGAGATCTCAGACGGCCGGATCACCGGGTTCCACTGCTTCCTCGACACCAAGCGCTGGTTCCCGCTGTTCGGGCTGCCCCTCCACCTCGAAGCGGAGGCCGACCAGGTTCAGGAGGGCGTGTAGGCCCGGGTCGGGGTCGCGCAGCCGGATCCGGCCCCGGGCGCGGCGGGCGGCGAGCTGCAGCCGCGCCAGCAGGTCCACGGAGCCCAGTCCCGGCGGCCCCAGCCCTGCGACGTCGCACACGACGACCCCGGCACCGCTGGTCCGCAGCAGCGACTGCACCTGGTCACTCAGCTCTCTCACCTCGTCCCGGGTGACCGGGCCGGCCAGCACGAGCACGGGGGGTGTCATCGCGTCCACGATCGGTAGACCGGGCGGGCGGACGTAACTCATCGCGGCTGCCTGGGAGATCGGCGCCACGAGGATCACATTGACCGGGGCATGTCCTCCCCCGGAGGGTTGGCTGTATGCCCCATGCATCTGCCCCTGCCGCGCCCTCCGATGCTCTCTTCGCCGGTTCCGATGCTCTCTTCGCCGGTGAGGAGCCGTCGTGCAGGGGGTGCTGAGCGGGTTCGCGGTCATCGCCGTCGTGATCGCCGTCGGCTATGCGATCGGCAGACGCGGGCACCTGGGCGATCAGGGCCGTGAGGTCCTGACCAGGCTGGCGTCCACGTCGCGTCCCCTGCCCTGCTGTTCACCACGCTCGCCCGGGCCGACCTGTCGTTGATCTTCTCCAACCGGCTCCTGGTCACGGCGATGAGCACCGCGGCGGCGGCCGGTGTGTTCGTGGCGGTGGGTGTCGTACGCCGCTGGGGTGTGGGTCGTACGACGATCGGTGCCCTGTGCTCCAGTTACGTCAACTCGGGCAACCTCGGGATCCCGATCGCGGTGTATGTGCTGGGGGACGCGTCGCTGGTGGCGCCGGTGCTGCTGTTCCAGCTCGTCGGGGTCACGCCGGTGGCGCTGACGATCCTGGACCTCGCGGGTGGTGGGGAGAAGCGGCCCTTGTGGCAGCGGCTGCTGACCCCACTGCGCAATCCCATCGCGGTGGGATCGCTGGCCGGGGTGGCGGTGTCGGCGGCCGGTGTCCATGTCCCGGGTCCCCTGATGGACCCGCTGACACTGATCGGCAACATGTCGGTCCCGGCGGTGCTGCTGGCCTTCGGCATCTCGCTGCGGGGCAGCACACTTCCGCTGCGCGGTGCCGAGCGGGCCCCTGTGCTGCTCGCCGTCTTCCTGAAGTCGTTCGTCCAGCCCGTGGTCGCCTGGGCGCTGGCGGCGGGGGTGTTCGGGCTGCGGGGTGCGGCGCTGCTGGACGTGGTGGTGACGTCGTCCCTGCCTGCGGCGCAGAACCTGTTCACGTACGCGAGCAGTTACCGGGTGGGCGAGGTGCTGGCCAGGGAGGCGATTCTGTTGTCGACGGTGGTGTCGGTGCCGGTTCTGGTGGTGGTGGCGGCGCTGCTCGGGTGACTCAGGGCTCGGGGAACTCGCTGGTGTCGATGACGAGATCGAAGGGATCGGGCAGCTTGATGGGCTCGCCGAACTTGGCGGTGCTCAGGGGGCGGTAGACGTCGCCCTTCGGTTCCCCGTAGAGGGTAGTGGTGGGACCGTCGGGGGCCCAGCGGTCGACGAGGAGGTAGAGCGGGATGCCGGCGGTGGCGTAGGCGGCGGGCTTGCTGATGCGGTCGTGGCGGGCGTTGGACTTGGAGGTCACCTCGACGACGAGTTCGGCGAGGCCGG
Source organism: Streptomyces deserti (assembly GCF_054782695.1). NCBI lineage: Bacteria > Bacillati > Actinomycetota > Actinomycetes > Kitasatosporales > Streptomycetaceae > Streptomyces > Streptomyces deserti. The sequence continues at coordinate 202,201 of NZ_BAAGRZ010000010.1, forward strand.
CCGGGATGTGAGTGTCCGTGTCGGTGTCCTCCCGCACGGGCGCCACGACGAGGTCAGGGATGAGCATGCCCAGACGCGACGGTACGGCGATGGCCAGCGTCTGGAAGATCTCCCAGTCGTCGGGGATCACGGAGTAGAGGCGACGCTGGATACGGGCCGCGATCAGATTGTGACGAAACGCGGGAGCAGGTGACACGGTGATGATCCCCTCGATGATCTCCACCTTGCTGCCCTCAGGCCACTCCATCTCCTCCCAGAACCGGACGAGGTCGTCCCAGCTCTGTTCGGGGTCCTGGCTGACGGTGAGTGCGCTCATGGCGGTCTCCTATCGGTGCGTCACCGAGTCCAGCATGCCGAACGGGACCGGTGCCGGTCCACCGATCCCGTTCACTCGAAAGGAACAAACCCCAGGTCAGGCGATACGTTCCAGCACCACCGGCGACGGTGTGAAGTCCGTGCCCGGGGCGGCGATGTCGTAGGAGCCCTCCACCGCCTGCAGCGCGTACGCGAACCGCTCGGGGGTGTCCGTGTGGAGGGTCAGCAGGGGCTGGCCCGCCGTCACCGTGTCGCCCGGCTTGGCGTGCATCTCGACGCCCGCCGCGGCCTGCACCGGGTCCTCCTTGCGGGCCCGGCCCGCGCCGAGGCGCCAGGCGGCGATGCCGATGTCGTAGGCGTCGAGGCGGGTCAGGACGCCCGACGCCGGGGCCTTGACGACGTGCTGTTCGCGCGAGGTGGGCAGTTCGGCGTCCGGGTCGCCGCCCTGCGCGGCGATCATGCGGCGCCAGACGTCCATCGCGGAGCCGTCGGCCAGGGCCTTGGCGGGGTCGGCGGCCTTCACGCCCGCCGCGTCCAGCATTTCGCGGGCCAGGGCCAGCGTCAGTTCCACGACGTCCGCCGGGCCGCCGCCCGCCAGGACCTCCACCGACTCGCGGACCTCCAGGGCGTTGCCCGCCGTGCGGCCGAGCGGGGTCGACATGTCCGTGAGCAGCGCGACCGTCTTCACGCCGTGGTCCGTGCCCAGGCCGACCATCGTCGAGGCCAGTTCCCGCGCGTCCTCGATCGTCTTCATGAAGGCGCCGGTGCCCACCTTCACGTCCAGGACCAGGGAGCCCGTACCTTCCGCGATCTTCTTCGACATGATCGAGGAGGCGATCAGCGGGATCGCCTCGACCGTGCCGGTGACGTCCCTCAGGGCGTACAGCTTCTTGTCGGCGGGGGCCAGGCCGTCGCCCGCCGCGCAGATCACCGCGCCCACGTTGTCCAGGACGGAGAGCATCTCCTCGTTGGACAGCAGGGCGCGCCAGCCGGGGATCGACTCCAGCTTGTCCAGGGTGCCGCCGGTGTGGCCCAGCCCCCGGCCCGACAGCTGCGGGACGGCGGCACCACACGCCGCCACCAGCGGTGCCAGCGGCAGCGTGATCTTGTCGCCGACGCCGCCCGTGGAGTGCTTGTCGGCCGTCGGTCGGGACAGGGACGAGAAGTCCATGCGCTCGCCGGAGGCGATCATCGCGGCGGTCCAGCGGGCGATCTCGCGGCGGTTCATGCCGTTGAGGAGGATGGCCATCGCGAGGGCCGACATCTGCTCGTCGGCCACCTCCCCGCGGGTGTACGCGTCGATGACCCAGTCGATCTGCTCGTCGCTGAGTTCACCGCGGTCCCGCTTGGTGCGGATGACGGAGATGGCGTCCATGGCCATGGCTTTCCTTCCAGGGTTCCAGAAGTGTGCGGCCCCCCTGAGCAACTCAGAGGGGCCGCACGGGAGTCACTTGGTGAGATGGCCCGGCCCGAAGGCCTGGGGCAGCATCTCCGACAGCGGCAGGATTCCCGCCGGGGTCTCCAGGAGGAGGTCCGGGCCGCCGAACTCGTACAGCAGCTGGCGGCAGCGGCCGCAGGGGACGAGGATCTCGCCGTTGCCGTCCACGCAGGTGAAGTGGGTCAGGCGGCCGCCGCCGGTGTTCTGCAGTTCCGACACCAGGCCGCACTCGGCGCACAGGCCGAGGCCGTACGACGCGTTCTCGACGTTGCAGCCGGAGACGATGCGGCCGTCGTCGACGAGCGCCGCCACGCCGACGGGGTAGCCGGAGTACGGGGCGTACGCCCGGGACATCGCCTCCCGGGCCACCTCGCGCAGCCGCTCCCAGTCGACCGCGGTGGTCACTTGCCCTGTCCCTTCCGGTACGGCAGGCCGTTCGCCTTCGGCATGCGCAGGCGCTGCGCGGACAGGGCGAGGACGACCAGGGTGACGACGTACGGCGTGGCGGAGACGACCTGGTTCGGGACCTCGTTGGTGCCCGCGTACCAGGCGAACACCAGGGCGCCGGCGACCAGGGTGATCACGGCCGGGACGTACTTCTTGCGGATCACCAGCCAGATCGCGCCGATGATCAGCAGCAGGGCGCCGAGCAGCAACAGCGCGTGCACGTTGGCCGAGCCGCCGCGCAGGTTGAGGCTGTCGGTGTAGCCGAACAGGCCGGCGCCGAGGGCGAGTCCGCCCGGCATCCAGTTGCCGAAGATCATCGCGGCGAGGCCGATGAAGCCGCGGCCGCTGACCTGGCCCTCCAGGTAGAAGGGGTTGGCGACGATGGAGAGGAAGACGCCGCCGAGGCCGGCCAGACCGCCGGAGATGACCACGGCCAGGTACTTGTACTTGTAGACGTTCACGCCGAGGGACTCGGCCGCGACCGGGTTCTCGCCGCAGGAGCGCAGGCGCAGGCCGAACGCGGTGCGCCACAGGATCCACCAGGTGGCGGGGATGAGCGCGACGGCGATCAGGGTCAGCCAGGAGACGTTGGTGACCAGGCCGCCGAGCAGGCCCGCGATGTCGGAGACGAAGAACCAGCCCTTGGCGTTGAGGTCCCGGAGTGCGTCGGACAGGCCGGGGACCGTGAAGTTGCCCAGGGATTCGACCGCCGGGGACTGCTTGGCGGAGCCGCCCGGGTGGCCCTCGAAGGCGAGGGGCGCGAGGTAGCGGGTGGCGCCGAGGGCGAGGATGTTGATGGCCACACCGGAGACGATGTGGTTGACGTTGAAGGTGACGGTGACGAAGGCGTGCAGCAGGCCGCCGATCGCGCCGCCGAGGATGCCGACCAGGACACCGGTCCACGGGCCCCACTGGAATCCGGCCCAGGCGCCGAACCAGGTGCCGAGGATCATCATGCCCTCGAGGCCGATGTTGACGACGCCCGCGCGCTCGGCCCACAGGCCGCCCAGACCGGCCAGGCCGATCGGGACGGCGAGCTGGAGCGCGGTGGACATCTGGCTGACGTTGGTGATGCCGTCGGCGCCGGTGATGATGCGCACGATCGAGGTCAGCGCCAGGGCTCCGGCGATGACCAGGAGCAACGTCTGTACGGAGAGGCGGCGGCCGGTGGGCGCCGCGGGCTGCAGCGTGGGCTGGTTGACGTCGGTCGCGGTCGTCTGCGGGGTGGTCATCGGCCAGCCACCTCCTTCGTGGTGTCGTTGTTGCCGAGGACGTGTCCGGCGGCCAGTTCGGCGCCGACGCGGCGCTGCTGGCGGCGCAGGCCCCACTCGCGGACGGCCTCGTAGGAGACGACGACCGAGAGGACGATCAGGCCCTGCATGATGACCGCGATCTCCTTGTCGTAGCCGTGGAAGTCCAGCTCGGGCGAGGCCTTGTCGAGCCAGGCCCACAGCAGGGCGGCGAACGCGATGCCGACCGGGCTGTTGCGGCCGAGCAGGGCGATGCCGATGCCGAGGAAGCCGATGCCGGTGGGGAAGTTCAGGCTGTAGGTGTGGGTGTCGCCGAGCAGGATCGGCAGGCCGGCCAGGCCCGCGATGCCGCCGGAGATCAGCATGGCGCTGAGCACCATGCGCCGGGGGTCGACACCGCTGGCCGCGGCGGCGGTCTGCGAAGCGCCCGAGGCGCGCAGGTCGAAGCCGAAGCGGGTGCGGTTGAGGACGACCCAGTAGCCGATGCCGAGGAGTACGGCGAGGAGGACCAGGCCGTAGATCTCGCCGGCCGCGCCCATGTCGATGCCGGGGATCCAGCCCGAGGAGTGCATCTCGCCGGTGGTGTTGTTGTTGCCGACCTTGACGCCGAAGACGTTCGGCAGCCACAGGTAGGCGATGACGGAGGTCGCGATCGCGTTCAGCATGATCGTCGCGACGACCTCGCTGACGCCGCGGGTGACCTTGAGGACACCGGCGATGCCGGCCCAGAAGGCGCCCGTGCAGACGGCGGTCAGCAGCAGCAGCGGGATCTGGAGGAACGCCGGCAGGTTCAGGTGGGCGCCGACGATGGCGGCCAGCATGGCGCCGAGCTGGTACTGGCCGTCGACGCCGATGTTGAACAGGTTCATCCGGAAGCCGATGGCGACCGCGAGGGCGGCGATGTAGTACATCGAGGCCTGGTTGATGATCAGGACCTGGATGTCGGAGAACGACGCCTGCTCGAACATCAGGGCGAACGGCTCGACGGGGTTCTTGCCCGACGCGACCAGCACGATCGCGCTCAGCACGAAGGCCACGGCGAGCGCGATGACCGGTCCGGCCACCGCGAGGAGCACGCGCTCCTTGTCGAACTTCTTCATCAACGGGCCTCGTCTTCCGCGTCCTCGTCGCCGGCCGGCGGTTCTTCGTGTTCGAGGTGTCCGGTGGCGGCACCGGTCATGGCCGAGCCGAGCTCCTCGGGGGTGATGGTGGCCGGGTCGGCGTCCGCGACCAGCTTGCCGTCGTAGATCACGCGCAGGGTGTCGGACAGGCCGATCAGCTCGTCCAGGTCGGCGGAGATCAGCAGCACGGCCAGGCCCTCGCGGCGGGCCTCACGGATGTGGTCCCAGATCGCGGCCTGCGCGCCGACGTCCACACCGCGGGTGGGGTGGGCGGCGATGAGGAAGCGCGGCTTGTGGCTCATCTCGCGGCCGACGATCAGCTTCTGCTGGTTGCCGCCGGAGAGGGAGGCGGCGGTGACGTCGATGCCCGGGGTGCGGACGTCGTACTCCGTCACGATCCGGCGGGTGTCCTCCTGGGCCGCCTTCGGGTCCAGCCAGACGCCCTTGGCGTTGGGCTTCTCGGTGACGTGGCCGAGGATGCGGTTCTCCCAGAGGGGGGCCTCCAGGAGCAGGCCGTGGCGGTGGCGGTCCTCGGGGATGTAGCCGATGCCCTGCTCGCGGCGCTTGCGGGTGGGCCAGGCGGTGATCTCCTCCTCGGCGAGCCGGATGGTGCCGGAGTCGGCGTGCCTGAGGCCGATGAGCGCGTCGACCAGTTCGGTCTGGCCGTTGCCCTCGACGCCGGCGATGCCCAGGACCTCGCCCGCATGGATGGTGAAGCTGATGTCGTCCAGCAGGGCCTTGCCGCCGGGGGCCGCCAGGCGCAGCTTGTCGACCGAGATGACCGGGCGGTCGGTGACGGTGGACTCGGCGGTATCGGGCGTCGGCAGTTCGCTGCCGACCATCATCTCGGCGAGCTGACGCGGGGTCGTCTCGGAGGGGACCGCCGTACCGACCGTCGTACCGCGCCGGATGACGGTGATCTCGTCGGCGACCGACAGCACCTCGCCCAGCTTGTGCGAGATGAAGATGACGGACAGGCCCTCGGACCTCAGCTCGCGCAGGTTGGCGAAGAGCGCGTCCACCTCCTGCGGCACGAGCACGGCCGTCGGCTCGTCCAGGATCAGCGTGCGGGCGCCGCGGTAGAGGACCTTGAGGATCTCCACGCGCTGGCGGGCGGCGACACCGAGCTCCTCGACCAGGACGTCGGGGCGTACGTCGAGGCCGTACCGCTCCGAGATCTCCTTGATCTTGCGGCGGGCGCGGGCGCCGATGCCGTACAGCTTCTCGCTGCCGAGCACCACGTTCTCGAGGACGGTGAGGTTGTCGGCGAGCATGAAGTGCTGGTGCACCATGCCGATGCCGCGGGCGATGGCGTCGGCGGGGCTGTGGAAGGTCACCTTCTCGCCGTCGATCGCGATGGTGCCCTCGTCCGGCTTCTGCATGCCGTAGAGGATCTTCATGAGCGTCGACTTGCCGGCGCCGTTCTCGCCGACGAGGGCGTGGACGGTGCCCTTGCGGACGGTGAGGTGGATGTCGTGGTTGGCCACGACACCCGGGAAACGCTTAGTGATCCCGGCGAGTTCGACGGCGGTCACCTGACTGTTGACCGCCGCTCCGGCCGGAGGGCTGCTGGACGCGTTGATGGCGCACTCTCCTGGGGACGGGGGTCGTCTACGCGCGTAGCGCCCCTACGGCATACAAAAGGGCCGACGCACCGCGACAACGGGGTACGAGGAGACAGCCTCCCCGTACCCCGTTGAGCGGACGTAACCCCGCGGTTACACGCTGCTCGAGGTGGTGCTGGGGGTCAGCTGCTCTTGACCTTGATCTCGCCGCTGATGATCTTCTCCTTGGCCGTCTCGATGGCTTTCTGGAGCTCGGCGTTGGCCGCGAACTTCGGGTTGGAGTTCGACAGGCTCACCTCGCCCGTCTTCAGATCGCCCCTGACGATACCGGTCTCGGGCTTGCCGTCCTTGACCGACTTCGCCAGGTTGTACACCGCCTTGGCGACGTCCTTCATCGCCGAGGTGAGGATCGCGTCCTTGTACTTGGCGAGGGCTTCCTGCTTGTACTGGTCGGAGTCGACGCCGATCGCCCACACCTTGTTGGCGGCGGCGGCCTCGATCACGCCCTGACCGGACAGGCCGGCGGCCGCGTAGACGACGTCGGCCTTCTTCTCGATCTGGCCCTCGGCGGCCGTCTTGCCCTTGTCGGGACTGGAGAAGCCGCCCTCCTCGGCCGTCTGCGTCAGGTACTGCGACAGCACCTTGACCTTCGGGTCGGTGTCCTTGACGCCCTGCTCGAAGCCGGCCTGGAACTTGTGGATCAGCGGGATGTCCACACCGCCCACGAAGCCGACGACGTTGCTCTTGGTGCTCTTGGCGGCGGCGACACCGGCCAGGTAGGACGCCTGCTCCTCGGAGAAGACCAGGTCGGCGACGTTCTTGGCGTTGATCGTGGCGTCGTCCACGATGCCGAAGGTGGTGTCCGGGAACTTCTCCGCGGCACCCTTCACGGCCGAGGCGTACGCGTAGCCGACGCCGATGACCGGGTTGTAGCCCTGCTTCGCCAGTGACTCCAGGCGCTGCTGCTTGTCGGCGTCGGTCTCGCCCTCGGTGGGCTCGATGTCGGCCGTCTTGTAGCCGAACTCCTTCTGCGCCTTTTCCAGGCCCGCGTAGGCGGCGTCGTTGAAGGACTGGTCGCCCTTGCCGCCGACGTCGTACGCGATGGCGAGGCCCTTGTCGCCCTTCGAGTCCGCGGACCCGGAGGTCGAGGTGGAGCCGCAGGCGGAGAGGGCGAGGGCCAGGGAGGCGGTCGCCGCGCCTGCGACCGTGATCCGGGAAATCCGGCGCATGTTGTGGTGCTCCTAGTCGTACTAGCGGGTCCGGAAATGCGCGGATGCGCTCCCGCGCCTGCCGCGGTAGCGGCGTGCGTGCAGGGTGGCGTGGGGGCGTGCTCGCACTTCTCCAGGGTCGCTTAGCGCCGGACGGTTCAGCTTCGGCGCTGGCTTCGCCGCAGATTAACGCGCGTAGACCTGCCTGAAAACCCCTTCTGTCCACCTTGTTATGCGCCCGTGGCCAACGCATCACGAGCCCTTGGCCGCGGCATTGCCGACTGCGAACGGGGGGTGGCGGTGGGTGACGTGAGCGGTGCCTCGCCCGGTCGGCGCTGCCCCGTCCGTCCGACCGGTCGGGACGACGAGGCCGACCGCATACGCACCCGGGGCGCGACCGCACGGGTGCGCAGCGCGGCACCGCTGGGGGTCCTCGTCTCCGCCCGGCCGTCCGCACCGTTCACAGCGTGCTGCTGTGGCCGTGCCGGTGCAGCTGTGCCGGCGTGCGGGTGCGGCCGGCCCTGCGGTCCGGCGTGGACGGGGGCGTACCGCAGGGCGGAGAGGACCCCGGCCGGCTTCCGGTGCGTGGTGCTGTGGCCGTGCCGGTGCAGCCGTGCCGACGCGCGGTTGCGGCCGATGTGCGAGTGCGGCCGGCCCTGTCGTCCGGCCCGCCGGAAACCACCCGCCGTCCTCTCCCCCCGGGCATCCGCCCCGCTCGGGGCGTGTGGAGGGATGCGGAGCGGGCCCGCTCCCTACGAGCCCTCCGTCCAGCCGTCCGCACCCTCCGCCTGTCCGGAGTGTTGTGGGGTACCGAGCCCGGTGGGGCTGGGGTTGTGCGGCTCGTGGTCACGTATGGCGGAGTGGGAGCGGGTTCGGGGGCGCCTGCGCTGCGGGCAGGTTTTCCGGGGCGCTGTCGGCAGGTGCCCAGACCGGGGGCGGTCGGGATCCAGGTGCGGCCGGAGCCGTACGATCCGCAGCGCCTGCGGGACGACTTCGCGGACTTCGCCGCACGCGTGAGGCCCAGTCAGCGGCGAGCCCGCTTCCCATGGAGACAACCACCGAGACAATCACGGAGACAGCGCAGAAGCGGGCGGGCCCTTTTCGGGGACCGCCCGCTTCCTGTGCGTCCGTCGGTGCCGCCCGTTCGGGCGGGGCCGGGCGGCTGTGCTACTCGGTCTTGACCTTGATGGAGCCGTTGACGATGCCCTCCTTGGCCTTGTCCACGGCGTCCTTGAGACCCGCGATCTTGGCGAACTCCGGGTTGCTCTCGGACAGGCCGACGCCGTTCACCTTCAGGTCGAAGGTCTGGGTGCCGGTCAGCGGCTTGTCGTCGTGGACCGACTTGGACAGGGCGTACACCGCACCGCCGACGTCCTTCAGGGCGGAGGTGAGGATGTAGTTCTTGTACTTGGCGAGCGCGGCCTGCTTGTACTGGTCGGAGTCGACGCCGATCGCCCAGACCTTCGCCTTCGCCGCGGCCTCGATGACGCCCTGACCGGACAGACCGGCCGCCTGGTAGACGACGTCGGCCTTCTTCTCGATCTGGCCCTCGGCGGCGGCCTTGCCCTTGTCGGGGCTGGAGAAGCCGCCCTCCTCGGCCGTCTGCGTCAGGTACTGCGAGATGACCTTGACCTTCGGGTTGGTCTCCTGCACGCCCTGCTTGTAGCCGGCCTCGAACTTGTGGATCAGCGGAATGTCCACGCCGCCCACGAACCCGACGGTGTTCGTCTTGGTGGCCTTGGCCGCTGCGACACCGGCGAGGTACGAGGCCTGCTCCTCGGCGAAGACGAGGGAGGCGACGTTCTTGCCCTCGACCACGGAGTCCACGATGCCGAAGGTGGTGTCCGGGTACTTCGCGGCCACGGCCTTCATCGCCGGCCCGTAGGCGAAGCCGACACCGATGACCGGGTTGTAGCCCTGCTTCGCCAGCGAGGCCAGGCGCTGTTCCTTGTCGGCGTCGGTCTCGCCCTCGGTGGGCTCGATGTCGGCGGTCTTGTAGCCGAACTCATCCTTGGCCTTGGTCAGGCCGGCGTAGGCGGCGTCGTTGAAGGACTGGTCACCCTTGCCGCCGATGTCGTAGGCGATGGCGAGGCCCAGGTTCTCCTTGCCTCCGCTGCCACCGTCCTCACCGCTGGTGCCACCACAGGCTGTGGCGGCGAGTGCGAGCGACGCGACCCCCACCGCGACGCGGGTCAGTTTGGATATCCGACGCATCTGAAGTTCCCCATTCTCCGCAGCCCCGCAGCGGGTGCTCAGTGCGGCGCACATTAACGCGCGTAGACACTCCTGGGAACGGGGTTCCGCGGGGCCGTTATCCATTCGTGCCGATGGCCGGTTACGCCCTTGTGAACCACGGGATCGAACGGGATCGAAAGGTGCACTCGGACCGCGGCCGCATACCTGGACGCCACGCGCACAAGGCTGCCCCTGGCCCGTTCGGGGCGCAACCGGACGGGAGGTGCGCGGTTGGCCGGGGCGGTGGGAGCCTCCGGACCGTCCGGCCGGCCCTGGCCGGTTTCGTGGCGGTGGCGCACGACGTGGCGTACCGCGCCACCGCCCTCGGCGGCCGGGCGGGCGGCGAGGGCGGTGACGGGGTCTCCGTGCGGTGGGCGTGTGCCGAGGATGGGCCCCGGCGGGCCGGTCCTACCGAACCCCGTGCAGCAGCGCGGCGGCGGTGAAGAGCTCCACGCCCACGGCGATCGCCGACTCGTCGACGTCGAAGTCGCCCTGGTGCAGATCGCGTACGATCCGCTCGCCGGGGGTGCGCACGCCGAGCCGTGCCATGGCGCCGGGCACGCGCTCCAGGTACCAGGAGAAGTCCTCGCCGCCCAGGCTCTGGTCGGTGCCCTCGACGGAGTCGATACCGCGTCGGGCGATCATGGCGTCGCGGAGCAGTTCGGTGACGCCGGGCTCGTTGACGACGGGCGGGACGCCACGGACGTAGTTGATCTCCGACTTGGCGCGGTGCAGGTTGGCGACCTCGTCGATCGCCGCGACCACGACGTCGGGCGCCTGCCGCCACGCCTCGATGTCGAGGCACCGCACGGTGCCCGAGAGCTCGGCGTGCTGCGGGATGACGTTGGGGGCGTGCCCCGACTCGATCCGTCCCCAGGTCAGGGCGAGCCCGCTGCGGCTGTCGAAGCGCCGGGCGACGAGGGCGGGTACGTCGGTGACGACCCGGGCGGCGGCGGTGACCAGGTCGGTCGTGAGGTGGGGTCGGGCGGTGTGGCCGCCGGGCCCGTCGAGGGCGATCTCCAGCCGGTCGCAGGCGGAGGTGATGGCGCCCTCCCGCAGCCCGATCTTCCCGGCGTCCACGCGCGGGTCGCAGTGCAGGGCGATGATCGCGCCGACCCCGTCCAGCACTCCGTCCGTGATGGCGTCGGCGGCGCCGCCGGGCAGCACCTCCTCGGCGGGCTGGAAGATCAGCCGGACGGGCCGGGGCAGCCGGCCCTGCTTGTGCAGTTCGGCGAGGACGAGTCCGGCGCCGAGCACGACGGTGGTGTGCACGTCGTGGCCGCAGGCGTGGGCCCGGTCGGGCACGGTGGACCGGTAGGGGCACTCGGTCTTCATGTCCGGGATGGGCAGGGCGTCGATGTCGGCCCGCATGGCGAGCATGCTGGGCGCCCCGTGCCACTGGCCGCCGTCGACGCCGATGTCACAGACGAGTCCGGTCCCGACGGCGAGCAACCGCGGCTTCAGACCGGCCTTCTCCAGCCGTTCCTTGATCGCGGCGGTCGTGCGGAACTCCTGGTTGCCGAGTTCCGGGTGCATGTGCAGGTCGCGGCGGAACGCGATGAGCTCGGCGCGCAGCGCGTCGGGAAGCGCGCCGGGAAGCAGGGCTCCCTGGGGCAGAACGACCTCGGACTCCAGTGACATCAATTGCTTCACCCTTTGAAGGGTAGGGCGCCGGGGCGGTCGGCTGACCGGCGATCAACAAAACTTCAGCCCGTTAGGGGAAGAAAATCGGGCCGCCCGACGCATAGCTATCAACTGAGATGGGTAAACTGTGCCCTTTTTGCGGCCGAGTCTGCACTCCCTGCCACGGAGTGTGATATCTCCCACAACCCGAGCCGCGACTCGGCACGATCCCTTTCTTCCACGCATACCACGCCACGCGCGGGGCAGGCTCACTTGTTCACCTGACGGACGGTGCGAGGGGCACGCGCAGGCGGGGGAACCCCCTCGGGCACCCGACGGTGCCGCAACCCCACCTCGTACGACGGCGTGGCCGAGGCCTACGCCGACCGCTTTCCCGACGGCCTGGCCGACAGACCCCTGGACCTCGCCCTGCTGACGGCCTTCGCCGACCTGGCCCGCCCGCGCGAGGAGAAACCCGCCCCACCGCCGGTCGCCGACATCGGCAGCGGACCCGGCCGGGTGACCGCGCGGCTGCACGACCTCGGTCTGCCGGTCTTCGGGATCGACCTCTCCCCCCGGATGGTGGCCCTGGCCCGCCGGGCGTACCCGCACCTGCGGTTCCACGTCGGTTCGATGACGGCCCTGGACCTGCCGGACGGCACGCTCGGCGGCATCGTCGCCCTGTACTCGGTCGTCCATGTCCCGGACGACCACCTGCCGGCGGTCTTCGCCGAGTTCCACCGTGTCCTGGTTCCGGGCGGGCCCGTCCTGCTCGCCTTCCAGTCCGGTGACGAGGAGGGCCGCCTCCACCTCGACGAACGCTTCGGCCGGCCGGTGTCGCTCGACTGCTACTGGCGCACGCCGGACACCGTGGCGGCCCACCTCACCAAGGCAGGCCTGGAGATCCGGGCCCGGGTGCTGCGCGAGCCGGAGGACGAGGAGAAACGCCCGCGCGCCTTCCTCCTGGCGCGCAGGCCGGCCTGAGCTACACCGCCCCGGCCGCCACCGCCGACAGCCGGTGCACATCGCGTGCCGCACCGGTCACCCCGGACAGGAACCCCTGCGCGCGCGGTGACGCGTTCTCCGTCAGCCACTCGGGGTCGATGTCGCACACCGCGACCCGTACCTCCGTGCCGGACAGGGCGAGCGGCAGCGTGTGGACGACCGTGGAGGGAAAGCTCAGGACCGTACGGCCGATCGGGCCACGGCGGGCGATCAGTTCCAGGGGCAGCTCGGGGCGGACGATCTCCAGGCCGGTCTCGACCGCGAGGCGGTGCAGCTTCTCGGTGCTCTCACGGCGGTGGGCGAAGTAGCGGGTCGCGCCGTGGGCCTTGGCCAGGCTCCGGACGGCCTCCAGGTAGCGGTCGCCGTCCACCACGCCGGTCTCCACCAGGGACGTGCCGACCATGTCGGCGCCCTTGGTGATGCGGGGCGGGCCGAAGCGGGCGCGGGTCCAGGCGAAGGTGTTGGCGGACACCGTGATGCCGTCCGGCATGTCCGCCATCGGCATGGAGGAGAAGATCTCCACCCGCCGTCGGGTGCTCGGGGTCAGGCGGCGCCGGGCGGAGGAGGACACCGGCGCGAAGAGCAGGTCACGCGGGCCCGGGCGGCCGCCCTTGCGGTGCCACCGCACCAGGCGCTCGCCCCGGGCCAGCTGGCCGACGAACTCCATCGTCGCCGTACCGTCGTCGACGACGACCAGGTCGCGGGCCCGCGTGATGGTCAGCAGCAGCTGCACGTAGCGCGAGAAGGGGTCCCCCAAGACCACCCGGTGCGCCCGGCGCAGCAGGCCGGCGAGTCCGCCGATGGTGTGGAACGGCGCCGCCGCACCGCCCCGCGCCTCCTCCCAGCGGACCTCGTAGCCCTCTTCGCGGGCCAGCTCGGACATGCGTCGCAGCTGGCCGCGCGTCATCGGGTCGATCGGGGACAGCACCACCAGGGTGAGTCCCCCGGCGGACGACGTACGCCCGTCGCCCGGATCGCCCACAGGCCCCTCGTCGGGCCGCCCCGCGCCGGGCGCACGGGTGTGTGCCCACTCCAGTACGTTCAGCAGCTGTACCGGACTCTCGACGAACGCGAGGGTGCGGGGACCGGCATTCCCGGCGCGGGGGCTCATCGGCGTACGACCGTCCCGTCGTAAGGGGCTGTGGGGGGTTGGGCTGTTCAGACGGTCACCGGCTCGCCCGCCGCCGTGGCGATCTCCGCCTCGGCGACCACGCCGGTGACGCGGCGCAGCTTCTTCATCGGGCCGAGCTCGGACTCGTAGACCTTCTTCACGCCGTCGCCGAGGGAGGCCTCGATGGTGCGGATGTCGCGGACCAGGCGCTGCAGGCCCTGCGGCTCGACGGAGGCGGCCTGGTCGGAGCCCCACATGGCGCGGTCGAGGGTGATGTGGCGCTCGACGAAGCAGGCGCCGAGGGCGACGGCGGCGAGCGTGGTCTGCAGGCCGGTCTCGTGGCCGGAGTAGCCGATCGGGACGTTCGGGTACTCCTTCTCCAGCGTGTTGATCACGCGGAGGTTCAGCTCCTCGGCCTTCGCCGGGTAGGTGGAGGTGGCGTGGCACAGGAGGATGTTGTCGCTGCCCAGGACCTCGACCGCGTGGCGGATCTGCTTCGGGGTCGACATGCCGGTGGAGAGGATGATCGTGCGGCCGGTGGCGCGCAGGGCACGCAGCAGCTCGTCGTCCGTCAGGGAGGCGGAGGCGACCTTGTGGGCCGGGACGTCGAACTTCTCCAGGAAGGCGACGGCCTCGGTGTCCCACGGGGAGGCGAACCAGTCGATGTTCTTGGTCTTGCAGTACTCGTCGATCTGGCGGTACTCGTCCTCACCGAACTCCACGCGGTGGCGGTAGTCGATGTACGTCATCCGGCCCCAGGGGGTGTCGCGCTCGATGTCCCACTGGTCGCGCGGGGTGCAGATCTCCGGCGTGCGCTTCTGGAACTTGACCGCGTCGCAGCCGGCCTCGGCGGCCGCGTCGATCAGCTTGAAGGCGTTCTCGATGTCGCCGTTGTGGTTGATGCCGATCTCGCCGGTGATGTAGACGGGGCGGCCGGGGCCGACCTCGCGCGAACCGAGCTGACGGAGGCGGGAGTTGGTGCTCATGGCAGGAGATGTCCTTACTTGGTGAGGGGATCGAGAGAGTCGAGCGAGGGTCCGAGAATCCAGCCGGCGATCTCTCGGATCGCGCCGTCGCCACCGGGCACGGTGGTGACCGCGCGTGCGGCGCCGCGTACGACGTCGTGAGCGCTCGCGACCGCCACGGGCCAGCCGACGAGGGCGAAGCACGGGAGGTCGTTGACGTCGTTGCCGACGTAGAGCACGCGCTCCGGCGCGATGCCCTGCTCCTCGCACCACTGCTTCAGCGCGAGGTCTTTGCGGTCGACGCCGTGCAGCACCGGGAGCTTGAGCTTCCGGGCCCGGGCGGCGACGACCGGGTTCACTTCCGTGGACAGGATCAGCATCTTCAGCCCGCTCTTGCGCAGGGCGGCGATGCCGAGTCCGTCTCCGCGGTGCACGGAGACGAACTCCCGTCCATCGGCGTCGATCAGCACCCGGTCATCGGTCTGGGTGCCGTCGAAGTCCAGTACGACCGCGTCGATGTCGTCGGCGGTCGGCAGCGAACCGGGCCGGTCCGCGTCGAAGAGGGGCGCGAGGGCCCGGGCCCGCGCGAGGTCGTGCGGGTCGTCGATCTCCAGCACGCGCGCGGGGTCGGTGCGGACGAGCTCGGTCCGGCCGAAGAAGCGGTGCTGGTGCTTGCGGAAGCCGGCCGCGTCCATCGCGTAGGCGGCGCCGGTCTCCAGGAAGTCCTGGGGGCGGTCCTGGCGGCGCGGGCGGAAGGACTTGTCGTGGTTGACGCCGTAGCCGCCCTCCGGGCGGGTGCCGGACTCGACGTCCACGGCCTCGTCGTCGGCGTTGCGCCACACGAAGCCGTGGAAGGGGGCGACGGTCAGCGCGGTGTCGGCACCGTTGTCGACGAGGGCGGCCACGACCGCGTCCACGTCCTCACGGACGATGAACGGGCTGGTGCACTGCACGAGCAGCACCACGTCCACCGGCGCGCCGTGCAGCGCCTCGTGGGCGTCCATGGCGTGCAGCACGGCCGCCTCGGAGGTCGCGGTGTCTCCGGCGATGGCGGCGGGCCGCAGCACCACCTCGGCGCCGGACTGCCGGGCGGCGGCGGCGATGGCCTGGTCGTCGGTGGAGACGACGACGTCCGTGACGAGCCGCGCGGCCCGGCACTCGCGCACCGCGCGGGCCACCAGGGGCACACCGCCGACGGACGCGAGGTTCTTCGCGGGCACGCCCTTGGAGCCGCCGCGTGCGGGGATCACCGCGAGCACCCGGCGCACCGCTGCGCCGTGGCCCGCTTCCGGGTGGGACATGGGATCTACTCCTTGGGCAGGTCCTGGGGCGGGGAGGGGGGCGGCGGTCACAGCTCGCCCATCCGCCGGATCACCGGCGCCACGCGCTGCACGCCGTGCCGGTAGGCGCCGCGCGCCGCCCGGCGCACGATCTGCCGGACCGGACCGGGCTCCCTGTCGGCGGCGGGGGCGCCGGGCAGCGGGGTGCCGTCCGGGCCGAGGTGGTGGCGGGCGAGGATGCCGGGCAGGTAGCCGGGCGCGGTGCCGGGTGTGTAGTACGGGGTCAGCGGGGGCAGGCCGCCGGGCCGCTGAAGCAGCTTGGTGATGCGCTCGCGGGCCGCGTCGAAGGCGGTGGCGTACGAGCCGTCCGCGGCCACGCCCTGCCGGGACACCCACTCATCATCGGGCGCCGGCCGGTGCCCGGCGTCCAGCTGGTCCCAGGAGGCGAGGCAGCCGGAGCCGACGAAGTGGTGGTTGCCGAGGGCTTCCCGGATGCCGAGGTCGGTGAGGACGACGGTGGGGATACGGCGGTGCAGCGACTCCAGCGCGGCCGTGGAGCTGACCGTGACCAGCAGGTCGGTGCGGTCCAGCACCTCACCCATGTGCCCGTAGACCATGCGGAAGTTGGGCGGCGGGTCGAGCTTCTGCGCCAGCTTCTGGTAGGGCAACTCCTCGATGTGCGTGGTGTGTTCGCCGGGCCTGGAGCGCAGCTTGAGCAGCACCTCGCGCTCGGGGTGCAGCCGGGCGTGCTGCACCAGCCGGTTCAGCAGGTACGTACGGTCCTTGCGGCTGCCCGGGACGGACGGCTGCGCGGCGAACACCACGGTGTAGGGGTCGTGTTCGCCGGTGTACGCGGCACCGCCGAGGAACGGCAGCGCCACCTCGGTCACCGCCGAGGCGTCGGCCCCGACCCCCTCGTACACGGCGCGGAAACGCTCCGCGTCCTGGCGGGAGTTGGCGAGGACGAGGTCGGCGCCGTGCCGCAGCAGCAGGCCGTCGGCGAGCTTCTCGTAGACGACACCGACGTAGCCGGTGACGACGACGGGCCGCGAAGTGCGGTCCTCCCAGACCCGCTTGAGGCCGTGCAGCATCGCCTGCACGCCGCCGCCGACCAGGGCGAGGACCAGGATGTCGTACGACTCCTGCGCCATGGTCCGCAGGAACTCGACGGCGGTCACCTCGCGGAGCGAGTCCGCCTGGACGCCGACTTCCTGCAGTTGACGGGCGGTCGGGGTGGCGCGGCCGCGCAGGAGGTATCCGTCCAGACGGATGTCTGGTTGTTCGGCGTGTCCGGTGTTCTCCGGCGCAATGCGGTTCGCGGTGAGCGCGCCCCATTTCCACCGGGTGTCGGAGTCCGCGAGAACGGCCACCCGCAGGGCCTTCGTTGCACTTGCTGGCACGTCGAAGACGCTAGGAAGCCTTTTCTAGGATCCGCCCAACCCGAACGCAACAAACGGTTAACAGCACACCGCCGAATGGCGAATCCGGCCGCGGAACGCCGGGAAAGGCGTTCGCTTCACGGCTTCGCCACGCGGCGTTCACCCGTCATCAAGTCGCAGGTAAAGACGTAGGCCGGGCCGCGACCTAACGTCGCTGACGTGCTCAAGCTCTCCGTCATCGTGCCGTTCTACAACGTGCAGCAATACGCCCCCGACACCCTGAGGAGTCTGCGTGCGAACGCGCGTGACGACTTCGAATTCATTCTCGTCGACGACTGCTCGACCGACGGGACACCGGACATTCTCGCGCGCGCGGAGCGCGAGCTGCCCGGCGCGGTGCTGGTCAGACATGAGCGGAACGGCGGCTTGGCGACCGCGCGCAACACCGGGATCGACCGGGCACGCGGCGAGTACCTGACGTTCCTGGACGGCGACGACTGGCTCGCCCCGGGCTACTACCCGCAGCTCGTCGCCTCGATCGAGCGGCTGGGCTGCGACTTCGTACGCGTCGACCACGTGCAGTGCACCGCGCGGGCCCGCTCCGTGCACCGCGTGCCGCACGGCCGCCGGAACACGGTGCTGAGCCCGCGCGAGGCGATCCTGCCCGCCCACCGCTCGACCTCCGTCGACTACGCCTACGCCTGGGCCGGCGTCTACCACCGCCGCCTCGTCGACCGCGGCCTGCTGCACTTCACCGACGGGCTGCGCACGGCCGAGGACCGGCCGTGGATCTGGAAGCTGCACCGGGAGGCGGAGTCCTTCGCGGTGACCGGGCTGCTCGGCGTGTTCTACCGGCGCGGGGTGGCCTCGTCGCTGACGCAGATCGGGGACGCCCGGCAGCTCGATTTCATTCGCGCGTTCGACCAGGTCGTCAGGGAGACCGCCGAGGACGCGGACGCGGCGAATCTGCTGCCGAAGGCCGTGCGCACGTATTGCGCCATCATTTCCCACCACCTCGGTTCCATCGAAAGGTTCGAGCCTCCCGTGGCCAAGAAACTGAAGTCGATGAGCGCCGCCGCGCTGCGGCGCATGCCGCAGGACGCGCTCGACGAGGTCCTCGGCTCGATGGACACCGAGCGCGCCACGCGCCTGCGCCGGCTGCGCCGCCGTCCGGTGCCGGCCGCGGAGGTGGCCGCGTGACCACGCAGATCTTCATGGCGTCGACGCTGTACGGCACGGCCACGCTCGCCGCCGCGCTGGACGCCGGCTGCTTCGCGCCCGCCGACCGGCGGATCCTCCTCGTCTCCAACAACGCGGCGACACCGGAGACGGCCCCGGCCGTGGACGAGATGCCCGGATTCGAGCGGCTGCGCGGCCGGTTCGACGACGTGGTGTCGTGGAACGAGGCCATCTTCCCCTTCCATCCCGGGGGTTGGGCGCCGCGGATAGAGGACGCCCCCATGTGGGAGCGGTACTTGAGACTCGCCTGGGGCCTCGGCGACGACGATCTGGCGCTGGCCGTGGAGTCGATCCAGGTCAACCCGGCGCTCGGCGTGGCGCAGATCTTCACCGACGCGCCCGTCACCGTCTACGCCGACGGCCTGATGAGTTACGGCCCCACCCGCAACAAGATCGACCCGCTGGTCGGCACCCGCGTGGAGCGGCTGCTGCACCTGGACCTCGTGCCGGGTCTGCGGCCCCTGCTGCTCACCGAGTTCGGCGTGGAGCCGGAGGTCGTGCCGACGGCCGCCTTCACCAAGGTGCTGGCCGAACTGGTCGACACCGGCGCCGAGCTGCCGGACATCGAGGAGCCGGCGCTGCTGCTCGGCCAGTACCTGTCGGCCCTGGGCATCCTCTCCGCCGAAAAGGAGGAGAAGCTGCACGTGCGGATGCTGAAGGGCGCCGTCGAGCTCGGGCACGCCCGGGTCGTGTTCAAGCCGCATCCCTCGGCCCCGGCGCGCTTCTCCCGCATCCTGGAGACGGAGGCCGAGAAGCTCGGCGTCGACCTCACGGTCCTGGACACGCCGGTGCTGGCGGAGGTGCTGTACCAGCGCATGCGTCCGGCGCTGGTCGTCGGCTGCTTCTCCACCGGCCTGCTCACCGCGTCCGCGCTGTACGGCCTGCCGGTCGCCCGGATCGGCACGGACATCCTGCTGGAGCGCCTGACCCCGTACGAGAACAGCAACCGCGTCCCCGTCACCATCGTCGACGCGCTGCTGCCCGAGCTGACCGACCGCGCCGCCGTCCACGAACAGCGCGGGTCGATGGACACCGACGCGCTCGGCGGCCTCGTGAGGACCGTCGGGTTCGCGATGCAGCCGAAGATCCTTCCGGAGCTGCGCGCTCAGGCCGAGGGGTATCTGGCGAGGCATCTGAACCCGCACACCCGGCGGTACTTCAAGAAGAAGCGGCTGACCTCGCTGGGGCTGCCGGGCGGCGTGCCCGCCCAGCTGTCGTTCCTGCCGCGCAACGCGACCGTGCGCCGGATGGCGCGCAAGGCACGGAACCTGAAGCGGGTGGTGCGCCGCTGAGGGCAGCGGGCGGGGCGAAGAGAAAGAGGGAAGACGACTGACGGACGCGGGCCGTTGGGCCGAGGTTCACGAAACCTCCATAGCGTCCTCCAATGCTTCAGACAGCGTTCTCCCGCAGACCGTTCGACTCCGTCGGCGGACCGAGATGACCCAGCAGGACATCCGCCGGCCCGTCCCCGCCCCGGCTCCGGTCCGGCTCGCGCCGCCGGAGCCGCGGCCGCTGATCTCGTACGTGCTCCCGGTCTACAACGAGCAGGACGGCATCGCCGCCTTCCACTGCGAGCTGACCGCCGCGCTCACGCGGCGCACGGAGTTCGACTACGAACTGGTGTACGTCAACGACGGCTCCGTCGACGGTTCGCTGGCGATCCTCAAGGACTTCGCGGAGCAGGACCGACGGGTCCGGGTGGTCGACTTCGCCCGCAACTTCGGGCACCAGCTCGCCATCACCGCGGGGCTCGACCTCGCCGCGGGAGACGCGGTGATCGTCATGGACACCGATCTGCAGGACCCGCCGCGGGTCAGCCTGGAGCTGATCGACGCCTGGCAGGCGGGCGCGGAGATCGTGCACGCCCGCCGCCGCACCCGGCAGGACTCCCCCTTCAAGCGGGCCACCGCCCACCTGTACTACCGCGTCCTGCGTTCCGCCGCCGAGGTGGACATCCCGCTCGACACGGGAGACTTCCGGCTCCTGGACCGGCGGGTCGCCGACGAGCTGCGCAGGTACCGGGAACGCAGCCGTTTCGTGCGCGGCATCGTCGCCTCGATGGGCTACCGGCAGACCGAGGTGACCTTCGACCGCGACGAACGGTTCGCCGGGGAGACGAAGTACCCGCTGCGCAAGATGGCCCGCCTCGCGGCCGACGGGGTGACCAGCTTCTCCACGGTGCCGCTGCGGCTGATCACCCGGCTCGGCTTCGTGGTGCTGCTGCTGTCGCTGCTCGGCATCCTCTACGCGCTGTTCATGAAGTTCTTCCGCCCCGACATCACCGTCTCCGGCTGGACGATGCTGATGGTCGTGGTGCTCTTCCTGGGCGGCACCCAGATGCTGTCGCTCGGGGTGATCGGCGCGTACGTCGGGCGCATCTACAGCGAGGCGCAGGGGCGGCCGCTGTACCTGGTGCGCGAGGTGATCGGCACCGATGCCGGGGCGCGGCGGGGCGGTGGCGGTGGCGACTGACACCACGACCGCCGAGGCTCCCTCCCGGACACTGCGCCAGCTGATCCGCTACACCCTGATCGGCGGCAGCGGTGTCACGCTCGACCTGGTGGCCTTCCTGCTCCTGCACAACGCGGCGGGGCTGGACGAGCAGGCCGCCAACGCGCTCAGCACCACGCTCGGCATCACCAACAACTTCGTCCTCAACGCGCTGTTCACCTTCGACCGGCGCGACCGGATCGTCGTGCGCTTCCTGCGCTTCTACGCCGTCGGGCTGTCCGGGATCGCCCTGACGTACCTGCTCCTCCTCGTCTTCACCGACTCACTGGGGATCGACGCCAACCTCGTCAAGGCGGGCTCGCTGCCGCTGGTCCTGGCGCTCCAGTTCGCGCTCAACAGAAAGTGGAGTTTCGGATGAACCTCGGCATCATCGGCGCGGGTGCCACCGGCCTGACCGCCGCCTGGGACGCCGTACGCGCCGGCCACCGGGTCACCGTCCTGGAGGCGGCCCGCGAGCTGGGCGGCCTGGCCGCCTCGCTGGAGGTGGGCGGTGTCCCCCTGGAGCGCTACTACCACCACATCTTCCGCAGCGACCGGGACATGATCGCCCTGATCGAGGAGCTGGGGCTGGGCGACGCGCTGCGCTTCCACAGGCCGACGACGGGCATCTTCCGCGGCGGCAGGCTGATCGACTTCACCACGCCGGTGGACATGCTGCGCTTCCCGGAGTTCTCGCCGCTGGACGCGGTGCGGTTCGCGGGGTCGTCGGCGCTGCTGAAGGCGGTGCGGAGCGGGGAGCGGTACAACGACCGTACGGCGCTGGCGTGGCTGCGCCGCTGGGCCGGCCGCAAGGCCACGGCGGCGATCTGGGAGCCGCTGCTGCGGGGCAAGTTCGGGGAGCGGGCCGAGCAGGTGTCGATGGCGTGGCTGTGGGCCCGTATCCACTGCCGTACGTTCGAACTCGGCTATGTCGACGGCGGTTTCGAGCGGGTGTACGCGGCGCTGCGGGACGGGGTGGAGGAGCGCGGCGGCAAGGTGGAGTGCGGCAAGGCGGTGGAGTCCATCCGGCAGGACGGTGCCGAGGCGCCGGCGGTGGTGCGGTGCGCGGACGGCTCGTCGTACGACTTCGACCGGCTGATCGTCACCACCCCGCAGCCGGTTTTCGCGAAGGCGGCCGGGCTGCCCGCGGACGATGCCGTGTGGAGGAACCAGTACCTGGGCGCGACGTGCTTCGTCCTGGAGCTGGACCGCAGTGTGATCCCGTACTACTGGCTCAACATCAACGAACCCGACTTCCCGTTCCTCGCGGTGGTCGAGCACACGCGGATGATCGACCCGGCGGTGTACGGCGGGCGGCACGTCCTGTACGTCGGCAACTACGTCGAGCGCGACGACTGGCGTTTCACGACCGAGCCCGGCGAACTGCTGACCCGGTTCCTGCCGTACCTGCGGCGCGTCAACTGCGAGTTCGACGAGTCCTGGATCAAGGACTGGCACTTCTCGAAGGCCGGGTTCGCCCAGCCGGTGGTGACGCCCGGGTACCGGGCGCTGATCCCCGGCCACGAGACACCGATGAGCCGCGTCACGCTCGCGACGATGGCCCAGATCTACCCGCAGGACCGGGGACAGAGCTACTCGGTGGCGCTGGCCCGGAAGGTGACGGGGGCGCTGGGGCTGCGCCAGACGGCCTCTTGACACCTCTTACACTATTAACACGAACAGATCAGACATATCGGACTCGTGATGCGTGGTCGGTGGGTTCTCGTACCGGCGCTCGCCCTGTTTCTGGTGGTGCTGTGCGCGGTCGCCGCGCGGGCGCAGGGTGAGGAGGGCCGGCATGGCCCGGCCTTCGGGGCGCGCGCCCTGCAGGCGTTCATCGACGGCGTTCAGTTCGGTGTCATCATCGCGATCACCGCGGTGGGACTCTCGCTGATCTTCGGGACCATCCATCTGATCAACTTCGCGCACGGCGAGTTCGTCACCATCGGCGCCACGTTCGCGTTCTTCCTCAACGTCTCACCCGCCGGTCCCGGCTGGCACCTGATCCCCGCCGCCCTCGCCGCCGTGGCCTTCGGGGCCCTGGTGGGCTGGGCCACGGACCGCGGCGTCTGGCGGCCCCTGCGCGCCCGTGGCACCGGGCTGATCAACATGTTCATCGTCACGATCGGCCTGTCGCTGCTGCTGCGCCATGTCGTCCTCGTGGTGTACGGAAACCGTCCCGCCTCCTTCACCCAGTACGACATCCAGAGCGCCATCGACCTCGGACCGGTCGGCATCACCCCACGCGATCTCACGGTCACCCTGCTCTCGGTGCTGGTACTGCTCGGCATCGCCGCCCTGCTGCAGCGGACCCGGATCGGCACCGCCGTCCGGGCGGTCGCCGCCAACCGGGACCTCGCCGAGGCGTCCGGTATCGACGTTCGGCGGGTGGTGAGCATCGTCTGGATGGCCGGGGGCGCCCTGGCCGCGCTCGGCGGGATCTTCTTCGGCCTGGTCGAGGTCATCACCTGGGACATGGGCTTCAAGCTGCTGCTGCTCATGTTCGCCGGGATCGTCCTGGGCGGCCTCGGCTCCGCCTACGGCGCGATGGTGGGGAGCCTCGTCATCGGCGTCGTCGCCCAGATGTCCACCCTGTGGTTCCCCGTCGACCTGCAGTACGCCTGGGCGCTGCTGGTGCTCATCGTCGTCCTGCTGGTCCGTCCGCAGGGCATCCTCGGCCGTCGCGAGCGCGTGGGATGAGGAGGCAGCGATGGACTTCTCGGTCATCGTCTCCGACGCGCTGCGTTCCGGTATCGGCCCCATCGCCGCGATCTACGCGCTCGCCGCGATGGGCCTGAACCTGCATTTCGGCTACACCGGGCTGCTCAACTTCGGTCAGGTCGGCTTCATGCTCGTGGGCGGCTACGGGCTCGCGATCACCGTGGCGACGTGGGGAGGGCCGATGTGGCTCGGCGTGTTCGCCGGACTCGGCTGCGCCATCGTGCTGGCCCTGCTGCTCGGCCTGCCCACCCTGCGACTGCGCGCCGACTATCTCGCGATCACCACGATCGCCGCCGGGGAGACGCTGCGGCTGTTCTACCGCTCCAGCTGGGCCGAGCCCGTCACCGGTGGCGTGTACGGGCTCCAGCGGTTCGCGGGCGACTTCTACGACCTCAACCCCATTCCGCGCGGCAGCTACGGCCTGTGGCTGGTGGAGTTCGGCGCCCGGGACCTGTGGGTGATGACCGTCGGCTGGGCACTGGTGGCCCTGGTCGGGATCCTGCTCGCGCTGCTGGTGCACAGCCCCTGGGGCCGTGTCGTCCAGTCCGTCCGGGAGGACGAGACGGCCGCGCGCAGCCTCGGCAAGAACGTGTACGCGTACAAGATGCAGTCCCTGGTGCTGGGCGGCCTCCTCGGTGGTGCCGCGGGCATGATGCAGGCGATCCAGGTGCAGTCGGTGAACCCCGACAGCTTCGACCCGGGCGTCACCTTCTTCCTGTACACCCTGCTGGTGCTGGGCGGTGCCGGGCGCATCCTCGGGCCGGTCGTCGGCTCGGTGCTGTTCTGGTTCATGCTGAGCTTCCTGGACAGCGCGCTGCGGCAGGCCATCGGCGCCGGCTACATCTCCCCGGAGCTGATCAGTACGTCGGAGGTGGGCGCCGTGCGCTTCGCCCTGGTGGGAGTCGCCCTGATCCTGCTGATCGTGTTCCGGCCACAGGGCCTGCTCGGCAGCCGGAAGGAGATGATGCTCAGTGGCCGCTGAGTCCGTTCCGGCAGGGGGGACCGCCGGTCCCACGGGCCGTGCCCCCCGCGCCGCGGCCGCCGGCCGACTCGCCGGAACCGCGCCCGAGCCCGGGGTCCGCAAGCCCGATCCGCTGCTGGTCATGGACCGGGTGACCCGCACCTTCGGGGGCCTCGTCGCCGTACGGATCGAGCATCTGGAGGTGCAGCGCGGGGCCATCACGGCGCTGATCGGGCCCAACGGGGCCGGCAAGACGACGCTGTTCAACGTGGTCAGCGGGTTCGACCGGGCCGACGACGGCCGGTGGTCGTTCGACGGACAGCCCCTCACCGGCCGCCCCGCGCACCGGGTGGCGCGCAGCGGGCTCGTCCGTACGTTCCAGCTCACGAGGACCCTCCCCCGGCTCACCGTCCTGGACAACATGCTGCTCGCCGCCTCCGGGCAACGCGGCGAACGGCTGCTGCCCGCACTGCTGCGCCCCCTGTGGCGCGGGCAGGAGCGGGACGCCCGGCACCGGGCCGACGAGCTGCTGGAGCGGTTCCGGCTCGCCCAGGTGCGCGACGACTACGCGGGGACGCTCTCCGGCGGGCAGCGCAAGCTGCTGGAACTGGCCCGCGCGCTGATGTGCCGGCCGGTCATGCTCCTGCTCGACGAGCCGATGGCCGGAGTGAACCCCGCGCTGGCCCAGTCCCTCCTCGGACACATCACCCGGCTGCGCGACGAGGGGCTGACCGTCTGCTTCGTCGAGCACGACATGGACGTGGTCATGGGCATCAGCGACTGGGTCGCCGTCATGGCCGACGGCCGGCTGGTGGCCGAGGGCCCGCCGCACACGATCGGCCGGAACCCCGCCGTCGTGGACGCCTACCTCGGCAGGCGGCACGACGAGCCGGAGGCGACCGGCGAGGAGGAGTGACCATGGCCGAGGAGAACCGGCGAGGAGAGGGCACCGGGGCCGAGGACACCAGGACCGGAGCGGACCAGCCGCCGGTACTGGCGGCCGACGGGATCGTCGCGGGATACGTGCCGGGAGTCGATGTGCTGCGCGGCTGCAGCGTCGAGGTGGCGCCGGGCGAGCTGGTCGGTGTGATCGGCCCCAACGGAGCGGGCAAGTCGACGCTCGTCAAGGCGGTCTTCGGGCTGTTGCGCGTGCGCGGCGGGACGGTACGGCTGCACGGGGAGGAGGTCACCAACCGGCCCGCGCACGAGCTGGTGCGCCGCGGGGTGGGATACGTGCCCCAGCTGCAGAACGTCTTTCCGGAGCTGACGGTCGAGGAGAACCTGCGGATGGGGATCTACCTGCGGCCCAAGGCCTTCGCGCGGCGGGCCGCGGCGGTGGAGGAACTCTTCCCGGTCCTGGCCACCCGCCGCAGGCAGAAGGCGGGTTCGATGTCCGGGGGCGAGCGGCAGATGCTCGCGATGGCGCGCGCGCTCATGATGGAGCCGCGGCTGCTGCTGCTCGACGAGCCGTCGGCCGGCCTGTCGCCGCTCCACCAGGACGTGGTCTTCGACCGGGTGAAGGAGATCAACGGCGCGGGCGTCGCCGTGCTGATGGTCGAGCAGAACGCCCGCAGGTGCCTGCAGATCTGCCACCGCGGCTATGTGCTCGACCAGGGCCGCAACGCCTACACCGGCACCGGCACGGCCCTGCTGCACGACGAGAAGGTGATCGAGCTGTACCTCGGCACCCTCGCCCGCGTCCGCTGAACCCCGCGCTGCGCGCTCCGGTTCACTCCTGGGTGCTCACCTCCGTGCGCAGGGTGCGCAGCTGGGCCTGGTCGTCGTAGGTGTACACCTCGATCGTCGCCCGGCCCGGCTCACCGGCGTCGGTGAAGTCGAGCGGACCGCTCACGCCGTCGTAGTCGATGTCCCGGCCGGCCGCGAGCAGCCTCTTGCAGTCGGCGAAGGAGTTGCACTTCTCGCCGTCCTTGGTGATGCCGTTCATCTCCTTGGCGAAGACCTCCGGGTTGTCCGACTCGGCCTTCTCCGCGGCGAGCGCGATCGTCGTCACGCAGTCGAAGGCCTGGGGTGCGTACTGCAGCTCCTTCAGGTCCGGTGCGAACCTCTTCAGATCGTTCACGTACCGCTCGTTGGTCGCCGAGGCCGGAGCCGTCCCCTTCATCCCGGCGAGCCGCTCGGGATCGCCGCGGGAGACCAGCGAGGGCAGTTCATCGCTGCGCAGTCCGTCGGCGCCGTACACGCCGACGCGATCGGGCCCGAGTCCTGCCTCGAGCAGACCCTGCAGGATCCGGGCGCCCTCCTCGAAGGCGATCACCACGACGGCGTCCGGGTCGCTGTTCCTGACCTGCTGCACGATCTGGTCGAAGTTGGTGGCCCTCGGGTCGTAGGTCTCCGCGAGCGCGACGGTCGCGCCGCCGTCCCTCAGGGACTGCTCCGTGGCCCGCAGCAGGCCCCGCCCGTAGTCGTCGGCCCGGGCGACCAGGGCCACCCGCTCGTGGCCGTCCTCGCGCACGACGTCCGCCAGGACCGGCCCCTGCAACGCGTCGCTCGGCGCGGTACGGAAGTAGTAGCCGTCGTCCTCGTAGTCGGTGAACGTGGGTGCCGTGTTGGACGCCGAGCACTGGACCACGCCCGCGCCCGTCACCCGGTCGATGAACGCGAGCGACATGCCGGAAGCCGCGGCACCGATCACCGCGTCCACCCCGGCGGCCAGAACCCGGTCGGCGGACTGGGCGGCGACGGCCTCCTGACCGGCCTCGTCGCTGGAGACCACGGACGGCACCGGCTTGCCCAGGACACCACCGGCGTCGTTGATCTGCTGGATCGCGAACTTCACCGACTCGATCTGCGGCGGTCCGAGAAAGGCGAGCTGTCCCGTCTCCGGCAGGACGTAGCCGAACTTCAGCTCACCGTCCTCCTCACCGGCCGGGACCACGGACGCGGTACCGCCGGTCGCGCCCACCATCGAGATCACAAGAGCAGCCGCACCGGCGAAGATCGCAGACCGCCGTATCGGTGTCTTCATGTCCGCCTCCTCTCTCCAGAGGCCGACGGAGGGTCGTCAGGCCGGCCTTCCGCCCGCCCATCAGTTTCGAGAATAGAACGCCTGAACGCCTGTTTCCCGTCGGGCACCGGTGGTCGCCGGGCGGAAAGTCAGCCCTGCCTCCTGACGCACAGGACCGTCTTCGTGCCCCTGCTCCCGCCCGACGGGCAGTCGTACACCGCAGTGATCCGCCGCCACAGCTCCGGATCCACCCTGCCCGGGCGGAACCACGCCCGGTCCAGGACCGCGTACGGGGCCGGGTCGTGGTCGACGCAGTCGGCGTTCTCGCGGAAGGACGGCAACTCGGCGACATCCGGGAGGAAGCGGGTCCGTTGGAGGAACGTGGCGATCGGGTAGCGGCACCGGGCCGGGTGGTCGACGTAGTACGTGGTGTCGCCGAAGGCCAGGTAGAGGACGGGGGCGCCGTCGGGCAGCTCGGCCCGCAGGCGGTCGGCGTCGGCCTGCGTGCGGCGCATGCCGTCCAGGTGGCCGGCGCCGGTCATCGTGACCTCGCCGCGCAGCACCAGGTGGGGGGAGCCCGGCCAGCTGCTGCCGGCCAGGCACACCACACCGGCCAGAGCGATCAGCGCGGCCGGCCACACCCGGCGCGGACCCCGCCCGCGCCGGGCCTCGAGCAGGGCGTCCACAGCCGCCGCGAGAGTGACGACGACAGCCACGCCCCAGACCACCGCCGGCCGCTGGACGTCCCCCGACGCCCGGGCGTACAGCACGGGCAGCACCCCGCACGCGACGGACGCCGACCCGAAGCACCACGGCGGCGAACGGCGCGCACCCCCCACCGCCGGCCCCCACACCGCGGCGGCGAGCACCGGCAGCTGGGCCGCGTGGTACAGGAACCAGTTGCCCTGGACGGCCACGACCGCCAGTGCGCCCAGCCCCGCGGTCAGCGCCACCAGCAGCAGTTCGGCGCGCCGGGCCCGCCCCCGCACCCGGGCCAGCACCAGCACCAGCGCGCCCGGCAGGAGCAGCAGCACCGGGCTGAGCACGGCCCGGTCGGCCAGGAAGGCCACGGAGCGTTCCAGGAGGAGCGACGCGTCGATGCCGGTGCGGCCGAGCGCCGACCGGTTGATCTGCGGCATGTCCTCGGTCCACTGCCACTCGTGGGAGCCGGCGAGCACGCTCAGCCCGAACAGGGCGACCGCGCCGGGCACCGCCAGCAGGGCGAGCCGTACCGCCCGGCCCCGGTCGACGACGTACACGAGGAGCACCCCGATCGCGGCCGTGGCGGCGGTGGAGTACTTCATCATCACCGCGAGGCCCAGGGGCAGCGCGGCGAGCAGCGCCGCCGGCCACGGCCGGGCGGGGCCGAGCGCCGCGGCGACCCCCAGCACCGTGAGCAGCACCGCCGCCCACTCCGGCTGGAGGAAGTCGGTGCGGGGCGCCAGGGCCAGGGCGAGGCCCACGGCGCCCGCCGTGAGGGCCGCCTCGCGTCCGGTGACCCGGCGGGTCAGCGCCGCGAACAGGGCGTAGGCGGCCGCGGCGGCGAGCAGGGCGCCCGCCGCCTCCATCACGGTCTCGCGGACCGCCGTGCCGCCGAAGGTGAGGCCGTCGAGGCCCGCGACGAACCAGCGGTAGAAGAACGGCCGGTGGGTGAAGACCTCCGACGGCGAGTACCCGGCGGCCTCGCCCGTGCGCAGGGCGCCGAGGACGTAGTGCAGGTCGCCGGTCAGCCGCCGGGTGAGGACGGCGTACGTTACGACCGCGGCGGCGGGCAGGGCGACCACCGGCCACCACAGGGGTGACCGGCGTGCGCCCTCCCGGGGCCGAGCGGCAGGAGGGCCGTCGGCGACGAGGGTGGCCATGGCTCAGCCGCCCAGAACGGCCCGCAGCTCGGCCGCGTTGGCCTCCGTCACCTTCCACAGCGGCTGCTGCCGGTCGTGCACGTCCGCGACGGTGGCGGCGTGGTGGTCCAGCATGTCGACGGCCTTCTCGGTGAGCACCGCGCCGAGGTTCCGGTCGTGCACCGAGACACCCCACTCCGGGCGTTCGATGTCGTTCAGGAAGTACGCCATCTTCGGGTGCGAGATGAGGCTGATGATCGGGGTGCCGACGCCGAAGGGGATCATGCCGGCGTGCCCGCGCATGCCGATGACGAGCCGGGTCTTGGCGTACGTCTCGCGGATCGTGTCGTTGTCGAAGTCGTACATCGGGATCACCGGCAGCGAGATGCCGTACTCGCGGCGCAGGTCGAAGGCGATGCGCTCGTCGTCGAGGGAGTGCGCCACGCACCGGACCTCGGTGTGGGCGCCGATCGCGCGCACGGCCTTGGCGATCTCGGCGAGGAAGTGCCCGTAGTCGTGCCCGAAGCGCAGGCCCGCCCGGTCGTAGGCCGCGTTCAGCAGGACGGTGTCCTCGCGGTACGCCGGGTCGCTCCAGCCGGGGACCAGCTGTCGGCTGACCGTGGTGGGGCAGGGCTGGAAGCGGACCTTGTCGTGCAGGTGCGCGGGCAGCAGGGCGCGGACCTTCTCGATGGAGCCGTGGTTGCGCAGGCCGAAGAACGCCGACTTCTCCACCAGCAGGCGCAGGCTCGCGTGGAAGCGTCCGGCGCGGTACGACTGCCCGTCGAAGGCGTTGAAGCCGACGGCGTACACCATGATCGGCACGTCGATGCCGCGCAGGTGCTCGTCGGGGACGTTCCACTGCCAGGCGCTGTTGCCGTTGGGCATGGTGTCCGGGATGAACAGTCCGCCACCGCCGATGACCAGGCCGCGCCGGGCGTTGACCCGCTCCAGGGCCGCCCTGTCGAACAGGCGGTGGGCGTGGACGGAGTGCCAGCGGCGGGTGGTGGTGTCGGCGCCGAAGGCGAGGCGGACGGTCTCCGGGAGCAGCTTGTCGCCCGCGTTGCCCTGCCGGTCCATGTAGAAGGCGACGTGGGCGAGTTGGTCCTCGGGGGCGCCCTGTTCCTGCGCCGGGACGGCGGCCGCGCGCTGGGCCCACAGGCGGCTGGAGCGGTGGGTGGGGTCGACGGACATGCCGGCCGTGGCGTACTTCAGGGCCTCCGCGTTGTCGCCGTGCACCCAGGCGATCTGGGCGAGGCGGGCATAGGCGGTGGCGGCCCGGTTGGGGGCGGCGGTGGCCAGCAGCAGTTGGGCCCTGGCCTCCTCGTAGCGGGAGACGCTCATCAGGGCGTGGCCGAGCACCTCGTGCGGCCAGGCCTCGTCCAGCGGGATGTGCACGCCGGACAGGAGGTCGACGGCCTCCTGGTACTCGCCGGCCGCGATGTGCGCGGCGGCCACCTTGCGGGCGCACTCGACGTCGCCGGTGCGGCGGACGTGCGGGGTGCCGTAGTGCACGAGCAGGTCATGGTGGAGGGTGCCGCCCAGCGCCAGGTAGGCGGCGTGGAAGTCGGCGTCGGACATCTCGTACGACCGCCAGCGCTCCTCCGCCTGGCTGTACCCGGCCTCGCCGCCCTGCCAGGGCTTGTGGCGGCCGGTGAAGTGCAGGATGGCGGTGTCGTCGGGGACGGGCAGGTCGCCGGACAGGCGCCGCTTGACGAAGTTGTAGCGCGGGTCGAGGCGGAGGAAGTCGCCGTCGAGGACGGCGTTGAGGATGCCCTGGTCGTGTTTGTCGAGCTCGTAGCCGCCGCTGCGGCCGCACGCGTCGAGCCTGGCGCAGAACTCGTCGGACAGGTACTCGCGCTGGATGACGAGGAGGCCGGAGTTGAGCTTGTGCTGGCCGTAGAAGAACTGCGGGACGGCCGCCAGCCCCTCGCGCAGCTTGAGCAGTTCGCCCAGGTCACCGAGGACGACCATGTCGGTGTCGAGCGTGATGACGGTGTCGTACTCGCGCAGCCGGAACACGTCGAGGATGAAGTACGCCTTGCGGACCAGGTAGTTGTCCTGGTCGCCCTTGACGTACGCGTCGTAGTGGTCGGCGTTGACGCGGCGCAGCACGATGCGCGGGTGCAGGGCGCGAATGCGGGCGATGGAGGCGGGGCGCAGGTCGTCGTACAGGACGACGAAGTCCTCGCACACCCCCGCGTTGGACAGCGCGAGGCTGCGCAGCAGGGCGAGGAAGCCGGGCAGGTAGTTCTCGTCGACGTAACTCGCGAAGGCGATGCGGCGCTTGCCCGTGAGGGCGTGGGCGGCCGTCACCGGGACCTGGGCGGCGGCGGTCCCGGTCGGGGAGGTCATGGTCATCGCAGGGATATCCTCATGTCGGTGACGCGCTGGGCCCGCTGCATGACCCATTCCTTCTCGCTGGTGTATTCGTGCACGGACGTGATGGGCATCTTCATCGCTTCCGGCACGCGGTAGGCGCCGGATTCGTAGAAGTCGAAGCCGATCAGGTCGAGGGCCGGGCTGACGTCCAGGAAGTCCAGCAGCCACAGCATGTTGAAGCCGGTGGTGGGGATGCCCGGCCAGGCGTCGGTGCCGAGCCTGCCGATGGTGCGGACGGGCCAGCGCAGCGACTCGTCGCCGAGGTACTGCTGGGCGCCGGGGACGAGCCGGGTGCGCAGCGACCACTTCCAGTCGCCGGAGACGCCGCCGAAGACGAGGCGGGTGGTGACCTGCTTGTCCCAGTTGAAGCCGTGCTTGTGGATGGTGGCGTGGATGTCGGTGCGGCTGCCGGTGTTCTTCGGGTCGATCCGGTACGAGTTGAAGCGCACGACGAGGTCGTAGGCGTCGATCTCGCCGCCCATCGAACTGGCGCCGACGCGCCCGGAGTTGGCGATCAGGCAGATGGACTTGCCGGCGATCTGGTTGCGGAACTCGCCGAGGCTGATCCACCGCACGCCGCCGACGGTCGGGTCGGCGACGGGTCCGCGCATGCGGGAGCGGCGCTGTTCGGCGTAGAGGGCGAGGGCCTCGGTGAGCGCGGCCAGGTCGGCGCCGGGGACGGCGGTGCGCAGGTCGAGGTACTGGCTGAGCAGTTCCTGCCGGTCGGCGACCGGGGCCCCGTCCTCGGCCAGGAAGAGGAGCGCTCCCACGAGTCGGGGCTCGGCCTGCGCCCAGTCGCCGACCGCGTGCGCGGCGAGGCCCTCGGCCCACACGTCGGTGGCGGGACCGCGGGCGAACTCCGCGGCGCGCGGGCACTGCCGCCGCAGCAGCGCGAGCAGTTCGCGCTCCTTGTCGGCCGCGGTGCGCAGGCCGGCGACCCGGGCGCGGACGCCGAAGCCGTCGTCGTCGGTGAGGCCGAGGTAGCGCTCGTAGGCCTCCACCGCGCCGTCCTCGTCGCCGAGGGCCTCCAGGAGACGCGCGCGCAGCCGCCAGCCGGCGCGGGAGTTCTTGCGCTGGGCGAGGACGGTGTCGCTGATGACGAGAGCGAGGTTCAGCTCGTCGTCGTAGCCGCACTCCAGTGCCTTGTTGGCGACGGCGAGCAGGGCGTCGAGCAGGTCGTTCGGGATACCCGGGGCGGGCGTCGGTGCCGCGCCCTTGACGGCGCGCTTGAGCCGCGCGGCGGCGCCGCCCGCCGGGGCGGGGGCGGCCGCCCCGGACGTGCTCCACACGACCAGCAACTTGCGCAGCTGCTCGGCGAGTTCGGTGCGGCGGCGGTCGAGACTGCCGACGAGTTTGCCGCTGTGCACGGCACAGGCGCGCAAACAGTCGTCCAGCTCCCCCCCACGTGCCCGTGCCCGTCTGTTCTGGACCGTCGTCATGGCACTCCTGTGTTCTGCCTGACCAATGCTGGTGTTGCGGCTGCTGTCGCCGCGTTTACTGCACCGTGGGGGGATGTTGGGAAAATCTAGAAACCGAAAACAACGCCCAGGTGAACTCGTCGGGTCCGGGCGGCGAATCGTTGGGCCGTCAACCAGGTCCGTTCTGTCATTCGGATTAGCGTGCTGAGACACCCACAGGACCACCCGCGAGGGGAATTTCCGTGACCAGCACGACCGTCCGCCCGGCCCCCGATGTGATCATCCGGACGGGCCCCGTACGGCCACCCCGCGAGACCCGACTGCGTGCCCTGGACGGACTGCGCCTGGCCGCCGCGCTGATGGTGGCGGCGTACCACTACGGGGGTCGCGGCGGCGAGGTCACCGAGGCCTGGGGCAGCTCGCCGAAGGAGCAGTTCCCCACGCTGCACCAGTTCTTCGCCTACGGCTGCCTCGGCGTCCAGGTCTTCTTCGTGATCAGCGGGTTCGTGATCTGCATGAGCGGCTGGGGCCGGCCGTTGAGGTCGTTCTTCGCCTCGCGCGCCTCCCGTCTGCTGCCGGCCTACTGGGTGGCGGTGATCCTGGTGACGGCGGTGTTCGCGCTGCCGGGGGTCGTCTACAAGGCGGTGTCGCCGAGCGACGCGCTGGTGAACCTGACGATGCTGCAGATGCCGCTCGGCGTCGACCGGGTACTGGGCGTGTGCTGGACCCTGTGGGCGGAGATCCGCTTCTACGCGCTGTTCGCGCTGTGCGTGGTGCTGCCCGGGGCGAGCCGGCAGCGCGTGATCATGTTCTGTGCGGTCTGGACCCTGGCGGCGGTGATCGCCCAGGCCGCGCACGAGCCGCTGCTCGACGTCGTCCTGATGCCCGAGTACGCCCCGTTCTTCATCGGCGGCATCGGCCTGTACCTCGTCCACCGTGACCGGAAGGACGCCTACGCCTGGGGCATCGTGGCGGTGAGCTGGCTGATCGGGCAGCACTACGCGGTCCAGGGGCTGTGGCACGCGCCGGACGCGGACGGCTTCTCCTATCGCTCCTCGTTCGGGATCGTCCTCGTCGTGACGTTCGGCTTCGTGGCGGTCGCGGCGATCGCGCTGGGCTGGCTGAACTGGGCGAACTGGCGCTGGCTGACGGTGGCCGGGGCCCTGACGTACCCGTTCTACCTGGTCCACGAGCACCTCGGCTGGGTGGTGATCCACGAGCTGCACGGGCGGCTGGGTCTGCCGTCGGCCGAGGTGTTCGCCCTGACGGTCGCGTCGATGCTGCTGCTGGCCTGGCTGCTGCACCGGTTCGTCGAGAAGCCGGTGACGCCTTGGCTGCGGGGGGTGCTGTCCAGGGCGCGATAAGACCCGATTGCGCCCAGGTTGTTCACGACACGTTCAGTCCGATGACAGTTTCCGCCACGTCCACGGAGCAGGCTCGACTCATGGCCAACGCACACGCGACCGAAAAGTACCCGGGCACACTCGCGGACGTCCCGGGCTGGTTCCCGCCCCTGGACCAGGTGCTGTTCACCTGGTTCCTCGAACAGCAGGAGGCAAACCGGCTACGCGGCGACCTGCTCGAACTCGGCGCCTACATGGGCAAGAGCGCGATCCTGCTGGGCCGCCACCTGCGGGACGGCGAGACGTTCACGGTCTGCGACCTGTTCGAGAGCGACGCCCCGGACGACGCCAACAAGGCCGAGACCTCCAAGTCGTACGCCTCGCTCACCCGGCAGGCCTTCGAGCGGAACTACCTCTCCTTCCACGACACCCTGCCGACGGTGATCCAGGGCCCGAGCTCCGTGATCTCCTCGCACGTCGCCCCCCGCACCTGCCGCTTCGTGCACATCGACGCCTCGCACCTGTATGAGCACGTGCACGGCGACATCGGCGCGGCCCGCGACCTCCTGCTGCCCGAGGGTGTGGTCGTCCTCGACGACTTCCGCTCCGAGCACACGCCGGGTGTCTCCGTCGCCGCGTGGGAGGCCGTCCTCACCCGCGGACTGCGCCCGATCTGCCTCAGCACGCAGAAGCTGTACGGCACCTGGGGCGACCCCGAGCCGCTCCAGGAGGAGCTGCTGACGATGCTCAAGGAGCGCGACGACTGCGGTCTGAGCGTCCAGTGGGCCGCCGGCCACCGCCTGATCCGCACCCACTCCAAGCGCACGCAGCCCCCGCCGTTCCCGCACTCCCGCCACTACGTCCCGCCCGTCCCGAAGCCCGCCCCGGCCCCGCGCCCCGCCGCTGCCCGCCCGCAACGCTCCCGGGCCCGCCGCCTGGCGACGGACCTGCTGCCGCCGGTGGTGACACGGGCGATCCGGCGGGCGCGGGCCTCCTAGCCGCCCACCCGGCCGGCGTCGGTCCGTCCTGAGGCCGGTCGTCGCTCAGGCGCTCGCCAGCGACAGCTTCACCGCGAAGCCGAGGAACAGCGCGCCCGCCGCCGAGGTCGCCCCCGCCGCGAGGCGCCTGCGGCGGCGGAACGCGGCGGCCAGCCGGGTGCCGCTGAAGATGAGCGCGCTGAGGTAGAGGACGCTGGCCAGCTGGGCGAAGGCGCCGAGGACGACGAAGGAGAGGGCGGGGTAGGCGTAGCCGGGGTCGACGAACTGCACGAAGAAGGCGACGAAGAAGAGGATCGCCTTGGGGTTGAAGAGGCTGATGACGAGGGCACGGCGGAACGGCCGCTCGTCGGGGCCGTCGGCGGCCGGTCCGTCCTGCGCGCCCCTCTCCCGCCGCGTCCGCCACATCCCCCACGCGGCCCGCAGCATGCCGATCGCGAGCCAGGTCAGATACCCGGCCCCGGCGTACTGCACGATCCCGAACAGCAGGGCGTTGGCCTGCAGCAGCGAGGCGACCCCGGCGGCCGACAGCGTCATCAGCACGGTGTCCCCGCACCAGACCCCGGCGGCGGCACGGTAACCGGCCCGCACACCGCGCCGGGCGGCGACGGAGAGGACGTACAGCGAGTTGGGGCCGGGGAGCAGGATGATCAGGACGAGGCCTGCCAGATAGGTGGGGAGGTCGGTGACGCCGAGCATGGAAAGGAGTGTCGCACGCGGGTACGACACTCCTCCTCGGAATTCCGGTCAGTCGTCGCCGTCGAGGAGGGTGTCCACGGAGAGGTCGAGGGTGACACCGACGGACTCGGGGACCGGGACGGTCTGGCCTCGCCTGAAGCGCTGGGGGTCGGGGTACGTGCCGTCGGCGGGGGCGGTGTGGAGCAGGACTTCGTCGTGCTTGCGGTCAGCGATGAGGTAGGCCGGGATGCCGGCCTGGGCGTAGCACTCGACCTTGGGACCGAGGTCGTCGGACCAGTTCGACGAGGTCACCTCGACAACCAGGCGAAAAACGTTCGGGGCGTAGCAGTTCCTCTGGACGAGGGCGTCGCGGAAGTCCTCATCGACAACTGAGAAGTCCGGGACCGCGTAGTCGTCGGGCAGAGAAGGCAGCCACAGGCCGATGCCCTGGACATACCTGAGCCCGGCCTTTCGGGCTCCGGCCCGTGCGAACTCCTCGACCAGACAGGTCAACGCCAGCGCATGCGAACCATCCGGCGGCGGTGTCACGACGAGCCTCCCCTGGAGAATCTCCACCCGGTGCCCGGGCAGCTCCTCCCAGAGCCGGTCGGCAGCATCGGCAAGCGACGACTCGTGCAGCATCACAGCCACGGCACCCTCCTTCGGGGAACACCCTCCACGAGCGTAACCGGGGGCGGGCGATTTCCGCCCCCGATCACCATTCGAGGGAATCGCCCAGCTCAGAACGCATCCGACGGCACGTAGGTCCCCCAAACCTCCCGAAGGGCGTTGCAGACCTCGCCCACGGTGGCCCGGGCCCGCAGCGCGTCCTTCATCGGGTACAGGACGTTGTCCTCGCCCTCTGCGGCCTTCTTCAACGCCGCCAGCGCCGCGTCCACCGCCGCCTGATCCCGCTCCGCGCGCAGCTTCGCCAGCCGCTCGGCCTGCTGGGCCTCGATCG
>NZ_BAAGRZ010000011.1:0-225118 GCF_054782695.1 Streptomyces deserti
CGATCGAGGCCCAGCAGGCCGAGCGGCTGGCGAAGCTGCGCGCGGAGCGGGATCAGGCGGCGGTGGACGCGGCGCTGGCGGCGTTGAAGAAGGCCGCGGAGGGCGAGGACAACGTCCTGTACCCGATGAAGGACGCGCTGCGGGCCCGGGCCACCGTGGGCGAGGTCTGCAACGCACTGCGCGACATCTGGGGGACGTACAGCCCCGTCGACGTGTAGGGGCACAGGACCAGGTGATGAGACAAGGAGACTCACTCATGCCGACCGCACCTCTGCGTGTCGTGGTGGCGAAGCCCGGGCTCGACGGCCACGACCGGGGCGCCAAGGTGGTGGCACGTGCGCTGCGCGACGCCGGGGTCGAGGTCATCTACACCGGACTTCACCAGACGCCCGCGCAGATCGTCGCCACGGCCCTG
This sequence comes from Streptomyces deserti, assembly GCF_054782695.1. Lineage (NCBI taxonomy): Bacteria > Bacillati > Actinomycetota > Actinomycetes > Kitasatosporales > Streptomycetaceae > Streptomyces > Streptomyces deserti. Next base: position 416 of record NZ_BAAGRZ010000011.1, read on the forward strand.
CAGGAGGACGCCGACGGCATCGGTCTGTCGGTCCTGTCGGGGGCCCACATGACCCTCTTCACCGAGGTCGTCGAACTGCTCCGGCAGGCCGACGCGTCGGACGTCGTCGTGTTCGGCGGCGGCATCATTCCCGAGGCCGACATACCGCAGCTGCTCGACAGGGGAGTGGCCGCGCTCTTCACTCCGGGCACGTCCATGCAGGAGGTCGTGGAGTGGGTCACGACACGCATGGGAGAAGGTCCTGGCGTCCGCGGGAGCGGCCCTCGGGCCGGGGTGGGGGCGCCCCGGCGTGACGCCCCCGTCGGACAGTCCTCCTGACGGCGGCTCAGGCAGCGGCCGGCTGCATCAGACGCGCCAGCAGGTCGTCCAGTGTGACCATGCCGGTGAGCCGGCCGGCGTCGTCGTGGACGACGGCGAGGGTCGACCGGCGGCGGCGCAGCAGGTCGATCGCGTCGGCGACCGTGGTGGCCTCGGTGAGTACGGGCACCGGGCGGGCCAGGTCGCGCGCGCTGGTGGCCCGCCCCCGGGCACGGGCGACCAGGGCGTCGCGCGCGTGGACCGAGCCGAGGACGGCGCCGTTCTCCCGCACCAGCAGGCGGGTGCGGTCCCGGTCGGCCGCCACCCGCAGCAGCTCGTCGACGCCGGCGCCGCCCTCGACCCAGACGATCCGCGCGGCCGGGATCCGCAGCTCCCCGACCGGTGTCTCGGGCTCGGTCAGCGAGCGCGTGAGCAGCTCCGAGTCGGCCGCGCTGATCAGGCCCAGCCGCTCGGACTCCGCCACCAGATGCGTGAGCTGCTCGCGGTTGTGGACCGAGGCCAGCTCGTCGCGCGGCGTGACCCGGCACAGCCGTACCAGGGCGTTGCTCACCCTGTTCAGCAGCCCGATCAGGGGCCGTACGAGTCGCACCACGGCCCGGAAGGGCGGCGAGAGCAGCATCGCCGAGCGCTCAGGGTGGGCGATGGCCCACGACTTGGGGGCCATCTCGCCGACCACCATGTGCAGGAACACCACCACGATCATCGCGACGGCGAACGCCACGCCGTAGCTGAGCGCGCTCGGCAGGCCCAGCTTGTGCAGCAGCGGGTCGAGTTCGTGCGAGATCGCGGGCTTGGACACCGAGCCCAGGCCCAGTGTGCACACGGTGATGCCCAGCTGGGCGCCAGCCAGCATCAGCGACAGCTCGCGCATCCCGGCGAGGGCCGCACCGGCGCCGCGCCGCCCCTCGGCCGCCGCCTTCTCCATGCGGTGCCGTTTGGCGGCGACCAGCGCGAACTCGGCCGCCACGAAGAAGCCGCTGCCGACCAGCAGCAGCACGGTCACGAAGACCGCCGTCGGGAAACTCATGCCGACGCCTCCGCATCGACGAGCCGGGTGATCCGTACGCGGTCGGCCACGTGCCGGTCCAGCGTGCGGACGTCGATCACCGCGTGCCCGCCCGTGGGCAGGTCGACGGTGACGCGGTCGCCGACCGTCGGGAAGCGGCCCAGCCGGTCCACGACGAGGCCGGCCACGGTGTCGTAGTCGTCCTCCTCCGGCAGCCGCACGCCGGTCGCCTCGGCGACCTCGTCCAGGCGGCGGCCGGCGTCCACCAGCCAGCCGTCGCCGTCCGCGACGGCGAGCTCGGTGACGGTGTCGGACTCGTCCGCGATGTCGCCGACGAGTTCCTCGGCGATGTCCTCGTACGTGACGATGCCCGCCACGCCGCCGTGCTCGTCGAGGACGACGGCGAACTCGTCGTCCTGCTCACGCATCCGCGCGACGGCGTCCGGCAGCGGCAGCGTGTCCGGCAGCACCAGGGGCCGCCGGGCCAGGGCACCGGCGGTCGTGCCGGTGAGCCGGCCGGCGGGCAGTGCCATCAGCTCGCGCACCCCCAGCACGCCCGCGATGTCGTCGGGGTGGTCGCCGAGGACGGGGTAGTTGGAGTGGCCATGGGCGGCGATCAGGCCGATCGCCTCGTCGGCGCTCGCGTCCTTGCGGACGAAGACGGCGTCCGCGCGCGGCACCATCACCTCGTCCAGGGTGCGTTCGGAGAACTCCAGCGCGTGGTCCAGCAGAGCGGCGGTGTCCTTGGGCAGCGCGCCCTGTTCGTGGGACTCGCCGATCAGGTGGCCCAGCTCCTCCAGGGTGGCGCCGTGGTGGAGTTCCTCGACGGGTTCGATGCCGGCCTTGCGCAGCAGCCGGTTGGCGGCGCCGTCGAAGACCCGGACGAGGGGACCGGCGACCTTCAGATACGCCAGCGTGGACGCGGCCAGCGCCTTGGCCAGCCGTTCCGGCACGGCGATCGCGAGGTTCTTCGGGGCCAGCTCGCCCAGCACCATCTGCACGACCGTGGCCAGCACGAACGCGAGCACCACGGAGATGCCGGTGACGGCGCCGCCGGGGATGCCGAGGCCGGACAGGGCGGGCCTGAGCAGCGCGGACACCGACGGTTCGGCGAGGAAGCCGACGACCAGACCGGTGACGGTGATGCCGAGCTGGGCGCCCGACAGCATGAAGGACAGCCGCTCCAGCACCTTCAGGGCACGAGCGGCGTTGCGGTCCCCGGCCGCGGCCTCCCGGGCGAGGGTGAGCCGGTCGGCGGAGACGTAGGCGAACTCCTGGGCGACGAAGTAGCCGGTGCCCGCGGTCAGCACGAACACGGCCAGCAGGCCCAGCAGGGCCTGGGCGGCACTCATCGAACACCACCCCGCCGTGTGCCGCGCTCACGGGTGCTGTGGCGGGATGGTTGGGGACTGTGCCCCGCGGGGTCCGTCGATCTGGCGGACAACAAGTGACTCCTTAAAAGTGGCGTGCATTCCGGACAACGACCGGAGCCCCGCCCGTGTTCCCGTCCCACCGCGCGCTCACGTCCCTGCCGCGCGGTACGCCGCACGGGTGACCTCAGTCACCGGCCCCGAAGCCGCCGCCGTCGGCCTCACCGGGGCGTGCCGTCCGACCCGGAGGCGCGGGCCGGGCGCCGGGGGCGACGCCGTACGCGCTGGGACCACCACGCCGACCGGCGTCTGCCGGAAGTCGGAGGCGTCCGTCGAGTACGCCGCCCGGCTCCCGGCGTCGAACCGGACCTCGCCGTCGACCCGCTCGCGCGACGCGTCCGCGAGCGCCGCCGCGCCGAGCGGCGGCCCGTCCGGATGGCGACGGCCATGCCGTACGACGGGATCGGGCAGGTCCAACGCGCCCATGGAGCCCCCCCTTCGCGGGTCGGAGCAGCGGCCACAGCCGTGCGCCGGCACGGCAGGCGCCGGGTACCCCGACCACCCTCGCCGGCAACCGCCGGGCGCCCCTTACGCCGGGCTGGGCCCCTCGGCGAGGTCCGGCAGCAGTGCGCGCATCGCCTCGCACTGGGCCGGACCCATGAAGTGGTCGAGGGCCTCGGTGACCGTTTCGGCGAGCGGGCGGGAGGCCTCCTTCAGCAGGCTCCGGGCCTTGTCGGTGAGGGCGACCTCGACGCCGCGCCTGTCACCGCACACCGACCGGCGGGTGACCAGGCCGGCGTGCTGGAGGCAGGCGATCTGGTAGGTGAGGCGGGTCTTGGGACGGCCGAGGAGTTCCGCGACGCGCGTCATGCGCAGACCGCCCTCCGGCTGCTCGGCCAGCAGGCACAGCACGAGAAACTCGTCGTGCGACACGCCGAGCTTCTCCTTCACGACGGCGCGCAGCCGCTGCTCCACCGCCCCCGTGGCGGCCAGCAGGAGCATCCAGGCGCGCAGCTCGGGCGGCAGCAGTCCGCCGCCCCGGGCGGACGGGCATTCGGGCTGGTCGGCGGGGTGCTCCTCAGGGTCGGCCATGGGCCGAGTCTACCTGTTGTCCAAAATTGAAGAAAAAAGGTTGTTCAGATTTGGATAACAGGCTAGCGTTCAGGTCATCCAAATTTGAACCACCTAAGGGCAGGAGAACGATCATGACCGTCGCCGTGGAAACCGGCCTGTGGCAGCTCGACACCAGCGCCTCCACCGTCGCCGTCCGGCACAGGACGATGTGGGGCCTGGTCACCGTGAAGGGCACCTTCGCCGCCGTGAGCGGCCGGGGCGAGGTCCGGCCCGACGGGTCGGCCGTCGGCACCCTGACCCTGGACGTCGCCTCCCTCGACACCGGTAGCGCCAAGCGCGACAAGCACCTGCGCTCGGCCGACTTCTTCGACGCCGACCGCCACCCCGAGATCACCTTCGCGGCCCGCAGCGCCGAGCTCCGCGACGGCGACCAGGTGCACGTCGTCGGTCAGCTGACCGTGCGCGGCATCAGCAGGCCGCTCTCCTGCACCGCCCGCCTGACGGAGGCGAGCGCCGACGGACTCACACTGGACGCGGAGTTCAGCGTGGACCGGGCCCAGTTCGGCATGGGCTGGAACCAGCTCGGCATGATCCGCGGCCTGACCACCGTCACCACCACGCTCCGCTTCACGCGGGCCACGGCCTGACGCGCGCTCAGCCCGACCGGCGTACCGCCTGCTGCACGTCCGCGCTCGACAGCGTCTGCGGCGACGCGGTGAACGCGCGCACCCGGATACGGACGTTGGGCCGGGGAACCGTGAACCGGCCTGCGGGCGGGCGGAGTTCGTAGCGGGCCGTGGCATGGGCGGGGAGGGTGGCCGGGCCCCGCACGATCGACCAGTACGGGTCCATGCCCTGCCCCGTGGTCAGGGTGAAGTGCGGGGCCAACGGGCTGTCCGCGGTGTTGGTGACCTGGAGGGTGAGGCGGGAGACGGTCTTCGGCGAGGCATGGCGGACCGCCGTGACCCGCATGCGCAGGGGCGGGGTGCCCGTCGCCGCCACGGCCGCGCTCACCAGGGCCGGGGCGAGCAGCAGCACCGCCACCGCGATCCGCGCCGGCCGGCGGTGCGGCCCGGACAGCAGGGGCAGGCGCGGCTGCCAGGCCCTGGTGAACTCGGACGCCGGAGCGGTCACCGCCGCCGCCAGCCACAGCGGGGTCATCAGCAGGTAGTAGCCGTCCTGCGAGCGGGTGGCCAGGTAGAAGGCGCACCAGGGCAGCACGGTGGCGGCCGGGCCGAGGCGCCGTACGCCCAGCACGAACAGGGCGAGCAGCCCCGCCGCCAGCAGCAGACTGGCGCGGGAGTACCAGTCGAGCCGGTCGCTGCCGTTGGTCAGGTACAGCGAGACGCCCACCAGGCCCTGGCCGTGCAGCACCGCGCCCTGCGTCAGCGGCAGCGCGATCCCCGTGCACCAGGCGCGCGGCTCGCTCACGATGAAGTACGTGTTGACCAGCAGCCATACGGTGGCCGCGGCTCCGGCGAACCGCAGCACGACCAGCGCAGCCGCCCGCCCGCCCAGCTCGCCGCGCCGCACGGCGTAGATCCCGGCCAGCAGGAACGGCGCCAGGAACCACGGCAGTTGCTGCGCCGCGCAGGCCGCACCCAGGCACGCGGCCCGCGCCAGACCGGCCGCAGCGAGCCGCCCGCCCGCCCCGATCCGCGGCCAGCGCACCACCACCGGCACCAGCAGGGCCAGGGCCAGGACCGCCGGGTAGCCGAGCCGCCCGTACGACGGCAGCATCGCGAAGCCGAGGCACACCATCGTCGCCGCCGACCGCCACGGCACCGGCAGCATCCGCCACAGCACGACCGTGCCGACGACCAGCGCGCCCGTGCTCACCGCGGTCGCCGGGGCGCCGCCGTGCCCCAGCCACAGCAGCGGCGCCGCCAGCAGCGGGGCCAGCGGCGGATAGCCGTACGTGAGGTCGTAGCCGCCGGAGACCGTCGGGGTCAGTGCCACACCGTGGCCGAACAGCCAGGGCCACGGCTGCCCGTAGACCGGGCGGCCCGCGACGAGCTCCCGGGCGGCCTGGGTGGTCAGGTCCGCCTCGTCGGAGCCGTTGTGGAGCATCACCCACGCGCACAGGGCGAGCGTCAGGCCCGTCACCAGCACACACAGGTCCACCCGCGCCAGCGACCGGGTCCGGCGCACCACCAGCGCCAGCACCCCGCAGCCCAGGATCGAGGCGTAGCACACGGAGATCACCGCGGCCACGGCCGGCCGGTGACCGGCCGCCTGCGCCCACACCGCGCGCGTCCCGATGAGGAGACTGATGTCGGCGAGCAGGGTCAGGACACGGTGCCACTGCGCGGGGGCCTGAGGGGCGGACACCGCGGGGCTCGTCTGCCGCCCACCGGGCGCCACCAGTGTGGTTTCTGCCGAGTACACGCCGTCGGACGCTAATGATCGCCGGTGAGCGGGGTGCGGGTGGAGGTGAAGAGTCCGGTGTGAGGGCAGTAAGGGAGACCTGGGCGGCGGATCCAGGCGGCGGATCCCAGGGGCGGATCCCCGCGGTTCCGTACGGCAGCCGGACCGCTCAGTACACGTCCCGCACGTACCGCTTGTCCGCCGCCAGCTGCTTCACGTACGCCGCCGCCTCGGCCTCGCCCAGCCCGCCGTGCGCGACCGCGATGTCCCTCAGCGCCCGGTCGACGTCCTTGGCCATCCGGGAGGCGTCGCCGCAGACGTAGAAGCGGGCGCCGTCCTGGAGCCAGTGCCACAGCTCGGGCCCGTGCTCGCGCATCCGGTCCTGCACGTACACCTTGCTGCGCTGGTCGCGGGAGAAGGCCGTGTCCAGGCGGGTCAGGACGCCCTGCGCCAGCAGCTCCGTCAGCTCGTCCTCGTAGTAGAAGTCGCTCGCGCGGTGCTGCTCGCCGAAGAACAGCCAGTTGGGGGCCCGGTGGCCGAGCGCCCGCCGCTCCTGGAGGAATCCGATGAAGGGCGCGACCCCGGTGCCGGGACCGACCATGATCATCGGGGCTGCGGCGTCGGCCGGGGGCCGGAAGTGCGGCGAGCGCTGCACGAACACCGGCACCTCGGTGTCCGGCTCGGCGTCGGCGAGGAAGGGCGAGCAGACCCCGCCCCGCGGCCGGCCGTGCAGGTTGTCCCAGCGCACCACGGAGACCGTCAGCGACACGCGGTGCGGATCGACCAGCGGGCTGGACGATATGGAGTACAGGCGCGGCTGGAGCTTCCTGAACACCCCGGCCCACTCCTCGGCGCCCGCCCGCACCCCGTACTCGGCGACCACGTCCACGGCCTGTCGGCCCCAACTCCACTGCGCCAGCCCGTCCTTGTTGTCGGGCCGCAGCAGCCTGCGCAGCTCGTGGTCGTCGCGGGTGCGTTCGGCGACGAAACGCAGCAGATCCGGGGTGATCCTCGTGATGTCGAGGTGCCGGTGCAGGGCCTCGGCGAAGGGGACCTCGCCGACGCCGTTCACCGCCACGACCGTTGAGGCGTCGGCACCGGTCACCGCCAGCCACTCGTCCACCAGGGCGGGCGCGTTGACCGGCCGCACGCCGAGGGCGTCCCCGGCCTCGTACGTCAGGTCCGTCCCGCTCGTGTCGAAGGTGAACCGCCGCACCTCCTTGCCCGCACCGGGCAGGCTGAGCAGCCGGTTGCCGACCAGGCGGGCGGTGGTGTTCACCGGCTTGGGTTTCGCCCGGGGCTTCCTGACGGAGGCGGCGTCCTCGGCGGTGGTGGCGTCCTCGGCGGTGGGGGCGTCCGTGCCGCCCAGCGCCGTGAGCACCTGGTCCAGCCACGTCCCCGCCGAGGGCTCGTAGTCCGGCTCGCAGTCCGTACGCGGCGCCAGCCGCACCGCGCCCAGCTCGCCGAGCCGCGCGTCCAGCCGCCGCCCGTGCCCGCAGAAGTCGTCGTACGAGGAGTCCCCGAAGGCGAGCACGGCGTACCGCACCCCGTCCAGTCGCGGGGCCTGCTCGCCGGCGAGCGTGTCCCAGAAGCCGGCGCCGTTGTCGGGCGCGTCACCGTCCCCGAAGGTGCTGGTGATGAAGAGCAGGTCCGCCGTACGGGCCAGCGCCCGGACATCGGCCTCGTCCATGCCGACGAGGGTGGCCCGGTGCCCGGCCGCGCCCAGCCGCTCGGCGGTCGCGACGGCGAACTCCTCGGCGTTGCCGGTCTGTGAGGCCCACAGCACGACGACCTCACGGCCGGGCTGTTCCGTGGGCGCTTGCGATGTCCGGGAGTACATCCCGGCGAGGACACCGTTGACCCACAGCGCGTGCTCGGGGGAGAACGGCGCGTCCGGCGGCAGCACCGGCACCCCGGGGGCGCCCGAGCCGAGCCCGGCGAGGAAGCCGGTGAGGTACTGGCGCTCCTGCGCGGACAGCACCGGGGGAGGGGAGGGCTCGAGCCCGAAGGGGTCGGCGCCGCCCGGCGTGACCTCCGTCGGCACGACCACCTCCGCGGGGGCGGCCGGTGACGCCACCTTCGCCAAGGACACCGCGCACACCTTGAACTCCGGCTGGAACGACACCGGATCCACCGCGTCGCTCGTCACCGCGTTGATGCTCAGATACTCGCCGAACAGGTCGTTCCAGTGGAACGGCGCGAAACAGCACCCCGGCCTTACCCGGTCCGTCACCACGGCGGGCAGCACGGCCCGCCCGCGCCGCGAGGCGACCTCCACCAGGTCACCTTCGGCGATCCCCAGCGCCGCCGCGTCCTGCGGGTGGATCTCCACGAAGGGCCCGGAGTTCAGCTTGTTGAGCTTGGCGACCCTGCCGGTCTTGGTGAGCGTGTGCCACTGGTGCTGCACCCGCCCCGTGTTGAGCACGAAGGGGTAGTCGTCGTCGGGCATCTCGGCGGCGGCCAGGTGCGGCCGCGCGAAGAAGGCGGCCCGCCCCGAGGCCGTCGGGAAGCGCAGCCCGCCCTCGCCCACGTACCGGATGGGATTCCGCTCCGGCCCGTCCTCCCGCGCGGCCGGCCACTGCACGGGCGTCTCACGCAGCCGCTCGTACGTCACCCCGCGCAGGTCCCACTCGGTCTTCGGGTTCCAGGCCCGCCGGATCTCCTCGAAGACCTGCTCGGCGCCGTCGTACGAGAACCCCTTCTCGTACCCCATCGCGCACGCGACCTCCGCGATGATCCGCCAGTCGGCCATCGCCTCCCCGGGCGGGTCCACGGCGGCCCGTGTCAGCGTGAGGCTGCGCTCGCTGTTGACGAAGACGCCCTCCGCCTCCGTCCACATCGCGCCGGGCAGCACGACGTCGGCGTACGCGTTGGTCTCGGTGTCGGCGAAGACGTCCTGCGTGACGACGAACTCGGCGGCCTCCAGGCCCTCGATGACCGTGCGGCGGTTGGCCACGGACGCGACCGGGTTGGTGCAGATGATCCAGCAGGCCTTGATCTCGCCGTCGGCCATCTTCCGGAACATCTCGACGGTGCCCTTGCCGACCCCGTCGGCCCGCAGCGTCCCGGGCGGCAGCTCCCACAGCTCCTCGACGAACGCCCGCTCCTCGGCCACGAGGACGGACCGCTGGCCCGGCAGCCCGGGGCCCATGTAACCCATCTCGCGCCCGCCCATGGCGTTGGGCTGGCCGGTCAGGGAGAAGGGCCCGGCGCCCGGGCGGCAGATGGCGCCCGTGGCCAGATGCAGGTTGACCAGGGCGTTGGTGTTCCAGGTGCCGTGCGTGGATTGGTTGAGGCCCATCGTCCAGCAGCTCATCCACTGCTTGCCCGCCGCGCCGATCAGCCGGGCCGCCTCCCGCAGGTCGTCCTCGGCGAGACCGGTGATCTCCGCGACCGCCGCCGGCGGGTAGTCGGCGAGGAACTCCGGCAGCGCCTCCCAGCCCTCGGTGTGCGCGGCGACGAACTCGGGGTCCGTGTGGCCGCTCTCGTGCAGCAGGTGCAGCAGGCCGTTCAGCAACGCCAGGTCGGTGCCCGGCCTGACCTGGAGGAACAGGTCCGCCTTGGCGGCGGTGGCGGTGCGGCGCGGGTCGACGACGATCAGCTTGGCGCCCGCCTTGACCCGCTCCATCATCCGCAGGAACAGGATCGGATGGCAGTCGGCCATGTTCGAGCCGATCACCAGGAAGGCATCGGCCCGGTCGAAGTCCTCGTACGACCCGGGCGGCCCGTCGGCACCGAGGGACAGCTTGTATCCCATGCCCGCGCTCGCCATGCACAGCCGCGAGTTCGACTCGATCTGGTTGGTCCGCACGAACCCCTTGGCCAGCTTGTTCGCCAGGTACTGCGCCTCCAGGCTCATCTGCCCGGACACGTAGAAGGCGACCGCGTCCGGCCCGTGCTCGTCGACGATCGCCCGCAGCCGTGCGGCGGTCTCCGCGATCGCGTCGGCCACCGGCGCCGGAACCGGCTCCTCGCCCCGGTCGTCCCGCACCAGCGCGGAGGTCAGCCGGCCCGGTGCGGCCAGCATCTCGGCCGTCGTCGCGCCCTTCGTGCACAGCCGCCCCGCGTTCGCCGGGTGCGCCTTGTCACCGGACGCCTTCAGGACCGTACGCCGCCCGTCCGGACCCCTCCCGATGTCCAGCACGATGCCGCAGCCCACACCGCAGTACGAGCAGACGGTGCGCACCTGCCGCGTGTCCTGCCGTGTCTTCCGCTGCGTCCCGGGGGGCGTGGTCATGCCCTCGACGGTACGAATCGTCCGTTACGCCACTGTCACGTGGCTTGATCACGAGGCGTTACGCCCGTCACACAGCCGCCCCCGGGCCGGTGTGAGGTGCACCGAGGTGGCGGAACGTGTCGCTGTTGGGCCGAACGGGTGACCATGCGCAACAATTGCCCGATGCAGACAGCCAGCGCGAGCCAGGACGGAGCATGCCGGTGAACAGCCACGATGTCACCGACGAACAATGGGAGGGGCTCGCCCAGGTCGTCCCGCTGCGGGGCCGGGACGCCTGGCCGTCCGCGGTCGGCCACCGGTCCGTCCCCGAGGCCGAGACGGAGGCGCGGCGCCGCTTCGTCGTGCTGCGGGTGAACGTGTTCGCGGACGCCCGGGAGGTCGCCGAGACGCTGATGGCGGGCGTGCCCGTGCTGCTCGACCTGACCGGGGCCGAGACCGAGGTCGCCAAGCGGGTCCTCGACTTCAGCACCGGGGTCGTCTTCGGACTGGCGAGCGGGATGCACCGCGTCGACCGCAACGTGTTCCTGCTGACCCCGGCCGGGACCGAGGTGACCGGGCTCATGGAGGAGGCCGGGGTACCGGGGGTGTGACGGCGCCCCGCTCCCCCAGGGGTGAAGGGGACCTGCTCGAACCGGGCGGACGGTCCCCCGATCGTGGGAAGGCGCCTCGGCGGAACGGTTCGCCGTACGGGCGGGGCCCTAGCGTCCGGGCATGGCCGTGTCCCCCGTCCCGTCCGCGCCCGCCGCACCCTCCCCCTCGCCCTCCGAGGGCACCGGGGACCATCCGGACCGGCCGCGCCTCACCGAGCTGCGGCTGTCCGCCTTCGCCACGCACCGCCGCGCCGGACTCCCGCTCGGACCGCTCACCCTCCTCACCGGGCCCAGCGGATCCGGCAAGACCAGCGCGCTACGGGCCTACGAGGCGCTCGCCCGGCTCGCCGGCGGCGCCGAACTCCACGAGGCGTTCCCCGACCCGGTCGCCTGCGTACCAGAACGGGCCCGGCCCGACGCCCAGCGCCGCCGCGGCTTCCGCATCGGCTGCACGGCCGACGGCCCCGCCGGCCCGGTCCGGCTCGACCTCGCCGTGCAGGCCGAGCCTCACCTGCGCGTGGTGGGCGAGCGGCTCACGGCGGACGGGCTCGTCCTGCTGGAGACCGCCCTGCGTGATCCCGCCCGGCGCGCCGTCCAGGCCGCCTGGCTCACGGCCGGGTCCACCCCGGTCACCCGGGCCCCGCTGCCGGACGACCGGCTCGGCACCGCGCTGCTGCCGCTGCGCGTCGCCGGCAAGACGCCCGGGCAGCGCCGGGTGCTCGCCGCCGCCGAGCAGATGGTGGTGGCCCTGCGCTCCGTCTTCGCCTGCGACCCCCGGCCCGAGCGCATGCGCGGCCCCGTGCCGACCGGCTCCGGGCGGCTGCTCGGCGGCTGCGACAACCTCGCCGACGTGCTGTGGCGCACCCGCGCCGAGTGCGGGCGGCGGCACGCGCAGTTCGTCGCGGCCGTGCGGGCCGGCTGCGCCGGACCGGTGGCGGACGTGCTCGCCGAACCGGACGGTGGGGGCACGGTCCGCGCGCTGCTCGACCGGGGCGACGGAATCCGCACGGACCTGCGCCGGCTCGGCGACGGCGAACTGCGCTACCTCGCGCTCGCGCTGGTGCTGCTCACCGGACCCGGCGTCCTGGAGGTCGACGCGCCCGGCGAGGTGCCCGCCGCCCTGCAGACGCTCACCGTGCTCACCGACGGACTCGACCGGGGCCTGGACGTACGGCAGCGCGAGGAACTGCTGCGGCTGGGCGCCCGGATGTCCGAACGCGGGCACATCCGCCTCGTCGGCACGGTCGGCGACGCGTCCTGCGCCGCCGGAGTCGACGGGGTCACGGTGGTACACCTGAAGCGTGACTGATCCTGAGGACGAACGGCCCCCGGACCTGGCGAAGCTGCAGCGCCGACTCGCCGAGTTCGCCGCCGCGCGCAACTGGCAGCCGTACCACACCCCCAAGAACCTGGTCGCCGCGCTCAGCGTGGAGGCCTCCGAACTCGTCGAGATCTTCCAGTGGTTGACGCCGGAGGAATCGGCCCGCGTCATGGCCGACCCCGACACCGCGCACCGTGTGACGGACGAGGTCGCCGACGTCCTGGCCTATCTGCTGCAACTGTGCGAGGTGTTGGGGATCGACCCGCTCGCCGCGCTGGACGCGAAGATCGACCGGAACGAGCGGAGGTTCCCGGCGCCGTAGGGAGGGCGGCGGGCCACGGGGAGGCGATCAATCCGCTATCACACTCCGTAGCCAAAAAGTGGGCTGAGTCCGAATTGTTGTCCGCAGATTTCCGTCTTCCTCTGGCTTTTCGTCTCAGGCACCCTCACTCTGGGTAGTGGACGGACAAGGGAGTTCGGGCGGACGCGCGGGAGAGCGCGTCGGACAGACGGGGGCAGCGCATGGACGCGGTGCGGCTCATCGTGACGAGCAGGCGGGCCCTGGCGGCGAGCGGCGACGCGCCGGAGATCCTGGCCGAGGTGTGGCAGGCGCAGGCCCTCGCCCAGGCGATAGGCAGCCGCCTCGCGGTCTCCGGCCCACCCGAACTGCGCGGCGAGGCACTGGGGTTGACGGAACTGGCGGGCCGGGGCTGCGGGGTGCTCGACACCCCGGTCCTCGCTTCCGGTGAGCTGCGCGCGGCCCAGCTCACCGAGTTGGGCGACGCCCGCCAGGCCCTGATGTACCTCGGCGGGCTGCTCGGCGAGGTCGGCATCGCCCTCGTCGGCCTCGCCTGCGCCGCGGACGGCGAGGGGACGTACTGGCAGTGCATGGAGGCCATCGACGCGGCGGACGAGTCCCGCGACCGCGTCCTGGAGATGCTCCGCAGACTGGCAGACCGGGAACAGGCCTTGCCGGAACGGGAGGCCGGCTAGTGGCTCAGCTCGGATGGTCGGCCGTGCGAATGGCTCCTCATGACAGCTCGGCCCGCAGTGCCGGGCGATGTGGGGTATGGCGACGAGAAGGGCGATGTCCGCGCAGGCGAAAGTGGTTTGCCCGACTCGGATGTCGCGTGGGTAGCGTCGCCGTCTGTGACCCCGACTCTGCGCACCGAGCGGCTACTTCTGGAGCCGTACATCCCCGAGGACGAAGAGGGCTTCGTCGCTCTGTTCCAGGACACCTGTCGCAGTGGATGGGTGACGGCCCTGCTTCCGAAGCGGCAGACCGAGCCCTGTTCGGGCGGATCTTCACGAAGGTCTATGCGCAGGACCTGTTCGATGTCTGGGCTGTTCGTCGCAATGGACTCCTGATTGGGCATGCCGAGATCAAGCTGACCGACGTCGTCGGAGGCCACGAGATCATCTACGCTCTGGCGCCGACGGCATGGGGGTCCGGCCTGGGGACCGAACTGGCGGAAGCTGTCGTTGCCTATGGCTTCGACACCCTCGGATTGACCACGGTGTATGCCACCGTAGCTGCCCCGAACGAGGCCTCACTGGCTCTGCTGGACAGAATCGGTTTCGAGCATGTCCGGGACATCGAAGAGGATGACGGCAGCACCACCCGCGTGTTGGCCCGCCGTCTGACTGCGACCGACAAGTCGCCCCTCGCCCGATAGGACGAGTAAACCGCTGCCTCTGGACCTCCCGCGGGTGGTCAGGCAGCGCGGGTCGGGTACCGGGTCCAGGCCCGGATGGGTGAGTCAGGAGCGACGATGGTCTTCGGCTCGGCACGGGCATTGCGCCGGCGGACGTAGGCGGCGGTGGCAGCGTTCTGCTCGTCATGGCTGCGACGGTCGGTGCCGTTGAGCGCGAAGACCCCGCGTCTGCGGCATGCCCCGTCGGGCAGGCCGTGGAACCGTGGGCGGGGGCGAGGCGGACTCGCCGCGCGGGGGCACGACAGGCCCCCGGCGGACCCGCGCCGCAGGCTCAGCGCACCTCTTCCTCCTCGCCGGTGCCGCGCCCCGAAGCACCCGCCGCCTGCAGATCCGCGTTCAGGGCCGACAGGTCCGCGTTCAGCGCCGCCATCACCTCCTCCATCTGCTGCAGCAGCCCCTTCGGCTGCCCGCTCCCGCCCTGTAGCGGCACGCTCTCTTCGGACATGACGGCCTCCTCGGCCCCCGGCCCCCCGGGGAGGCCGACGCGGGTGACGCCCCGGCGGTCATCGGCCGGCGCGGGTGCCGGGCGGTCCGGCTCCGCCGAGCCAACGATCATCGCCGGGGACCGGTCACTGGCCTGGTCACGGGGCGGGCGCGGGGTTGACGCGTTTTCACCGGACCGTGGACGACGGGCGCCGGGGGACCGGCGGAGCCGGCCCGGTGCGCGAGCGTGCAGGATGGAGGCATGGATCTTCGCATCTTCACCGAGCCCCAGCAGGGGGCCACCTACGACACTCTGCTCACCGTGGCCAAGGCCACAGAAGACCTCGGTTTCGACGCATTCTTCCGTTCCGACCACTACCTCCGCATGGGCTCCGTGGACGGCCTGCCCGGCCCCACCGACGCCTGGATCACCCTCGCCGGCCTCGCCCGCGAGACGAAGCGCATCCGGCTCGGCACGCTGATGACCGCCGGAACCTTCCGGCTGCCCGGCGTGCTCGCCATCCAGGTCGCGCAGGTCGACCAGATGTCCGGCGGCCGTGTGGAACTCGGCCTGGGCGCCGGCTGGTTCGAGGAGGAGCACAAGGCGTACGGCATCCCGTTCCCGAAGGAGAAGTTCGCCCGCCTCGAGGAGCAGCTGGAGATCGTCACCGGGCTGTGGGCGACGGAGGTCGGCAAGACCTTCGACTTCCACGGCACGTACTACGACCTCACGGAGTCGCCCGCGCTGCCCAAGCCCGCGCAGCGGAAGATCCCCGTGCTCATCGGCGGCCACGGCCCGACCCGCACCCCGCGTCTGGCCGCGAAGTACGCCGACGAGTTCAACATGCCGTTCGCCTCGCTCGAGGACAGCGAGCGCCAGTTCGGCCGGGTGCGTGCCGCCGCCCAGGAGGCCGGCCGCGACCCCGGCGCGATCACGTACTCCAACGCGCTGGTGGTGTGTGTCGGCAAGGACGACCAGGAGGTCGCCCGCCGGGCCGCCGCGATCGGCCGCGAGGTCGACGAGCTGAAGCTCAACGGCCTGGCCGGCTCCCCGGCCGAGGTCGTCGACAAGATCGGCCGCTACGCCGAGATCGGCTCCGAGCGCATCTACCTCCAGGTCCTCGACCTGGCCGACCTGGACCACCTGGAGCTCATCTCCTCCCAGGTCCAGTCGCAACTGTCGTAACGACCGCGCCAGCGGCGGGGCCGCTCCCGGGGACGGTCGGTCCCGGGAGCGTGCCCCCAGCGGTTCGCCCTCCCGCGGAGGGGCGGATCCGCAGGGTCCGTGACGGTCCTGTGGCCGGAGGAGTGGCTTCCGCCACAGCCAGGTGGAGCCGGTCCCTGGTGGGGTGGTCCGATGCGTGCCGCCACCCCCCACATTCTCGGAGCCGTCCTCACGGGCTCCCTTCTCGTCACCTCCTGCGGCTCGGAGCAGGCCGGCTCCCGGGGCCGTGCGGCGGAAGGCCCCGGCGGTGTCTCCGCCGAGCCGCTCCCCACGTGCAGCGGCCCAGGGCACTCGTACGGCGAACCCCCGCAGTCCACCGGTCCACCCCCCGAAGCCGCCGCCTCCCCCCTGCCCGGCCACGCCTCCGCACCTCCCGGTGACCCGGCCGACCTGGAGCGGGACGGCGTCAGGATCACGCGGCTGAGCACCGGCTCGTCCGACTGCGCGTCCGGACTCTCCGCCGGGTTCGAGGTCACGAACCGCGGCGCCGAGGCGTCGACGTACACCATCACGTTCTCGTGGACGAGCGAGACCGGTGCGGCGATGGTGAGCACGGAACAGACGGTGTCGTCGGTCGGGCCGGGCCGCACGGTGCGGCGCACCGTCCACACGACGGACCCCGGGGCCTCACGCGTCCGGGTCCTGGAGGTCAGGAGCGTCCCCGCGGCCGAGGCAGGCTCCCCGGGCGGCCCGTGCCCGCCCTCCGGGGTGCGCGTGTACGCCGACCAGGACGCCGATGCCGCCATGGGGCTGCGGGCCCTGAGCGTCCATCTGGAGAACTGCGGCACGCGCCCGTACGCGGTGCACGGGTACCCGCGGCTCGAGATCCTCGACGAGGACCACGAGCCCGTGACCGGCGTGGACGTCCGCCACGGCGGCGCCGGCGTGGCCACCGGCACCGGCGCCGACGGCACGCCCCGGCCGGTGAACCTGCGCCCCGGCCAGCGCGCCCACGCCACGTTGGTGTGGCGCAACACCGTGCAGGCCGGCGAACCGGTGCACGCCCCGTACGTCAGGGTGTGGGCCAGGCCCGGCGCCCGGCCGGTGGTGGTCACCCCGGAACTCGACCTCGGCACCACGGGCCGACTCGGCGTCGGCCCGTGGAAGAAGGAGCAGTCCTCCCAGGAGCGGCCGCCCGCCTCATGAGGGCAACGGGACAGGCGACGCACCCCCGCCCCGAGCGCGGAAAATTCCCGAGTGCCGTGGGTCCGCGCTCTGTACGGTGCAGGTACCGCAGTTCAGACCCTACTTTGAGGCCGACCCACCGTGTTCCTGACGATCAGTACCACCGGCACGCCCGAGCGTCCGGCGACCGACCTCGGTTTCCTGCTGCACAAGCACCCCGGCAAGGCGCAGGCGTTCTCCACCTCCTACGGCACGGCCCACGTCCTCTACCCCGAGGCGGACGCCGAGCGTTGCACGGCGGCGCTGCTGCTGGAGGTCGACGCGGTGGCCCTGGTCCGGCGCGGCAAGGGCAAGGGCCGCGGCGGCGCACCCGACGCCGCACTCGCCCAGTACGTCAACGACCGCCCGTACGCGGCCTCTTCCCTGCTCGCCGTCGCGCTGAGCGGCGTCTTCTCCAGCGCGATGCGGGGGGTGTGCAACGCCAGGCCGGAACTCCCCGGGCAGGCCAGGCCCCTGCGCGTCGAGGTGCCCGCGCTGCCGGCGCGCGGCGGCCCGGACCTCGTACGACGCCTCTTCGAGCCGCTGGGCTGGACGGTCACCGCGCAGCCCGTGGCACTGGACACCGCGTTCCCGGAGTGGGGCGACTCGCGGTACGTGCGTCTCGTCCTGGAGTCCGACCGGCTCACCCTCGCCGAGGCCCTGCGGCACCTCTACGTCCTCCTCCCCGTCCTCGACGACGCCAAGCACTACTGGGTCTCCTCCGACGAGGTCGACAAGCTGCTGCGGGCCGGTGAGGGATGGCTGCCCGACCACCCCGAGCAGAAGCTGATCACCAGCCGCTACCTGTCCCGCCGCTGGTCGCTGACCCGGCAGGCGATGGAACGGCTCGAACTGGTGCGGCTGGCCGAGGCCGACGACAGCGAGGTCGAGGAGATCGACAACGCCGTCGAGGCGGAGAGCGAGACCGAGGAGAAGCCGACCCCGCTCGCCGTCCAGCGACGGGCGGCGATCGTCGCCGCACTGAAGGAGTCCGGTTCTGCCCGCGTCCTCGACCTCGGCTGCGGCCAGGGGCAGTTGGTGCAGGACCTGCTCAGGGACCCGTCCTTCACCGAGGTCGTCGGCGTGGACGTGTCGATGCGGGCGCTCACCATCGCCTCCCGGCGGCTGAAGCTGGACCGCATGGGGGAGCGGCAGGCAGCGCGCGTGAAGCTCTTCCAGGGCTCACTGGCGTACACCGACAGCCGGCTCAAGGGCTACGACGCCGCCGTGCTCAGCGAGGTCGTCGAGCACGTCGACCTGCCCCGGCTGCCCGCCCTGGAGTATGCCGTGTTCGGCGCGGCCCGCCCGCGGACGGTCCTCGTGACCACGCCGAACGTCGAGTACAACGTGCGCTGGGAGAGCCTGCCGGCCGGACACGTCCGGCACGGCGACCACCGCTTCGAGTGGACTCGTGAGGAGTTCCGTACCTGGGCTCGTGACGTGGCCGAACGGCACGGCTACGGCGTGGAGTTCGCACCCGTCGGGCCGGACGACCCCGAGGTCGGACCGCCCACCCAGATGGCCGTGTTCACCATCGAGAGCACGAACGAGAAGGAGGCGAAGGCGGCATGACCGAAACCCACAAGGGGCGGGTCCTTCCCGTCACCGACCTCTCCCTCGTCGTCCTCGTCGGCGCCTCCGGCTCGGGCAAGTCCACCTTCGCCCGCCGGCACTTCAAGCCCACCGAGGTGATCTCCTCCGACTTCTGCCGCGGCCTGGTCTCCGACGACGAGAACGACCAGAGCGCGACGAAGGACGCCTTCGACGTCCTGCACTACATCGCGGGCAAGCGCCTGGCCGCCGGCCGCCGCACCGTCGTGGACGCCACCAGCGTGCAGCAGGACGCCCGGCGCCAGCTGATCGACCTGGCCAAGCAGTACGACGTGCTGCCCATAGCCATCGTGCTCGACGTGCCCGAGGAGGTGTGCGCCGAGCGCAACGCCACCCGCACCGACCGGGCCGACATGCCGCGCCGGGTGATCCAGCGCCACATCCGTGAACTGCGCCGGTCCGTGCGGCACCTGGAGCGCGAGGGCTTCCGCAAGGTGCACATCCTCCGAGGCGTCGAGGAGGCCGAGAACGCCACCGTCGTCACCGAGAAGCGGTTCAACGACCTGACGCACCTCACCGGTCCCTTCGACATCATCGGCGACATCCACGGCTGCTCGGCCGAACTGGAGGCGCTGCTCGGCAAGCTGGGCTATGTCGACGGTGTGCACCCGCAGGGCCGTACGGCCGTCTTCGTCGGCGACCTGGTCGACCGCGGCCCGGAC
This sequence comes from Streptomyces deserti, assembly GCF_054782695.1. Lineage (NCBI taxonomy): Bacteria > Bacillati > Actinomycetota > Actinomycetes > Kitasatosporales > Streptomycetaceae > Streptomyces > Streptomyces deserti. The sequence goes on from NZ_BAAGRZ010000011.1 coordinate 19,499, forward strand.
AGCCCCGGCGTGCTGCGCCGCGTGATGGCGATGGTGAAGTCCGGCAACGCCCTGTGCGTGCCCGGCAACCACGAGAACAAGTACGGCCGTTACCTCAAGGGCCGCAAGGTCCAGCACACCCACGGCCTCGCCGAGACCATCGAGCAGATGGAGGGCGAGAGCGAGGAGTTCAAGCAGCAGGTACGCCAGTTCATCGACGGGCTCGTCAGCCACTACGTCCTCGACGGCGGCAAGCTGGTGGTCTGCCACGCCGGTCTGCCGGAGAAGTACCACGGCCGCACCTCCGGCCGGGTCCGCTCGCACGCCCTGTACGGCGACACCACCGGCGAGACCGACGAGTTCGGGCTGCCGGTGCGCTACCCGTGGGCCGAGGACTACCGGGGCCGGGCGGCCGTCGTCTACGGTCACACCCCGGTCCCGGAGGCCACCTGGCTCAACAACACCATCTGCCTCGACACCGGCGCCGTCTTCGGCGGCAAGCTCACCGCGCTGCGCTGGCCGGAGCGCGAGCTGGTCGACGTACCGGCCGAGCGGGTCTGGTACGAGCCGGCCAAGCCGCTGCGGACCGAGGCGCCGGGCGGGCACGACGGGCGGCCGCTGGACCTGGCCGACGTGCACGGCCGCCGGGTCGTCGAGACCCGGCACCAGGGCCGCGTCTCGATCCGGGAGGAGAACGCGGCGGCGGCCCTGGAGGTCATGAGCCGCTTCGCGGTGGACCCGCGGCTGCTGCCGTACCTCCCGCCGACCATGGCACCCACGGCCACGAGTCACGTCGACGGCTACCTGGAGCACCCGGCCGAGGCCTTCGCCCAGTACGCGCAGGACGGGGTCGCGCGGGTCGTGTGCGAGGAGAAGCACATGGGGTCGCGTGCGGTGGCCCTGGTGTGCCGGGACGCGGAGGCCGCGCGCAAGCGGTTCGCAGTGGACGGACCCACCGGGTCCCTCTACACCCGCACCGGCCGCCCCTTCTTCGACGACCCCGCCGTCACTGAGGAGATCCTCGACCGCGTACGGACGGCGATCGGCGAGGCCGGACTGTGGGCGGAGCTCGACACCGACTGGCTGCTGCTGGACGCCGAGCTGATGCCGTGGTCGCTGAAGGCCGCCGGGCTGCTGCGCTCCCAGTACGCCGCCGTGGGGGCCGCCTCCGGCGCGGTGTTCCCGGGCGCGCTGGCCGCACTGGAGGGCGCCGCCGCACGGGGTGTCGAGGTGACGGAGCTGCTGGCGCGCCAGCGCGCACGGGCCACCGACGCCGCCGCGTTCACACAGGCGTACCGGCGCTACTGCTGGGCGACGGACGGCCTGGAGGGGGTGCGGCTGGCGCCGTTCCAGATCCTGGCCGTGCAGGGCCGGAGCATGGCGGGTGTGCCGCACGACGAGCAGCTCGCCCTGATCGACCGGCTCGTCGAGCACGACGGCACCGGGCTGCTCCAGACCACGCGGCGGCTGTACGTCGACACCGGTGACGCGGAGTCGGTCCGGGCCGGTGTCGACTGGTGGCTGGAGATGACGGGCCGCGGCGGCGAGGGCATGGTCGTCAAGCCGGTCGGCGCGCTGGTGCGCAGCGGCGAGGGCCGCCTGGTGCAGCCCGGCATCAAGTGCCGGGGCCGCGAGTACCTGCGGATCATCTACGGCCCCGAGTACACGCGCCCCGAGAACCTGGCCCGGCTGCGCAGCCGGTTCCTGAACCACAAGCGGTCGCTGGCGATCCGTGAGTACGCCCTCGGTCTGGAGGCACTGTACCGGCTGGCGGACGGCGAGCCGCTGTGGCGGGTGCACGAGGCGGTGTTCGGCGTGCTGGCGCTGGAGTCGGAGCCGGTGGACCCCCGGCTGTAGCGACGGATTCCGGCCGAGTGTCCCAACTCCGGGGCACTCGGCCGGACTTCGTGCCTGAGAACCTCACTCGTCCCTGGTTAACCGCTGGTTGCCGTGCTAACTTCGCTCGTCGGTCAGGCAGGTGAACCGGCTCAGGGGGAAAGTCGGTGGAGACAGGCGCGGAGTTCGGCGGGTCCCAGGGTGATTCCGGACGTGCGCGCGGTCTGGAACTGCTGTTACAGCTCACCGACGCCCTGTGCGAACTGGGCTGCATGGAGGACGCCCAGGGACGCGTGCAGTTCGCCACCCTGCTCGGGGACCAGCTGCACCGGCAGGTCGACGTCCGCGGTGTCAGGCTCCGCGAGGACGTGGCGGCGCTGGTGCGCGCCGCGCTGAACGTGGCGGGCGGGGAACGCGTACTCGTCGGGGTGGTGCGCATCCTCGAAGGAACCCCGGCCGGTGACGAACTCGACCGGCTGATCGCCCCCGCCGCACCGCCCGCCGCGCCCGACACGCCGCCCGGCCCGCTCTCCCGCGAGGACGAGAAGAACGCCCGTATCGCCCTCGCCCGCGGTGAACTGCCCGCCGTCCGGCTGCGCGACGAGCTCTTCGACGAACTCGGCGGCGGCCTCGACCTGCCCACCGGACTGACCCCGGACCAGCTCTTCGCCCACCTGCTGGAGTGGAACGTCCAGCCCGACGGCCTGCCGCCCGCCGTCCTCCTGCTCGACCTGGCCGCCCGCCACGCCGTCGCCCCCGGCCACCGCGCCGCCCTGGCCGGCTGGGTCGACGACTGGGTCCAGCGCGCCGGGCTCACCGAGGAGCTGGACCAGCGCCGGGCGGCGCGCACCGGGGCCGTGCGCGACCCCGACATCCCGCGCTGCCTGATCGTCGCCGTGGAACCGGCCCGGGACGGCACCGACGAGATCACCGTCCGCACCTGGCTCAACACGGCCCCCGGCCACTGGGACCCGCAGCCCGGCGAACCGGCCGTCACCACCCTGGACCGCCTCGGCACCGCGGTCGAGCAGGCCCTCAGACAGGGCGCCCGGCTCTGGTCGGTGCCGCGCGAGCCGGACCCGAGTGGACGCCGCCAGCCGCCGCCGTACGTGGAGTTCGTCCTTCCGTACGACCTCCTCAACCACGATGTGGCGGGGCTGACGTACCGGATCGGCGACGGGCGGCCGTTACCGCTCGGCCTGAAGTACGGGGTGCACTTACGGAGCCTGGAGCGGATGCGCTCCGACGACGCGCTGGTCAGGGACCAGTGGCACGAGCGGTGGCGCACCCTGCGCCGGAACGGGATCGCGGTGCACTCCTGGCGGGAGACGGACGCGCAGCGGCTCGAGGCGTGGCAGGCCGAGCTCGCCGGGGAAGCATCACGGACGGCGGTGGTGCTGGACGCCCCGGCCTCCGCCCCGGCACTGGAGGCCGTCAAGGCCGCCATCGCGGAAGGGATAGGGCTCGCGATCTGGGACCGCAGAGGGGTTTTCGTCGAGGAGCGCCGGGAGGTGGTGTCGGCCGTGTTCGCCGCTGTGCAGACGCCCGGACACCTCCCCGTCGTGATCCACCGCCTGCGGCGCGACGCCGAACGCCACACCCAGGGGCCGGGCCGGTTCCTGGGCCGGCACATCGGCTTCCTCTGGGACGACCCGACTCGACTCGTCGACATTCAGACCACCGACCCCGATGACCTGGCCAGCTAGGAGGCACCGGCATGAGCGCGCAGGAGCAGACGGTCCGAAACGGCTGGCGCGTCTTCCACGCCACCGGCAGCGCGCCGGCCACCCCGCCGCCGCTGCCCGAACCGCCGCCGTGGCGCCGGTTCCGCGGCGCCCCGCCGCAGCCCGCCCCGCCCGACGACCCGGAAGCCGCGCTGCGCCGCCTGGGCCCGGGCGCCCTCGCCCCGCAGCTCGGCCCGGACGAGATCGACGTCGTCAACGCGGCGCTGGTGCTGCGCAGGCCCCTGCTGATCACCGGCCCGCCCGGCGTCGGCAAGTCCACCCTCGCCTACCTCATCGCGCGGGAACTGGGCCTCGGCCGGGTCCTGGAGTGGAACATCGTCAGCCGTACGGCGCTGCGCGACGGGCTGTACGTCCACGACGCCATGGGCCGCGCCCAGGCCATCGCCGCCTGGCAGGCCGGGCTGCGGCACGCGGCGGTGTCCGGGACCGACAGCACGGCGGCGGAGCCCCAGGACGCGGCACGCGAGGCGGCGGGCCCGGACGGCGTCAATGCGCGTCCCGCGTCAAACTTCTCCCAACTCCCGCCCCGGCTCGGGGATTTCATCACGCTGGGGCCACTGGGGACCGCCCTGCTGCCCTACGATCGTCCCCGTGTGCTCCTCGTCGACGAACTCGACAAGAGCGACATCGACCTGCCGAACGACCTGTTGCACGTCCTGGAGAACGGAAGCTATGACGTCCCGGAGCTGGTGCGCGACGCCGCCGACACCGCGCGCGTCCACACCAGCGATCCGGGAGGCCGGGCCGAGATACGGGACGGACGCGTCGAATGCCGGGAGTTCCCGGTCGTGGTGATCACCAGCAACGGAGAGCGCGAGTTTCCCGCGGCCTTCCGGCGGCGCTGCCTGCCGCTGGAGATGCGCACCCCCAGCCGGGAGCAGCTCCTGGCCATGGTCGAACGGCACCTGGGCAGCAGGCCGCGGGGCGCCGAAGACCTCGTCGACCTGTTCGTCCAGCGGGTCCAGGCGGGCGGCACCCACAGCCTCGATCAGCTACTCAACGCTGTCCAGATGACTACCGCGGGTGGTTTCCAGGCGGACGGTGACGGGCGTAAGCTCGTGGAAATGCTGCTCCGCGACCTCGCGAAGGGCCGCTGAATGACCGGCTTTCCCAGGGAGCGCGCATCCGGGCTCGGCGACGGCGGACCTGCTTCGGGGTCGTCGCCTCCTTCGGCGTTCCCCGAGTCCGTCGAGTACGCGCGTGAGCACGGAGCGCCACCCACGGACGCCCTCACACCGGACCCCGCGGCCCGGCCCGCCCCGGGCGCACACGCCGAGGACCGGTCCGTGCCGCACTGGCAGGAGATCGCCGACGCGGTCTGGCTCGCCGCGCACTGGTCCCGCCACGACGCCCCGGACACCACCGGCCAGGACCCCGCGCCGGGCCATGCCACCACGCCCGCGGACCGGCGGCCGGCGCGCACCCCGGACCCGGCGGACGCACCGCCGCCCGACACCCACCCGGGCGACGACGCGCACCCGGAGGAGCCCGCCGTACGTCCCCCGCAGCCGTCCGGCACCGACGACGGCACACCCGGTGCCGCGCCCGCCCCGCCCCGCGACGGCGCGGACGGGCCCGCCCCGGCCCGCCCCGGCGGCCCGGCCGGTGAACCGGCCACCAGGGCACGGCTGTTACCCGACCCGGAGGGCCCGTACACGCTGCACGCCGACCGGCCGCTGCTGCCCGCCGACGACCGCCCGCAGCACGGCCCCGGCCGCGCCACGGCCCTGCTCGCCCGCGCCCTGCACCGACTGGCCCGCCGCATCCCCTCCCGCGACACCCTGGAACTGGACGAGGAGGCCACCGCCGAGCAGGGCCTGTCCGACGGACTCTGGCTGCCCTTCCTGCGGTACGCCCGCAGGTCCGCCTTCGACCTCGTGCTGCTCGTCGACGACGCCCCCACCATGCGTATCTGGGAGGAGACCTGCGCCCGCCTCGCCCAGGCCGCCGAGCACAGCGGCGCCTTCCGCGGTGTGCGCACGGTACGGGTCGACGTGCCCCGCAACGGGACCGCCACCCTGCGCTGGAGCACCGGCCGGGCCGCCGCCGACCCCGGCGAACTGCTCGACGGGCGCGGCGGCCGGGTCTTCCTCGTCGTCACCGACGGACTCGGCCACGGCTGGGCCGCCCCCGCCGCCGACGACCTGCTCGCCCGGCTCGCCCACGCCGGCCCCACCGCCCTCGTCCACCTGCTGCCGCCGCACCTGCGCCACCGCTCCTCGCTCTACCCGTACCAGGCGGTCCTGGAGGCCGGCGGCTTCGGCGCCCCCAACGACGGCCTCGGACACTGGGCGCCGCCCGGCGGCCCCGACCCGCTGCGCCCCCTGCCCGACCGGGGCGACGACTCCGTCCCCGTGCCCGTGCTGTCCCTGAAGCCCGGCTCCCTCGCCACCTGGGCCGACCTCGTCACCGGGGAACGCGGGGTGCGCCGCGCCCTGCCCGTCGTCCTGGCCGGCACCCTCGCCAAGGGCGCGCCCGCGCCCGGCCTGCGCGCCCCGCGCTTCCCGCGCGCCGCCACCGCCGCCGTACGCCGCTTCTTCACCCTCGCCACCCCGGCCGCGCGTCGACTCGCCACCCAACTGGCCGCCGTTCCCTTCGAGTTCGACCTCGTGGAGCAGTTACGGCGGCGCACCATGCCGGAGACCGGCCCCGACCACGTCGCCGAGATCCTGATGGGCGGGCTGATCGACTGGGACAGCGGCGGCGAGGGGCGCCCCGAGTTCGCCGACGGAGTGCGCGAGGCGCTCCTGGCCACCACCACCCGGTCCCAACTCGCCCGCACCCTCAGCGTGGTGGGCGACCTGCCGGCCGCCGGGGAGCGGGGCGTCGCGCTGCGCGCCGCCCTGCGCGACCCGGTCGGGACCACACTGCCCGACCCCGCCGAGCGCGGCTGGGTGCGCAGCGAGCTGGCCGTGATGCGCGCGCTCGGTCCCGGGGCCTACTCCGAACGGGCCTGGCGCATCGAACCGAACCTGTCCCGGCGCCCGGTCGGCACGGCCGAACGAGTGGACGCCGGTTTGCCGCCCGCGGATACACCCGCAGAGGTGAACAACGCGGGCGACGGGGGATCGTCCGACGGAACGGGAAGCGTCACAGCGTCGAGCATCCCCGACGAAACAGGAGAATCCGTGCCGAGTCCGGTAATCGACGCGACCCAATCCAAAGCCTCGGAGGCTGAGCCGCTCATGCAGAGCACCACGACCGCAACGCCGGCCCTTCTGGTGAACGTTCCGCTCCGGAACACCTCGTTCGTCGGCCGGCAGGCACTGCTGCGGGCCGTGGAGGAGCAGCTGGGCGCCCAGGACACGGCGGCCGTCCTGCCGCACGCGCTGCACGGACTCGGCGGCGTCGGCAAGTCCCAGCTGGCGCTGGAGTACGTCTACACCCACCAGCACGAGTACAAGGTGATCTGCTGGATCCCGGCCGAGCGCGAACCCCTCATCCTCGCCGCGCTGGCCACCCTGGCGGCGCAGCTCGGCGTCGCCCCGACCGGCCAGGACAGCGCGGGCTCGCCCGCCGCCAACACGGCCGTGCCCGCGGTCCTCGAGGCGCTGCGCACCGGGACGCCGTACGACAACTGGCTGCTTGTGTTCGACAACGCAGAGGACGTCGACGCCGTGCGCAAGTACTTCCCGCCGAACGGGCCGGGGAAGGTCATCGTGACCTCCCGCAACCGCGCCTGGGAGCGGGTGGCCACCCCGCTGCCGGTGAACGTCTTCGAGCGGGAGGAGTCCATCGAACTGCTCCGCAAACGCTCGCCGGACCTGTCGCCCGAGGACGCCGACCGGCTCGCCGACGCCCTCGGCGACCTGCCGCTCGCCGTGGAGCAGGCGGGCTCCTGGCGCGCCGTCACCGGCATGCTCGTCGACGAGTACCTCGACCTGCTCGCCCAGCGCAGCCCCGAGATCCTCGAACTCGACCCGAACCCCGACTACCCGGTCTCCGTGGCCGCCGCCTGGGACATCTCGCTGGAGCGGATCCGGGAGAACAACCCCGGCGCCCGCCAGCTCCTCGACATCTGCGCCAGCATGGCGCCCGAGCCCATTCCGCGGGCCATGCTGCGCGGCAGCCGCGGCGTCAACATCACGCCCGACGTCGACCCCCTGCTGCGCGAGTCGATCAAACTGAACCGCGCGGTGCGTGACCTCAGCCAGTTCTCCCTGGTCAAGGTGGACCCCCGGTCCGACACCCTGCAGATGCACCGCCTGCTGCAGACCGTGCTCCTGGCCAAACTGAGCCACGAGGAACGCGAACGCATGCGGGACGCCGCCCACCAGCTGCTGTCCGCCGCCAAACCGGGACACTACGGCTCGTCCGTGGAGTGGCGCTCCTACCAGGCGCTGCTGCCGCACGTGCTCGCCTCACAGGCCGTGACCAGCACCGACACCTATGTGCGGGAACTGGTCTACGACACCGTGTGGTTCCTGTACTACTGGGGCGACCACGAGGGCGCCGCCGATCTGGGCCGGGAGGCCTGGAACGCCTGGCTCGCGGCCTCCGGCGAGGAGGACATCCACGTCATCCGCATGGCGAAGAGCTTCGCGTTCCTGCTGCGCCAGATCGGCCAGATCCCCGAGTCGATCCCGCTGACCGAGAAGGCGCTGGAGGTGTGCCGCCGTATCGAGGCCGAGCCCGAGGACCTGATCGACTCCCTGTGCGAGATGGCCGACGCGCGCGCCTACCAGGGGCGGTTCCAGGAGGCACGGGACCTGACCCGGGAGGCCGCGGACCTGGCGCGGTCCCTGTTCGGCTCCGACGACCCCACCACGCTGCGGGCCACCAACACCCTCTGTGTCGACCTGCGGCTGTGCGGCGAGTTCCGGGAGGCCCTGCCCCTGGACCAGGAGACCGCCCGGACCCGCGAGCTGCTGTTCGGGCCCGGCAACTTCCTGACCCTCAACACCCTCAACGGCCTGGCCATCGACATGCGGGAGAGCGGCGACTACCCCGGTGCCCGCGACTTCCAGGAGGACGTCCACCGCCGGGCGCGCAGCGCACTGGGCGAGGAGCACCCGCTCACCCTGCGCATCGCCCGCAACCTCGCGGTGTGCCGGCGCCGGGACGGGGCGCTCGCCGAGGCGAACAAGCTGTCCGAGGAGACGCTGCGGCGGCTCGTCGCCCGCTACGGGCCCGAGCACTTCGACTCGCTGGCCACCGCGACCAACGTGTCCGTCGACCAGCGGCTGGCCGGGGACCTCGAAGGCTCCCGCCAGCTGGCCGAGGTGACCCTGCGGCGCTACGAGCAGCGCCTCGGCCCGGACCACGCGTACACGCTGCTGACCAAGTCCAACCTGGCCGCCACCCTGCGGGCGCTCGGCGCCCTGGACAACGCGCAGGAGCTGGAGGACGACGCGGCCCGCCGGCTGACCGGCACGCTGGGCCCCGAGCACGTCCTCACGCTCACCGCCGCGATCGGCCAAGCCAACACGGCGTACGCGCGCCTGGACTTCGAGCGGGCCCACGCGATCGACGAGGCCAACCTGCCCCGGCTCACCGAGGTCGCGGGCGAACTGCACCCGCTGACCCTGTCCTGTGCCGCCAACCTGGCCCTCGACCTGCGCGGCCTGGGCCGCGGCGCCGAGGCGGACGAGCTGCAGCGCAAGGCGGTGGAGGGCTTCACCCAGGTCCTCCGCCCCGACCACCCCTGGCTCGTCGCGGCAAGCCAGCGCCGCCGCATCGAGTGCGACATGGCGCCCATGCCGTTGTAGGGCTGGGTTTCGACGGCGTGTGGCGGGCTTCGCCCGGCCGGGCCCGTTCGGGTGGCACCGGAGCCGTGCCCGGCCGGGCCCCGGCCCGTCAGCCCACGTCCGCAACCGGTGCCGACTGGGAGCCGTCCGGGGGTTTTTGCAGGGCCGCGGTGGCGGGCAGGGGGCCGGGCGGGCCGGTCTGGCGGCGGGCGGCCAGGTGGCGGACCAGGAGGAGCAGGGGCTGAGTGAGGAGGGTCGTGGCCAGGGCCATGAAGACCAGCACCGTGTAGAGCGGCTTCGACAACAGGCCCGCCTGAAGGCCCGCGTTGAGGGCGATCAGCTCCGTGAGGCCGCGGGTGCTCATCAACACCCCGACGGTGCGCGCCTCGTCCCGGTCCAGCCCGCCCAGCCGCGCCGCGACCGTGCCGCTGCCGACCTTCGTGACCACCGCCAGCACGGTCACCACCAGCAGCGTCATCCACCCCGTGGCGTCCATGCCGTTCACCGCCACGGACTGACCCGAGACGACGAAGAAGAACGGCAGCAGCAGCGAGCCGACATCGTGCAGCGGCCGGACCAGGTCCGGATCGAGCGTGCCGTCCTTCTCGCGCGGCACCACCGCACCCGCGAGCAGCGCACCGAAGATCACATGCAGCCCCAGCGAGTGCGTCACCCACGCCGACCCCAGGGCGAACCCGATGAGCAGCGCCAGCCGCAGGGAGGGCTCCATCCGCGTCCCCCACAGCAGCCTGCGCAGCAACGGCCGGGCCGCCACCAGCATCAGGGCGATGAACCCGACGGCGAGCACCACCCGCCATCCCCAGGCGAGCACCTGCTCACCGCCGTCGCTCTCCAGCAGCGCGCCCGCCAGCACCGTCCAGCCGACCACGTCGAGCAGCCCGGCGGCGGACACCGCCACCACTCCGGGCACCGTGCGGGCCAGACCGTTCTCCCGCACTATGGCCGTCAGTACCGGCACCGCCGTTATCGACAGGGCGATCCCCGCGAACACCACCATGGCCGCCGTGGGACGCAGCGGCATCCCCAGCTGGTGCAACTGCTCCCGGAACAGCAGCGCGCCGCCGGCGCCCACGGCCATCGGCACCACGAACGCGGCCACCGCCACGATCACCGAGGCCCGCGCCCGGTCGCCGAGGACCTTCAGGTCCAGCTCGTAGCCCACCGCGAACAGGAAGACGACCAGGGACACCTGCGCGAACCCGGTCAGTGCCGGAGCGATGGCGTCGGGGAACAACGCCTCGCGCGCGCCCGGCGCCACACTGCCGAGGAGGGAGGGACCGAGCGCTATGCCGGCCGTCAACTGACCCACGATGTACGGCTGTTTCAGCCGCCGGGCCAGCCAGCCCGCCGCATGCGCGGCCACCAGGACGATCGCCGAAGCACCCACCACGTGCATGACCAACGCATCAGGGCTCACGGTGTCCCCCAGTCCTGTCCAGTTGTCGCAGCCGATGGTCGGGCCGGCAGCCGGGGTCTCGCATGTTTGCTCGACTCCAACTCGCTCATGATACTGGTAAGTTGACGCAGAGTCGGGAGTCGTACACAACGCTGCACTGGTGTCACCGGGGGGCACATGACGGCGGTCGTCCTCATCCACGGAACAGGCGTACGCGAACCGGGCTTCTCGAGGCTCGCGGGGCGCGTGGCGGCCGGACTGACCGCCCTGCGCGAGGGGCTGCGGATCGTGCCGTACTACTGGGGCGGCACCTTCGGGGCGACGCTGGCCGCCGGCGGGGCGAGCCTGCCGCCGCAGCCGGGCACGGCCCGGGGACCGGCCGGACCCGAGGACGACCCGACGGCCGTCTGGGCGGCGCTGTACGCCGATCCGTACGCCGAACTCGCCCTCGCCGCAGCCGGGGCGGCTCCCGTCGCCGAACGCCCGCCCGGGTCGCTCCCGCCGCACCACAAGCTCCAGGCGCAGCTCACCGCGCTCGCCGCCCAGGGCGACGATCCCGCCGCCGAACTGGGCCCCGGCCTCGCCGGCGCCGCCACCGACCTGGCCGCCCACCCACTGCTCGGTCCCGCCGCCGACATCCTCGACCCCGCCGACCTCGCGGTCGTCGCCGCCCGCAGCCTGACCGCCCGCCTCATTGCCGACGCCCTCGACGCCGACGCCCCGCTCGTCCCGTCCGGAGACCTCCGCGACACCGTCACCGACCGGCTCGCCGCGGCCCTCGGCGCACCGCCCCGGGGCACGGAGCGGGGCGTGCGCTCTCTGCTGCTGCGGGTCGCGGGCTCGGCCGCCTCCCGTGCCGCCGTGCGCCGCCGACGCGCCCTGACCGAGGCCGCCCACCCGGCCGCCGGAGACGTCCTGCGCTATCTGAGCCGCGGTGCGGCGGTCCGCGCCGACCTGCGTGCCCTGGTCGCGGGCCTGGAGCCACCCGTCGCGCTCGTCGGGCACAGCCTCGGCGGCATCATCGCCCTCGACACGCTGATCTCGGCCCCGCTGCCCCAGGTCCGGCTCCTGGTCACGGTCGGCTCCCAGGGCCCCTTCCTCTACGAGTCCGGCTCCCTGCCCTCGCTCGAACACCCCGCCCCGCTGCCGCCGCACGTTCCCGACTGGCTGAACCTGTACGACCCCCGCGACCTGCTCGGCTACCTCGGCGCGGGCCTGTTCCCGGGCCGCGTCACCGACGTCGCCGTCGACAGCCGCCAGCCGTTCCCCGCCGCGCACAGCGCCTACTGGACCCAGCCCGCCGTGTACCGGCACATCGTGGACCGGCTGCCGTGACGGGCCCGTACCCGGGCTCGGCGCCGGGTTCCACGCCGACGGGCCGGGACCCCGCCACGGTGCCCGGCCGCCCCGGTTCCGCCGCCGCGCCCGTGGACCCCGGCCGGGTGCACGCCCTGATCGTCGGCATCGAGGCCTACGACGCCGGGCCGGCCTGGGACCTGCCGGGGCCCGCCCGGGACGCCGTCGCCTTCCACCGGCTGCTGCGGGCCGCCGGGGTGCCGGACGCCCACCTCCGACTGCACCTGGCGCCGCTGCCGCCGTACACCCCGGACGTTCCCTACGAGCCCGCCGACCACGCCACCCTGCGCCGCGTCCTGGTGAGCGAACTGCCGTCGGCGCAGGGCGACATCCTGTGGGTGTGGTGGGGCGGGCACGGGGTGCTCGACCTGTCCGAGCGGTTGCGGCTGTTCTGCGCGGACGCCAGCACCGCCGACAAGCTGGGCATCGACCTGGACTCCGCGCTCGCCCGGTACGCCGGCGACTCCGTGCCCGGCTTCGCCGAGCAGCTGTGGATCGTGGACGCCTGCGAGACCTTCGAGGAGGACCTCGCCTTCCGCGAGCCGCTGCCGGCCCACGCGCTGCCCGTGGGGCGACGCACCACCACCCACCGGCAGACCGTGCTGCGCGCCGCGGGCCGCGGCCGGGCCGCCGCCAACGACCCGGTGCGCTCGACCGGTCTCTTCTCCGACGTCCTGCTCGCCCTGCTCGCCGAGCGGGCCGCCGTCCTGCCCGCGCCACCGGATCCGGAGGAACTGTTTCCGGCCGTACGCGCACGCATCGCGGCCCTCAGGGAAACGGGCCGTACTCTGCAGCATCCCGAGATCCGGCTGCTGAGCCCCGAACGCACCGAGATCCTGCCGCCCGGGGCACAGGCCGGTGGGGAACGGCCGGTCACACCGCTCCAGCGGGCCGTCGACGCCCTCCTCGCCTACCCGCTCATGTACGACCCCACCGAACGCCAGACCGTCGTCGCCGCGCTGAACCCCGGGGTCACCGCCACGCTGCCGCGTCACCCCAAGGCCCGCACGGAGGCCACCAACCTCCTCAACCACCTCGGCAGGCGCCACCCCGACGCCCTGGGGGAGCTGTACGACGCGGTGGTGGCTGTCGACGACGACCCCGAGCGGGCGCGTGAACTGTCCGACGCCCTGAGCGAGTTCGCCACCACCGTGCGCCGACCGCGCGGGCGGCGATGATCGGGTGGCGTGATCGTACGGTTTTCGACCCGGGCACAAGTGGCCATGATGGAAAAGGACACGGGGCATCGCGTGCCACCGTGCGAGAAGGGGGAGCATCTTGGACCAGCCGCCCGCTCTGCACCACGCCGAAGCCGCCGTCCGTGAGCCGGCCGTCGCTGCGGGTACCGACGTCCGGGAGTCGGATCTGGCGGACCTCGCGGCGCTGCCCGTGACCGCCGTGGACGGTCTCGCCCCGCTGCCCCCCGACGCCCGTCTGCTCACCGAGGTCCTGCGCGCCCGCAGCAGCATCAGGGGCGGAAGCGACGGCCCCGGAGGCGGAGGCTCGGCCCGCGCCGAATAGCCGCCGCCCCGAACCTCAGCCCCCTGACGAGGTCCCCCTTGCCCGCCGGGGCGTTCTCGTACGTCCGCGTCCGCGACCGGAGGTCCCTCGCCGATGAGCCGTGAGCAACGCCCTGCCCCGCTGCGCATGCCCGAGCGGCTGTTCGCGGAACTGGCCGCCGGTGGTGGCTCGGCCCAGGCCGTGGCCTTCCTGGACCGCGGTGAACGCACCCGCCGGCTGCTGCTCCTGCGCACCCTGCTGGACCGCCTCGACACACTGCCCACTCCGCTGACCCCGGCCGCCGAGGCCTGGCGCGTCCTGAAGGAGGCGGCCGGGCAGGCGCCCGACGCGGTGGAACGGATGCTGCTCGCCCCCACGACCGGCGGCTGGATCGCCCACCTGCTCCGCCGCCTGCACGGCACCGCGACGGGCCCGCCCCTGTGGGCGGAGGCGGGCCACCTGTGCACCCTGGCGATCACCGCGTCCCTGCACGCCGGCACGGACACCACCCTCCGTGTCCCCCTCACCGACGGCGGCCTGTCCCTCCCGGGCCTGGGCCTGGCCCGACTACCGGACGGCGCCCCGGAACTGACGGTGGGCCAGGCCAGGACCCGCGGGGGAGAACTGACCCTCATGGGTCCGGACCGCACCGGCCGACCCACGTCCCTGACGTGCCGTCCGCACCGCGCGCCGGCCGTGGCCGGCCGGGACGGGGGTACGTCGGGGCACCGGGATGCGCCCGTACCGGGCCGGGAACGACCGAGGCAGCCCCGGGAGCCGTCCGCCCCGGTCCTGGCCACCCCCGTGCCGGATCGCCTCGCCCGGGTCGACTGCACCCACCCCCCGGCCGACCGAATACGTCGCCCGGCGGACCCCGCCCCGCACTGGGTCCCGCTGCGGACCCTCAGCCACGTCGGACCCGCCGGTGCCGTGGACATCCCCCTCGACGACCTCGACCCCTACCGCGACCTCGACGACCCCGTGCCGCCCGCCCGGCTGGACGCCGACGAGGCCGAGGCGTGGCAGCGGCTGTTCGACGAGGCCGCCGCGATCCTCGCCGTCCCGGGCGGTGACGGGCCCGGCCGGCTCGACCCCGCCGTGATCCGGGCCGTCATACCGTGGGGCCGGACGAGCCCCACGCCCCCGCCGCCGCCCGACGTCCGTGTCTCGGCGTCCAGCGGCGACCTGTACGGCGCCATGGTCATCGCCCGCCCCGGCTCGGCGCTCGCCCTCGCCGAGGCGATGGTTCACGAGTTCCAGCACAGCAAGCTCGCCGCCCTGATCCATCTCTTCCCGCTCCTCGACGACGACCGCGCCGAGCGCTACTACGCCCCCTGGCGCCCCGACCCGCGCCACCTGACCGGCCTGCTGCACGGCGCGTACGCGTTCACCGGAGTCACCGGCTTCTGGCGGGACCGCATGGCCGACCCGGACCACGCCGAGCAGGCCGACTACCACTTCGCGCTGCGCCGCCTGCAGAGCCGGCTCGTGGTGCGCACCCTCCTGACCAGCGGGCGACTCACCGCCGCCGGCCGCGGGATCGTGTCCGGGCTGGCCCGCACGCTGGACGGCTGGCTGCGCGAACCCGTCGACCCGGCCGCCCTGACCCGCGCCCGTACGGCCGCCGCGCTGCACCGCACGGAGTGGCGGCTGCGCAACGTCGTACCGCCGCCGTCCCGGCCGGGAAGGCCGGGAGGGCCGGGGCAGAACGGGGCCGGCGCAGACGACGCGTCGGGCACGCCCGGTGGCGCCGCAGGGCACCGGGCAGGCGTGCCCGACGCCCCCACGCCGGCCGCCCCCCGCTTCCGCCCCGACCGCACTCCCTGGCCGGACGTCCGCACCCACGCCTTCGCCACCCGGCCGGCCACTCCCCGTACCCCCGACGAGCACCTGGCCGCCGGTGACCCGGCCGCCGCCCTCGACGGATATGCCGAGCTCCTCGCCCGCGACCCCGCCGATCCGCACGTCCTGGCCGGATGGATCGTCGCCCGCGCGGCGCTGGAGCGGGGGCCCGTGGGGCGGCGGCTGCTGGCCCGGCCCGAGCTGCTTCAGCCGCAGCCCAGCGGCTGACCCGGCGGATCCGCTCCAAAGGGGGGTGAACACGCGCTCGGGTGGTCAGGATGGAGGCATGGCATACCACGTCGACTCCGAGGCCGGGCGGCTGCGCCGCGTCATCCTGCACCGGCCCGACCTCGAGCTCAAGAGGCTCACCCCCAGCAACAAGGACGCGCTGCTCTTCGATGACGTGCTCTGGGTGCGCCGGGCGCGCGCCGAGCACGACGGGTTCGCCGACGTGCTGCGCGACAGAGGCGTCACCGTCCACCTGTTCGGTGACCTGCTCACGGAGACCCTGGAGATCCCGGCGGCCAGATCGCTCGTCCTGGACCGGGTCTTCGACGAGAAGGAGTACGGCCCGCTGGCCACCGACCACCTCCGGGCCGCCTTCGAGACGCTCCCCGCGCGGGAGCTGGCCGAGGCCCTGGTGGGCGGCATGACCAAACGGGAGTTCCTTGACACCCACCCGGAGCCGATCTCCGTGCGCTTCCACGTCATGGAGCTCGACGACTTCCTGCTCCGGCCGCTCCCCAACCACCTCTTCACCCGCGACACCTCGGCCTGGATATACGACGGTGTCTCGATCAACGCCATGCGCTGGCCCGCCCGGCAGCGCGAGACCGTGCACTTCGAGGCGATCTACCGGCATCACCCGCTGTTCCGCGACGAGACCTTCCACGTCTGGTCCGAGGGGCAGGCCGACTACCCGTCCACCATCGAGGGCGGGGACGTGCTCGTCATCGGCAATGGCGCCGTCCTCATCGGCATGAGCGAGCGCACCACGCCCCAGGCCGTGGAGATGCTCGCGCACAAGCTGTTCGAGGCCGGCTCCGCCCAGACGATCGTGGCCCTCGACATGCCCAAGCGGCGCGCCCTGATGCACCTGGACACCGCGATGACGATGGTCGACGGCGACACCTTCACCCAGTACGCGGGGCTCGGCATGCTCCGCTCGTACACCATCGAACCGGGCGTCGACGGCAAGGAACTGAAGGTCACCGACCATCCGCCGGAGCACATGCACCGCGCGATCGCCGCCGCGCTGGGGCTCAGCGAGATCCGCGTACTGACCGCCACCCAGGACGTGCACTCCGCCGAGCGGGAGCAGTGGGACGACGGCTGCAACGTGCTCGCCGTCGAGCCCGGTGTCGTCGTCGCCTACGAGCGCAACTCCACCACCAACACGCATCTGCGCAAGCAGGGCATCGAGGTGATCGAGATCCCGGGCAGCGAGCTGGGGCGGGGCAGGGGCGGACCGCGGTGCATGAGCTGCCCGGTCGAGCGGGAGCCCGTGGGGACATGACATCCGAGGGCGGACCCATTGGAGGAGCTCGTATAGAAATACAAAACGTCGTATAGACTTCCAGGGTCCGTGGTTAGTACCTGTCCCCGCATTCTCTGGAGCGCCCCATGGCGACAGTCCCGACCGCCCTCGCCGGCCGCCACTTCCTCAAGGAGGTGGACTTCACGGCGGAGGAGTTCCTCGGCTTGATCGAGCTGGCCGCCGAGCTGAAGGCCGCGAAGAAGGCCGGGACCGAGACGCCGTACCTGCGCGGGAAGAACATCGCGCTGATCTTCGAGAAGACCTCGACGCGTACGCGCTGTGCCTTCGAGGTCGCCGCGGCCGACCAGGGCGCTTCGACCACGTACCTCGACCCGTCCGGCTCGCAGATCGGCCACAAGGAGTCCGTGAAGGACACCGCGCGGGTGCTGGGCCGGATGTATGACGGGATCGAGTACCGCGGGGACAGCCAGGCCAAGGTGGAGGAGCTCGCGGCGTACGCGGGCGTGCCCGTCTACAACGGTCTCACCGACGACTGGCACCCCACCCAGATGCTCGCCGACGTGCTCACCATGACCGAGCACTGCGACAGGCCGCCGGCGGAGACCGCCTTCGCCTACCTCGGCGACGCCCGCTTCAACATGGGCAACTCCTACCTGGTCACCGCGGCCCTGCTCGGCATGGACGTACGGATCGTCGCCCCGAAGTCCTACTGGCCCGCCCAGGAGATCGTCGACCGGGCCCGTGGGCTCGCCGCGTCGAGCGGGGCCCGGATCACGCTCACCGAGTCCCTGGAGGAGGGCGTGCGCGGCGCCGACTTCGTCGCCACCGACGTCTGGGTCTCCATGGGTGAGCCCAAGGAGGTCTGGGACGAGCGGATCGCCGCCCTCGCCCCGTACGCCGTGACCATGGACGTCCTGCGCGCCACCGGCAACCCGGACGTGAAGTTCCTGCACTGCCTGCCCGCCTTCCACGACCTGGGCACGAAGGTCGGCCGGGAGATTCACGAGGCGCACGGCCTGGAGTACCTGGAGGTGTCGGACGAGGTCTTCGAGTCGGCGCACTCCGTCGTCTTCGACGAGGCGGAGAACCGCCTGCACACCATCAAGGCCGTGCTCGTCGCCACGCTGGCCTGACCAGGCCCCGCCGCGCCTCCCGGCCGGCGCGGGTCACTCCGAACGGCGCCGCTGACGCGGGACCACGGGCAGCCTGAACCACACCGCCTTGCCCGAGCCGGTGGGCCGGTGCCCGCACGACGAGCTCAGGGTGCGGATCAGCAGCAGGCCCCGCCCGTGCTCCTGCCAGGGGTCCGGCTCCCCGGCGACCGGCCGGGTGAGGTCGCCCGGCGGCGCCGGGTCCGGGTCGTGCACCTCGACCTGGCAGCCGGTCGGCAGCAGCTCCACCACCAGCTCTATCGGCGCGCTGCCGGAGGTGTGCTCCACGGCGTTGGCCACCAGTTCCGCCGTGAGGAGCTCCGCGGTGTCGCTGTCCGCGGCGTGCTCCAGCTCGGCCAGCGCCGTACGCACCAGGGCGCGGGCCACGGGCACGGCCGCGACGGAGTGCGGCAGCGCGATGCGCCAGGAGGCGGGGGCTGAGGGGCGTTCGTACAAGGCGGGTCCGTTCATGGAGCAGGCTGTCCTGCTTTCAACCGTATGAATGGTACGAGGCCACCCGACGGAGGCTCCGACGGGCACCGTCCGGGACCGTCGGCCCCGGCACAGGCGGCTTACCCGGGCCAACGCCCCGCCTCGCACGACCGCTCCCGCCGTTACGGGTGTGTCGACGAGCCGTGACGGATGTGACGGAGCCGGGTCACGTTCGGGCCTTACCCGGGGTCACACCCAGGTCCTACCCGGGTGGGCTATCGCGCACTCATGACGACAGTCAAGAATGGGTGATAACTTCGAGGGGTAGAGCTCAGTGAGGCAGTGCCCGCCCGAGGAGGCCGCACGTCATGAGTCCCTTCACCGGCTCCGCCGCCCGCACCGCCGACTGGCGGCATCTGCGCGTCGACCTCACCGACGGCGTCGCCACCGTCACCCTCGCCCGCCCGGACAAGCTCAACGCGCTCACCTTCGGTGCCTACGCCGACCTGCGCGACCTGCTCGCCGAGCTGGCGAGGGAGAAAACCGTGCGCGCCCTGGTGCTGGCCGGCGAGGGACGCGGCTTCTGCTCCGGCGGCGACGTCGACGAGATCATCGGCGCCACCCTCGGCATGGACACCGCCCAGCTCCTGGACTTCAACCGGATGACCGGGCAGGTGGTGCGGGCCATCCGGGAATGCCCCTTCCCGGTGATCGCGGCCGTGCACGGCGTCGCGGCGGGCGCGGGAGCCGTCCTCGCCCTGGCCGCGGACTTCCGGGTCGCCGACCCCACCGCCCGTTTCGCCTTCCTCTTCACCCGGGTCGGCCTGTCCGGCGGCGACATGGGCGCGGCCTATCTGTTGCCCCGGGTCGTCGGACTGGGCCACGCCACCCGCCTGCTCATGCTGGGCGAGCCCGTGCGGGCGCTGGAGGCCGAGCGGATCGGCCTGATCAGTGAGCTGACGGACGAGGGCCGCTCGGACGAGGCCGCCCAGCACCTGGCCCACCGCCTGGCCGACGGCCCGGCCCTGGCACACGCCCAGACCAAGGCCCTGCTCACGGCCGAACTGGACATGCCCCTGGCGGCAGCGGTCGAGCTGGACGCCTCGACTCAGGCCCTCCTCATGAACAGTGAGGACTACGCCGAGTTCCACGCGGCCTTCAAAGAAAAGCGCCCTCCGAAATGGCGGGGGCGGTAGGCGTGCCGACGTCAGGGGCGCGGGGCTGTGTCGATGTGCGGCTTTGCCGCGGGGCGCGACCGGCCACAGACAACCCGCAGCCGCGCCACGACACCAGCCGCCCCCTACGAGTCGCGATCATCGGCGGCGGCCCCGGCGGCCTCTACACCGCAGCGCTCCTCAAACGCCTCGACCCCCACCGCGACGTCACCGTCTGGGAACGCAACGCCCCCGACGACACCTTCGGCTTCGGAGTCGTCCTCTCCGACGAGACCCTCGGCGGCATCGAACACGCCGACCCACTCGTCCACGAAGCCCTCCAGCAGGACTTCATCCGCTGGGACGACATCCACATCGTGCACCGAAGCACACGCCACACCTCCGGAGGACACGGTTTCGCCGCCCTCGGCCGCAAACGCCTCCTGGAGATCCTCCACCACCGCTGCCGCGAACTCGGCGTCGAACTCCGCTTCCGCACCGAGGCGCCGCCCCCGGACCGGCTCGCGCAGACACACGACCTGGTCGTAGCCGCCGACGGCGTGCACAGCACCACCCGCGAGGCCTACGCCCACGTCTTTCGCCCCCGTATCGAGACGCACCGCTGCCGCTACATCTGGCTCGCCGCCGACTTTCCCTTCGACGCCTTCCGCTTCGAGATCGCCGAAACCGAACACGGCGTGATGCAACTGCACGGCTACCCGTACGCGGCCGACGCCTCCACGGTGATCGTCGAGATGCGGGAGGAGGTGTGGCGGGCGGCCGGATTCGACGAGCTCGGTGAACAGGAATCGATCGAACGCTGCGCCAAGATCTTCGCCGACGCGCTGGGCGGACGGCCCCTGCAGTCCAACAAGTCCGCGTGGACCACCTTCCGCACGGTCGTCAACGAACGCTGGTCGCACGGCACCGTCGTCCTCCTCGGCGACGCCGCCCACACCGCGCACTTCTCCATCGGCTCCGGCACCAAGCTCGCCGTCGAGGACGCCCTGGCGCTGGCGGCCTGCCTGGAGGAACAGCCGTCGCTGGAGCAGGCGCTGGCCGCCTACGAGGAGGAACGCAAGCCCGTCGTCGCCTCCACCCAGCGTGCCGCCCGCGCCAGCCTGGAGTGGTTCGAGAACCTCGCCCTGTACGTCGACCAGCCGCCCCGCCAGTTCGCCTTCAACCTGCTCACCCGCAGCCGCCGCGTCACCCACGACAACCTGCGGCTGCGCGACGCCCACTTCACCGAGGCCGTGGAGCGCGAGTTCGGCTGCCCGCCCGGCACGCCCCCGATGTTCACCCCGTTCCGGCTGCGCGGCCTGACCCTGCGCAACCGGGTCGTCGTCTCGCCCATGGACATGTACTCGGCGGTCGACGGCGTCCCCGGCGACTTCCACCTGGTCCACCTGGGCGCCCGTGCCCTGGGTGGCGCCGGACTGGTGATGACCGAGATGGTGTGCGTCAGCGAGCAGGGCCGGATCACGCCCGGCTGCGCCGGCCTCTACACCGGCAAGCAGGCCGAGGCGTGGAAACGCATCACCGGCTTCGTGCACGCGCAGGCCCCCGGCACCGCGATCGGCGTGCAGCTCGGGCACAGCGGCCGCAAGGGCTCGACCAAGCTGATGTGGGAGGGCATGGACGAGCCGCTGGAGGAGGGCAACTGGCCGCTCGTGGCCGCCTCCGCCATCCCCTACAAGCCGTACGGCCAGACCCCGCGCGAGCTGTCCCGTGCCCAGCTCACCGACATAAGGGAGCAGTTCACGGCCGCCGCCGGGCGTGCCGCCCGGGCCGGCTTCGACCTGCTCGAACTGCACTGCGCCCACGGCTATCTGCTCTCCGGCTTCCTCTCCCCGCTGACCAACCGCCGCACCGACGCCTACGGCGGCTCGCTGGAGAGGCGGCTCCGCTTCCCGCTGGAGGTCTTCGACGCCGTACGGGGCGTGTGGCCGGAGGAGCGGCCCATGACGGTCCGTATCTCCGCCACCGACTGGGCCGAGGGCGGCACCACGGCCGAGGACGCCGTGGAGATCGCCCGGGCGTTCGCCGCCCACGGCGCCGACGCGATCGACGTGTCCACCGGGCAGGTCGTGGCCGAGGAGCGGCCGGAGTTCGGGCGGTCGTACCAGACGCCGTACGCGGACCGCATCCGGCACGAGGTGGGCATCCCGGTGATCGCGGTCGGGGCCATCTCCTCCTGGGACGACGTCAACTCGCTGATCCTGGCGGGCCGTACGGACCTGTGCGCGCTCGCCCGGCCCCACCTCTACGACCCGCACTGGACACTGCACGCGGCGGCCGAGCAGGGCTACCAGGGGCCGGGTGCCGTCTGGCCGGCGCCGTACCGGGCGGGCAGCCGCCGACCGCAGACGGGGCGTACGGACGCGCCCAAGCCGCGGCTCAGTCTGGGGAGCTGAACGGGCCCGTCGGCCTGGGGTCAGCCGGGGGAGCCGGGCAGACCCACGAACTCGGCTCCCGCGTCCCGCAGCCGCTCGTGCAGCCCCCGGAACACGGCCGCCGAGCGGGCCCCCGGCCAGCCCTCGGGGAGCAGGCGCGCGGGCAGGCCGGGGTCGGCGTAGGGGAGGTGGCGCCAGGAGTCCAGGGCGAGGAGGTAGTCGCGGTAGGCCTCCTCCGGCGGGGTGTCCGGGCGCCGCTCCCAGGCGTGCAGCACGCGCGCGTGGCGGTCCAGGAACGCCTCGTGCTGTTTGGCGATCGCCGCCAGGTCCCACCAGCGGGCCACCGCCTCGGCGGTCGGCGCGAAACCGAGGTGCTCACCGCGGAAGAAGTCGACGTACGCGTCGAGCCGCAGCCGCTGCAGGGTGTGCCGGGTCTCCTCGTACAGCCGCGCCGGGGCGATCCACACGCCCGGCGCCGCCGTGCCGAAGCCGAGACCGGCCAGGCGCGAGCGCAGCACGTGCCGTTTCTGCCGCTCCGACTCCGGCACGGAGAACACGGCGAGCACCCAGCCCTCGTCCTCCGGTGGCGTGGTGGCGTAGATGCGCCGGTCGCCGTCGTCGAGCAACTGGCGGGCGTCCGGCGACAGTTCGTACCCGGCCGCGCCCTGTGCGGTGCGGGCGGGCACGAGCAGTCCGCGCCGTTTGAGCCGGGACACCGAGGAGCGTACGGAGGGGGCGTCCACGCCGACCGCGGCCAGCAGCCGGATCAGCTCGGCGACGGGCACCGGGCCCGGCAGGAAGCGACCGTACGCGCCGTAGAGCGTGACGATGAGGGACCGTGGTGCATGCTGGTCGGACACGTTGATCATCTTAGGTCGTGCGGGTCGCCGCCGTTCCCCTTCGGGCCGCCTTTACCGCTGGTCACTCCCGGTGCGCAGCTTGAACCGCTGGAGTTTGCCGGTCGCGGTGCGCGGCAGCGCGTCCAGGAAGACGATCTCCCGCGGGCACTTGTACGGCGCCAGCTCGGACTTCACGAAGGCGCGCAGCGCCTCGGCGTCCCGCTCCGCACCCTCCTTGACGACGACGAACCCGACCACGACCTGCCCGCGCGCCTCGTCCGGCCGCCCCACGACGGCCGCCTCGACGACGTCCGGGTGCCGCAGCAGCGCGTCCTCGACCTCCGGCCCGGCGATGTTGTACCCGGCCGAGATGATCATGTCGTCGGCGCGGGCCACGTACCGGAAGTAGCCGTCGGGCTCGCGGACGTAGGTGTCGCCGGTGAAGTTCCAGCCGTCGCGCACGTACTCCCGCTGCCGCGGATCGGCGAGATAGCGGCAGCCGACCGGGCCGCGCACGGCCAGCAGACCCGGCTCGCCGTCGGGCTTGTCGCGGCCGTCGTCGCCGACCACGCGCGCGTGCCACCCCGGTACGGGAACGCCGGTCGTGCCGGCCCTGATGTGCTCGTCCGCCGCCGAGATGAAGATGTGCAGCAGCTCGGTGGCGCCGATGCCGTTGATGATGCGCAGGCCCGTGCGCTCGTGCCAGGCCCGCCAGGTGGCCGCGGGCAGGTTCTCGCCCGCCGACACGCAGCGGCGCAGCGAGGAGAGGTCGTGCGCGTCCAGCTCGTCGAGCATCGCCCGGTACGCCGTCGGCGCGGTGAACAGCACGGAGACCCGGTGCTCGGTGATCGCCGGCAACAGCTGCTTCGGACCGGCCTTTTCGAGGAGCAGGGCGCTGGCGCCCACCCGCAGCGGGAAGACGACGAGCCCGCCGAGGCCGAAGGTGAAGCCGAGCGGGGGACTGCCCGCGAACACGTCGTCCGGTACGGGCTTCAGCACGTGCTCGGCGAAGGTGTCGGCGATCGCCAGCACGTCCCGGTGGAAGTGCAGGCACCCCTTGGGGCGTCCGGTGGTGCCGGAGGTGAAGGCGATCAGGGCGACGTCGTCGGCCGCGGTGGCCACGGCCGGGTACGGCGTGTCGGGCGCCGGGCGGTGGAGCAGGTCGTCGGGGGCGTCACCGCCGTACGTCGTGATGCGCAGCCCCGGGATCTCGGCCTTGGCGAGGTCGTCGACGGACCGGATGTCGCACAGCGCGTGCCCGATACGGGCGATCTCGCACATCGTGCTCAGTTCGTGCGGGCGCTGCTGGGCGAGGACCGTGACGGCGACGGCCCCCGCCTTCAGCACCGCCAGCCAGCAGGCCGCCAGCCAGGGGGTGGTGGGGCCGCGCAGCAGCACCCGGTTGCCGGGGACGACGCCGAGGTCGGCGGTGAGGACGTGGGCGATGCGGTCCACACGGCCGCGCAGGTCGCCGTACGTCCACATCTCGCCGGAGGGCGTGCGGAAGGCCGGGCGGTCGGCGGGTGGGCCATGGAGCAGTTCGGCGGCGCAGTTCAGCCGTTCGGGGTAGCGCAGCTCCGGCAGGTCGAAGCGGAGCTCGGGCCACTGGTCGGGCGGCGGGAGGTGGTCACGGGCGAAGGTGTCGACGTGCGCGGAACGGGTCGGGCCGTCCATGGCGTCTCGCCCCCTTGCCTTGGTGGGCGTCGTGGTGGGCTCGCACAGGGAGCGTATCGTGTTGGTGACGACAGTCAACGGTACGCGATACCGTCGGAGGAGCCGCTCCGGAGGGAGTTCGCCCGTGCCCGCATTCTCACTCGAACCGGAACAGACCGCCTGGTGCGCCGAACTGCGCACCCTGGCCGCCGAACGGCTGCGCCCGTTCGCCGAAAAGGGTGAACCGGGCCGGGTGAACCGCCCGCTGGTCGCCGAACTCGGCCGCCTGGGGCTGCTGGAGCGGCTGTTCACCTCCGGCGCGCTGGAGCTGTGCCTGATGCGCGAGTCACTGGCGTACGCCTGCACGGAGGCGGAGACGGCACTCGCCCTCCAGGGCCTCGGCGCCCACCCGGTGCACGCGTACGGCACCGCGGCCCAACGCGGCCGCTGGCTCCCCCGGGTGAGGGACGGCAACGCGGTGGCGGCGTTCGCGCTGAGCGAGCCGGGGGCGGGGTCGGACGCGGCCGCGCTGTCGCTGCGGGCGGAGCCGGATGGCCCTCCTGGTGGTGCTGGGCCGGATGGCTTGTCCGGGGTCGGGTCAGGTGGTTCGCCTGCCGTTCGGCCGGACGGTTCGCCCGGCGCTGGGCCGGACGGTTCGCTTGGCATTGGGCCGGACAGTTCCCCGGGCGTCGGGTCGGACAACTCGCCGGGTGCCGGGCCGGTCGGCTCATCGGGCCTTGAGCCGGTCGGCTCCTCGGGCCCTGGGGCGGTCGGCTCCTCGGGCCCTGGGCCGGTCGGTTCACCGGCCGTCGGCCCGGACGGCACCGCGACCCTGGCCGCAGACCCCGACGGCCCCTCCGGCTGGCGGCTCACCGGTGAGAAGTGCTGGATCTCCAACGCCCCCGAGGCCGACTTCTACACCGTGTTCGCCCGCACCACCCCCGGCGCCGGTGCGCGCGGTGTGACCGCCTTCCTGGTTCCCGCCGACCGCCCCGGCCTGACCGGCACCGGCCTCGACATGCTCTCCCCGCACCCCATCGGCGCGCTCCGCTTCGACGCCGTACCGGTGACGAGGGACGACGTCCTCGGCGAGGTGGACCGCGGCTTCCGGGTCGCCATGGGCACCCTCAACCTGTTCCGCCCCAGCGTCGGCGCCTTCGCGGTCGGCATGGCCCGGGCGGCCCTGGACGCGACCCTCGCCCACACCTCTCAACGGGACGCCTTCCGCGGCAAGTTGAGGGACCTGCAGGCCGTGTCCCACCAGATCGCCGAGATGGCCCTGCGCACCGAGGCGGCCCGCCTGATGGTGTACGCGGCGGCGACGGCGTACGACGCGGGCGACCCGGACGTCCCGAAACGGTCCGCGATGGCGAAGCTGCTGGCCACCGAGACCGCGCAGTACGTCGTCGACGCCGCCGTCCAGCTGCACGGCGCCCGCGCCCTGCGCCGCGGCCACCTCCTCGAACACCTCTACCGCGAGGTGCGCGCACCCCGCATCTACGAGGGTGCGAGCGAGGTCCAGCGCGGCATCATCGCCAAGGAGCTGTACGCCACCGTGGAGGCCGCCCCATGACCGCCGAGCGCCTCAACCCGCCCGACCTCTCCCCGCCGGCCGGCTTCTCGCACGCCGTCGTCGCCACCGGTTCCCGGGTGGTCTTCCTGGCCGGCCAGACCGCGCTCGACACCGACGGCAAGGTGGTCGGCGACACGCTCCCCGAGCAGTTCGAGCGGGCCCTGGCCAACCTCCTGACCGCTCTGCGCGCCACGGGCGGCGCACCGGCCGACCTGGCCCGTGTCACCGTCTACGCGACCGATGTCGCCGCCTACCGCACCCATGTCCGCGAAATCGGCCGCGTCTGGCGGGAGTTGGCGGGGCGCGACTACCCGGCGATGGCCGTCGTGGAGGTCGTACGACTGTGGGACGAGAAGGCGATGGTGGAGCTCGACGGGTTCGCCGTACTGCCGTAGGCCCTGTCGTCAAAACTCCCGCCTGCTCCGCGACGCCATGCACGCACTCTCGCCGCACCGGGCCCTGGCCCAAGTACATCCAGTACGTGGGCCAGGGCCCGGCACGCCGAGAGCACGCACCTGACGCCGCGGAGCCCGCCCTCCGGGCGGACGACGGGAGTTCGACGACAGGGCCTAGCGCCGGGGTGGCCCGCGCGACCGAGGACCTGACATCACGCGGCGACGGGGAGCCGCCCGGCTGCGGCATCAGCGGCACCCGGCCGTGTGCGAAGGCCTGGGAACACCGCCGACGCAACAGGACATCACGCTGACCCATGGCTGAGGCCTGATCTCACGCCGCCGGACAACCGAAGAAGCCCCGCCACGAGCCGTACTTTTGCCCACCCATGAGGCAGCCATGACCGGATCACCAGAGACCGGCAGTCATGATGGGCGGCGTCAGTAAGGCGACTAAGGCATGCCTTGGCTAACTCGCGTGTGAGGTGGCCGGGGACGGGCCGGGAGGGCCGCAGCACATGTGGGACGACGCACTGCCCAGCTTCCTGATCGGGCTGCGGGAGGGACTGGAAGCCGGGCTCATCGTCTCGGTGCTGGTGGCCACCCTGGTGCGGGCGGGCGCCAAGTCCCGCCTGCCGCAGGTGTGGACGGGCGTCCTGGCCGCCGTCGCTCTCGCGATGAGCTTCGGCGCGGTCCTCACCTTCACCGCCGCGTCCCTCTCCGCCACCGCCCAGGAGGCGTTCGGCGGCGCGCTCAGCGTGGTCGCCGTCGGCTTCGTCACCGCGATGGTGTTCTGGATGCGCCGCTCGGCCCGCGCGCTGTCGGGCGAGATCAGGGAGAAGGTCACCGAGGCGCTGGGGATGGGCGCCGGCATGCTGGTCGTCACCTCCTTCCTGGCGGTGGGCCGCGAGGGCCTCGAAACCGCCCTGTTCCTGTGGACCACCGCCCGCGCGGCCGACGAGTCGGCGGGCCCGATGACCGGCGCGGGCGTCGGTCTCGCCCTGGCGGCGGTCCTGTGCTGGGCCCTGTACCGCCGGGTCCTCCGGATCAACCTGACCCGGTTCTTCACCGCCACCGGCGCCGTCCTCATCGTGATCGCCGCCGGCGTCCTCGGCTACGGGCTGCGCGACCTCCAGGAGGGCGGAGCCCTGCCCGGTGCCACGGCGTACGCCGTCGACCTGAGCGGCAGCGTCGACGCGGGCTCCTGGTACAGCACCCTCATCCAGGGCGTGTTCAACCTGACGCCGACGATGACCTGGCTGCAGGTGGTCGGGTATGCCGGGTATCTCGTGGTGGTCATGGGGCTGTTCGTGCGGGGCGCCAGTGCCTCGCGGGGGGCAGGCGCCTCGCAGGGGAGTGGCACCCCGCAGGGCCCTGCCACCCCGTCCCTGTCCCCGTCCCCGGCCGCGACTGTGACCGCGCCCACTCGCCTCCGCCCCGCCTGGCTGCTCCCCGTCGCGGTGGTCGCCGTACCGGTGGCTCTCGCGGGTCTCCTCGTGGCCCTCGGGCGGCCCGAGCCCGCGGCCGCTCAGACGATCGCCGTCTCCGGGACCGACTGCGGCAAGGGTTTCACCGCGCCGAAACCCGGTCGGCAGACCTTCCGGATGCGCAACACGGGGGACAAGACGTCCGAGGTGTACCTCGTCGACCCGGCCACCGGCGCGGTGTACGGCGAGGTCGAGGGTCTCGCACCCGGCACCACCCGTGACCTGGTCGCCACCGTCGCGGGCGGAACGTACGCCTGGCGCTGTGTGCCCAGCGGCGGCAGGGCCGTCACCTCCCGGGCGGTCCGCGTCAGCGGTGGTCGCGGTGCCACCGCGGTCGTCCCCGTCTCAGCGCACGATCTGGCCGCGCCCCTCAAGGCGTACAAGGCGTACGTGAACCGGGGCCTCGCCACCCTCGTCACCCGGACTCGGAAGCTCAGCGATGACATCGGCGGCGGCCACCTGGACACGGCCCGCACCGATTGGCTGACCGCGCACCGCACGTACGCCTCGCTCGGCGCCGCCTACGGCACCTTCCAGGACTACGACCGGAAGATCGACGGCAGGCCCGACGGACTGCCGGGCGGAGTGCGGGACAAGGACTTCACCGGGTTCCTCCGCGTCGAGTACGGGCTGTGGCACGGACAGTCGGCCCGCGAACTCCAGGGCCCGGCGCGGCAGCTCGCCGCCGACGCGGCCGGGTTGCACAAGGCCTTCCCGCACCAGGACTTCGACCCGGCCGACCTGCCCCTGCGCACCCACGAGATCCTGGAGAACACCCTCCGGTTCGAGCTGACCGGCGACGCCGATCAGGGCAGCGGCACCGAGCTGGCCACCGCCGACGCCGACCTCACGGGCACCCGCGAACTGCTCACCGTCCTCAGGCCGTTGCTCACCGCCCGCGCCCCGCACCTGCTCCCCACCGTGGACGCGGACATCGCACGCCTGCGGAAGCTGCTCGACGCGCAGCACCACGGAACGACCTGGACCCCGGTCGGCCGGCTCGACCGGACCACGCGGGCCCGCCTCGACGGTGCCACCGGGCAGCTCCTGGAGGACCTGTCGCCGGTGCCGGACCTGCTGGAGATCAGGAAGTCCGCGTGACTCAGGAAGTCCACCGAGCCCAGGAAGCCCACCAAGCCCACGAAACCCAGGAAGTCCAGGAAGCCCACATGCCGTCCGCCGATCCGACCGATCCGAGTGATCTGACTGACCCGACCTGCTGCCCCGCCGGTGCCGACCGCCGCTCCTTCGTGAAGACAGCCCTGGCCGCGGGAGCCGCAGGCGCGGTCCTGGCCGGCGGCGGGATCGCGCTCGCCGAGACCGGCAGCGGCACCGCACAGGCGGCCGAGACGCCGACCGCCGCCAAGGTGCCCTTCCACGGCGCCCATCAGGCCGGGATCCTCACCCCCGCGCAGGCCGCCGCCACCTTCGTCTCCTTCGACGTCATCGCCGACGACCGCCGGGACCTGGCCGAGCTGCTGCGCACTCTCACCGACCGGGCCCGCTTCCTCGCCTCCGGTGGCACCCCCACCGACCTGGGCGTCGGCGCCCCGCCCTCGGACAACGGCATCCTCGGCCCGATCGTCCCCGCCGACGCGCTCACCGTCACCGTCGGCGTCGGCGCCTCCCTCTTCGACGACCGCTACGGGCTCGCGAAGGCGAAGCCCCGCCGCCTGACGCCCATGCGCACCTTCCCCAACGACGACCTGAACCCCGCCGAGTGCCACGGCGACCTGTCCCTGCAGATCTGCGCGCACCGCCAGGACACCGTGCTGCACGCCCTGCGCGACATCGCCAGGCACACCCGGGGCGCGATGCAGATCCGCTGGCGCGTCGACGGCTTCCAGAACACCCCCCGGCCCAGCGGCGCCCAGCGCAACCTGCTCGGTTTCAAGGACGGCATCGCCAACCCGGACGTCACCTCCGCCCGGGAGACGAACCGCCTCGTGTGGGTGGGGCACGGGCAGGGCGAGCCGGCCTGGGCCACCGGAGGCAGCTACCAGGTCGTGCGGATCATCCGCATGCTGGTCGAGTTCTGGGACCGGGTCTCCCTGACCGAGCAGGAGCGGATGTTCGGCCGCCGCAAGGACACCGGCGCCCCGCTCGACGGCGCGCGGGAGACCGACATCCCCGACTACACCAGGGACCCGCACGGTACGGCCATCCCGCTCGACGCCCACATCCGCCTCGCCAACCCGCGTACGACGGCGACCGACGACTCCCGCATCCTGCGGCGCGGCTACAACTACGACCGCGGCATCGACACCGTCGGCAACCTCGACATGGGCCTGGTCTTCTGCTGCTACCAGCAGGACGTTCAGCGCCAGTTCGAGGCCACCCAGACCCGCCTGATCGACGAACCCCTCGTCGACTACATCTCCCCGACCGGCGGGGGTTACTTCTTCGCCCTGCCCGGCGTCCACGACGCCTCGGACTGGCTCGGCCGGGGCCTGCTGGCCACCTGAGGCGCCCGCTTCGAACAGCGCGGCGCCCGGGTCCGCCGACCATGACGGACCCGGGCGCCGGCGGTGTCACCTCATCGCACCTCCCGCGCGTACGGCGCGACGGTGACCCGGTCGATCAGCGGCGCGTAACGCGAGCGGAGCAGCACGCCGGGGAAGGTGTCCGAGGCGTAGGTGGTGCCGTCGAAGTTCGGCAGTTCCTCGGAGCGCAGGACGATCGTGTTCTGCCCCTTCTTCAGGTGGACCGGGACGGTCAGCTCCCAGAAGTTGTTCTGGTGGAAACTGTGCGGGAAGCCGACGCGCCGCGTCTCGCCGCCGTTGACGGTGATGTCGGCGTGGCGGGCGAGCGGGTCCGGGTTGTAGTGGGTGGCTTCGGACTGTTCGGGGTTGGAGTAGCGGATGCGCAGCGCGTGCAGGCCGGTCCGGTCGGCGTCGACGGTGAACGTCGCCGTGTTGCCGTTGCCGGGGGCGCCGCCGATGCCGGTGATCGCCGTGCCGTCGGTGGCCAGGGAGAGCGGGGTGAGCGTGGCCGAGCCCGCGAGCTCGGCGTCCTGCGCCTCGTACGTACGCACCGGGAGCGCGCCCTGTGTGGGCGTGACCGTCAGGCGGTCGACGAGGGTGGTGGACGAACCTCCGGTCAGGGTCACCTTGTTGACGCCGCCCGAGAGGGAGACCGCCACGCTGTTCCCGCCCTTGGCCAGGCGCAGGACGTCGTGTCCGTTGACGGAGAGCCGGGCGCCCTTGCCGCCGAGGGTGTCGACCCTGAGGGTGGCCTCGCGGTCGGCGGGCGAGTAGACCCAGAACGTGGCCGTCTGACCCTTCGCGAGGCGGACCGCGCCCGAGCCGGTGGCCGGGGTTCCGGCCTGCTTCGGCAGCGTGTAGACGGGCTGCGCCCCGCCGGCCGGCCAGGCCAGTTCGCCCTCGTACACCTGCGTGGCGGCCGAAGCCCCGGGGAGGGAGAGGGTGAGGCGGTCGACGATGGCGTCACCCTTGGTGGCGCGCTTGCCGTCGAGGCTCTTCGCGGCGAGCGTCAGAGTGTGCTTGCCCTTGGTGAGCTGGACCTTGGTGTCGGTGTGGTCCCACACCACCCACTTGTAGCCGAGCGGCAGGTACAGCTCCTGCTCGCTGTCCGCCTTGCCGTCCACGCGCAGGAAGACGTTGGTGGGGCCCTGCTCCTTCACCTTGTCGAAGGTGTTGAGGGAGTTGGCGAAGACGCTCAGGTCGTAGGTGCCGTCCTCGGGCACGTCCACGGTGAAGTCGAGCGTGACGTCCGAGCCGGTGCGCAGACCGCCCACGTCGTAGCCGCCGGAGGTGTAGAACTTCGACACGTCGCGCGGTGAGCCCTCCGGGCCGTTCTTCGAGTAGCCGGACCCGGTGTGGGCGGCGTCCTCCGCCTCGTACGACGCCTGCCAGCGCACGGGCGGGGACTGCGTGTCCTTCGCCTTCCCGGCCGGGCTGAGGACGATCTCGTACGCCGAGGACTCCTTCAGCTTCGGCAGAGCGCCGTCGCCGAAGGCGACGACGACCGTGCCGTCGTCACCGACCTTCAGGTTCGTCTCCGTGAGCAGCTTCGGGCCGGACGAGTCGCCGACCTGACCGCTCCACTCGATCTCCCGCACCCAGGCGTGCACGCGGTCCCCGAAGACCTTCTCCGGGACGCCCGCGAAGGTGATGTGGCCCTTGCCGGTGGAACCGCCGAAGATCAGCCGGGCCTGCTTCTTCTTCTCGTCGAGCGTGCCGACGCCCTGCATGGTGTAGTTCTCGCCGGGGAACGGCGGGGTCACCTTCACCGTGTGCCCGCTCATCGAGGCGTACGAGTTCAGCAGCCACCACTGGCCGTTGCCGCGGTTGGACTGCACCGCGGAGTCGGAGAGGTTGCCGTCGATGTTCCAGTACGCGATGTCGGCGTCCACCTTGGACTCCTCGATCGCGGACACCCACTGGATCATCTGGCCGGGAACGGAGGTGTGGTAGTTGAAGGCGTACTCGTTGATGTTGACCGGGAGTTGGGTGCTTTCCTTGTCGGTGCCCTCGAACAGGTCCTTCTCCCACGCCCGGTACTTGGCGACGCTCTCGCGCACCGCCTCCGGGTGGCTCAGCTCGTGCCAGGTGATGACGTCCGGGAGGGTGCCGGCGGCCAGGGCGTGCGTGAGGAAGCCCTTCACCTGGTCGTACAGGACGCTGGTGTTGGGGCCGGCGATGCGGGCGTCGGGCATCCTGCCCTTGATGAGCCGGTAGGCGTCGTCCCAGGCGGCGAAGTAGTCGTCCGGGTCGTTGAGCCAGCTGACCTTGTTGTAGCTCCACTCGCCGGTGCCGAACATGTTGCCCTCGGGCTCGTTGAACGGCACGAAGACGATGTTGTTTTGGTACTCCTTCGGCAGTCGCAGGACCTGGTCGACCTGCTTGGCCATCTTCTCCCGGTAGAGCTTCAGCTTCTCCTCGGGGGTGTCGCCCGGCCACTGGTACGGGAAGCCGCGGTGGATGTCGGTCATGTAGATGTACACGTCACCGTCGGTGGAGTCGGCCAGCGGCTTCACCACCTCCAGCGCATCGGCACCGGGGTGCTGCGGACCGTCCTGCGCCTTGGTGGAGACCGTGCGCAGGCCCATGCCCTCGATGAGGTTGTTGGTGGGGACGTCCGGTCCGTACAGGCCGTAGAGGGTGCCGGAGGCGCCGCCGTGGAACGCGCCGGTGTCCGAGCCGAGGTCGACGGTGAGCTCCCCCTCGCGGACCACGGTGACGGTCGCCTTCACGGCGCGTCCGGCCGCCGTTCCCGCCACCGTGAACGTCCCCGGCCGGGCGTACCGCTCGGACGGTACGGCGTCCCAGGTGATCGGCGTGTCGCGGTCGTAGCCGTCGGAGAAGGAGGAGCGGACGGCGGCCGGGAGGGAGGGGGCGGTCCCGGAGGTCGTACGGACCTCGAAGGACGTCTTCGACAGCTCCTGGACCGTCGGCACGGTCCCGGCCATGCCGGCCACCTGCTCGGCGCTGAGCGCCGCGTGCCACACGGTGAAGTCGTCGATCGCGCCCTTGAGCAGCGGGTCCGGCCAGAAGGACTTGCCGATGTAGCCGGCGGCCGTGGCCGAACCGCCCAGCAGCTCCTTGGCCTTGATGCCGGTCGCGGCGGAGGAGACCGCCACGCCGTCGAGGTAGGTGGTGAGCCGGCCGGCGGTGGTGTCGAGGGTGACGGTGACGGTCCGCCACTCGTTCGCGGGAAGCATCGCGTAGCCGTTGACCTGTGCCTCCGCGCCCCCGCCGCCGGTGGTGACGGCGGTGCGCAGCACACCGTTGCCGCTGGACGGGGTGGTGAACAGGTACTTCGTGTTGTCGGTGCCCAGATCGAAGATCCGCTGCCAGGGAGACGTGTCGCCGCTCCACTTCACGCGGGCGGACACCGTCAAGTCGGTTGCGCCGTCGAGTACTTCGCGAGGCAGCCGGACGTACGCGCCGGTGGAGGTGGGCGCCCCGCCGGGCAGGGCCAGCGCCTTGCCTCCGCCCGTGCCGGCGACGGACTGGGCGGTGGAGCCGTTGACCAGGCTCGCCGTCAGGCCGTTGCCGGAACTGTCGGTGATCCTGCCGGAGGCGAGGTCGTCCTGGTCGAAGGTGTAGCGGGCGGCGGGCTGGGGAGTCTCGGCCGCCTGCGCGGGGACGGCCGGCGCGGCCAGCAGCCCCGCGCCGAGAGTCAGTGCCACGGCGGCCGAGGCTCGGCGCCGGGCGGATCTGTCAGCAGGCATGGATTGCGTCCTCAATCCTTGAGTAAGGGGTTCCGGTCGGGCCGGCCTCGGTCGGCTGCTCGCCCACGTGCCGCGTCCAGCGAGGAGCGTGCGGAGCTGGTGGTGCGGGCTGAACCGGTTCGATGACACGCGGCACAGAGGCAAGGGCACTTCTCGAGGTGGCGGGGATGGCGGCTCGGCGCCCGCGGGGGTGTGGGGGAGCGGGCCCACGGTCGCCGGAAGGATCGCTTCATCGAACCGGTTCGGCGAAGCTAGCACCGGGAAACCCGGCCAGCAATCCCTTCGACGCGAGGATCTGTCGGTCCTTTTCGGGATCAGGAATGTGCGTCCCGGGGTGTTGACAGGCGTTCGGGCAGTTCCTACCGTCGCTTCACGCGAACCGGTTCGACGACCGGCCGTCGCTCCCCGTCCCATCCCACCCCCTCATGACCGGCGGTCGCTCCCTCCCGCGAGGTGTCGAACCGGTTCGAGCAAGGAGTCGCCGTGAACATCGGTGAGATCGCCCGGCGGGCCGGTGTCTCGCGGAGCACCGTGTCCTACGCGCTGAGCGGCAAGCGGCCGGTTTCGGAGGACACGCGCCGGAGAATCCAGCAGGTCGTCGACGAGTTGGGCTACCGGCCCAGCGCCAGTGCCCGCGCCCTGGCCAACGGACGGACCAGCACCCTCGGCCTGGTCTTCCCGCCGGCCGGGAACCACTACACGGGGATGCAGCTGGACTTCATCGGCAGTGTGGTGGAGGCCGCCGCGGTCTACGACTACGACGTGCTGCTGTCCCCCAGCGGCGTGGACAGCGACCGTTCCTTCCAGCGGCTGCTGGGGGAGCGGCGGGTCGACGGCGCGATCCTGATGGAGATCAGGCTGGAGGACGACCGGGTGGAGCATCTGGCCGCTCTCGACTTCCCCTCCGTCGCCATCGGCCGTACCGCTCGTCCCGAGGGCGGTTGGTGGGTGGGCCTGGACCACACCGCGCTGGCGGAGGCGTGTGTCCACCACCTGGCGGACCTCGGCCACCGCCGGGTCGCCTTCGTCAACCGTCCCGAGCAACTGCTGCGGGCCGGGTACGAGTCCGCGCACCGGGGCCTGGACGGGTTCACGAAGGCCGCGGCCGAGCGCGGACTGACGGTCCGGACGTACTGCTGCGGGGACGACGCGGCCTCGGGCCAGAGCTGTGTGCAACGGATCCTGCACGACGACCCCGCCACCACGGCCCTGGTCACGCTGAACGAGGCCGCGCTGGGCGGCCTCTACCGGGGGCTGGCCCAGTCGGGCCGCCATGTGCCGCGCGACTTCTCCGTCACCGGGGTGGTGGCCAGCCGCTGGGCGGAGACCGTGACCCCGCAGCTCACCGCGGCGGACGTACCGGCGGCCGAGCTGGGCCGGCTCGCCGTCGACCTGCTGGTGGAGCGGCTCGACCATCCCGACGCGCCGCCCCGGCACCACCTCCTCACGCCACCCATCTCCCTGCGGGCCAGCACCGGGCCCGCGGGAGCCGTGCCCAGCGCGGACGCCGGGCCCGGTACGACGCCGCCCTGACCGCACCCACAGGACACCCCTGCCCTCCTCCTTCATCTCGCCGGACGCTCGAACCGCTCATCAGTGCCGTTCGGCGTGCCCGCCCCCAGTACGCCCCGCCGCCAGTACGCCCCGGCCTCAGTACGCCCCGCCCCGGCACCCCGCCCCCCAGCACCCCCGGCACCCGCACGCCAAGACAAAGGACCCCGCGATGAACAGCTCCTCCAGACAGCGCCGTCTGACCGCCGCAGCCCTGACCGCCCTGGCCGTCGCCACCAGCGCCACCGCCTGCGGCTCCGGCTCGGGCGGCACCGGGACGAAGGCCGCGGACAGCGGCACGTACACCATCTGGGACCCCTACCCGCAGTTCACCAAGGACTCGGCGTGGGTGAAGCTGCTGGACTCCTGCGGCACCAAGGCCGGCGTGAAGGTCAAGCGGACCGGCTTCGACACCAGCGACCTGGCGAACAAGGCCCTGCTGGCCGCGCAGCAGGGCAACTCCCCGGACGTCCTGATCGTCGACAACCCGGTGGTGTCGACCCTGGCCGAGGCGGGCGTGCTCACCACCACCGACGACAACAAGCTCGACACCTCCGCCGTGGACCCCAACCTGCTCGCGGCCGGCCAGTCGGGCGGCAAGACCTACGGCACCCCGATCGGCGCCAACACCCTCGCCCTCTACTACAACAAGGAAGTCCTGAAGGAGGCCGGGGTCGACGTCGCCTCCATCAAGGACTGGCCGTCCTTGACCGCAGCGCTGGACAAGGTCGAGAAGGCGGGCAAGAAGGGCATCACCTTCTCCGCGATCGGCACGGAAGAGGGCAGCTTCCAGTTCCTGCCGTGGTTCTGGGGCGCGGGCGCCGAGCTGACAGACCTCGACTCACCGGCGGCCGTCTCGGCGCTGTCCCTGTGGAAGGACTGGCTGGACAAGGGCTACGCCCCCAACTCCGTGCTCAACAACACCCAGACCACCAGCTGGCAGGAGTTCGCGACCGGCGACTACGCGTTCGCGGAGAACGGCACCTGGCAGCTCGCCAACGCCGAGAAGGCGGGCTTCGACTACGGCGTCCTGCCCATACCCGGCGCCGACGGAGGCAACGCCGCGGCCCCGACGGGCGGCGAGTTCGTCACCATCCCGGTCCAGGACTCGACCGACCGCTACGCCACCACGCAGAAGCTCGCGGCCTGCCTGACCAGCACCCAGAACCTGTACGACACCGACACCACCCTCTCCTACGTCGCCCCCACCACCGAGGTGCAGGACAAGCAGGTGGCGGCGAATCCCGAGCTCAAGCCGTGGGTGGACGCGGTGAAGGCGGCCAGGGGCCGCACCAGCGACGACCTGGGCACCAAGTACCCGAAGATCTCCGAGCAGTTGTGGAAGGCGGTCCAGTCCGCCCTCAGCGGATCCAAGTCCCCGAAGGACGCGCTGAGCGCCGCCCAGTCCGCCGTCAAGTGACAGACCCCAGGGCCTTCTGATGAGTCACACGACACAAGTGCCGCATCGCCGGCCCGTGCCCGGCCCCAGCGGCGCGGCCCCCGCCGCACCACCCCCGGCACGGCGCCGCCCCACCTCCCAGCAGTGGGCCGCCGGGGCCTTCCTCGCCCCGGTCACCCTCTACCTCGTCCTCTTCTACGCCTATCCGCTCTACCGCAACATCGACCTGAGCCTCAGGAACTACACCGTCCGCTCCTTCGTCCAGGGCGACGCGCCCTTCACGGGCCTGCAGAACTACCGGACCGTCTTCGACGACCCGACCTTCGCCCCCGCCCTGCTCCACACCGTGGTGTTCACCGCCGTGTGCCTGGTCTTCCAGTACGCCATCGGCCTGGCCCTCGCGGTCTTCTTCAACCAGCACTTCCGGCTGTCGGCGACCCTGCGCGCCCTGTTCCTGGTGCCCTGGCTGCTGCCGCTGATCGTGTCGGCCTCCACCTGGTCGTGGATGCTCAACAGCGACTCCGGCATCGTCAACGCCGCCCTGCACGCCATCGGCGTCGACCCGGTGAACTGGCTGACCTCGCCGTCCTGGTCACTGACGTCGGTGATCATCGCGAACATCTGGATCGGCGTCCCGTTCAACCTGGTGGTGCTCCACAGCGGCCTGCAGTCCATCCCCGCGAGCCTGTACGAGGCGGCGGCCCTGGACGGGGCGAACGCCTGGCAGCGCTTCTGGCGCATCACCTTCCCCCTGCTGCGCCCGGTGTCCGCGATCACCCTGCTGCTGGGACTGGTCTACACGCTCAAGGTCTTCGACATCATCTGGATCATGACCAAGGGCGGCCCGGCGGAATCGTCCACCACCTTCGCCACCTGGTCCTACCAGCTCGGCTTCGGCAACCTGCTGCCCGCCTTCGGCCCGGGTGCGGCCGTCGGCAACCTGCTGGTGGTCGCCGCCCTGGTCTTCGGCCTGGTCTACGTCCGGGTCCAGAGAAAGCAGGCGCTGTCATGAGCCGAACCGGCAGGCGTACCTGGGGAAAGACGACCATCGGCCTCCTGCTGACCGGGATCATGCTCTTCCCGGTGTACTGGATGCTCAACGTGTCCTTCACCCGCGACCAGGACATGCGCAAGAGCCCACCGGACCTGTTCCCCGTCCACGGAACCCTGGCCGGCTACCGCACCGTCCTCGACGAGCAGTTGCCCTACCTCGGCACCAGCCTCGTCATCGGCCTGGGCACCGTCGTCCTGACCGTGGCCCTGTCCGCCCCCGCCGGTTACGCGCTGGCCAAGCTGCGCCCCCGGGGCGGCGGCGTCCTCGGCTTCGTCCTGCTGGCCGCCCAGATGATCCCCGGCATCATCATGGCGATGGGCTTCTACGCCATCTACCTCCAGCTCGGCCTGCTCCAGTCGGTGCCCGGCCTGATCGTCGCCGACTCCACCCTGGCCGTCCCCTTCGCGGTGCTGATCTTCACCGCGTTCATGTCCGGCATCCCCGGCGAACTGCTCCAGGCCGCGAAGACGGACGGCGCCGGGCCCCTGCGCACGTTCTGGTCGGTCGTCCTGCCGATGAGCCGCAACGCCGTCGTCACGGTGTCCCTGTTCGCGTTCCTGTGGTCCTGGTCCGACTTCGTCTTCGCCAGCACCCTCGTCAACGGCGGCGCGCACGAGCCCATCACCCTCGGCATCTACCACTACATCGGCAACAACAACCAGCAGTGGAACGCCATCATGGCCACCGCCGTCGTGGCCTCACTGCCCGCCGCGGTCATCCTCGTCCTCGCCCAGCGCTACGTCGCCGCCGGTGTGACCGCCGGCGCGGTCAAGGACTGACGTCAGGACCGAGGTCCAGGACTGACGTCGAGGACTGACCCCTTTCCCCTCGCCACGGCCCCACCGT
Organism: Streptomyces deserti; assembly: GCF_054782695.1. Taxonomy (NCBI): domain Bacteria; kingdom Bacillati; phylum Actinomycetota; class Actinomycetes; order Kitasatosporales; family Streptomycetaceae; genus Streptomyces; species Streptomyces deserti. The sequence goes on from NZ_BAAGRZ010000011.1 coordinate 58,479, forward strand.
CCGTCCGCCGGACGGCCGGCCACCCCTGCCCGAGAATCGAGTGACACCTCATGACCGCCGACCGATCCGGCCCGGCCTTCTCCGTCCAGGACATCCCGTTCAGCACGTACGGATCATGGTTCGACATCTCCCCCGTGGTGGCGGAGAAGACCCATGCCGAGGACCTCCACCTCGTCTCGCACCAGAACGGCATGCACGCCGTCCTGCGCCTGGTGCCGCTCGACGGCGCGACGGGCGAACGGGCCGAGACCCGCGTGGAGGCGACACCGGCCCTGCTGAGCTGGATCGGCGCCACCGGCCGCGCCGATCTGGCCTACGAGTCGCCGGACACCGTACGCCTGCGCGGCACGGGGCTGCAGCTGCGCGTCTGTGCGGCGGCCCGGACGCTGACCCCGTTCAGCGGCACCTACTTCTTCCACGACGCGGCCGCCGGCGCGTACGTGTTCACGTCGTACGAGACCGGACGCCGCTACCGCGTCACCGTGCTGTCCGGCACGGTGGCCGACACGTTCGGCAGCCAGGCCCTGGGCAGCGGCGACCGCGGCCTCACCGTCGCCGCCGATCCGGACGGTTCCTGGGAGATCGCGGTCGAGGAACTGGACACCGCCCGCCCGCCGTACGCGCGGACGGCGGCCTTCGGCAAGATCGTCGAGGCGGCGCGGAACTCCTTCGCCGACTTCGCCGACACCGTGGCCCCCTGGCGTTCGTCCGCCACCCCGGCCGCCGAACTCGCCGCCTACGTCGTGTGGTCCGCGACCGTACGCCCGGCCGGGCTGGTCACCCGGCCCGCCGTCCTGATGTCCAAGCACTGGATGGACAAGGTGTGGAGCTGGGACCACTGCTTCAACGCCCTGGCCCTGGCCCCCGGCTGCCCCGACCTGGCCTGGGACCAGTACCACCTGCCCTTCGACCACCAGGACGACACCGGGGCGCTGCCCGACTCGGTCACCCACTCCGAGGTCCTGCGCAACTTCGTCAAACCACCCATCCACGGCTGGGCGTTCGGCCATCTGCGCCGCCGGCTGACCACGCCTTTGGGCCGGGCCGAACTGGCCGAGACGTACGACAGGCTGGAACGCTGGACGGACTTCTGGCTCACCGCACGGCGCGCCCCCGGCGCCGACCTGCCGCACTACCAGCACGGCAACGACAGCGGCTGGGACAATGCCACCACCTTCGACCCCGAACGCGTCGTCGTCACCGCGGACCTGGCCGCCTTCCTCGTCCTCCAGCTCCGCGAACTCGCCGAGCTGGCCACGTACCTGGACAGGCCGGACGAGGCCCGCCGGTGGACGCGAGCCGCCGAGGCGGCCCAGGCGGCGATGCTCGACCAGTTCTGGACCGGTGACCGGTTCGTCACCCGGGGAGTCGACAGCGGCGACACCTGGCACAGTGCCAGCCTCCTCGACCTGATGCCCATCGTGCTGGGTGAGCATCTGCCGGACGAGATCAGCGGCGTGCTGGCCGGCCGCATCGAGGCCCACCTGACTGCGTACGGCCTGGCCACCGAGCTGCCGACCTCGCCGCACTACCTCTCCGACGGCTACTGGCGCGGCCCGATCTGGGCCCCGGCCACGGTCCTCATCGAGGACGGTCTGCGCCGCAGCGGACACCACCGGCTGGCGGACGAGATCAGCGCACGCTTCCGCACCCTGTGCGAGACCCACGGCTTCGCGGAGAACTTCGACGCCCTGACCGGAAGGGGCCTGCGCGACCGGGCCTACACCTGGACCGCCAGCGGCTACCTCCTGCTGGCCGAAGCACACACACGCCGAAGCGGCCACTGACTCCGGCCCGGATCGAACACCCGTCCACTGGTGGCGGTGCCGCCGCATCCCCTCTCGATCCACAGGCGTGCAGGCCGGGCGGGATGCGGCGGCACCCGTCGCTCAGATGTCCCGGAACGTCTCGATCTGCGCCCCGATCGAGTTGAGCCGCTCGGCCAGGTCCTCGTAGCCGCGGTTGATGACGTACACGTTGCGCAGGACGGACGTGCCCTCCGCCGCCATCATCGCCAGCAGGACGACCACGGCGGGCCGCAGCGCGGGCGGGCACATCATCTCGGCGGCGCGCCAGCGGGTCGGGCCCTCGACCAGCACGCGGTGCGGGTCGAGGAGTTGCAGGCGCCCGCCGAGGCGGTTGAGGTCCGTCAGGTAGATCGCGCGGTTGTCGTAGACCCAGTCGTGGATGAGGGTCTTGCCCTGGGCCACCGCCGCGATCGCCGCGAAGAACGGGACGTTGTCGATGTTCAGGCCGGGGAACGGCATCGGGTGGATCTTGTCGATCGGCGCCTCCAGCTTGGAGGGGCGCACGGTCAGGTCCACCAGGCGGGTACGGCCGTTGTCGGCGAAGTACTCCGGCGTGCGGTCGTGGTCGAGGCCCATCTCCTCGAGCACGGCCAGCTCGATCTCCAGGAACTCGATCGGCACCCGACGCACCGTCAGCTGCGACTCGGTGACGACGGCCGCGGCGACCAGGCTCATCGCCTCCACCGGGTCCTCGGAGGGGGAGTAGTCCACGTCGACGTCGATGTCCGGCACGCCGTGCACGGTGAGCGTGGTGGTGCCGATGCCGTCGACCTTGACGCCCAGGGCCTCCAGGAAGAAGCACAGGTCCTGGACCATGTAGTTGGACGAGGCGTTGCGGATGACCGTGATGCCGTCGTGCCGGGCGGCGGCGAGCAGCGCGTTCTCGGTCACCGTGTCGCCGCGCTCGGTCAGCACGATCGGGCGGTCGGGGCGCACGCCGCGGTCGACGACCGCGTGGTATTGGCCCTCGGTCGCGGCGATGTCCAGACCGAACCGGCGCAGCGCGATCATGTGCGGCTCGACGGTGCGCGTGCCGAGGTCGCAGCCACCGGCGTACGGCAGCTTGAAGCGGTCCATGCGGTGCAGCAGCGGGCCGAGGAACATGATGATGGAACGGGTACGGCGGGCCGCGTCCGCGTCGATCGCCGCCAGGTCCAGCTCGGCCGGCGGCACGATCTCCAGGTCGACGCCGTCGTTGATCCAACGGGTGCGCACACCGATGGAGTTGAGCACCTCCAGGAGGCGGTACACCTCCTCGATGCGGGCGACCCGGCGCAGCACCGTGCGCCCGCTGTTGAGCAGCGAGGCGCACAGCAGCGCCACACACGCGTTCTTGCTCGTCTTCACGTCGATGGCGCCGGACAGCCGACGGCCGCCGACCACCCGCAGATGCATCGGTCCCGCATAGCCCAGAGAGACGATCTCACTGTCGAGGGCTTCCCCGATGCGGGCGATCATCTCAAGGCTGATGTTCTGGTTGCCGCGCTCAATGCGGTTGACGGCGCTCTGGCTGGTTCCGAGCGCCTCGGCCAACTGCGATTGCGTCCAGCCGCGGTGCTGCCGGGCGTCACGGATGAGCTTGCCGATGCGTACGAGGTAGTCGTCTGCCATGTGATTGAGGCTATCTCAGATATGAGATGGCGCCCGACGGGGGGTCCGTTCGGGTGACGAGCCGTCAGTGGCGCCTGGTGGTACGGGTGCGCCGCCACCCGAAAGGTCCGGGCAAGTCCATCGATGTCGTACGACGACCCGTACTGCTGCGGGTGTACCGCGGCCCGTTCTTGCCACCGCCGGTGGTGATGGACCAGGAGCGCTTGTTGATGTTCAGGCGCACTCCCGGAAGGATCCGGAAACTCTTGCGGAACGTGAGCGGCATTCCTGCCTCCTTTCGGGGTTCGCCGGCTGTTCCCGGCTCAACACGGATACCCCGACTTGGCGCGTTGATGGCCTTGACGGCAGAACTGCGCACTCACTGCGGATCCGGTCACTTCGGATCCGGCCGGCTCACGTCCCAGCGGGCGAGATCCCTCAGCCACGCCTCGGCCGTACCGTCGGACGGGGCGCGCCAGTCGCCGCGCGGTGACAGGGAACCACCGGCCACGACCTTCGGCCCGTTCGGCATGGCCGAGCGCTTGAACTGCGCGAATCCGAAGAAGCGGCGGCAGAAGTTCTCCAGCCAGTGCCGGATCTCCGGCAGGTCGTACGCCACACGCTCGGCCTCGGGGAACATCGGCGGCCAGGCGCCGGCGTCCTTCTCGTGCCAGGCGTGCCAGGCCAGGAAGGCGATCTTCGACGGCCTGAAGCCATGGCGCAGGACGTGGAAGAGGGTGAAGTCGTGCAGTGCGTACGGGCCGATCCTGGACTCGGTGGACTGCAGTTCCTCGCCCGGTACGAGCTCCGGGCTGATCTCCGTGTCGAGGATCGCGGCCAGCGTCTCGTTGGTGTCCTCGTCGAACTGGCCGCTGCTGATGACCCAGCGGATCAGGTGCTGGATGAGCGTCTTCGGCACGCCGGAGTTGACGTTGTAGTGGCTCATCTGGTCGCCGACGCCGTAGGTGCACCAGCCGAGCGCCAGTTCGGACAGGTCACCGGTGCCGAGCACGATGCCGCCGCGCTGGTTGGCCAGCCGGAACAGGTAGTCGGTGCGCAGCCCGGCCTGCACGTTCTCGAAGGTCACGTCGTACACCGGCTCCCCGGACGAGAAGGGGTGCCCCATCTCCTGGAGCATGAGCCGCGCGGTCGGTGTGATGTCCAGCTCGGCCGCGGTGACGCCGAGCGCGCGCATCAGCTTGTGGGCGTTGCCCTTGGTGTGCCCGCCGGTGGCGAAACCGGGCAGCGTGAAGGCGAGGATGTCGCTGCGCGGGCGGCCCGCGCGGTCCATGGCCCGGGCGGCGACGATCAGCGCGTGTGTGGAGTCGAGGCCGCCCGACACCCCGATGACGACCTTCGGGCCGCCGATCGCCGCCAGCCGCTGCTGCAGGGCCGAGACCTGGATGTTGTACGCCTCGTAACAGTCCTGGGCGAGGCGGGTGGGGTCGGCCGGCACGAACGGGAACCGCTCGACCCGGCGGCGCAGTCCGAGGTCGGTGGTGGGCGGGTCGAGCCGGAACGACACCTGCCGGAAGTCGCCGGTGCGGGCGGCGTGGGCGCGGCGGTTGTCGTCGAACGTGCCCATCCGCTGCCGCTCCTGCCGCAGCAGGTCGAGGTCGATGTCGGCCACCGCGTACTGGTCGCCCTGCGGGAAACGGTCCGTCTCGGCCAGCAGGACACCGTTCTCGTAGATCATGGTCTGGCCGTCCCAGGACAGGTCGGTGGACGACTCGCCCAGCCCGGCCGCCGCGTAGACGTAGGCGCCGAGGTAGCGCGAGGACGCCGAGCGGCACAGCAACCGCCGGTCCTCGGCCCGTCCGACCGTGATCGGGCTGCCCGAGAGGTTGACGAGTACGGTCGCTCCGGCCAGCGCCGCCTCCGCGCTCGGGGGCACCGGCACCCACATGTCCTCGCAGATCTCCGCGTGCAGCACCAGGCCGGGGACGTCCTCCGCCGCGAAGAGCAGGTCGGTGCCGAACGGCACCGTCGCGCCGCCGACGCGGATCGTCCCGCCGCGCTCGTCGTCGCCCGCGGCGATCTGCCGCCGCTCGTAGAACTCGCGATACGTCGGCAGGTAGGACTTGGGCGCGACGCCGAGGATCCGCCCGCGGTGCACGATCACCGCGCAGTTGTAGATCCGGTGGCGATGGCGCAGCGGGGCACCGACGACGAGCACCGGCAGCAGGTCCGCCGACCCGGCCACCACGGTCTGCAACGCCGCCTCGACCTCGTCGAGCACCGCGTCCTGCAGCAGCAGGTCCTCGATCGAGTAGCCCGACAGGCACAGTTCGGGGAACACGGCGACGGCGACGCCCTCCTGCGCGCACCGGCGCCCCTGCCTCAGGACGGCCTCGGCGTTGGTGTGCGGCTCGGCGATGGCGGCATGGCCGGTGCACGCGGCGACCCGCGCGAAGCCGTGCTGATAGATCGACCAGAAGTTCACGATGCGCAGACCGGCCTTTCGAACCCGCGATGAGGTGGGCTTCCTGAATCTCGCGAAGGGCGGCGAAGGGCTCGGACGCGTCCCACGGTCGTGCGGCGGATCACACCGCGGTCCCGGAGCCTGCGTACCCGGTCATGAGCCGCGCCGGCCACAGGCCGACCACGTCGCCGAGCCTAGCGCAGGCCTGCGCGGCGTCACGTTGCAGGTCCGCGATCAGCGCCCTGCGTCACGGGAGTGACGCCGCTCGGCTTCGCCGCACGACAGATCGACCGGGCCGGGGCATGACCATTCGGCCCCGGTGTACTAGAGTTATCTCGACATCGAGATATCTGCCGAGGAGCACCGCAGCCGCCAGCCCGGTAAGGGTTACCTAACTTAGCCTTACCTTAGCGGATCGGCCGAGATGCCGTGGCGGCAGGATCGTGGTGGTAGCGCACATCAATGAAGGAGACTGTCGTGTCGGCGAACAGCTTCGACGCCCGCAGCACGCTGCAGGTGGGCGACGAGTCGTACGAGATCTTCCGGCTGGACAAGGTGGAGGGCTCGGCCCGCCTGCCGTACAGCCTCAAGGTCCTGCTGGAGAACCTGCTCCGCACCGAGGACGGCGCGAACATCACCGCCGACCACATCCGCGCGCTCGGCACCTGGGACTCGCAGGCTCAGCCGTCGCAGGAGATCCAGTTCACGCCGGCCCGCGTGATCATGCAGGACTTCACAGGTGTTCCCTGTGTCGTGGACCTCGCGACCATGCGTGAGGCCGTCAAGGAGCTGGGCGGCGACCCCGCCAAGATCAACCCGCTGGCGCCGGCCGAGCTGGTCATCGACCACTCCGTCATCGCCGACAAGTTCGGTACGAACGACGCCTTCAAGCAGAACGTCGACCTGGAGTACGGCCGCAACAAGGAGCGCTACCAGTTCCTGCGCTGGGGCCAGACCGCGTTCGACGAGTTCAAGGTAGTCCCGCCCGGCACCGGCATCGTCCACCAGGTGAACATCGAGCACTTGGCCCGTGTCGTGATGGTCCGTGACGGCAAGGCGTACCCCGACACCCTGGTCGGCACCGACTCGCACACCACCATGGTCAACGGCCTCGGCGTCCTCGGCTGGGGCGTCGGCGGCATCGAGGCCGAGGCCGCGATGCTCGGCCAGCCGGTCTCCATGCTCATCCCGCGCGTCGTCGGCTTCAAGCTCACCGGCGAGCTGCCCACCGGCACCACCGCCACCGACCTGGTGCTCACCATCACCGAGATGCTGCGCAAGCACGGCGTCGTCGGCAAGTTCGTCGAGTTCTACGGCGAGGGTGTGGCGGCCACCAGCCTCGCCAACCGCGCCACCATCGGCAACATGTCGCCGGAGTTCGGTTCCACCGCCGCGATCTTCCCGATCGACGACGAGACCTTGAACTACCTGCGCCTGACCGGCCGCTCCGAGCAGCAGGTCGCGCTCGTCGAGGCGTACGCCAAGGAGCAGGGCCTGTGGCTGGACCCGGCCGCCGAGCCCGACTTCTCCGAGAAGCTCGAGCTGGACCTGTCCACGGTCGTGCCGTCCATCGCCGGCCCGAAGCGCCCGCAGGACCGTATCGTCCTGGCCGAGGCCGCCCAGCAGTTCGCCAAGGACGTCCTCAACTACGTCGAGGCGCCCGTCGCGCAGCAGCCCGGCGCCGCGGCCTCCCCGGTCGACGAGGCCAGCGACGAGTCCTTCCCGGCCTCCGACGCCCCGGCCTACGGCAGCCAGGAGAACGGCGCCGGCGCGCCGCAGCACGCCGACGGCACGGGTGCCGCCGTCCCGTCGAACCCGGTCACCGTCACCGCCCCCGACGGCTCGACGTACGAGATCGACCACGGTGCCGTGACCGTCGCCGCCATCACCTCCTGCACCAACACCTCCAACCCGTACGTCATGGTCGCCGCCGCCCTGGTGGCCAAGAAGGCGGTCGAGAAGGGCCTGACCCGCAAGCCGTGGGTCAAGACCACCCTCGCCCCGGGTTCGAAGGTCGTCACCGACTACTTCGACAAGGCGGGCCTGACCCCGTACCTCGACAAGGTCGGCTTCAACCTCGTCGGCTACGGCTGCACCACCTGCATCGGCAACTCCGGCCCGCTGCCGGAGGAGGTCTCCAAGGCCGTCAACGACAACGACCTCGCGGTCACCTCGGTCCTCTCCGGCAACCGGAACTTCGAGGGCCGTATCAACCCCGACGTCAAGATGAACTACCTGGCGTCCCCGCCGCTGGTCGTCGCCTACGCCATCGCGGGCTCCATGAAGGTGGACATCACGCGCGAGCCCCTCGGCACCGACCAGGACGGCAAGCCGGTCTACCTGAAGGACATCTGGCCGACCGAGGCCGAGGTCAACGACGTCGTCGCCAGCGCCATCGGCGAGGACATGTTCTCCAAGTCCTACAGCGACGTCTTCGCGGGCGACGCCCAGTGGCAGGCGCTGCCGATCCCGACCGGCGACACCTTCGAGTGGGACCCGCAGTCGACGTACGTCCGCAAGCCCCCGTACTTCGAGGGCATGACGATGGAGACCACCCCGGTCTCCGACATCACCGGCGCCCGCGTACTCGCCAAGCTGGGCGACTCGGTCACCACCGACCACATCTCCCCGGCCGGCGCCATCAAGGCCGACACCCCGGCGGGCAAGTACCTCACGGAGCACGGCGTCGAGCGCCGCGACTTCAACTCCTACGGTTCCCGCCGCGGCAACCACGAGGTGATGATCCGCGGTACGTTCGCCAACATCCGCCTGCGCAACCAGATCGCGCCGGGCACCGAGGGCGGCTACACGCGGGACTTCACCCAGGAGGGCGGCCCGGTCTCCTTCATCTACGACGCTTCGCAGAACTACCAGGCCGCCGGCATCCCGCTGGTCGTCCTGGCCGGCAAGGAGTACGGCTCCGGCTCGTCCCGCGACTGGGCGGCCAAGGGCACCGCGCTCCTCGGCGTCAAGGCCGTCATCGCCGAGTCGTACGAGCGCATCCACCGCTCGAACCTCATCGGCATGGGCGTCCTGCCGCTGCAGTTCCCGGAGGGCCAGTCCGCCGAGTCCCTCGGCCTGACCGGCGAGGAGACCTTCTCCATCACCGGCGTCACCGAGCTCAACGAGGGCACCACGCCGCGCACGGTGAAGGTCACCACCGACACCGGCGTCGAGTTCGACGCGGTCGTCCGCATCGACACCCCGGGTGAGGCGGACTACTACCGCAACGGCGGCATCATGCAGTACGTGCTGCGCAGCCTGATCCGCAAGTAACCGCGGAGCGCAGAACGGCACGGCCGTCCAGGGCCGCGTCCCCGTACGCCGGGGGTGCGGCCCTTGCCGTGTCGGCGTGCGCTCACCGAGGGTGCCGCAGGAGTCCTCAGTCGGCGCGGTACTTCGCCACCGCCGCCTGAGCCAGGTCCTGGGACTTCTCCAGGGCCGTGTCCACCGACTGGTGGCCGGCGATGGCCGCGCTGATCTGTTGCGAGACCGCCGTGCCGAGCACGGCGAACTCGGGGATGCCGAGGAAGCCGATACCGGTGTAGGGGCGTGGGGCGACGCCGGGGTTCTTCGGGTCGGCGGAGTCCGTCGCCGCCGCGTACTCCTGGCGGTACCAGGCGTCGGCCGCCCTCTGGTACTCCGGGTTGGCGTAGAGCGACTTGCGGTTCCCGGCGGGTGCCGCGGTCCAGCCGAGTTCCCTGCCGACCAGCTCCTGGTACTCCTTGGAGGAGGCCCAGGAGATGAACTCCCAGGCGGCGTCCTTGTTCGTGCTGGCCTGCTGGATGCCCCAGGCCCAGGTCCACAGCCAGCCGGCCTTCTCGGTCCTCTCGTGCGGCGCCGGGACGTAGCCGACCTTGCCCTTGACCGACGAACCGTCGGCCTCGATCGAGGAGGCCAGCGACGTGGCGTCGTACATCATGGCGCACTTGCCGCGCACGAACAGGTCGAGGATCTCCAGGACGCCCGTGCGGTGGGCGTCGGGCTGGCCGTACGAGCGGAGCAGGTCGACGTAGAACCGGAGCGCCTTCCGGAACTCCGGTGAGGTCAGCCGGGCGTTCCACTCCATGTCGTACCAGGCGCCGCCGAAGGTGTTGACGACGGTGTTGATCGGGGCGAGGTTCTGGCCCCAGCCGGGCAGGCCGCGCAGACAGATGCCGTGCGTGCCGTCGGTGCCGTCGACCTTGGCCGCCAGTGCGGCCACCTGCTCCCAGGTGGGGTTCGCCGGCATGGACAGGCCGTCCTTGCGGAACAGGTCCTTGCGGTACATCAGGAACGAACCCTCGCCGTAGAAGGGCTCGGCGTAGAGCCTGCCGTCGGCCCCGGTCAGCGACGACACCAGGTTGGGGAAGACGTCGTCCTGGTCGAAGTCCTCGTCCGCCCTCACATACGCGTCCAGCGGGGCGAGCCAGCCGTTGTCCGCGTAGATCGGCACCTCGTACGCGCTGACGCTCGCCACGTCGTACCGCCCGGCCTGGGTGGCGAACTCGCGGTTCATCCGGTCCCGCGCCTCGTTCTCCGGCAGCAGCGTGTAGTTGACCTCGATGCCGGTCTCGGCGGTGAAGTGCCTCTTGGTGAGCTTCTTGAGGTTCTGCATCTGCGACGCGTCCATGGAGAGCACGTTGATGGTGGCCTTCGAGCCACCCGGCGGATCCGCGTCACCGCACCCGGAGAGGACCAGCCCCGCGACGGCGGCGGCGGTCACGGCAAGTCGGGCGAGGCGGCTGTGCTTCATGGCACTCCGATGGACACATGGACGCGATGCCGGCTGGACGCGACGTAGGCCCTGAGCCCTGTGCAGGGCGCAGGACATATACCTGACTTTACTTCTTGATGGGTATTTCATGGGATATGGCCGGTGGGGCGGGGCCGGCTCACGTTCGGCCGCGTATCGCCTCCGAGCGCCGGGAGAGCGCGTCGGCCGCGACGGCGATGAGCAGCACCCCACCCGTGATCATGAACTGGACGGAGTCCTCCACCCCCAGCAGCGCCATGCCCGAGGCGATCGACTGGATGACCAGCACGCCGAGCAGCACGGACCAGGGCGAGCCGCGCCCGCCGAACAGACTCGTGCCCCCGATGACGGCCGCGGCGATGGCGTTGATCAGCAGCATGCCCGAGCCGGCCGCGCGGGCCGTCGTGGGGCTCGCCGAGGTGAGCCCCGAGGCCACGAACAGCCCGCCGACCGCGGCCAGTGTCCCCGACACCATGAACATCGCGACCCGGACCCGTTCCACCCCGATGCCGGCGCGGCGCGCCGCCTCGACACCGCCGCCGAGCGCGTACACCCGCCGTCCGTGACGGGTGCGGCGCAGCACGTAGTCCGACACGACGAGGACCACCAGGAAGATCAGCAGCGCCATGGGCAGGCCCTGGAACCGGTTGAGCGTGTGGGCGGCGGCGAAGGCGATCACCGCCAGGAGACCTGCGCGTACCCAGATCTCGCGCACCGGCCGGTGCGGCATCCCGGCGGCTCTGAGACGGTTGCTGTTCCGGCGGGCGGCCAGGAGGTATCCGGCCGTGCCGCACGCGGCCAGGGCGTACGCGACGCCGTCGGCGGCGAAGTAGGTGCCGGTCAGGTCGGCGACCAGACCCTCCTCGTCGAGGTTGATGGTGCCGCTCGCGCCCAGCAGATACAGCGTCAGCCCGTTCCAGATCAGCAGGCCCGCGAGCGTGACGACGAACGCGGGCACGCCGAGCCAGGCGAAGAAGACCCCGTGGAAGGCGCCCACGGCCGTCCCCGCGACCACCGCCACGATCAGGGCGAGCCACTCCGGCACGCCCTGGTTCACGTTCAGCACGGCGAACGCCGCCCCCGCCAGCCCGCTGACGGAGCCGACCGACAGGTCGATCTCCCCGATCAGCAGCACGAACACGATGCCCACGGCGACCAGGCCGGTACCGACGATGTCCACGCTGAGGTTGGACAGGTTGCGCGGCGAGAGGAAGTTGTCGTCGAGCGCCTGGAAGACGATCCAGATCACCACGAGGCCGAGCACGACCAGGAGCGGGCCGCGTTCGCCGCCGCGCACGCTGCCGCGGACCTCGTCGGCGTATCCCTTCAGGCCGCGCCGCCAGCCGCGCGGGGCCGGGCGCCCGGCGGACGCGGCCGGCCCGGTGGGGCCGGTGTTCCGCGAGGCCTCGCCCCTGCTCACGGCCACCCCTCCCCGTCGCCCGTCGAGCGGTGCGCCACGGCGTTGTCCGCCGCGCCGGTGATGGAGGAGATGATCTGCTCCTGGGCCACCGTGCTCACGTCGAACAGGCCGTTGTTGCGGCCCAGGCGCAGGACGGCGACCCGGTCCGCCACGGCCTTGATGTCCCCCATGTTGTGACTGATGAGGATGATCGCCATGCCGCGGTCGCGCACCTCCTCGATGAGGTCGAGGAGATGGCTGGTCTGCTCGACCCCCAGGGCGGCGGTGGGCTCGTCGAGCAGGAGGACCTTGGGCTGCCCCATGAGCGAGCGGGAGATCGCGACGGCCTGCCGCTGTCCCGCCGACAGCGCCGCGACGGGCATCCGCACGTCCGGGATACGGATGGACAGCGTGCGCATCAGCTCGCGGGCGCGGCGCTCCATCTCCACCTCGTCGAGGATGCCCACCCGGGCGATCTCCCGGCCGAGGAACAGATTGCCGACGACATCGAGGTTGTCGCACATCGCGAGGTCCTGGTAGACGGTCGCGATGCCCAGGGCGTGGGCGTCGTGGGGGCGTCTGATGTGCACCCGCCGGCCCTGCCACTCGATGACGCCCCGGTCGGCGGGGCTGACCCCCGAGATCACCTTGATCAGCGTGGACTTGCCGGCGCCGTTGTCGCCCGCCAGGGCGACGACCTCACCGGCCCGGACCTGCAGGTCGACGTCCAACAGCGCCTGCACGCCGCCGAACCGCTTGCAGATGCCGCGCAACGCCAGCACGGGCGGGAACGCCACGTCGACCACCTCCCCCTCACCGGGTCAGCCCCGCCCGGTCGCAGGCCGGCCGGAGCTTCGGGACGCAGATCTGGTCGATGGTGTAGACGCCGTCCCGGACGAGCGTCTGCCGGATGGTGCCGGCCGTCACGGCGGTCGAGGCGAGCAGGACGGCCGGGATGTCCTCGTGCGTGGCGCTGTCGACCGTCGTCGTGGCGAGGGCGTCGACCTTCTCGCCGCGCCCCAGCGCCACGGCCATGGCGGCGGCCGTCTCGGCCTCCTGCCGGAAGGGTTTGTAGACGGTCATGTACTGCTCGCCCTTGACGATGCGCCGCACCGCGGCGAGGTCGGCGTCCTGGCCGGTCACCGGCGGCAGCGGCGTGACCCGGGCGCTCTTGAGGGCCGAGATGACACCGGCGGCGATGGCGTCGTTGGCCGCCAGGACGCCGTCGATCCGGTCCGGGCCCAGGGCGGCGATGGCGGCGGACATCTGGTCGTGCGCGTTCTCCGTCCGCCACCCCAGCGTGTCGTACGCCTTGCCTATCCTCACCCTGCCCTCGAGGACGGACCGGGCCCCTCGTTCGTACCAGGCCGCGTTGGGGCTGGCCGGGTCCCCGTTCATCATGACGATCCGGCCGCCGCGCGCCTTGTCGCCCATCGCCTTCAGCAGCGCCTCGCCCTGGAGCCTGCCGACCTGTTCGCCGTTGAAGCTGACATAGCCCGCGATCGCGCCCTCGGCGAGCCGGTCGTACGCCAGGACCGGGATACCGGCCTTGTGCGCCGCCTGGACCGAGGAGCGCAACGCCCTGGGGTCGACGGCGTCCAGGATGACGACCGCGGCCCCCCGGGTGATCATGGAGTGCATCTGCTGCCGCTGGCTCGCCGCGTCGTTCTCGGCGTTGGCGTACATCACCGTGCACTTGGCGCACAGCTCCTTCACCCGCTTCTCGATCATGGGCTTGTCGGAGTTCTCCCAGCGCGGCACCGCGCGGCTCGGCAGCAGCAGACCGATGGTCAGGCCGTCCTCGTCCGCACCGCCGTCTCCTCCGCAGCCGGCCAGGGATGCGGCCATCAGCCCCGAGACGACGACGGCGAGGGCTCGCCACCCCTTACGGGGCTTCGCCCGCCACCCCGTACGGGGCTTCGCCCGCCACCCCTTACGGGCCCTCATCGCGGACTCCCTTCAGGCAGCCCGACAGCCCCGGCGGCCCGCGCGGGCCCCGGATCCGGCGGTGAGATGACGATCTCGCTCCACACCTGCTTGCCCCCGCCGTTCGGCATGGAGCCCCAGGACGCCGACACGGCCTCGACCAGGAACAGGCCCCGGCCGCCGGTCGACTCCCAGTCCACGATCACCGGCTTGGCGGGCGCGCGCGGCGAGGAGTCGCTCACGGCGACCCGCAGCCGGTCCGCGGAGAGGGTGAGGTCGTAACGGACCGGGCCCTGGGTGTGCACCAGCGCGTTGGTGACCAGCTCCGAGACGACCAGCAGCACCGTGTCGGCCTCTTCGGTGACGCGCCACGAGCGCAGGGTGCGCGCGGCGAACCGGCGGGCGTGCATGACGGCGTCGGGCAGCCGCCACACGACCCAGCCGGCCCGCACCGGCCGTACCTTCATCCCGTCGTAGCGCAGCAGCAGCAACGCCACGTCGTCCTCACGCCGGCCGTCCTGGCCGAGCAGGACGTCGGCCATCCGCCCGGCGTCGGAGGGATCGGCCGCGGTGAGCGCCTCGCGCATGCGCCGCATGCCCTCCTCCACCTCCAGGTCGGCGGCCTCCACCAGGCCGTCGGTGACCAGCGCGAGGACCGAGCCCGGGGCCAGCGCGAGGGCGGTCAGCGGAAACTCCGCGTCGGCGAGCACGCCCAGCGGCAGGCCGCCCTCGACCTCGATCTCCTCGGTGCTGCCGTCCGGATGGCGCAGCAGCGGAGCCAGGTGCCCGGCCCGGACGAACAGCGCGTTGCCCTCCTCCATGTCGAGCTCGACATAGCAGCAGGTCGCGAACAGGTCGGTCTCCATGCCGACGAGCAGCCGGTTCGCGTGCGAGACGACCACGTCGGGCGGGTGGCCCTCCACGGCGTAGGCCCGGACCGCCGTGCGCATCTGGCCCATGATCGTCGCCGCGGCGGCGCTGTGCCCCTGCACATCACCGATGACGAGGGCCACACGTGTCTCGGAGAGCGCGATCACGTCGTACCAGTCGCCGCCCACCTGAAGCCCGCGTCTGGCGGGCAGATACCGGGCCACGGCGGTTCCCCCGGGCAGCTCGGGCAGGCGGCGCGGCAGCAGGCTGCGCTGCAGCATCGTGGCGAGCTCCTGCTCGGCGTCGTACGCGTGGGCGCGCTTCAGGGCCTGCCCCACCAGCCCCGCGGTCGCGGTCAGCAGCGCCCGCTCCTCGGGGACGAACTCGTGCGGCTCGTCCCAGCCGACCAGGCACACCCCGGCGACCCGGCTGCGGGCCGGGAGCGGCAGCACGGCCAGCCCGCCGGGGCCCACCCCCGCGAGCCCGGGCTCGAGCCTGGCACCCGCGGGCCACAGGCTCATCCGTCCGCCCCGCAGCGCCGCCTGCAGCGTGGGCAGGGCGCTGATCGGCGCGTCCGGCCACTCCGAGCGCCAATTGGAACGCCACAGCTCCGGCCAGGCACCGGCCCCCGGCGGATCGAGCACGGTCACCGCCAGCCGGTCCTCCAGCAGTTCGGCGAGCGCCACCCGGTCGGCGCCGAGCGGTTCGCGCAGAGCGGCGACCACGACCCGGCTGACGTCCCGGACGGTCGTGGCGTCGTCGAGCGCGGCGGTCAGCCACTGGATCCGGGCGACGTCGCTGGCGCTCTGGCGCAGCACGGGCGCCGCGGTCACCACGCCCACCACCCGCAGCGGCCCGTCGTCCGGCCCCTTCACCACGCGGCAGCCCAGATGCAGCCAGCACAGCTCACCGCTGGGCCGGCGGATCCGGAACTCCAGATCCCGGCACCCGGTGGTCTGCGCGGACGGCTCCAGGACCGACATCAGCGCGGGCACGTCCTCCGGGACGGTGTACGACAGCAGGCTGTCGGTCCGGTCGTCGAAGTCGTCCTCGGTGATGCCGACCAGTTCCAGCAGGGCGGCGTCCGTCTCGATCACGCCGGTGCCCGGCAGCATGGCGAACGAACCGATCCCCATGCTCCGCAGGGCGGGATCCAGCAGCGGCGCCGGCGCGCACCGGTCGGCCTCACCCCGGAGCCGGCCGGCGATCGCCGAGGCGTATCGCTCCAGGAAGTCCCGCTGCTCGGCTCCGAAGCCGTCCGCGGCCTCGCCCACCACCGCCAGACAGCCGAGCCACCCGCCACCCGCCGACCCGAGCGGCAGCGCCCCGAGCGGCACCCCGGCGGCCCGCGAGGGCTCCGGGCCGCCGTCCTCGGGGCCGGAACCGAGCGCCACGGCCTTCAGCCACCGGGGCCGGCCGGTCCGGAAGGCCTCGGCCACCGGCGCGTCACCGAAGACCGGAACCTTCTCCGGCAGCCCGTACCGGTCGGGGTCGGCTCCGGCCGACTCGACCAGCCGAAGCTCTCCGCCCCCGGCTTCCGCCGCGTACACGGCCGTCACCGTGGCCCCCGCGAACGCCAGGACCCGCTCCCTCGGAGAGGTCTCCGGCGCCGGACGGGGCGGACCGGCGCCCGCTGCCCCGGCCCCGGGTGCCCGCAGACCCGGGAGCGCGGCCCGGGTACCGCCGTTGTGGGGCATCCGCATCTTCCTCCCGTCCGTGCCGCAGGTGCTGGCAGGTGGAGGTCCCCCGGAACTCTGGCGGCGACGGCGACGGCGACGGCGCGGGCGCGGGACCCGGCGGCGCCGGACCGCGCCGCCCATGAGCGGCAGGGCACCCACACATCAGAATCGCATACCAGACCAATAGTGCTAGATCGGCATATATGGGACCAGGTTCTCTCCCTGGAGGGCACTCCGCGCGCCGGGCGTTCGGCGCCGAGCGTTTACAAGAGGGCCGTCCGGCGCTACCTTCCGCTCCAGGTGGGGTGGGAGCGCTCCCATGACGGTGGACCGGAACCTGCCGCAGGGGCCGCCCCCACCCCGCTCATCCGCACGCACAATTCGGCACACGCATCCGCACGGTACGTACTCCCTGAACGGACAGATGTGTCATGATCCTGACAACCCCCACAGACGCCTCGACGCACCGCCGACCACCGCGCCCCACCCGAGCCAGAGCCCTCTTCCTCGTCCTGGTCTCCCTCCTCGCCACGATCCCGGCCCTCAGCCTCGTCATGACGGTGGGCGGCGAGGCGGAGGCGCACGGTACCCCGATGAAGCCCGGCAGCCGCACCTTCCTGTGCTGGCAGGACGGCCTCACCGACACCGGTGAGATCAAGCCGGTCAACCCGGCCTGCCGGACGGCACAGCAGGTGAGCGGGACGACCCCGTTCTACAACTGGTTCTCCGTGCTCCGCTCGGACGGCGCCGGCCGCACCCGCGGCTTCGTACCGGACGGCGAG
The DNA here is from genome assembly GCF_054782695.1 of Streptomyces deserti. NCBI lineage: Bacteria > Bacillati > Actinomycetota > Actinomycetes > Kitasatosporales > Streptomycetaceae > Streptomyces > Streptomyces deserti. The sequence continues at coordinate 75,690 of NZ_BAAGRZ010000011.1, forward strand.
CTGTGCAGCGGCGGCAACCCCAACTTCACGGGCTTCAACACCCCCAGCAAGGACTGGCCGCTCACCCACCTCACCTCGGGCGCGACGGTCGACTTCTCGTACAACGCCTGGGCCGCGCACCCGGGTTGGTTCCACGTCTACATCACCAAGGACGGCTTCGACCCGACGAAGACGCTCACCTGGAACGACATGGAGGAGAAGCCCTTCCTCACCGTCGACCACCCGCCGCTCAACGGCTCCCCGGGCACGGTCGAGGCCAACTACTCCTGGACCGGCAAGCTCCCCGACGGCAAGTCGGGCCGCCACATCATCTACATGGTCTGGCAGCGCTCCGACAGCCAGGAGACCTTCTACTCCTGCTCCGACGTCGTCTTCGACGGCGGCAACGGCGAGGTGACGGGCATCAAGCAGCCCGGCAACCCCACCGAACCGGTGTCCGGCACCTGCACCGCCACCCGCAAGACGACCGGCACCTGGAACGGCGGCTACCAGTCCGAGGTGACCGTCACCAACACCGGCGACGTCCCGATGCTCGGCTGGATGGTCGACTGGACGCTCCCGGCCGGCCATAAGGTCGAGAGCCTGTGGAGCGGCAACGCCACGTACCACGGCCAGGCGGTGATGGTGCACAACACCGCCTGGAACGGCTCACTGAGTCCGGGGCAGAGCACGACGTTCGGGTACGTCGTCTCCGGCTCCGGCGGCGACAGTACGACGAGCCTGCCCTGCCGGGTGGGCTGAACCGTTGCTCGCGGCGGGCCCGGTGGGGGGTGTCTCCACCGGGCCCGCTTGACGCCTGCCGCGTGCCGCGTGCCGCGTGCCGGGTTGCCGAAATCCGTTTCGTGCCGTGGGGGAGCGGTTCTACTGTGGCGGGGTGCCGACTCGGGTGATCGTGATCACATGGCGCTGCAGACGGCCTGGATGGAGGGCGTCGTGGCCATGGCCCGCGCCGGCGCCAGGGTGATCATCGATGACGTCTTTCTCGGCGGAGCCTCGTCCCAGCGGCGGTGGCAGAAGGCTCTGGGCGAGCTGGACGTGCTGTGGGTCGGGATGAGGTGTGACAGTGCGGTCGCCGCGGGCCGCGAGGTCGCACGGGGAGATCGCGTCCGGGGGATGGCCGCGTTGCAGGCGGACGTGGTTCACGACGGCGTGATCTACGACCTGGAGGTGGACACGACGCATACCGAGTCCCTGGCGTGCGCGCGGACCATCGCCGCCCGGGTCAGCTGATGGACGGATCGAATCCCGGCCGTCGGGGCGTTGGGCAACGGGCTGCTCAGGCTCGGCGGTGCTGGGTCGGCCTCAGCACTTTGCGCACCTACCCGCATCGGCGCACCACCCACGCCCGGACCCGACACCCTCGCCGCCCAGCGCCACGAACCACAGCCTGTCCTCGCCGTGCCTGGTGTGGACGCCGACGCAGGGGGGAAGTAAGTTCCTCGATTACTCAAGTCGACCGAGAAGCCACCTGATTGGCCGTATGTGGAGGGGGATCCATGAGCCGTACGTTCCGGATACGCAAGGCCCGCAGAGCGCTTCTCATGACGGGCTGCGCGACCGCCCTGGCCTTCGGGCCCACGGCCGCCCTCGCCACTCCCGGCAGCGGAGTGACCGGCACGGTCCTCGCCCAGGGAACCTCCGCCGGAACACTGAAGATCAAGGCCAAAGGACCCACGGACGTCGTCTTCCGCTCCCTCACCATCGCACCCGGAGGCTCCACCGGCTGGCACTACCACCCCGGCCAGGTCATCGCCGTCGTCAAGTCCGGCACCCTCACGCGCGCGCTGCAGGACTGCTCGATCGAGACGACACCTGCGGGAAGCTCGTTCGTCGAGCCGGCCGGCAGCCACCACATCCACATCGGCCGCAACCTCGGCACCGAGCCCGTCGAGTTGTACGTCACCTACCTCGTGCCACAGGGCAGCCCGATTTCGGTCGACGCGCCCGCTCCTGCGTGCGCCGACGAGTAACGAAGTGATCGCCGAAGGTTCGTCACCCGCGCAGATCCCGACCTGCTGTCGCCAGGCCTTTCGCGGCGCCGGAGGCCAGGACGATCCGGGCCGTGCGGCTGCCGGACCGCGCGGACGTGCACGTGTTCACCCTCGCGAGGAGCTGAACACCTCGTCCAGCCACAGCAGTTGGCGGCGCACCTGCACCGCATCGCCCCCCTCGTGCCCGTTGAACGGGTAGGCGTGGATCTCCTTGCGGGGATCCGCCCCGGTCAACTCCCCGTAGCCATGGAAAGCCGCGTACGCCCCGCTCGGCGGGCACACCGCATCGCGCAGGCCGACCCCGAAGTGGGCGGGGGCCTGCGCGCGCCGGGCGAAGGAGATGCCCTCCACGTGGGCGAGGGTGCGGTACGCAGCCTGCTCGGCGCCCCGGTGCACGGACAGATACGCGGCGATCTCGCCGTACGGACCCGTGTCCGTCAGGTCCAGGGCGCGGCGGATGCCGCACAGCAGCGGGGCGGTGACCAGCACCGCCGCCAGGTCCGGGACGAGGCCCGCGACGGCCAGGGCGAGGCCGCCGCCCTGGCTGTTGCCGACGGCCGCGACCCGGCCGCCGTCCACGCCGGGCAGTGCGCGGACGGCGGCGACCGCGCGCACCGCGTCCGTGATCAAGCGGCGGTAGTGGTAGTCGTGCGGGGAGAGCAGACCCCGTACGGCGGGACCCGGTCCACCCGGCGCGCCCATGTGGGGGTCCGGGGTGTCGCCGCCGTTGCCGTACTGGTCGCCCTGGCCGCGGTTGTCCATCAGCAGGTGGGCGTATCCGGCGTTCACCCAGGTCAGCCGCTCGTGCGGGAGGCCGCGGCCCCGGCCGTACCCCGCGTACTCGACGACGGCCGGCAGCGGCTCGCCTGTCCCGGCGGGCCTGCTGTACCAGGCGCGCACCGGGTCGCCGGCGAAGCCCCGGAAGGTCACGTCCCAGGTCTCGGTCAGCCGCAGGCCGGTCTCCACCGGCCGCACCGAGCCCAGCACATCGGTCTGCCGGGCCTCCTTGAGCGTGCTCAGCCAGAACTCGTCGAAGCCGGGGGGCTCTTCGACGTCCGGGCGGTAGCGCTCCAGCTCCGGCAGGGGCAGGTCGAAGGCGGGCACTGAGGGAACCTCGCAGGGGATCGGGGTACACAGGGGACGCGACCGATCGTTGCGGTCACGGGTCAGAAAGTTCCGGTCCTTCCATCTCTTCCACCTGCGCGCCACGCTGAACCCAGCAGGGTGCCTCCGTCTCAACTCCCCGTCCGCAGCACCCATTGACAGCGCTTTCCGCTCCCCTTAAGTTGCCGCGAAGTTACCGGTAAGAGCTCGAAAGTTTCGGTTCCGCGTCCCATGCCACGGGAGGCCCGAGCATGAGCACCTCCGCCACGTCTGTTCCGCCGCCCGGCACGCAGGACCCACCGCCGACGAAGACCGCACGTCGTCCACGGCCGTCCGCGCGCACCGGCTGGCGGCGGGCGCTGCGCCGGGACTGGCAGCTGTACTCGCTGGCCGTGCTGCCGCTGTTGTTCTTCCTGGTCTTCCGCTATCTGCCGATGATCGGCAACGTGATCGCCTTCCGCCGCTTCGAGCCGGGCGGTTCGATCCTGGGCGAGCAGTGGGTGGGCCTGCGCTATGTGGAGATGTTCCTCACCGACCCCACCTTCTGGCAGGTGTTCCGCAACACGCTGTGGCTCGGCGGGCTCACGCTCGTGTTCTGCTTCCCGATCCCGATCGTGCTCGCGCTGCTGCTCAACGAGGTCCGCCGGCGCTCCCTGAAGCGGTTCGTGCAGTCGGTGTCGTACCTGCCGCACTTCCTGTCGATCGTGATCGTCGCGGGCATCACCCTGCAGATGCTCGCCACGGACGGCCCGGTCAACCACGTGCTGGGCTGGTTCGGGCACGAGCCGATCCGGTTCATCCAGGAGCCCGAGTGGTTCCGCACCATCTACGTCGGCTCGGAGATCTGGCAGACCGCCGGCTGGGGCACGATCCTCTACCTCGCCGCGCTCACCACGATCGACGAGGACCTGTACGAGGCCGCGCGCATCGATGGCGCCAACCGCTGGCAGCAGATCTGGCACGTCACCCTGCCCGGCATCCGGCCCACCATGATCACGCTGCTGATCCTCAACATCGGCACGTTCCTGGCGGTCGGCTTCGAGAAGGTCCTGCTGCTCTACAACCCGCTGACGTACCCGACCGCCGACGTGATCTCCACGTACCTCTACCGCACCGGCGTGGAGTCGAACAGCTTCAGCTACGCCGCCGCGATCGGCCTGTTCGAGGCGATCATCGGCCTGGTCCTGATCACCTCCGCGAACCAGCTGTCGCGCCGTACGGTGGGGACGAGCCTGTGGTGAAGCCGAGCCGGTCCTACCGCGTCTTCCAGGGGATCAACGGGGTGATCCTCACCCTCGTCGTGGTCGTGACCCTGTACCCGTTCGTCAACATCATCGCCCGCTCGTTCAGCGGGGAACGGCAGATCCGGGCCGGTGAGGTCACGCTGTGGCCGAAGGGCTTCAACCTCACCACCTACAAGATCGTCTTCCAGGACTCGATGTTCTGGCGGAACTACGGCAACACCGTCCTGTACACGGTCGTCTCCACGGCCGTCGCCATGGTCCTGACGACCTGTTACGCGTACGTCCTGTCGAAGAAGCACCTCAAGGGGCGCGGGTTCCTCGTCGGTGTCGCCGTGTTCACCATGTTCTTCACCGGCGGACTGATCCCCAACTACGTCCTGATCACCAGCCTCGGCCTGAAGAACACCATCTGGGCCATCGCGCTGCCGAACGCGATCAGCGTGTTCAACCTGCTGGTGATGAAGGCCTTCTTCGAGAGCCTGCCGAGCGAACTGGAGGAGGCCGCGCAGATCGACGGCCTGAGTACGTACGGCATTCTGCTGCGGATCGTGCTGCCGCTGTCGAAGGCGGTCGTCGCGACGATGGTGCTGTTCTACTCGGTGGCCTTCTGGAACTCCTGGTTCTCGGCGTTCCTGTACATGGACAAGGCCGAGCTGATGCCCGCGACCGTCTACCTGCGCAACCTCATCGCGGGCGCCACCACCGGCGGCAACGCCGGAGCGGGCACCGAGCAGCTCAGCCAGGCCGCGGCGAACATCCAGGCGGTCACGATCGTGCTGACCTCGCTGCCCATCCTCTGCGTGTACCCGTTCGTCCAGCGCTACTTCGTCTCGGGCGTGATGCTCGGCGCGGTCAAGGGATGACAGCCGCACCTCTCCTCAACTGGCTTACGGAACAAGGGAGTATCCGTGAAGAACGCAGGACAGCTGTCGCGGCGCCAGATCCTCGCCGCCGCCGGTTTCGCCGGTCTCGCCGCCCTCACCGGCTGCGGCAGCGGTGACGACGGCGGGGACTCCAAGGACCTGTCGAAGAAGCAGAACGGCGCGATGAAGGAGTACCGGGCCGGCCAGCGGTTCAAGGCCACCAAGCCGCTGTCGTTCGACGTCCTGCACAACAACAACCCGGTCTACCCGATGAAGAACAGCTGGCTGTTCTTCAAGGAGCTGACCAAGCGCACCGGCGTCACCCTGAAGCCCGTCGCGGTCCCGCTGGCCGACTACGAGAAGAAGCGCAGTGTCCTCATCGGCTCGGGCGACGCCCCGTTCCTGATCCCCAAGACGTACCACCCCTCGGAGGTCGCGTTCGTGTCGTCGGGCGCGATCCTCCCCGTCAGCGACTACGTGCACCTGATGCCCAACTTCCGGGACAAGGTCAGGAAGTGGAAACTGGAGCCGGAGCTCGACTCCATCCGGCAGTCCGACGGCAAGTACTACCTGCTGCCCGGCCTGCACGAGAAGGTCAGGTCCGGCTACTCGCTCTCCCTGCGCACGGACGTCCTCGACAAGCTCGGCCTGAGCCTGCCGGCCACCTGGGACGAGGTGTACGAGGTCTTCAAGGCGATCAGGGAGGAGTACCCCGACCGCTACCCCTTCTCCGACCGCTGGAGCACCAACACGCCCTACCCGGCCGCCGCCCTGTTCAGCTACCTCGGCCAGGCGTACGGGGTCAGGGCCGGCTGGACGTACAACAGCATCAGCTGGGACGCGAACGCGCAGAAGTTCGTCTTCACCGGAGCGACGGACGGCTTCCGGCAGATGATCGAGTACGTGCGGAAACTGGTCGCCGAGAAGCTGGTGGACCCGGAGAGCTTCACCCAGACCGACGACGAGGCGATACAGAAGCTGCTGGGCGAGAAGTCCTTCGCGATCAGCGCCAACCCCCAGGAGCTGGTGCAGAACTACCGGTACAACCTGGAGAAGCAGGTCAAGGGCGCGAGGATCGAGATGATCCCGGTGCCGCTCGGGCCCGCCGGCCCGGTGGTGCTGGGCGGCGCGCGGCTGGAGAACGGCGTCATGATCTCCAGCAAGGCGCTCAAGAGCGACAGTTTCGTCGCGATGATGCAGTTCGTGGACTGGCTCTGGTACTCCGACGAGGGCCAGCGGTTCGCCCGCTGGGGCGTCGAGGGCGTCACGTACACCCGCTCCGGCGGCCGGTACCAGCCCAAGGACGGCATCAGTCTCCTGGGCTCCGACCCGGACGCCCCGAAGGACATGCAGAAGGACTACGGCTTCTACAACGGCGTCTTCGCCTACGGCGGCAGCTGGGAGCTCGTCTCCTCCATGTTCGGCCCGGACGAGAAGAAGTTCCAGGACGTCATGGGCCGGCGTGAAGAGCTGCCCATCGGCCCGGCCCACCCGCTGGAGTCCTTCGAGCAGGAGCAGGCGTCGCTGTGGGAGACACCGCTCAGGGACCATGTCACCCAGAACACCCTGAAGTTCGCCCTGGGCAAGCGCCCGCTGTCCGAATGGGGCTCCTACGTCACCGAGCTGAAGTCGAAGAACATGCAGCGGTTCGTCGATCTGCACAACAAGGCGTACGAGCGCTTCAAGAAGGAGAACGGGTGATCCGCGCGGCGGAGAACCGTTTCCCGGACGCCTGGCGGTTCTGCGTCGGCACCGGCCGCATGGACCTCGCCCTGCGCCGCGACCACCAGGAGTCGCTGAAGATCCTCCAGCGCGAGATCGGCTTCCGGCACATCCGCGGCCACGGCCTGTTCTCCGACGGCATGGCCGTCCACCGCCCGTACACCTGGCAGGGCGCCCGGCACGTCCACCACTGCTTCACCTACGTCGACCAGGTCATCGACGCGTATCTGGAACTCGGCATCCGCCCCTTCCTCGAACTGGGCTTCATGCCAAGCGAGTTGGCGAGCGGCGACCAGACGGTGTTCTGGTGGCGGGGCAACGTCACCCCGCCGCGGGACTGGAAGGAGTGGGCCGGGCTCGTCCGGGCGGTCCTGGTCCACCTCGTCGACCGGTACGGCCTCGGCGAGGTGCGGGAATGGCCGATCGAGGTGTGGAACGAGCCCAACCTGCCGGACTTCTGGCAGGGCGCGGACGAGGAGGCGTACCACCGGCTGTACGAGGTGACCGCGCACGCCGTGAAGGAGGTGGACGCCGGACTCCAGGTCGGCGGCCCGGCGATCTCGCCCGGCGCGGACGAGTGGCTGGAGCGGTTCGCCGAGTTCACCGACCGCCGGGACGTACCCGTCGACTTCGTCTCCCGGCACGCCTACACCTCCGGGCCCGCCCGGCACGTACCGTTCGGCGCGCACCAGAGCCTCGCCCCGGCGAACGCGCTGCTGGATCAGTTCGCCGCGCCGAGACGCCGTCTCAAGGGCACGTCTCTCTCCGAACGCCCCGTCCACATCACCGAGTTCAACTCCTCCTACCGGCCCGACAACCCCGTCCACGACACCGCCTTCCACGCCGCGTACCTCGCCCCGGTGGTCGCGGCCGGCGGTGACCACGCCGACTCCTTCTCCTACTGGACGTTCAGCGATGTCTTCGAGGAGACCGGTGTGCCGACCGCGCTCTTCCACGGTGGGTTCGGGCTGCTCACCCACCGGCAGGTGAGGAAACCGACGTACCACCTGTACGCCTTCATGGCCCGCATGGGGGAGGAGCGGCTCACGCGCGGTGACGACCATCTGGTCACCCGGCATCCCGACGGCCGGGTCACCGTTCTGGCCTGGGCGCCCGTCGACCCGACCGGCCGGACCCCCGGCCCGGACCGGCACACCCTGCGCCTGACCCTGCCGGTGAGCGGCGGCGAGGTGTTCGTCCGCCGCTCCTCGGTGGACGAGGAGCGGGGCAACGCGTACACGGCCTGGCGGCACATGGGCAGCCCCCGCTCGCCGAGGGCCGCGCAGCTCGACGTGCTGCACGAGGCCGCCGAGCCCGCCCGCAGCCACCGGCGGCTGACGGCCGAGGGCGGCCGTGTCGACCTGCCCCTGACGCTCGGCCGCCACGAGGTGACGCTCGTCGAGCTCACCCCGGTCCAGGACGAGACGCCGCCCTGGTGGGACGAGCGGCGGCTGCTCGGCGGGGAGGTCGGGGAGGTGTCATGAGTACCGTACGGACGGCCGACTTCGGCACCGGAGTCCTCTCCCGCGCCGCCGCCCTGATCCATACCCTCCTCACCGTCGAGGCACTGCTGCTGCTCGCCGCGTCGCCGGGCCTCGCCGGCCTGTTCCTCCTCGGCCCCGATCCGTCGAACCTCCCCCTGGCCGCCGTCTGCCTCCTGCCGCTCGGCCCGGCCCTGTCCGCCGCCCTGTACGCCCTGCACCATCGCAGCCGGGACCTCACCGAGCTGCGTCCGGCCCGGGTCTTCTGGCGCGGCTGGCGGCTCAACGCCCGCCCGGCGCTTGCGCTGTGGGCGCCTCTGCTCGGCTGGCTGACCGTCATCGCGTTCACCCTCACCCACTTCTCCGCCACCGGCCTGCCCGGCTGGTGGGCCGTGCTGCTCGCGGTGATCGGCGCCGGCTCCCTGCTGTGGGGCGCGCACGCGCTGGTCCTGACCTCGCTGTTCGCCTTCCGGACCCGTGACACCGCCCGCCTCGCCGCGTACTTCCTGCTCCGGCACGGCCGTGCCACCCTCGGCGCCGCCTCCCTGCTCCTCCTGGTGGCCGCGTCGACCGCCCTGCTGACCGAGGCCCTGCCCGCCCTGCTGGCCGCCCCGTTGCTGCTCTCCCTGCTGCACAGCAGCCGCCCGGTGATCGCCGAGACCCAGGAGGACTTCACCGCATGAGCCGCAAGATCCCGTACGGCGGCGACTACAACCCCGAGCAGTGGCCGCAGGACGTGTGGGACGCCGACCACCGCCTGTTCACCCGGGCCCGCATCGACACGCTCACCGTCGGCGTCTTCTCCTGGTCCCTCACCCAACCGGCCGAGGACGTCCACGACTTCACGATCCTGGACCGCGTCCTCGACCGCGCCGCCGCCGAGCACCGCCGGGTCTGCCTGGCCACCGGCACCGCCGCCCTCCCGCCGTGGCTGGCGAAACAGCATCCCGAGGTCAACCGGACCGACTTCGAGGGCCGCCGCCACCGCTACGGCCAGCGCCACAACTTCTGCCCCAGCTCACCCGCGTACCGCCGGCACGCCACGGCCCTGGCGGAACGCCTCGCCGCACGCTACGCCGATCACCCCGCCCTGCTCGCCTGGCACGTCAACAACGAGTACGGCGGCGCCTGCTACTGCGACCTGTGCGCCGAGGCGTTCCGGGCATGGCTCCGGGACCGGCACGGCACCCTCGACGCCCTCAACGCCGCCTGGTGCACCACCTTCTGGTCGCACCGCTACACCGACTGGGAGCAGATCGAGCCGCCGAGCGCCCTCACCGAGCACTGGCGCGGCCCCGACCACACCGCCTTCCAGGGTATCACCCTCGACTACCACCGCTTCGCCACCGACGCCCTGCTCGGCTGTTTCCTCGCCGAGAAGGAGGCGATCCGGCGCCACGACCGGGCGACGCCCGTCACCACCAACTTCATGGGCCTGTTCCGCCCCCTCGACTACCACCGCTGGGCGCCCCACCTCGACTTCGCCTCCTGGGACAACTACCCGCCCCTCGACGCCCCGCCCACCCGGCCCGCCCTCGCCCACGACCTGATGCGCGGCCTGAAGGACGGCGCCCCCTTCTGGCTGATGGAACAGACCCCGTCCACCACCGCCTGCCGCGACGTCAACCCGCTGCGACGCCCCGGCGAACTCCGCCTCGCCACCTTCCAGGCCATCGCCCACGGCGCCGACGCCGCCCTGTACTTCCAGATGCGGGCATCCCGCGGCGCCTGCGAGAAGTACCACGGCGCCGTCATCGGGCACGCGGGCCGCGACGACACCCGCGTCTTCCGCGAAGTCGCCGAGCTGGGGCGCGAATTGGAGCTTTTGGGCGACACCACGCTCGGCGCCCGCACCCCCGCCCGCACCGCCCTGCTCTTCGACTGGGACAGCTGGTGGGCCCTGGAGATCTCCGACGGCCCCTCCCGTCTCGTCCGCTACCTCGACGTCGTCCACGCCTACTACCGGGCGGCCCGCGAGGCGGGTGCCGACGTCGACGCCGTCCCGGTCACCGCGGATCTCACCCCGTACGACGTGGTCCTCGCCCCGGTCCTGCACATGGTCAAGGGCGACCTCGCCGCCCGCCTGGAAGCCGTCGCGGCACGTGGCGGCACGGTCCTGGCCACCTTCCTGTCCGGCCGCGTCGACACGCACGACCGCGCCTTCCTCACGGACGTCCCCGGCCCGCTCGCCCCGCTCATGGGCATCCGCGTCGACGAGTGGGACGCCCGCCCGGAGGAGTTCGTCCAGCTTGTGCGGCTGGAGGAGGTGACCTCCCGGGCCCGCCTCGTCTTCGAGATCGTGCTGCCCCGCGGCGCCGAACCGGTCGGCACGTACGGCGCCGACTTCTACGCGGACACCCCGGCCGTCACCCGCCACACGTACGGCACGGGCGAGGGCTGGTACGTCGCCACCGCCCTCGACCAGCCGGGCGTCGACTGGGTGGTCCGCCGGATCCTGACCCGCCACGACCTGATCGGCCCCTACGCCGGCCACCCCGCCGTCGAGACCGCGACCCGCGTCACCCCCGACGGCACCCGCCTGCTCTTCCTCCTCAACCACGCCCCCGAACCGGCCCGCCTCACCGCGCACACCACGGCCACCGACCTGCTCACCGGCGAACAGGTGGAGGAGGGTGAGCCGTTGTTCCTCGATCCCCTGGGCGTCGCGATCCTGCAGCACCCTCAGTAAACGCGCCGCCCCCGCTCGTCCGGCACCCCCGACTTGCGGAAGAAGTAGCTGTTGATCTGGTCGCGCCACTCCCGGGCACTGCGGAGCTGCTCCTCGTAGCGCTCCGCCACCCGGGCGTGGCGCTCCGGTTCCACCAGGCCGGCCAGCCCCGCCCACACCCGCCGGGCCTCCTCGACCTCCTCCACACCCTCGAAGTGGGTGTCGTAGATGTGCTGGATCACGGTCTTCCCGCTGTGCAGGACATGCCCGTACGGCACGTGGTGGAAGAACAGCAGCAGCTCGTCCGGGCAGGTGTCCGGCGCCTCGTACAGCTCCGCCCACGGCTTGGCGTACTGCCCGGCGTATCCGGTGCCGGTGGCGCGGCTGCGGTCGACGCCGACCCCGTCGCGGTCGGCGAAGTGGTAGGTGCCCCAGGGGCTGTACTCGTAGCCGTCGACGCTCGGCCCGTAGTGGTGCCCCGGCTGCACCATGAAGCCCACGCCGAGCGGCGCCGTGTACTTCTCGTACGTCCGCCACGACCCGTCGAGCACGGCGTGCAGCCCGGCCACCAGCCGCCGCGGGGTCTTAGAGCTCCGAACAGAATGGGCGCCCGGCGCGCGACGCCTGGCACGCACGCTCGCCGCGTTGCCGGAAGGTCCTCGTAGCTCCGCTACGAGGACCTTCCGGCGCCTTGCGATCGCACGCACCAGACGCCGCGCGCTGATCGGACGCCCATTCTGTTCGGAGCTCTTAGGGAAGGTCAGTGCGATCCACTCGTCGAGGACCGCGCGCGGATCCGCGTCCGGCCGCCAGGCCAGCCGCCCGAAGGTGTACAGGTTCGCCTGGGCCAGTGGATGCCCGGTCCAGAACGGGTCGTCGCCGACGTTGGACACCGCGACCAGCCCGCCGCGCGCCAGCTCACCGACACCCTTGTCCCCTTCCGGCCGGAACCGCAGCACCTCGCTCCACATCGCCCCCAGCCAGCACACGTGCCGCTGCTGCCCGGTGTACTCCTGGGTGGCCTGCAGCTCCACCGCCAGCCGGGTGCGCGGCATCGCGCCGATCAGCGGGGAGACCGGCTCGCGCGCCTGGAAGTCCATCGGCCCGTGCTTCACCTGGAGCACCGCGTTCGGGGCGAACTCCCCGTCCAGGGGCGTGAAGTGGTCGTACGCGGCCCGCGCCCGGTCCGTCGTGCGGTCGCGCCAGTCCTGGCGGTGGTCGTAGACGAACGCCCGCCAGTGCACCGTGCCGCCATGCGGTTCGAGGGCGGCGGCGAGCATGTTCGCGCCGTCGGCATGACTGCGGCCGTACGCGAACGGGCCGGGCTGCCCCTCCGAGTCGGCCTTCACCACGTATCCGCCGAAGTCGGGGATCACCTCGTACACCCGCGCGGTCATCTCGGCCCACCACGCACGCACCGCCTCGTCCAGGGGATCGGCCGAGGACAGCCCGCCCAGCACCACGGGCGCGGTGAAGGTCACCGACAGATGGGTGCGGATGCCGTACGGCCGCAACGCGCCCGCGAGGTCGGCGACTTCACCGATCCGGTCCGTGAGCAGATGTGCCTCGGTCTCATGGACGTTGACGTTGTTCACCGCGACGGCGTTGATCCCGCAGGCCGCCAGCAGCCTGCCGTACGCCCGCACCCGCTCGAACTCGCGCCGCGCCCGGCCGTCCCGCCAGAACAGCGAGCCGCCCGCGTACCCCCGCTCGACCTGGCCCATGACCGGGTGCACGGCCACGTTGTCCCAGTGGTCCAGCATCCGCAGCGCGAGCGCCGGCCGGTGCGCCTCCGGCGCCCGCTCCCCGCGGAACGCGTCCTCCCCGAGCCGCACGAGGTGGAACAGCCCGTACAGCAGCCCGCGTTGACCGGAGGCGGTGACGGTCGTGGTCCCGTCCCGGCGCGCGTACGTGAATCCCTCGTCGTCGCCGGGGCCGGTCAGTTCGAGCACCAGGTCGTACGAGGCGTCACCCGCGCCACGATCCCGTACGACCCGGCCCCCGAACCGTCCGCAGGCCTCGGCCACCTCCCCGTGCACCGTCTCCACCAGCGGACCCGATCCGCGGATCAGCGTCCGCCGGCCGCCGACCGCCCGGAAGGCGGCGGGCGGCAGCCAGGCCGGGTCGACACCCTCGGGCAGAACGGGCACGGGAAGCGGCATGAGAACCCCAACTCCTCGTCTCAGGCGAGCAGTTCGACCTCCGCCAGGGTTCCCTCACCGTCGAGGACCAGGCGGTACCTCTCGTACGTACCCGGTGACCCCACCGTGAACGCGCGTGTCTGCCGGTCCCACCTGAAGGACTCCCCGGAGCGCCGGTCCAGCGTCCGCCACGTCGTCCCGTCCAACGAGCCCTCCAGCCGCCAGCCGGTCGGCGCCTTCGTGCGGTCCGACGACGTCAGCGTGTACTGGACGGGCTTCGCACCCCCGGAGACCGGCAGGTCCAGGGACGTCACGGCCGCGTCCGTCGCCGACGTGTCGTCGAACAGGGCCCCCTCACGCTGGAGCACGTCCGCACGGGGCGTCGGCACCTTGTCGTCGCGGGTGATGGACACGGGCGCCGCGTCCTTCCCCGTGCCCCACGACGACGGCCGCGGGCCCATGTCGAACTCCAGGACCCCGCCGCGCGCGACCACCGAGTGGGGGAGGGACGTCTTCGTCCACGTACGGCCGTTGACCTTCAGCCCCTGCACGTACACGTTGCGCGCGCTGTTCTTCGGAGCCTTCACCACCAGCTCGCGGCCGTTCTCCAGGTGCACGGTCGCCTTCCAGAACAGCGGGGAGCCGATGGCGTACTCGCCGCTGCCCATCACCAGCGGGTAGAAGCCGAGCGCGGAGAACAGGTACCAGGCCGACTGCTCGCCGTTGTCCTCGTCGCCGTGGTAGCCCTGCCCGATCTCGCTGCCGACGTACAGCCGCGACAGCACCTCGCGGACCTTCTCCTGCGCCTTCCACGGCTGCCCGGCCGCGTCGTACATGTAGATCGCGTGGTGGGCGACCTGGTTGGAGTGCCCGTACATGCCCATCCGCACGTCCCGCGCCTCGGTCATCTCGTGGATGACACCGCCGTACGAGCCGACGAACTCCGGGGAGGCCGTCTCGGGCGTGGAGAAGTACGCGTCGAGCTTGTCGGCGAGGGCCTTGCGGCCGCCGTGGAGATTGGCGAGGCCCCGGCTGTCGTGCGGGGCGGTGAAGGCGTATCCCCACCCGTTGGTCTCGGTGTAGTCGTAGCCCCACACCCGCGGGTCGTACTGGGACGACTCCACCCGCCAGTCGCCCTTCGCGTCCCGGCCCTGGAAGAAACCGGCCTTGGCGTCGAAGAGGTTCACGTAGTCCCGGGCGCGGTCGAGGAAGTACTCCGACTCCTCCTGGTAGCGCCGCTCGCCCGTCTCCTCGTACAGCTTCCGGCCCATCCGCGCGATGCCGTAGTCGTTGAGGTAGCCCTCCAGCGCCCACGACAGGCCCTCGTGGGTGTCGGTGCTGGTGTAGCCGAGGAAGGGCGAGGTGGTCATGCCCTTGCGGCCCACGCCCGAGGACGGGGGCACGACCGTGGCGTTCTTCACGGCCGCGTCGTACGCCGCCCTCGCGTCGAAGCCGACGCCCTTGACGTACGCGTCGGCGAACGCCACGTCCGAGGACGTGCCGGTCATCAGGTCGGCGTACCCGGGGGAGGACCACCGCGAGGTCCAGCCGCCGTCCTTGTACTGCTGCACGAACCCGTCGACCAGCTCGCCCGCCCGCGTAGGCGTCAGGAGGGAGTACGCCGGCCAGGTCGTCCGGTAGGTGTCCCAGAAGCCGTTGTTGACGTACACCTTGCCGTCGACGATCTTCGCGCCGGTGTGGGTCGGGGTGTCCGGGCCGGGCATCGGGGAGAACGGTGAGGCGTACCGGTACCTCCCGCCGACCTTCTCGAAGCCGGAGTTCGGGTACAGGTACAGCCGGTACAGGCTGGAGTACAGGGTCGTCAGCTGGTCCGGGGTGGCGCCCTCGACCTCGACCTTGCCGAGCAGCCGGTCCCACTGCCGCTGGGCGCGGTTCTTGACCGCGTCGAAGGTGGTGCCGCCGGGGATCTCCTGGCGGAGGTTGTCCTCGGCCTGGTCGATGCTGATGAGGGAGGTCGCGAGGCGCAGCGTGACCGTGCGGTCGGCACCGGCGTCGAAGCGCAGGTACCCCTTGACCCCGCTGGCGGCGCCCTCGGTCACCGGTCTGTCGAACACCCCGTACACGAACAGCCGGGTCGCCCCCGTCGACAGCCCGGACTTCACGTCCGAGTAGCCGGTGACGATGCCGTGCTCCTCGTCGAGGGTCAGTCCCGCCTGGTCCGTGACGTTGTCGAAGAGGACGCTCGCGTCGTCGCCCGGGTAGGTGAAGCGGAGCATCGCCGCATGGTCCGTGGGCGCCATCTCGGCCTTCAGCCCGTTCTCGAACCGGACCCCGTAGTAGTACGGCCGCGCGGTCTCGTTCTCGTGCCGGAAGGGCAGCGCGCGGGCGGTGCGGCCGGTGTCCGGGGTACCGGAGGCCGCCGACGGCATCACCTGGAAGGTCTGCCGGTCGCCCATCCAGGGGCTCGGCTCGTGGCTCGCGCTGAACGCCTGGATCGTCGGCAGGTTGTCCGCGTTGTTCGCACGTGCGTAGTCGTACAGCCAGCTCAGCGAGCCCGCGTTGGTCACCGGCGTCCAGAAGTTGAAGCCGTGCGGCACGGCGGTCGCGGGGAAGGTGTTGCCGCGGGAGAAGCCGCCGCTGGAGTTCGTGCCGCGGGTGGTGACCGCGTAGTCCGACAGGTGGGCCTTGGGCCGCTCGGGCGCGGCGGGCCGGATCGTCACGTCGTCCAGCCAGCCGCGGAACTTCGCCGGGCCCTCGGGGGAGTCGTACGCGACCAGGATCCGGTCGACGGTCTTCCCGGCCGCGACCGACCCGATCCGGGAGACGACGTGGTTCCACTGGTTGACATAGAGCACCTTGGCGGCGCCCTGCCCCCGTGGGCTCAGCTCGAACCCGTGCTGGTCCGTCGCCCCGAGGTCGCTCAGGTACGTGCCGTCCGTGAAGGCCAGGTCCACGGACACGTGGGTGGCGTCGTAGTCGAGGTCGCCGTCCGCCATCGACGGGAAGACCCGGTACGACAACCGGGTGTTCCGGCCGACCGCCACATCCACGTCGAAGACCTTGTTGTACGAGTACGCCCGCCCGTCGGCCGTGTGGCGCCCGGCGTAGCGCAGCGCCCGCTTGCCGGTGAACCCGGCGCCCGCCTTGGCGGTGGGCGACCCGCTCGGGCCGCGGTCGACGAGGGACAGCATGTCCTGGGGGACGGGTCCGTCGCTGCCGCCCGTCGAGAACTGCACGTCGGCGAGTTGCAGGATGCCGCCGCCGTTGTTGCCGGTGACCTCCAGGCGGAAATGCCGGAATTCAACGGGTTCCGCGATGTCGTACGTCTTCGTCTGGAACCGCTCGGAGAAGGACTCCCCGGAGCGGGTGTCGAGGGTCTTCCAGTCCTTGCCGTCGGTGGAGCCCTTGAGGGTCCAGTCCTTGGGGTCGCGTTCGTCGTGGTCGTTGGCCGACGTCAGCGCGTACCGCACCACCTTGACCGGTTTGTCCAGGTCGAACTCGGCCCAGCCGGTGGGCTCGAACGTCAACCACTTGGTGCTCGGCTCGCCGTCGACGAGGTTCTCCTTCACCTCGCCGGCGCCCGTGTTCTCGCCACTGGCCCGGACGTCGGTGACCTGGTCGGTCACATTGCCCGGGATGCCGCCGCTGTAGCCGCCGTCGACGCCCGAGGCCCGCTTGCCGCCGTCCGGTGCCTCCTCGACGGTGTTCAGCCAGTCCGGAACCGGGTCGTCCGCCTCGAAGGAGGACGCGAACTCCCGGTCGGCCGCCGTGGGTGCCTCGGGCAGGGCGACCGCCACGCCCTGTGAGCTCACGGCCAAAGCGAAGGCGGTCGCCGACACGACCGCCGAACCCCATCTGTGCCGAGCTTTGTGCTCCATCAACGGGTACCCTCCCTGCGCACGGGACAACGTTGTCAGCTTCGATGCGCAAGGATCAGTTGTTGCCCAAGGGCTCAGTGATGTCAAGGGTGTTGACTGCGGCATCCGGGGGCAATGACCGGGATTTCTCCGCCAGGGAACACACAGGCCGCCCACATTTCCGCGAGGTCTCAACTCGGATAAGACCACCGGCCAACCTTGTGCTCGATCTTGCTCCGTTGGCGGGAAGTGGACTATACCTGTCGGCACTTCACACGATCCGCACTTCCTGCACGACCCAGCTTGACCCGATCGCGGTGCCGGGAAGGATCCGGTTCACCGCCTGAGTCCTGGAGAAGGCGAGGACTTGAGCATGGGATCCACTTCCGCCGAGAACAATGGCACCGGTAACAACGGCACGGGGAACAGTGGAATCGGTAACAGCGGGACCGGTGACAGCGGCACCGCGGGCGTCGGCCGCCGCGATCTGATCAGGCGGTCCGCCGCGCTCGGCCTGATCTCCGTACCGACGATGAGCTTCCTGTCGGCGTGCGCCAGCAGCGGCGGCGGGGACAACGGGGACAAGGCCAAGGCAGGCAAGAAGACCGCGAAGAACCCGCTCGGTGTCAACGACTCGGCGCAGATGGAATTCGTCCTGTTCGACGGCGGTTTCGGCAAGGAGTACGCCGAGGACGCCGTCAAGATCTACGAGAAGAACTTCCCCGAGGTGAAGGTGAAGTTCTCCGCCACCCAGAAGATCCAGTCCACGCTCCAGCCGCGCTTCAACCAGGGCACCCCGCCCGACCTCATCGACAACTCCGGCGCCGAGCAGATGGACATGGGCGTCCTGGTCGGCAAGAACCAGCTCTCCGATCTCACCCCGCTGCTGGACGCGCCGTCCTACGACGACCCGGGCAAGAAGGTCCGCGACACGCTGCGCCCCGGCATCGTGGAGATGGGCCAGTTCGACGGCGACAAGGTCTGGGTCCTGTACTACGCCTACACGGTGTACGGCGTGTGGTACTCGCAGAAGGCCCTGGACTCGCTCGACGAGCAGTACCCCGAGACCTGGGACCAGATGCTCGCGGTCTGCGAGAAGGCCAAGAAGAAGGGTATGGCGGGCTGGACGTACGCGGGCAAATACCCGTACTACCTCCCCTTCTCGCTCTACCCGATGATCGGCAAGGTCGGCGGCCGCGAGGTGCTCGACGCCATCGACAACCTGGAGCCGAACGCCTGGAAGCACCCGGCGGTCAAGGCCTGCTTCGACGCCTACTACGAGCTCTACAAGAAGGGCTACATCCTCCGCGGCACGCCGGGCCTGGACCACATCCAGTCGCAGACCGCGTGGGCCCAGGGCAAGGCGCTGTTCATCCCGAACGGCTCCTGGGTGGAGAACGAGTCGGCGAACGTCATCCCGAAGGACTTCGACCTGGCCGTCTCCGCGCCCACCGGCCTCGACTCCTCCGACAAGATGCCGTTCGGCACCATCTGGGCCTCCGGCGGCGAGCCTTTCATCGTCCCGGCCAAGGCGAAGAATCCCGAGGGCGGCATGGAACAGCTGCGCATCATGCTCAGCGAGGCCTCCTCGAAGAACTTCACCAGCAAGGTGAAGTCACTGACCGCGTACAACGGCGGCACCGACGGCATCACGCTCACCCCGGGCCTGAAATCCGGTGTCGCGGCGCTGGAAAAGGCCGGCGAGAACGTGGTGAACCCGCGACTCCAGGACTGGTACGTGCAGCTGCAGAAGGAGAAGATCGGTGTCTCCGGTCTCGGCGAGATGATGGCCGGCCGCATCACGCCGGCCGAGGCCATCAAGAAGATCCAGGGCTTCGCCGACGAGACCGCCAAGGACTCGTCGATCAAGCACTACAAGCACCAGTAACCCCACCGGAGTGGCGATGCAGCACGGCAAGTACCGGTTCATCGTGGGGTTTCTGGCGCTGCCCCTGGGACTGTACGCGCTCTTCGTGGTCTGGCCGTTCATCCAGTCCATCTACTACTCGTTCACGGACTGGACCGGACTGAGCCCCGAATTCAAGATGGTCGGAGTCGACAATTACCGGCGGATGCTCGACGACGACATCTTCTGGAAATCGTTGCAGCACAGCCTGCTGTTCGCATTGCTGCTGCCGCTGGTGACGATCAGTCTGGCGCTGTTCTTCGCCTTCATGATCAATGTGGGCGGGCGGCGGAGGAAAGGCGGTCCGGTGATCTCCGGTGTCCGCGGCTCCTCGTTCTACAAGATCGTCTACTTCTTCCCGCAGGTGCTGTCCATCGCCATCGTCGCGCTGCTGTTCGCCTTCGCGTACAACCCGGACAGCGGCGCGATCAACTCCATCCTGCGCGTCATCGGGCTCGACAGCGTCCAGCCGCTGTGGCTGGGCGACCCGAACCTCGCCCTGTGGGCCGTGATGGCGGTACTCGTCTGGTCCACGGTCGGCTTCTTCGTCGTCCTCTTCTCCGCCGGGATGGCCTCCATCCCGGCGGAGCTGTACGAGGCCGCGCTGCTGGACGGGGCGGGCCGCGCCACCACGTTCTTCCGGGTCACCCTGCCGCTGCTGTGGGACACCGTGCAGTCCGGCTGGGTCTACATGGGCATCCTCGCCCTGGGCGCCGAGTCGTTCGCGGTCGTGCAGATCATGACGACCGGCCCGGGCGGTCCCGACTACTCGACCACCGTCATGGTCCTGTACGTGTACCAGAAGGCGTTCCGTGACGGGCAGGCCGCCTACGCCACCACCATCGGTGTCGCCCTGCTCGTCGTCACGCTGGCCTTCGCCGCCGTCGTGATGCGGCTGGGGCGGCGCGAGCGGCTGGAGTACTGATCGAATGAAGACGACCGAGACCTCCGCCCCCGTACCGGCCGAGTCCGGCGCCCCCGTCACCAAGGCCGACGCCCCCTCCGGCCCGCCGCCGAGGGAGAAGAAGGAAGGCACGGTCCTCAACGCCTTCTCCCACGGCATCCTGATCCTCTGGGCCTTCATGGTCGTCATGCCGCTGCTGTGGGCGGTGATGACGTCGTTCAAGGACGACCGCTCCATCTTCTCCTCGCCCTGGTCGCTGCCGGACACGCTGCACTTCGACAACTGGTCGCGGGCCTGGACCGAGGCCAACATGAGCGACTACTTCCTCAACACCGTGCTGGTGGTGGGAGGGTCGCTCATCGGCACGCTGGTGCTGGGCTCCATGGCCGCCTACGTGCTGGCCCGCTTCGACTTCCCGGGCAACCGCTTCATCTACTACCTCTTCATCGGCGGCATGAGCTTCCCGATCATGCTGGCGCTGGTCCCGTTGTTCTACGTCGTCAACAACATGGGGCTGCTGAACACCATCCACGGCCTGATCCTGGTCTACATCGCCTACTCGCTGCCGTTCACGGTGTTCTTCCTGACCGCCTTCTTCCGCACCCTGCCGACCTCGGTGGCGGAGGCGGCCTTCGTCGACGGTGCCTCGCACTCCCGGACGTTCTTCCAGATCATGCTGCCGATGGCCAAGCCGGGCCTGGTCAGCGTGGGCATCTTCAACTTCCTGGGCCAGTGGAACCAGTACATGCTGCCCACGGTCCTCAACACCGACCCCGACAAGCGCGTCCTCACCCAGGGCCTGGTGCAGCTGGCGGTCAGCCAGGGCTACAAGGGGGACTGGTCCGGCCTCTTCGCCGGCCTGGTGATGGCGATGCTGCCGGTGCTCGCCGCGTACGTCATCTTCCAGCGGCAGGTGGTCCAGGGGCTGACGGCGGGTGCCCTGAAGTAGGCGCGGGCGGGCGGTTTTCGGCGCATGCGGCCGCCGCGACCGTCCGTTTCGGTCCCCGTCGGCTGCCCGCCGGTGTGCCGTGCTCGAGGCCGCCCTCCGGGCGGGGCGGCGCGCACGGGCGTGGCCGTTCACCTGTGTGGAGGATCCCGTCCCGCCTGTTTGCCGCCCCCGCAGGGCCGGCGAACGCACGACCGTGCCGGAGCCCGGGTGCGGGGAGGGAGGTGGCCCAGGGGCCGGCGGCAAGCCGGGGTCTGCGTAGCGCTCCGCGACCGTCCGCGCACCCGCCGCTCCCGGCCGCGGGGGCGGCGTCCGCATGCGTGTGCAAGGACGCGGAAACAGTTCAACCTCTTGACGGGAGGCAACCCGAACAGCTCAGCTTAGAGTTCACTAGTTGGACATAGGCGGGGTCTCATCGAGGCGGCCCCGTGCGCAGGAGGTCGTCGTGGAGACTCCGGGGTCGCAGTCGTCGCTGCACCGAGCCAACCTGGAGCGGGTCGTACGTGCCGTCCGCCTGGCGGGTTCCCTCACCCAGGCCGAGATCGCGAGGACGACGGGCCTGTCCGCGGCCACGGTCTCCAACATCGTCCGGGAGCTCAAAGAAGGCGGAACGGTCGAGGTCACGCCCACCTCGGCGGGCGGCCGCCGGGCCAGGAGCGTGTCCCTGAGCGGGGATGCCGGCATCGTCATCGGCGTGGATTTCGGCCACACGCATTTGCGGGTCGCGATCGGGAATCTCGCCCACCAGGTGCTGGCCGAGGAGTCCGAGCCGCTGGACGTGGACGCCTCCTCGACGCAGGGCTTCGACCGGGCTGAACAGCTGGTCGACCGGCTGATCGAGGCGACCGGCGTGGACCGCGCCAAGATCGCCGGGGTGGGTCTCGGCGTGCCCGGCCCGATCGACGTGGAGTCCGGGACGCTGGGCTCGACGGCCATCCTCCCCGGCTGGACCGGCACCAAGCCCGCCGAGGAGCTGCGGGGGCGGCTCGGCGTACCGGTGCACGTGGACAACGACGCCAACCTCGGCGCCCTCGGCGAGATGGTCTGGGGCAGCGGCCGGGGCGTGCGCGACCTGGCGTACATCAAGGTCGCCAGCGGTGTCGGCGCGGGCCTGGTGATCAACGGGAAGATCTACCGAGGGCCGGGCGGCACTGCGGGAGAAATCGGGCATATTACACTTGACGAATCCGGCCCGGTCTGCCGCTGCGGCAACCGCGGCTGCCTGGAGACCTTCACGGCCGCCCGCTATGTGCTGCCGCTCCTCCAGCCCAGCCACGGCACCGACCTGACCATGGAAGGCGTCGTGCGGCTGGCGCGGGACGGTGATCCGGGCTGTCGTCGGGTGATCGCCGACGTCGGCCGCCACATCGGCAGTGGAGTGGCCAACCTCTGCAACCTGCTGAACCCGAGCCGCGTGGTCCTGGGCGGTGATCTCGCCGAGGCCGGTGAGTTGGTGCTCGGGCCGATCCGGGAGTCCGTCGGCCGCTACGCCATCCCCAGTGCGGCACGCCAACTCTCCGTTCTCCCCGGGGCACTCGGGGGTCGCGCGGAGGTGCTCGGAGCACTCGCTCTCGCGCTCAGCGAGATGGGTGATTCAACCCTTTTGGACGGCACGCTCCACGCAGCCACCCCTGCCTTTACTTAGAGAACGGATGGCACCGTTGCCAAGCCGTTAAGGATTTACTTCTTGACGTCGCACGTGTGGCCGAGTTGACTTCCAGCCACCTCGGCCGCAACGACGCGGCCTCGTCAGGGAGGTTTCTGAAGTGAACACGCGTATGCGTCGTGCCGCCGTTGCTGTTGCCGCAGGTGCGATGGCCGTTTCGCTGGCCGCCTGTGGCAGTGCCAAGGAGGCCGGCGACAAGAGTGAGGGCACCGGCGGCACCGCCGCGAAGGGCGACGACATCAAGGTCGGTCTGCTCCTGCCGGAGAACCAGACCGCGCGCTACGAGAAGTTCGACAAGCCCTTGATCGAGAAGAAGGTCAAGGAGCTCACGAACAACAAGGGCGAGGTCGTCTACGCCAACGCCAAGCAGGACGCCAGCCTGCAGAACCAGCAGGTCGACACGATGGTGACCAACAAGGTCGACGTGCTGATCGTGGACGCGGTGGACTCCAAGGCCATCGCCGGTTCCGTGAAGAAGGCCAAGGACGCCGGCATCCCGGTCGTCGCCTACGACCGTCTGGCCGAGGGCCCGATCGATGCCTACACCTCGTTCGACAACTTCACCGTCGGCAAGACCCAGGGCGAGGCCCTCCTGAAGGCCCTGGGCGACAAGGCCAAGGACGGTCAGATCGTCATGATGAACGGGTCGTCCACCGACCCGAACGCCGCCCAGTTCAAGAAGGGCGCCCACTCGGTCCTCGACGGCAAGGTGAAGATCGGCCGCGAGTACGACACCAAGGAGTGGAAGCCGGAGAACGCCAACTCCAACATGGAAGGCGCCATCTCCGCCCTCGGCAAGGACAAGATCGTCGGTGTCTACTCCGCCAACGACGGCATGGCGGGCGGCATCATCACCGCCCTGAAGGCGGCCGGCATCGACGACATCCCGGTCACCGGCCAGGACGCCGAGCTCGCGGGTGTGCAGCGCATCGTCACCGGTGAGCAGTACATGAGCGTCTACAAGCCGTACCCGCAGGAGGCCGACGTCGCCGCCGAGATGGCCGTCGCGCTCGCCCAGGGCAAGTCGCTCGACTCCGTCGCCAAGGACAAGGTCGACAGCCCCACCAACAAGGGCATCCCGGCCGTCCTGGTCCCGGTCGTCTCCCTGACCAAGGACAACATCAAGGACACCGTCATCAAGGACGGCATCTACACGGTGAACGAGATCTGCACGGCCAAGTACAAGTCGGCCTGCGAGAAGATCGGCCTCGAGTAAGCAGTCCCAAGTCCCTCGAGCCGTACGGGAGTCCGCGACCGGATTCCCGTACGGGACTGACTGCCCCGAGCTCCTCCGGCGCCCCGCACACATCAGCCCCGCAAGCTCCGCGGGGCGCCGGACGGAACACTCCCCCCAAACTTCTGCACAACCTCCCGCCGGGTCAGGCGGCGAAGGAGATGGTTCACGTGTCCGCTACGCCCGTGCTGGCGTTGCGCGGGGTCTCCAAGCGGTTCGGTGCCGTACAGGCGCTCACCGACGTAGAGCTTGAGGTCCACGCCGGTGAAGTGGTCGCCCTGGTCGGCGACAACGGTGCCGGAAAGTCCACGCTGGTCAAGACGATCGCCGGCGTGCACCCCATCGATGACGGCGTCATCGAATGGGACGGCAGGCCCGTCCAGATCAACAAGCCGCACGACGCCCAGAACCTGGGCATCGCGACGGTGTACCAGGACCTCGCGCTGTGCGACAACATCGACGTCGTCGGCAACCTCTACCTGGGCCGGGAGATCCGCAAGCGCGGCATCCTGGACGAGGTGGAGATGGAGCGCCGGTCCCGCGAGCTGCTCGACACCCTGTCCATCCGCATCCCCAGCGTCCGCATCCCGATCGCCTCGCTCTCCGGCGGCCAGCGGCAGACCGTGGCCATCGCCCGGTCCATGCTCGGCGAGCCCAAGCTGGTGATCCTCGACGAGCCCACCGCCGCCCTCGGCGTCGAGCAGACCGCGCAGGTCCTCGACCTGGTCGAGCGGCTGCGCGAGCGCGGCCACGCCGTGATCCTCATCAGCCACAACATGGCTGACGTCAAGGCCGTCGCGGACAAGGTCGCCGTGCTGCGCCTCGGGCGCAACAACGGCGTCTTCGAGGTCAAGTCGACCTCGCAGGAAGAGATCATCTCCGCCATCACGGGCGCCACGGAAAACGCCGTGACCCGTCGTGCGGCGCGCACCAATGGGGAGATCAAGAAGTGAATATCGACAAGACCTCCGCGACCACGTCAGCCCCCGAAGACCACGTCGTGGTGAACCCCGAGGCTCCCGCCGGCGCCGTCACGGTCGTCGACCCCCGCCTGCTGGTGCGCGAACAGGGCCTCGCGGGCTATGCCACCGAGTTCAAGCGGAAGATGAAGTCCGGTGACCTGGGCTCCATCCCCGTCGTCATCGGCCTGGCGGTCATCTGGGCCATCTTCACCAGCCTGAACTCCAACTTCCTCACCGCCGGCAACCTGTCCGACATGTCCGTCGCCATGGTCGGCACGGGCATGATCGCCGTCGGTATCGTCTTCGTGCTGCTGCTCGGCGAGATCGACCTTTCGGTCGGCTCGGTCAGCGGTGTCGCGGGCGCCACCTTCGCGGTGCTGAACGTCACCAACGGCATGAACGAGTGGCTCGCCTTCGTGCTGGCCATCCTCACCGGTACGGCCGCGGGCGCGCTGCACGGCTTCTTCTTCGCGAAGATCGGCGTCCCGGCGTTCGCCGTCACCCTGGCCGGCCTGCTGTTCTGGAACGGCTTCATGCTCCAGATCCTGGGCGAGAACGGCACCATCAACCTCGACGCCGACGGTGTCGTGGCCAAGCTGACCAGCTACTACTTCAGCGATGTGGCCGCCGCCTACGGTCTCGCGATCGCGGTGACGGTGATCTACTTCCTCAGCGCGTTCTTCGGCAACCGCCGCCGCGAGGCCGCGGGTGTGCCGTCCCAGCCGCTGAGCGACACCATCGTGCGCACCGCGCTGCTGGCCGTCGTGGCGTTCGCCGTCGCGATCGTCTTCAACCAGTACAAGGGCCTGCCGCTGGCCGTGGTGATCTTCATCGCGGTGCTGCTGGTGACGGACTTCGTGCTGCGGCGCACCGCGTACGGCCGCAAGGTCTTCGCGCTCGGCGGCAGCGTCGAGGCGTCCCGGCGTGCCGGCATCAACGTGGCGATGGTCCGGATCTCGGTGTTCGCGATCTCCGGCACGTTCGCCGCGATCGGCGGTCTGTTCATCGCCTCCAAGATCGCGTCCGCCAACCAGGGTGCCGGTGGTGGCGACCTGCTGATGAACGCGATCGCCGCCGCGGTGATCGGTGGTACGTCGCTGTTCGGTGGGCGTGGACGTACCTGGAACGCGCTGCTCGGTGTGCTGGTGATCGTGTCGATCCAGTACGGGCTCGCCCTGGAGGGCATCGCCTCGCCGGTGCAGTACATGATCACCGGTGGTGTGCTGCTGGCGACCGTCGTCATCGACGCGGTGACGCGCAAGACGCAGAAGACCGCGGGTCGCGCATAGCCCGGGTCGGCGGCGTCGCCGACTGCCTGAAAGAGCCTGTGCCCGGCACCAACGGCGGTGCCGGGCACAGCCATGTCGTACGGCGGGCTCCCGCTGGGTAGGGCGAACGCGTGACGTACGACGCACCGCCCTGGCGCCCCCCGCTGAGGCGGAACATTAGACTCGACAAGCCCGGCAACAGCTCGAAAAGCTCTACTGCAAGGAGGCACGGGTGCCGCTGCTGACCCGCATCAGGGGACCGCGCGATCTGGACCGGCTCAGCCTGGAGGAGCTGGACCAGCTGGCAGAGGAGATCCGGACCTTCCTCGTCGACGCGGTCTCCAAGACCGGCGGCCACCTCGGCCCCAACCTCGGTGTGGTGGAGCTCACCATCGCCCTGCACCGGGTGTTCGACTCGCCCAAGGACAAGGTGCTCTGGGACACCGGCCACCAGTCCTACGTCCACAAGCTGCTGACCGGCCGGCAGGACTTCTCGCGGCTGAAGATGAAGGGCGGCCTGTCCGGCTACCCCTCGCAGGCCGAGTCCGAGCACGACATCATCGAGAACTCCCACGCCTCGACCGTCCTCGGCTGGGCCGACGGCCTGGCCAAAGCCAACCAGCTGCTCGAACGCGACAGCCACGTCGTCGCCGTCATCGGTGACGGTGCCCTCACCGGCGGTATGGCCTGGGAGGCGCTGAACAACATCGCCGACGCCAAGGACCGCCCCCTGGTCATCGTCGTCAACGACAACGAGCGGTCGTACGCCCCGACCATCGGCGGCCTCGCCAACCACCTGGCGACGCTGCGCACGACGGACGGCTACGAGCGTTTCCTGGCCCGGACCAAGGAGGTGCTGGAGCGCACCCCGGTCGTCGGCAAGCCCCTGTACGACACCCTGCACGGCGCCAAGAAGGGGCTGAAGGACTTCATCGCCCCGCAGGGCCTGTTCGAGGACCTGGGGCTGAAGTACGTCGGCCCGATCGACGGCCACGACATCGAGGCCCTGGAGTCGGCTCTCGCCCGTGCCAAGCGCTTCGGCGGCCCGGTCATCGTGCACTGCCTCACCGAGAAGGGCCGCGGCTACCAGCCCGCCCTCCAGGACGAGGCGGACCGCTTCCACGCCGTCGGCAAGATCCACCCCGACACCGGTCTGCCGATCGCCTCCTCCGGCGCCGACTGGACGTCCGTCTTCGGCGACGAGATGGTCAAGCTGGGGGAGGAGCGGGACGACATCGTCGCCATCACCGCCGCCATGCTCCAGCCGGTGGGCCTGGACAAGTTCGCCAAGCGGTTCCCCGAGCGGGTGTACGACGTCGGTATCGCCGAGCAGCACGGCGCCGTGTCGGCGGCCGGCCTGGCCACCGGCGGTCTGCACCCGGTGTTCGCCGTGTACGCCACCTTCCTCAACCGCGCCTTCGACCAGGTGCTGATGGACGTGGCCCTGCACAAGTGCGGTGTGACGTTCGTCCTGGACCGGGCCGGCATCACCGGCACCGACGGTGCCTCGCACAACGGCATGTGGGACATGTCGATCCTTCAGGTGGTGCCAGGGCTGCGGCTGGCCGCGCCACGCGACGCCGACCAGGTCCGCGCCCAGCTGCGCGAGGCCGTCGAGGTCACGGACGCGCCGACCGTCGTCCGCTTCTCCAAGGGCGCCGTCGGCCCCGCCGTACCGGCCGTGGGCCGGGTCGGCGGTATGGACGTGCTGCGCGAGCCCGGGACCGACGGCCGTCCGGATGTGCTGCTGGTCTCCGTCGGCGCCCTCGCGCCGATGTGCCTGGAGGTCGCCGGCCTGCTCGACAAGCAGGGCATCTCCACCACCGTCGTCGACCCGCGCTGGGTCAAGCCCGTCGACGAGGCCATGGCCCCGCTCGCCGAGCGGCACCGCGTCGTCGTCACCGTCGAGGACAACTCCCGCGTCGGCGGCGTCGGCTCGGCCATCGCGCAGGCCCTCAGGGACGCGGGCGTCGACGTGCCGCTGCGCGACTTCGGCATCCCGCCGCGCTTCCTCGACCACGCCTCGCGCGCCGAGGTGCTGGCCGAGATCGGCCTGACCGCCCCGGACATCGCCCGTCAGGTCACCGGCCTGGTCGCCAAGCTCGACGGCCGGTTCGAGCGCACCACGGCGGACGCGGTGGACTCGGTGGAGCCCGCGCGCGACTGACGGACCGTACGCCCGTAGGGCCGCTCGTACCACCGTGAAGAGTGGTGCGGGCGGCCCATTTGCGTGAATGCGCCTGTGCCGGGGCATAGGCACTACGCCCCCTCTCGATCATGTCGGGGACGACAAGCGTGGGAGGTACGCCCGTGAGCAGCACCCTCTTCCGGACGAAGAAGGTCGAGCAGTCCATCCTCGATACCGAGGAGCCAGAGCACGCGCTCAAGAAAACCTTGTCCGCGCTGGATCTGACCGTCTTCGGCGTCGGTGTCATCATCGGCACCGGCATCTTCGTCCTCACCGGTACGGTCGCCAAGAACAACGCCGGCCCCGCGGTGGCCCTGGCCTTCGTCGCGGCCGGCGTCGTCTGCGCGCTCGCCGCGCTCTGCTACGCCGAGTTCGCCTCCACGGTGCCGGTCGCCGGGTCCGCGTACACCTTCTCGTACGCCTCGCTCGGTGAGTTCCCCGCCTGGATCATCGGCTGGGACCTGGTCCTGGAGTTCGCGCTCGGTACGGCGGTGGTGGCCGTCGGCTGGTCCGGCTACATCCGCTCGCTGATGGACAACGCGGGCTGGCAGATGCCCGAGGTGCTCTCCGGGCCGACCGCGGCCGACGGCTTCAGCTTCGACATCCTCGCCGCCGCTCTGGTGCTGATCCTCACCGGCATCCTCGTCCTCGGCATGAAACTGTCCGCGCGCATCACCTCCCTGGTCGTCGCCATCAAGGTGACCGTCGTCCTCGTCGTGATCATCGCCGGTGCGTTCTTCATCAAGGGCGACAACTACGACCCGTTCATTCCGAAGGCGCGGCCCGTGGAGGCGGGCCAAAGCCTCGACTCCCCGCTGATCCAGGTCATCTTCGGCTGGGCCCCCTCCAACTTCGGCGTCATGGGCATCTTCACCGCCGCCTCCGTCGTCTTCTTCGCGTTCATCGGCTTCGACATCGTCGCCACGGCCGCGGAGGAGACCCGGAACCCGCAGCGGGACATGCCGCGCGGCATCCTCGGCTCGCTCTTCATCTGCACGGCGCTGTACGTGGCGGTGTCGGTCGTCGTCACCGGCATGCAGCACTACAGCCGGCTGTCCGTGGACGCCCCCCTCGCCGACGCGTTCAAGGCCACGGGGCATCCCTGGTACGCGGGCTTCATCAGCTTCGGCGCGGCGGTCGGCCTGACGACGGTCTGCATGATCCTGCTGCTGGGCCAGACCCGCGTCTTCTTCGCCATGAGCCGTGACGGACTGCTGCCCCGCTTCTTCTCCCGCGTCCACCCCCGGTTCAAGACCCCGCACCGGCCGACCATCCTGCTCGGCGTCGTCATCGCGATCGTCGCGGGCTTCACGAGCCTGAGCGAACTGGCCGAGCTGGTGAACATCGGCACGCTGTTCGCCTTCGTGATCGTCGCGATCAGCGTGATCATCCTCCGCAGGACGCGGCCGGATCTGCACCGGGCGTTCCGCACGCCGTGGGTCCCGTTCATCCCGATCCTGTCGGTCGCCGCCTCGCTGTGGCTGATGCTGAACCTGCCCGCCGAGACGTGGATCCGCTTCGCCATCTGGATGGCGATCGGTTTCGTCGTGTACTTCCTGTACGGCCGCACGCACAGCCGTCTCGCGCGGGGGGAGGAGACCAAGGTCGGTGACGTGATGAAACCGTCTGGGGGAGACGCGCAGTAGCGGCTGCGCGGGGCCGTTGAGATGCCTGCGGCGGCCTGTGCGGGTTCGGTGGGGGCCGGTGTAGCCGTCCCCCCCAGCACGGACGCCGGGCACCTACGGGCGCACCGTATGCGGCCCCGCCACCGAAGCCCCCAGCTCCGACACCCTCCGCCGCAACTCCCGGTCCGCCGTCACCACCAGCACGGGCCTCTCTCTCGCCCCTGCCACCAACTCCACCATGTGATCGTCCCCACTGCCCTGCGCCGACTCCACCCGTACCCCCGGCACGGAGTCCACCCCCCGGGCCGCGCCCTCGACCACCAGGACGATCTCCATGGGACCGGCATGCCCGGGCACCCCGTCCCGCGCCAACCGGTCCCGCAGCCGCTCCGCGGCACCTCTCCGGTCCCGCCACCACCCGTCGGGCACCGACCCGACGACGTTCGCGGCGTCGACGACGACGAGCAGGGGAGCGGTGTCGTTCATGCGGCCAGGGTCCCACGGTCCCCCGGTCGGCCGTGAACAGGCGGGGGCCGGGCGCGGCCCGCACCGGCGCCCGCATAAAGTGAACCGGTGAACGGCGACTGGCTCCTTCGCGGCCGTGACGGCCGCCTCTGTGTCTATCTGCCGTCGGGCGATGCCGTGCTGTGCCGTGCGGAGCGCGTGCCCGCAGGGCCCTGGGAGGCGCCCCGCAGGATCGGCGGCGACCAGAAGCTGCGCCCGGGACTCGCGGTCGGCCAGGGCCCCGACGGGTACGCCCATCTGGTCGCCTGGCGGCCCACCGTGCCCGGCCAGTCGGGGCTCGTGCACTCCACGCACTTCCGGCCGCTCCTCGCGCCGCTGGACTGGATCCCCGTCGGCCACCCCGACAAGAAGGGCGACCGGACCGGGATGCCCGCCGTGGCGGTCGACGCGCAGGGACGTGCGCACGTCTTCGTCCGCAACAAGGGCGGCGGGGTGAGCATGCTCGCCCAGAAGGAGAAGGGCGGCTGGGACCCGTGGCGGGACCTGAAGGGCAGTGACGTCCAGGAGGAACTCACCGCGGTGACGGGGGAGTCGGGGCGGGTCGAGGTGTACGCGGCGGTCCCCGGCGGGATCCTGCACTGGCGGCAGGAGGAGCCGGGCAAGCCGCCGGTGCTCCAGGAGCGTTGCGACGCGCCGGTCCGGCCGGGGACGCTCCGGGCGCTCGCCACGTCGGCCGAGCACACCACCCTCTTCTTCACCGACGCCTCCGGCGACCTGTGCGCCTGGCGGCCCGGCGGCAAACCGGTGACGCTTCTCGCCTCCGCCGGACCCGGCCCGGTCGCCGCCGTGCGCTGCGACATCGAGGGCCACGACTGCACGGTCATCGCGCAGCGCTCGGCGAGCGGCCGGGTCGCCTTCGCCGCGTACCCCACCGAGCGGGAGTCGGCCGGCGCCTGGTGGACCGAGTCGGGCCCTCAACTGCCCGCGGACGCCGAGGTGTCGCTGGCGCTGTACGAGCACGACGAGGTCGTAGCGGCCACCCTCTCCCCGTCGACCGGGACCCTGCTGTTCACCCGCCGCAAGGACGAACCGGGGCTGGCGCTGCAGGCTTGGCGGGAGATCTGACGCCCTGCCGGGGCGCAAGTTCGCGCCGCGCGTGACCGCCAGTCTCCGGTCGCGCGTGAGCGCCAGTTCCCGCGGCCGGTGGCCGTCGGTTCTCGTGGCGGGTGGCCTCGGCCTCCGCCGCGTGTGTGTGTCGGTTCCTGCGGCCGGTGGCCGTTGGTTCCCGTGGCGGGTGGCCTCGGCCTCCGCCGCCCATCACCGTCGGTTCCCGGCGCTCGTGATCGTTGATTGCCGGGGGTGCGTGGCGTGAGCCTTCGCCGCGCGTGGTCGTCGATTTCTCGGCGTGTGTGTCTGTCGGTTCCCGGCGCCCGTGACCGCCGGTTCCCGCGGCACGCGGCCTCACCGCTCCGCTGCCCGTGACCGTCAGTGCCGTTCACTGCTGCCCGTGACCGTCAGCCGCGCTCCGCTGCCCGTGACCGTCAGTGCCGCCCTCCGCCGCACATGACCCCCGTCAGCGCCCACCCCGCGCGACCAGCACATCCCACCGCCCGCGCCCCTCAATCCCCGCCCCGCGCCGGTGACTTCCGCGCCGACTCCGGGATCTCCGTGTCCCTGCGGATCGCGTCCCACAGCCGCGTCGCCTGCGGTTCGGCGGGTACCACGCGGTTGGGGTCGGTCTTGTCGTACGCGACCGGCAGCATGATCGTCTCCATGGCGGCCGGGTCGATGCCCTGCAGACTTCGCCCGAAGTCCGCCAGTGCGGTGAGCGACGCGAGGTCGGCGTCGGTGGTCAGGGACGCGGTCAGCCGGTCGGCGATCCGGTACAGCTTCGTCGGGCTGGTCAGGAGGTCCTGGTTCTTGATCTCCGTCAACAGGGCGATCAAGAACTTCTGTTGGAGTTCGATGCGCCCGAGGTCGCTGCCGTCGCCGTAGCCGTGCCGGGTCCGTACGAACTTCAGCGACTCCTCGCCGTCGAGGCGGTGCGTACCGGCGGCCAGGTTCAGGCCGGAGGTGATCGGTTTGTCGAGGGTGACGGTCACTCCGCCGATGGCGTCGACGATGCCCTTGAAGCCGGCGAAGTCCACCTCGACGAGGTGGTCGACGCGCACGTCGCTCATCTTCTCGACGGTCTTCACGGTGCAGGCCGAACCAGCCTGGGAATAGACCGAGTTGAACATGACCCGGCGCTGGGCGGGCACCGCCGTGCCGTCGCGCTTCGTGCACGCGGGGCGGTCGACGAGGGTGTCGCGCGGAATGCTCACCGCGATCGCCTCGGTCCGGCCCTTGGCGATGTGCACCAGCAGCGCGGTGTCGGAGCGGGCTCCGCCGAGCCCTGCCCGGGCGTCCGAGCCGAGCAGGAGGAGGTTCAGCGCGTCCCCGGCCGCGGCCTCGCGCCGCGGCCGGTTCTTCTCGTCGCCCAGCGCCTTTCCGAGGTCGACGGCGCTGTCCTTGAGGTTGCTGTCGAGTCCCCGGTACAGCCACCAGGCCGTGCCGCCCGCGGCGAGCAGCACGGCCAGCAGGGCCGGCAGGACGATCCGGCGGACCTTGCTGCCGCGGCTGCGGGGGCGGGCACGCCGACGGCTGCCGGAGGGCCGCTCGCCGGCGGGGAGACGCGTGTGGCTCATGTCGCTGCGCTTCTCACTTTCCTGACGGGTCGACCGTTCGACTGGCCGAACCGTGGGGCGGTTGGAAGTGGGGTGACATGAGACACACAGGGTGTTCCAAGGGTTGTGCGAGTGTGTACGTGACAAGCCACACTGTGAGGGGCCGTGGTTATGAGGTGAAGGTTTTGTTAGCCTCCTCGGACTTGTTCGATTTGCTCGGGGGGCCGGTTGCTGCCTGCGTCTGGCCGGGGCAACGGGGTTGGGAATGATGTCGTGAGCAGATCCTCCACGGTGGATCTTGTCGTTGTCGGGCTGGGCTACGTGGGGCTGCCCCTGGCCCGGTC
The DNA here is from genome assembly GCF_054782695.1 of Streptomyces deserti. Taxonomy (NCBI): domain Bacteria; kingdom Bacillati; phylum Actinomycetota; class Actinomycetes; order Kitasatosporales; family Streptomycetaceae; genus Streptomyces; species Streptomyces deserti. The sequence continues at coordinate 108,896 of NZ_BAAGRZ010000011.1, forward strand.
CGCCGCGGCCGCCGGGTTGAAGGTGGTCGGCCTCGACCGCAGCCGCACTGTCGTCGAGGGCCTGAACAGCGGCCGCTCCCACGTCGACGACATCACGGACGCCGAGGTCGCCGCGATGCTCGACCAGGGCTTCCGTGCGGTCGACCGGCCGGAGGTGATCGCCGAGTCCGCCGCGGTCGTCATCTGCGTGCCGACCCCGCTGACCGAGTACGGCTCCCCGGACCTCGGCGCCGTGCACGCGGCCGTCGAGGACATCGCCGCCCATCTGGCGCCGGGCACGCTGGTCGTGCTGGAGTCGACGACGTACCCGGGCACCACCGACGAGGTCGTACGGCCGCGTCTGGAGGCCGGCGGTCTGCGCGTCGGCAAGGACTTCCACCTCGCCTTCTCCCCGGAGCGCATCGACCCGGGCAACGCCTCCTTCGGCCTGGAGAACACGCCCAAGGTCGTCGGCGGCGTCACCGCCGACTGCACCAAGGCCGCCCGGGCCCTCTACGAGCGGTTCGTGGCACGCGTGGTGGAGGCCAAGGGCACCCGCGAGGCCGAGATGGCCAAACTGCTGGAGAACACCTACCGGCACGTCAACATCGCGCTTGTCAACGAGATGTCGATGTTCTGCCGCGAGATCGGCGTCGACCTGTGGGACGCGATCCGGTGTGCGTCCACGAAGCCGTTCGGGTTCGCGCCCTTCTACCCCGGCCCCGGCGTCGGCGGGCACTGCATCCCGATCGACCCCAACTACCTGTCGTACAAGGTGCGTTCGCTCGGGATCCCGTTCCGGTTCGTGGAGCTGGCGCAGGAGATCAACCAGCGCATGCCCGTGCACGTCGTCAACCGCGCGGCCGACCTGCTCAACGACGAGGGCAAGGCCGTACGCGGCTCCCGCGTGCTGCTGCTCGGCGTCACCTACAAGCCCGACATCTCCGACCAGCGCGAGAGCCCGGCCCTGGCCGTCGCCGAGAACCTGCGCGCCCGGGGCGCCGAACTGGTCTACTTCGACCCGCGCGTCGAGGACTGGACGGTCGGCGGTACGCGGGTCGAGCGCGCCGGGGACTACCTCGCCGCCGCCGCCGACGCGGACCTGACGATCCTGCTCCAGCCGCACCGGGAGATCGACCTGGACGGGCTGGCCGACCGCGCCCGGAAGCTGTTCGACACCCGGGGCAAGTCCGCCGATCACCCCCGGGTGGTCAAGCTGTGACAACCGAAGATACGTACATACCGGGAGCCGTCGACTCCGACGGACGCCGGGGGCACCGCAAGCGCCGGCACCTGAAGGTCTCGTACTTCTTCTTCATAGCGATCGCCGCGGTCATCGCGACCCGGCTCGACTCCGACTCGCTGCACCTGTACTCGATGGGCGCCATGGGCCTGCTGGCCCTGAAGATGTTCGGCGCCCTGTTCTACCGGCCCGCCAAGGCCGGCCGGGAAGAGCTGGAGTACCTGGAGAACGCCTGGGTCACCGCGGTCATCCCGATCTACAACGAGGACCCGGTGATGTTCGAGCAGGGCATGCGCAGCCTCCTCGCGCAGAGCCGGCTCCCGAACGAGATCCACATCATCGACGACGCCAGCGCCGACGACTCCGGCATCCGGGCGGCCAAGAAGATGCGCCGCGAGTTCGAGGCCAAGGGCGTCAAGTACACGGTCAGCGTGCAGCCCGAGAACAAGGGCAAGCGCGAGGCGCTGGCCCTCGGCTTCGAGGCGGCGCCGTACTCGGACATCTTCCTGTGCGTCGACTCGGACACGGTCCTGTCCCGGGACACGGTCCGCGAGCTGCTGCTGCCGCTGGCCGACGAGAAGATCATGGCCTCCACCGGCATGGTGCTGGCGCTCAACCACGACAGCAACGTCTTCACGCGGCTGCAGGACCTGCGCTACGGCAACTCCTTCCTCTTCGAGCGGGCCGCCTACTCGCGGCTGAAGTCCGTGCTGTGCTGCTGCGGCGCCCTGTCCGCCTACCGCGGCACCCTGGTCCGCAAGTACCTGCCGGACTTCCTCAACCAGCAGTTCCTGGGCAAGCCGGCCGTCTTCGGCGACGACCGCCGCATGACCAACTACTGCCTGATGGAAGGCCAGGTGGTCTTCCAGGAGACCGCCGTCGGCTACACGGCCGTCCCCGAGAAGCTGCCGCACTTCCTGCGCCAGCAGGTCCGCTGGAACAAGTCCTTCTTCCGCGAGTCCCTGTGGGCCTTCACGCACCAGAAGAAGTACCGGCCCGCCTTCTGGCTGACCTGCATGGAACTCGCCCTGTGGCTGGTCTTCGGCTCGGCGATGTTCTACTCGATGGTCATCCTGCCGATCCTGCACCCGGAGCAGTTCCTGAGGCATATCGGGGACTACGTCGTCTTCATGATCCTCATGGGGTACCTGCGCAACGTGCGCTACCTCGACTTCCCGCGCCGGGGCATGGGCTTCGTCAAGCGGTTCGGCATGTTCCTGCTCGCCCCGCTGTACGGCCTGATCCAGCTGTTCCTGCTGACCCCGCTGCGTTTCTATGCGCTCCTCACCCTGCACAAGGGCAGTTGGGGCACCCGCCAGGGCGGTGTCGAGGTGTCCGTGGCCGGTGACCACGAGGCCGACGTGACGGAGATCTTCGAGGAAGAGGACCCGTACTCCGACAAGAAGGTCACCGAGACGCTGCAACTGATGCGCCTGGAGGGCGTGGCGCTGCGCACCCGGCCCCGGCCGTCCGGCGGCATCCCCACCCAGCCGCAGCCGCTGCCCGGCTACGACCAGCAGCAGCACCAGAGCGTTCCCCAGCAGCGCGTGAGCTGGGGGGCGCCCGAGCCGGCGGGCGCGCAGCAGCACCCGCAGTGGCAGGGCGGGTACGGCGACCCGTACCAGCAGCAGCCGCCGCAGTACTACGACCCGCATGCCCAGCAGGGCGGCCACCCGGACCCGTCCTGGCAGCAGGGCCACGGTCAGGGCGGCGGCTGGTAGGCCGAGCACTACGAGAGCCGAGCAGTACGAGAAAGGGGCGGCCGTACGGCCGCCCCTTCGTCGTCGGGTCCCCTCACGTGTAGGAGGCCATCGCCTCCTCGACCGTGAGCACCGGGATGCCCCGGTCGTCGATCGCCTTCATCAGGGTCTGCAGCCCTGCCTTGCCGATCTCCGTGCTGGTCGCCGGAGCGCCCCCGACGACCTTGTGCAGACAGAGGATGAGCCAGTCACCGTTGTTCACACAGCGGTCGAGCCGGCCGCCCGCGCCCGTCAGCTTCGACAGCGCCGTACCGCCGATGCCCGTACCGTCGTTGATGCCGGTCAGCGCCTTGAGGCGGTAGGGCATCGCCGGGGCGAAGGACTCGATCGTCTCGGAGATGATCGACCGGGCCGTGGTGAAGTGCCGGCTCGCGATCAGGTCCACCGGAACGCCGTCGGTGGTCTTCTGGAACGCCCCGTGCGGATAGGCGAAGTGCTCGCTGGTGAAGCCGTTGGACACCAGCCACTCCCGCAGCTTGCGGAAGTCCTCGTCGGCCTGTTCCGCGGTGAGCTTGGGATAGCTGGCCGTGTGGACGGCGTTCGCGTACGAGTGCCCGGCCATCTCCCAGCCGGAGAAGTTCTGCATCGACCGCATCTGGTCGATCGTCAGGAAGGCCCCGGTGCCGATCGCGTCGGCGATGTTGTAGACCGTGCCGGGGAAGCCGAAGGAGTCCATCACCGGGCGGGCCAGGTCGTGGACCGACTTGTGGGAGTCGTCGAAGGTGATGGAGACGACGCCCTTCGGGAAGACGGACACCGTGTCCGGTATCAGCTCGACGGCCTGGAGGCGGTAGGTGACCGGGCCGCCCGCGTTGTCGTACACCGCGAACGACATGTCGGTGAAGCCGGTCTTCGTGGACGGCTTGCCGTCGGCCGAGATGGAGTACGTGCCGGCCGCGGCGGTGACGTCGGCCCACTGGAGGTGGACGGTCACCCACTCCCCGGACTGGACGTAGTTGGCCGCCGTCTTGGAATGCGCGTGGAACGTCCAGGAGAAGTGGTTCGCGAGGGAGCCGCTGCCCAGGTAGAAGACGAGCTTGGCCAGGTTCGTCACGTCGTCGACGCGGAAGACGAGCCTGATCATCTTGCCGGTCAGGTTCTGCGCGGTCATGCCGGTCCTGCGGACGTAACTCTGCTTGCCGGTGCCGTTGGTGGTCACCCGGACCGACTGCGTGCCGCGTACGAAGACGGACGTGTCGTTCGCCTCGGCCGACGCCGTGCCCGCGCCCCCGGCGGTCCAGCCGTGGGAGGCCTGGAACTGCTGGGACCAGGTGGCCCGGCGGTACTTGGGGCGGCGGCCCGACGGGGCGTAGGCGGGGGGTGTGGCCAGACCGCCGATGGCCGCCTCCACCGCCGGGGCGGCCGCGGGCTGGGCCGCCACGGAGCCCAGCCACGCGCCACCACCCGCCAGCGCGACGCCGCCCGTGCCGCCCATGAGCAGCGCGGCACGCCGGCTCACCACTGGTTTGTTCTTCCTCACCTGGACCCCCGAACCGTGTCGAAGTAGTTCATTCCGTTGTCGGTGAAGTCCTCGACAGCGGACTGGACTTCCTTCACCGACAGCGTTTCGTTCGCGTTGTAGTACAGCCAGTCGACCTTCATGTCCCAGGCGCGTTCCCCCTTGAACGGCAGATCGACGAACCAGTGGTTGAAGTTCACGGACATGTCCGCGCGCGGGGCGTACTTCCCGCGGCTGACGAAGAGCTTCTTGCCGTCGAGCCAGTAGGCGACAACGCCGTCCTTCACCCTGATCATCACGGTGTGCCAGCCGGCGAGGCTCTTGTTCGTGGTGGTGTAGACACGGTCATTCGTCCTGTGGTCGTACCAGGTCACCGTGTCGAGCTTGGGGCCGGCCCGGCCCCAGCCGCCGTTCGGCATGTACTCGTTGTCGAGCTCGCTGTACGTCTTTCCGCTGCCGCCGATGGTGTAGAAGGTCTGGTTGACGTGGTCGCCGGCCTCACCGGTGGTCGGCTCGTCGCTGAAGTGGATACGGGCGGCGTAGGTCCCGGAGCGGAACTTGCTGTCGGCGGTGCCCAGGCTGGCCTGCTTCGTACCCGACCTGGTGCCGTCCGTGCCGGCGCGCAACTGGAGCACCTGTCCGTCGCCCAGGGCGTCCTTGTCGGCGGGGAAGGTGACGCCGTCGGCCGACCAGGTGTTCTCGATGCCGGGGCCGCCCTTGCTGGTGCGCACGAGCCAGCCGTGCTTGAACAGGGCGGGGTCCTTGGCGCCCTGGTAGACGAAGTTGTCGAACAGCACCCCGGCCGGGGGAGCGGGCACCGGGTCGGGTGCGGCGGCCTCGGCCGAGGCCTTCTTGTCGTCGCTGGGCCTGGTGCCGTCCGGCTCCTCACCCCAGGCGAGGACGCCCCGCTTGTACGCAGTGACCTTCTTCGACTCCTTGTAGCTCGTCATCTCCGCGTCGAAGGAACGGTCGTCGGACTGCTCCATCTTCTTGTGGTCGGTTCGGAAGAGCTGTACGTCGATGCCCTTGCTGTTGGCGCCCGGCTTCAGGCTGCCCGCGGCCTTGGTGAACCGGATCTCCAGGTAGCGGTCGGCGGTGTCGGTGGGCTTGTCCAGCTCGACGACGCGCCCCGCGACGTTCGAGCAGCCGAAGGCCGCGTTCACGCAGTTGAAGCCGTACCCGGAGGTACCGGCGGCGCCGTCGGCGGTGAAGTAGTACCGGAGCGTGACATCGCTGAGCGGCAGCGGCTTCTTGGTGTCGTTGAAGATCTCCAGCGACGGCTTGGCCGCCGCGGACACGGCCGGGGTGCTGGTCCGGTAGCGGACCTTCAGCTCGGGCGGGTCCGGGTTCGCCGCCTTCCACACGGGGTAGAGCGCCGTGGCGCCGGCGGCGATCACGGCCACGAAGAGCAGGAGCCTGATCTTGGGCCATACCCGACGTCGGGGTGGGCGGCGGCGGGTGGAGGCCACGAAAACTCCTCAACAGGACAACAGCACGCTCTGATAGCCGGACGTGAAGTCGAGACCGGAAGAGCCGTGTAAACAAGTGGTCAGATCGTGTGGAGATCCTATCGGTGCCCGTGTGGCAAAAGAGGGTGGGTCGCACGGATCGTTACCGTGCGACCCACCCTCTGCGGGAGGATCTTCAGCGAGGCCCGGTCACGCCGGGACGCTCGCCACGCCCGGAGCCAGGAACTTCTTGCCGTTCACACGCTCGGAGACACCCTCGCGGTCCAGGTACGGCGTGATGCCGCCCAGGTGGAAGGGCCAGCCGGCGCCCGTGATCAGGCAGAGGTCGATGTCCTGCGGCTCGGCGACGACGCCCTCGTCGAGCATGAGCCCGATCTCCTGCGCCACCGCGTCCAGGACGCGCTCGCGCACCTGCTCCTCGGTGAGGACCGTGTCGCCCTGCTTGAGCAGCGCGGCGACCTCCGGGTCCAGCTCGGGCTTGCCGCTGTCGTAGACGTAGAAGCCGCGCTTGCCCGCCTCGACGACCGCCTTGAGGTTCGGGGAGACCTTGAAGCGGTCCGGGAACGCCTTGTTGAGCGTCTCGGAGACGTGCAGGCCGATCGCCGGGCCGACCAGCTCCAGGAGGACGAGAGGAGACATCGGCAGGCCCAGGGGCTCCACCGCCTTCTCCGCCACCTCGACCGGGGTGCCCTCGTCGATGACGTTCTGGATCTCGCCCATGAAGCGGGTCAGGATGCGGTTCACGACGAACGCCGGGGCGTCCTTCACCAGAACCGCCGTCTTCTTCAGCTTCTTGGCGACGGCGAACGCCGTGGCCAGCGAGGCGTCGTCGGTCTGCTCGCCGCGGACGATCTCCAGCAGCGGCAGGACGGCGACCGGGTTGAAGAAGTGGAAGCCGACGACCCGCTCGGGGTGCTTGAGCTTCGAGGCCATCTCCGACACCGACAGCGAGGAGGTGTTGGTGGCGAGGATCGCGTGCTCGGGCGCGACCGCCTCGACCTCCGCGAAGACCTGCTGCTTGACGCCCATCTCCTCGAAGACAGCTTCGATGATGAAGTCGGCGTCCGCGAAGCCCTCGGCCTTGTCCAGGACACCGGTCACCAGCGCCTTGAGGCGGTTGGCCTTGTCCTGGTTGATACGGCCCTTGCCGAGCAGCTTGTCGATCTCGGCGTGGACGTAGCCCACACCCTTGTCGATCCGCTCCTGGTCGATGTCGGTCAGCACGACCGGCACCTCCAGGCGGCGCAGGAACAGCAGCGCGAGCTGGCTGGCCATCAGACCGGCACCGACGACACCGACCTTGGTGACCGGCCGGGCCAGGCTCTTGTCCGGGGCCCCCGCGGGACGCTTGCCGCGCTTCTGCACCAGGTTGAACGCGTAGATTCCGGCGCGCAGTTCACCGCCCATGATCAGGTCGGCGAGCGCCTTGTCCTCGGCGTCGTAGCCCTGCTGGAGGTCGCCGTTCTTGGCGGCGGCGATGATGTCCAGGGCGCGGTAGGCGGCCGGGGCCGCGCCGTGCACCTTGGAGTCGGCGATGAACCGGCCGCGCTGGACGGCCTGGTCCCAGCCCTCGCCGCGGTCGATGACCGGACGGTCGACGACGATCTCGCCCTTGAGGACGGACGCCGTCCAGATCAGCGACTGCTCCAGGAAGTCGGCGCCCTCGAAGAGCGCGTCGGCGATCCCGAGCTCGTAGACCTGCTTGCCCTTGAGCTGCTTGTTCTGGTTGAGGCTGTTCTCGATGACGACCGTCACGGCCTTGTCGGCGCCGATCAGGTTCGGCAGCAGCGTGCAGCCGCCCCAGCCCGGGACCAGACCCAGGAACACCTCGGGCAGGGAGAACGCCGGCACGGCCGCGGAGACGGTCCGGTACGTGCAGTGCAGGCCGACCTCGACACCGCCGCCCATCGCGGCGCCGTTGTAGTACGCGAAGGTCGGCACGGCCAGCTTGGACAGCCGCTTGAAGACCTCGTGGCCGCCCTTGCCGATGGCGAGCGCGTGGTCGTACTCCTTGAGGATCTCCACGCCCTTGAGGTCGGCGCCGACCGCGAAGATGAACGGCTTGCCGGTGATGCCGGCGCCGACGATCTCGCCGTCCGCGGCCTCCTTCTCGACCTGGTCGATGGCGGCGTTGAGGTTCGCCAGCGAGGCCGGGCCGAAGGTGGTCGGCTTGGTGTGGTCGTGACCGTTGTCGAGGGTGATGAGCGCGAAGCGCCCGGCACCCAGGGGGAGGTCGAAGTGGCGTACGTGCGCCTGCGTGACGACCTCGTCCGGGAACAGGTCCGAAGCCTGCTTCAGAAGCTCGGCGGTGGTGCTCACTTGTCCCCCTCGAAGTGCGGGTTCTCCCAGATGACCGTCGCGCCCATGCCGAAGCCGACGCACATGGTGGTCAGGCCGTAGCGGACGTGCGGCTGCTCCTCGAACTGGCGGGCCAGCTGCGTCATCAGGCGGACGCCGGAGGAGGCCAGCGGGTGGCCGAAGGCGATGGCGCCGCCGTACTGGTTGACGCGCTCGTCGTCGTCGGCGATGCCGTAGTGGTCGAGGAAGGCCAGGACCTGGACGGCGAAGGCCTCGTTGATCTCGAACAGGCCGATGTCGGAGATGTTCAGGCCCGCCTTGGCGAGGGCCTTCTCCGTGGCCGGGATCGGGCCGTAGCCCATGACCTCGGGCTCCACGCCCGCGAAGGCGTAGGAGACCAGGCGCATCTTGACCGGCAGGTCGTGCTCGCGGGCGAACTCCTCGGAGGCGATGACCGAGGCGGTGGCGCCGTCGTTCAGGCCGGCCGCGTTACCGGCGGTGACCCGGCCGTGCACGCGGAACGGCGTCTTCAGGCCCGCCAGGTTCTCCAGCGTGGTGCCCGGGCGCATCGGCTCGTCGGCGGTGACCAGGCCCCAGCCCGTCTCGCCGCCCTCCGGGTTCGTCCGGCGTACGGAGATCGGCACCAGGTCGGCCTGGATCTTGCCGTTGGCGTACGCCTTGGCGGCCTTCTCCTGGGAGCGCACCGCGTACTCGTCGGCGCGCAGCTTGGTGATGTGCGGGTAGCGGTCGTGCAGGTTCTCGGCGGTCATGCCCATGAACAGGGCGGACTCGTCGACCAGCTTCTCGCTCACGAACCGCGGGTTCGGGTCGACGCCCTCGCCCATCGGGTGGCGGCCCATGTGCTCGACACCGCCCGCGATGGCGACGTCGTACGCGCCGAAGGCGATGGAGCCGGACACCGTGGTGACGGCGGTCAGAGCGCCCGCGCACATGCGGTCGATCGAGTAGCCCGGGACGGACTGGGGGAGACCGGCGAGGATGCCCGCCGTGCGGCCGATGGTCAGGCCCTGGTCACCGATCTGCGTGGTCGCGGCGATGGCGACCTCGTCGATCTTCTGCGGGTCGAGACCGGGGTTGCGGCGCAGCAGCTCCCGGATCGCCTTCACGACAAGGTCGTCGGCGCGGGTCTCGTGGTAGATGCCCTTCGGGCCCGCCTTGCCGAACGGGGTGCGGACGCCGTCGACGAAGACGACGTCCCTGACGGTACGAGGCACGATGGCTCTCCTCCATTGCGGGATGGCACTGCTGCGATGCGCTGAGCGCGCGCTCAGGCCCATGCTACTTGTGGGTAACGTAGCTGCCCAGTCCCCCCGCCCCAAGCGGTGAAGGTCACACCTTCGGAGGTGCCGTCGAACCCCTCGGCGTCAGCACCGGCGTCGCTACCGGATGCGAGCCCGGACCCTCGCCCGTGATCACCCCGAACAGCGTCCGCGCCACCTCCGCGCCGAAGCCGTGCACGTCATGGCTCATCGCGGACAGCGTCGGATGGGTCAGCCGGCACAGCTGGGAGTCGTCCCAGGCGAGGAGCGACACGTCGTCCGGGACGCGCAGCCCCATCTCGGCCGCCACCGACAGCCCCGCCACCGCCATGATGTCGTTGTCGTACACGATCGCCGTCGGCCGGTCCGGCGGCGCGGCGCTCAGCAGGGAGCGCGTGGCCCGCGCGCCCCCCTCGCCGGAGAAGTCGGTCGCCACCTGCCAGGCCCCGGCCAGCCGCAGCGCCCGGGCCGCCTCGTCGAACGCGGCCGTGCGGATCACGGTGTGCCCGAGGGCCGCCGCGCCGCCGACCCGGGCGATCCGCCGGTGCCCGAGCGCGGCCAGGTACCGCACCGCCTCCGTCACGGCGGTGGCGTCGTCCGTCCACACGGAGGTGAGGCCGCCGGTCAGTGAGGGGTGCCCCACGGCGACCACCGGCAGCCCGAGCCGCTCGGCCAGCGCCACCCGTGGATCGTCCGCCCGGAAGTCGACGAGGATCGACCCGCCGATCTGCCGCCCCCGCCACCACGACTCCAGCAGCCCGGCCTCCTCCTCCAGATTCCGTACGAGCCGCAGCAGCAGCGAGCAGGAGCGCTCGGCCAGGACGCTCTCCACGCCCGAGATGAACTCCATGTAGAAGGGCTCGAGCCCGAGCAGCCGGGCGGGCCGGCAGATCGCCAGCCCCACCACGTCCACGCGCGAGCCGGCCAGCGACCGGGCGGTCAGGCTCGGCTCCCAGCCCAGCTCCCGCGCCGCCCGGAAGATCCGGTCCCGGGTGGCCTCCGACAGACCGGGCCGGCGGTTGAAGGCGAGCGAGACGGCACCCTTGGACACGCCGGCGCGTGCGGCGACGTCCTTGATGGTGACGCGAGAGGTGGGCGTCGATGACATCAGGCGGGCTCCACGCAGTACAGGGCGGACCGGGCGAGGGCTGCGTCCGGAGTCTTCCAGCCCCGCACCCCGATGGTCACCTGCTCGCCGGGCAGCAGCGTGACCAGCCCCCGGTCGGCCCGCGCGGCCGGGTCCAGCCGGTCGGCCTGGAGCAGCAGGTCCCGTACGAGGGTGCGGGCCGTCACCGTGATCCGGCCGGGCACCAGCGCCACGTCGAACTCCGGCCGGGGGTAGGGGATCTCGCGGTCCGGCGCCGGGAAGTACAGCGCGCGCAGCCCGTCCGCGTCGGCGACCAGGAACTCCTCCGGCCGGGCGGGCGTCAGCTCGCCGGGGACGGGCACCTCGGCGACGGCCCGGGCAGCCGCGTCCAGGCTCACCCTCGTCTCCCCGCGCACCGCGCCCTCGACGGACATCCGGCGCAGGGTCAGCGTGCCGCGCCAGGCCTCGGCCGACTGGTTGACGGCGGCCAGCACCAGCCCACCGTCACTCTGACGGACCGTCAGCAACCGGTCGGCATACAGCCGCCTCAGCTCGTGATACAGCGGCTTCTCCCGCCCGTCCCCGTCGATCGCCGCCCACGAGGTCACCGGCCAGCAGTCGTTGAGCTGCCAGACCACCGTGCCGGCGCACACCGGCCAGTGCGACCTCCAGTGCTCGATGCCCGCGGCCACGGCCCGCGCCTGGTTGACCTGCGTCAGGTAGTGCCAGCGGTCGAAGTCCTTCTCAGGCACGGCGAAGTGCCGGGCGAGCCCGCGCTCCAGCTTGCCGTTGCCGTCGTCCGCCTTCTGGTGGTGCAGCATGCCGGGGGAGTCGGGTGCGAGCTCCTCGCCGGGCAGGGCGCGCCGCAGCGTGGCGTACGCGGGCGGCGCCTGCCAGCCGAACTCGGCCACGAACCGCGGCACACTCAGCCGGTAGTCGGCGTAGTCCGCCCGGTTCCACACGTCCCACGAGTGGTGCGTGCCGTGCGCCGGCTCGTTCGGGTGGTGGCGCCAGGACCCGGACCACGGACTGCCCGCCGTGTACGGCCGCGTCGGATCCAGCTCCGCTACCACCCGCGGCAGGACCCCCAGGTAGTACCCCTCGCCCCAGGAGTCCCCGGCCAGCCGCCGCTCCCAGTCCCAGTCACGAAAGCCCCACAGGTTCTCGTTGTTGCCGTTCCACAGCACCAGCGAGGGATGCGGCATCAGCCGTACGACGTTCTCCCGCGCCTCGGCCTCCACCTCGCCGCGCAGCGGCTGCTCCTCCGGGTAGGCCGCGCACGCGAACGGGAAGTCCTGCCAGACCAGCAGGCCCAGTTCGTCGCAGGCGTCGTAGAAGTCCTCGCTCTCGTAGATCCCGCCGCCCCAGATCCGTACGAGATCCACGCCCGCGTCGGCGGCCTGCCGCAGCCGCTCCCGGTAGCGCTCGCGGGTGATCCGGGACGGGAAGACGTCGTCCGGGATCCAGTTGACGCCGCGCGCGAAGAGACGCTCGCCGTTGACGACGAGGCTGAACCCGGAGCCGTGCGCGTCGGCCGACGTGTCCAGCTCGACGCTGCGGAAGCCGATGCGCCGCCGCCACACGTCCAGGGCCTCGCCGTCGCCGTGCAGTAGCCTCAACTCCGCGTCGTACAGGGGCTGTTCACCGTAGCCGCGCGGCCACCACAGCTCGGCGTCAGGCACCTCGATCCGTACGACCCCCCGCGTCCCGTCGATCCCCGCGCGGGCCCGCACCCCGCCGACCGTCGCCTCTACGGCGAGCGGCGCCTCGACCCGCGTCCGCTCCACGTCGACGGCCAACTCGACGACACCCATGCCCCGTTCGACGGTGACAAGCGGACGCACCCGGGCGATCCGGGCCGTCGACCAGTGTTCCAGGCGCACCGGCCGCCAGATCCCGGCCGTCACCAGCGTCGGCCCCCAGTCCCAGCCGAAGGAGCAGGCCATCTTGCGGATGTACTGGTAGGGCTCGGCGTAGGCGGCGGGCCGCTCGCCGAGCCGTCCGCGTACGGCCTCCGCCTCGGCGTACGCGGAGGCGAACCGCACCGCGAGCCGCCCCTGAAGCCCCGTCACATCGATCCGGTACGACCGGTGCATGTTCCGCACCCGGCCCAGCGGCCGCCCGTCGAGCAGGATCTCGGCGGCGGTGTCGAGCCCGTCGAAGACGAGGTCGGTCTGCTCGTGCCGCGACCCGGCCCGCAACTCCCTCTCGTACGTCCAGTCCCGCCGGCCCACCCACGCCACCTCGGCCTCGTTGCGCCCGAGGAACGGGTCCGGGATCACCCCCGCCGCCATCAGGTCCGTGTGCACGCAGCCCGGCACCACGGCCGGGAGCGCGTCCCCCTCGTGCCACAGCATCCATCCGTCGGTGAGCGGTGTGGCCTCCAGCATGCGCACTCCCTAAACCGGTCCAGTTGATGACTGAGCGCCGATCTCGCATCGTTGGCGGGAATGGGACTGTACCGGTTGAGAAAGCGCTGTCAGAGTGCCGAATCAGCCATCCCGTACGTGCTCGTCCGTCCCTCCCGAGAACGGAGCTGATGCACATGAACCGCCGTACCGTCCTGTCCCTCGCCATGGGAGCAGCGCTTCTGGCCGCCGGCTGCACCGGTACCTCAGGCACCTCGAAGGGCGCGGAGGCCGAGGCGCCCGACGACCCGTCGAAGGTGAGCGGGACCATCACGGTCCTCACCCAGCGGACCGACCTCGTGCAGAACGGCACGATGGACAAGTACGCCGCCGAGTTCAACAAGACCTATCCCGAGGTCAAGGTCGAGTTCCAGGCCCTCACCAACTACGAGGCCGAGGTCAAGATCCGTATGAACACGGAGAACTACGGCGACGTCCTGCTGATCCCCGCGGTCATCGAGAAGGACGACTACCCGAAGTTCTTCGCCTCCCTGGGCACCCAGGCCGAACGCAGCAAGAAGTACCGGTTCACCGACTACAGCACGGTCGACGGCAAGGTCTACGGACAGAGCCCGATCGGCGTGATGCCCGGCTTCCTCTACAACAAGAAGGTCTGGCGGCAGGCCGGCGTCACCGAATGGCCCACCACCCCGGCCGAGTTCCTCACCGCCCTGAAGGCCGTCAAGGACAAGACCGACGCGGTCCCGTACTACACCAACTTCGCCGCCGGGTGGCCGCTGACCCAGTGGACGGACGTCCGCGGCGCGGTCCGCTGCGACACCAGGGCCACGACCCAACTCGCCGAGGGCAACCCCTGGGGCGAGGACGGCGACCTGCGCGTCGGCGACACGCTGCTGTACGACATCGTCGAGCAGGGGCTCGCCGAGAAGGACCCGACGACCACCAACTGGGAGGAGTCCAAGCCCCGGATGGCCAGGGGCGAGATCGCCACGCAGTGGCTCGGCACCTGGGCGATCATCCAGTTCCAGGACGCCGCGAGGAAGGCCGGCACCAACCCCGACGACATCGGGTTCATGCCCTTCCCCTCCCAGACGAACGGGCAGTTCTGTGCGGTCGTCCAGCCCGACTACAACCAGGCCGTCAACATCCACTCCAAGAACAAGGCGGCGGCCCGCGCCTGGATCGACTGGTTCACCGACAAGTCCGGCTACGTCGAGGACAACCTGGCCGTCTCCCCGCTGAAGAACGCCCCGCTCCCCGACGTCCTCCAGCCCTACGAGGACGCCGGCGTGAAGATCATCGAGCTGGACGACGCGGCGGGCGCGAAGCTCAAGCGGATCGACAACCAGTCGGAGGTCGGCATCTACAAGCCCGACTACCGCCAGGACCTCGTCGACCTCGCCCGCGGCGCCCGCAAGGGCAGCCTGGAGGACTTCCTCGACGACCTCGCCGAGAAGTGGACCGAGACGCAAGCGACCCTGGGGTCCTGATGACGGACACCACCGAGAAGGCGGCGCCCGCGGCGACGGCTCCGGCCCCGGTGGTCGCCGCCCCCGCCCCGCGCCGGGCGCGTGCGTGGCGGATCGTGACCCCCTGGCTGTTCCTGCTCGCCCCCCTCGCCCTGCTGATCACCTTCACCTACGCGCCGATCGCCAACATGGTCGCGTACAGCTTCACCGACTGGGACGGCGTGAGCCCCGAACTGACCTACACGGGCGCCGAGAACTACGCCGAGATCTTCACCCGCGAGGACCTCTTCGAGGTGTTCTTCGTCAGCGCCTACTACCTCGCCGCTTCCGTCCTCCAGATCGCCGCCGCGCTCTACTTCGCGACGATCCTGAGCTTCAACGTCCGCTTCCGGAACTTCTTCAAGGGCGTGCTGTTCTTCCCGTACCTGATCAACGGGGTGGCGATCGGTTTCGTCTTCCTCTACTTCTTCCAGGACGGCGGCACCCTCGACTCGGTGCTGGGCCTGTTCGGCCACCACACCGACCACGCCTGGCTGGGCACCCCGTTCTCCGCGAACACCTCACTGGCCGGCGTGTCCGTCTGGCGCTATCTGGGCCTGAACTTCGTCCTCTTCCTGGGCGCGATCCAGTCCATCCCGGGAGAGCTGTACGAGGCGGCCGAACTGGACGGCGCGAACCGCTGGCACCAGTTCCGCCACATCATCGCCCCGGGGATCAAGCCGGTCCTGACCCTGACCGTGATCCTCTCCATCTCGGGCTCCCTCTCGGCCTTCGAGATCCCGTACATCATGACCGGCGGGGCGACCGGCACCGAGACCTTCGTGATCCAGACCGTGAAGCTGGCCTTCCAGTTCAACAAGACGGGCCTCGCCTCGGCCGCCGCCGTCGTCCTGCTGCTGATCATCCTGGCGGTGACCTGGCTGCAACGCCGGCTCGTCCCCGACGACAGGGTGGACCTCGTATGACACGCCGAGCCGTTGCCCGCACCCTCGTGTACCTGTCGCTGATCGCCGCGACGCTGGTCGTCCTGCTGCCGCTCGCCGCCGTCTTCCTGACCTCCCTCAAGACGGAGGAGGAGATGGCGAGGGGCGACGGAGCCCTCACGCTCCCGGACGACCCGCTCAACTTCGGCAACTACGTGACGGCATTCCAGGACGGCCGGATGCTGTCGGCGTTCGGCAACACGGCGATCATCCTGCTCGTGGCCATCGGAGGCACCGTCCTCATCGGCTCGATGACGGCGTACGCGATCGACCGCTTCACGTTCCGCTTCCGGAAACTGGTCGTCGCCCTCTTCCTCGTCGCCGCCCTCGTCCCCGGGGTGACGACCCAGGTGGCGACCTTCCAGATCGTCAACAGCTTCGGCATGTTCGACAGCCTGTGGGCGCCGATCGCGCTCTACATGGGCACCGACATCGTCTCGATCTACATCTTCCTGCAGTTCGTACGGTCGATCCCGGTCTCCCTGGACGAGTCGGCCCGTCTGGACGGCGCGGGCGCCTTCACGATCTACCGCAAGATCATCTTCCCGCTTCTCAAACCGGCGATCGCGACAGTGGTGATCGTGAAGGGCATCACCGTCTACAACGACTTCTACATCCCGTTCCTCTACATGCCGTCCCAGGATCTTGGCGTGATCTCGACGTCCCTGTTCCGCTTCAAGGGCCCCTTCGGCGCCCACTGGGAAACGATCTCGGCAGGAGCGGTCCTGGTGATCCTGCCGACCCTGATCGTCTTCCTGTGCCTGCAGCGGTACATCTACAACGGCTTCATGAAGGGGGCCACGAGGTGACCAGCCCCTGAAGGGGCACGAGCAACCACAGGAAACCCGCAGCCGCCGTACGGCGAAGAGTCCTACGGCGGCTAGGCACCCTTCACGGCCAGCGCGGCCAGCAGCACAGGCGTCACCAGCTCGACCTGCCACGGCCGCGCACCCCAACCGGCCAGCGCGGCACCCACGGACTCGGCGTCAAGCGATTTCGGCGGCTCCCAGCAGAGCCGCCGCACCGTGTCCGGGGTGATCAGATTCTCCTGCGGCATGTTGAGCTCCTCGGCCAACGCCGACACCGCCGTCCGGGCCGCCGACAGCCGCGCCGCGGCCGCCGGATCCTTGTCGGCCCACGCCCGCGGCGGCGGTGGCCCGATCACCGGCTGCCCGGGCTGCGGCAACTGCGAGTCCGACAGCGCCTTGGCCCGATCGACCGCCGCCTGCCACTGCTCCAGCTGCCGCCGCCCCATCCGATGCCCGAAGCCGTTCACGGCGGCCAGGGCGTGCACGCTGGCCGGCATGGCGAGCGCGGCCTCCACGATGGCCGCGTCCGACAGGACCTTGCCCGGCGAGACGTCCCGCCGCTGCGCGATCCGGTCCCGCGTCTGCCACATCTCGCGTACGACGGCCAGCTGCCGGCGTCGCCGTACCTTGTGCATGCCGGACGTACGGCGCCATGGATCCTTGCGGGGCTCCGGCGGCGGAGCCGAGGCGATGGCGTCGAACTCCTGGCGGGCCCACTCCAGCTTGCCCTGCCGGTCCAGCTCCTTCTCCAGGGCGTCCCGCAGGTCGACGAGCAGCTCGACGTCGAGGGCCGCGTACCGCAGCCAGGGCTCGGGCAGCGGACGGGTCGACCAGTCGACGGCCGAGTGGCCCTTCTCGAGGACGAAGCCGAGGACGCCCTCGACCATCGCGCCGAGGCCGACCCGGGGGAACCCGGCGAGCCGCCCGGCCAGCTCGGTGTCGAAGAGGCGGGCGGGCACCATGCCTATCTCCCGCAGGCAGGGCAGGTCCTGGGTGGCCGCGTGCAGCACCCACTCCACGCCGGACAGCGCCTCGCCGAGGGCGGTCAGGTCGGGGCAGGCCACGGGGTCGATCAGCGCGGTCCCGGCGCCCTCGCGGCGCAGCTGGACCAGATAGGCGCGCTGGCCGTATCGGTAGCCGGAGGCGCGCTCCGCGTCGACGGCGACGGGGCCGGAGCCCGCGGCGAAGGCGGCGATCACCTCGGCGAGAGCGGCCTCGTCCGCGATCACGGGCGGAATGCCGTCACGGGGTTCGAGCAAAGGGATCGGCGCCTCCGTAGCAGAAGATCCGTCGTCGTCCGGAGGGGCGCCTCCGGTGGTTCGCAGTGAACTGTCTGCTGCGGTTTCATGGGCGTCGGTCACATGTCAAGAGTATCCGTGCAGCGACGGCGCCCGCCGACGGAACGTTCCGTCGGCGGGCGCCGTGGGGTCGTAAACCAGTCAGGTCGGTGACGTCCCGGGTTCACGAGCCGTGCGGGACGTGAGCCGGGACCAGCGCCGGTCCCGTTCACGTCAGCGAACAGTGGGGATGTCGGGGGCAGGGTGGGGAGGAGGTGGTGCGACGGGGTGGGTCGTGCGGATTCAGTGGATGATGCCGGTCCGCAGGGCCACCGCGACCATCCCGGCGCGGTCGCCGGTGCCCAGCTTGCGGGCGATGCGGGCGAGGTGGCTCTTGACGGTCAGCGCGGACAGGCCCATGGAGACGCCGATCGCCTTGTTCGACTGGCCCTCCGCCACCAGCCGCAGCACCTCGACCTCGCGGCCGGACAGCTCGCGGTAGCCGCCCGGGTGGCTCGGAGCACCCGGGGGGCGGCGGTGCAGACGTGCGGCGGCGGCGCCGATGGGAGCGGCACCCGGCCGGGTGGGGAGCCCGACGTTGGTGCGGGTGCCGGTGACGACGTAGCCCTTCACGCCGCCCGCCAGGGCGTTGCGCACGGCGCCGATGTCGTCGGCGGCGGACAGGGCGAGCCCGTTGGGCCAGCCCGCGGCGCGGGTCTCGGACAGGAGGGTGAGGCCGGAGCCATCCGGCAGGTGGACGTCGGCGACGCAGATGTCGCGGGGGTTGCCGATGCGGGGACGAGCCTCCGCGATGGACGAGGCTTCGATGACATCGCGCACACCGAGCGCCCAGAGATGACGGGTGACGGTGGAGCGGACGCGCGGGTCGGCCACGACCACCATGGCGGTCGGCTTGTTCGGGCGGTAGGCGACCAGGCTTGCGGGCTGCTCGAGGAGAACGGACACCAGGCCTCCTGGGGTGCGGGACGGGGCCGGCTCGTGGGGGTGAAGCCGGGACGAACCGTGCTTTCAAGGTCACAGTCGTCTTCGGCACCAAACCCGGCGTCCTTTAGGGAATGATCACGATCTGGTGAGTAACAATCCGTGCAATTCGGACATGCGATCGATCATTCGAAGATCGAACGGTTTCGGATCATGTCGATACGCGCTCGAAAGTGGCCGTATCGACAAAGTGACGGTTTCGATCGTGACGGTGAGTGACCCTGGAGCGCGCTGGAGGATCTCAGCGTGGCTGCGGGCCCCTGCGCTGCGGCAGGGTCACCACCGACGCCTCCCCGGGGCCGGCCGGCGGCAGACCCGCGACCTGGGCGAGCAGATCGCCCCAGGCGGCCAGGTGCGCGGCCGTGTCCGGGACCCCGCCGAGGCCCTCACGGGGCGTCCAGGACGCGCGGATCTCGATCTGCGAGGCCGCCGGGCGCGCGGACAGCCCGCCGAAGTAGTGGGAACTCGCGCGCGTGACGGTGCCGCTCGGCTCGCCGTACGTCAGCCCGCGCGCCTGGAGCGCGCCGGTCAGCCACGACCAGCACACGTCGGGCAGCAGCGGGTCCGCGGCCATCTCCGGCTCCAGCTCGGCGCGCACCAGCGTCACCAGCCGGAACGTGCCCTGCCAGGCTTCGTGCCCGGCCGGGTCGTACAGCAGCACCAGGCGGCCGTCGGCGAGGTCCTGCTCGCCGTCGACGACCGCGGCCTCCAGCGCGTACGCGTACGGGGCGAGACGCTGCGGCGGGCGCGTCGGCTCCACCTCGATCTGGGGCCGCAGCCGCGCCGCCCTGAGCGCGTCGACGGCGGCCCGGAAGGGCAGCGGGGTGCTGCCCCCCTCCCGGGGGTCTTCCTCGGTGTCCTTGGGTTCGTCCATTCCGCCAGCGCCGTCCGACAGTCGTCCCTGAGCCGCAGCCATGCGGGGAAGATTAAGGGGAACGGGGGGCTCGCGCAGGGCAAGACACCCGGGGCGGCCCACGCGGCACCCCGCACCCGGGCCGAGCCGCGCCGGCCGCCGTGGGACACTTGCCGTCGTGAGTGCCAACGGAAGCCCCTCGGGCAAGCAGCCGGCCGCGACGTCCGACGCGGTCAAGGATTCAGCCTTCCTGAAGGCGTGCAGGCGCGAACCGGTGCCGCACACGCCGGTGTGGTTCATGCGGCAGGCCGGGCGCTCCCTGCCGGAGTACCGCAAGGTGCGCGAGGGCATTCCGATGCTGGAATCCTGCATGCGGCCCGAGCTGGTCTGCGAGATCACGCTCCAGCCGGTGCGCCGCCACAACGTGGACGCGGCGATCTACTTCAGCGACATCGTCGTCCCGCTCAAGGCCATCGGCATCGACCTGGACATCAAGCCCGGCGTCGGCCCGGTCGTCGAGAACCCGATCCGCACCCGCGCGGACCTCGACCGGCTGCGCGACCTGGCCCCCGAGGACGTCTCGTACGTCACCGAGGCGATCGGCCTGCTGACCCGTGAGCTCGGCGGCACCCCGCTCATCGGTTTCGCGGGCGCCCCGTTCACCCTCGCGAGCTACCTCGTGGAGGGCGGACCGTCCCGCACGTACGAGAACGCCAAGGCGATGATGTACGGCGACCCCGAGCTGTGGGCCGACCTGCTCGACCGTCTCGCGGACATCACGGCGGCGTTCCTGAAGGTCCAGATCGAGGCGGGCGCCTCGGCGGTCCAGCTGTTCGACTCCTGGGTCGGGGCGCTGGCCCCGGTGGACTACCGGCGCTCGGTGATGCCGGCGTCGCGCAAGGTCTTCGAGGCGGTCGCCTCATACGGGGTGCCGCGCATCCACTTCGGTGTCGGTACCGGCGAGCTGCTGAAGCTCATGGGCGAGGCCGGCGCGGACGTCGTCGGCGTCGACTGGCGCGTCCCGCTGGACGAGGCCGCCCGCCGCGTCGGCCCCGGCAAGGCGCTCCAGGGCAACCTCGACCCCACCGTGATGTTCTCCAACCGGGAGGCGGTCGAGGCCAAGACCCGCGAGGTCCTGGCCGCGGCGGCCGGCCTGGAGGGCCACGTCTTCAACCTCGGCCACGGCGTGCTGCCGTCCACCGACCCGGACGCGCTGACCCGACTCGTGGAGTACGTCCACACGCAGACGGCCGGCTGAGGGGCGCTCACCAGGTGTGCCGGGGGCGCGCCCGCCTGCCGAACAGCAGGCCGCGCGGCTCCGGCGGGGGCGGCGTGCCGGGCCTGAGCGGCCAGGCGATCAGCATGCCGGCGACGAAGCCGACGATGTGCGCCGCGTACGCCACGGTGCCGGCGTCGGCGACGCCCTCCCCGGAGGAGTACACGGCCTGGAGCACGAACCACAGCCCGAGCACGATCCAGGCCTGCAGCCGCAGCGGCAGGAAGATCAGGAACGGTACGAGCACCCAGACACGGGCCTTCGGATACAGCACCAGGTAGGCGCCCAGGACCCCGGCGATCGCCCCGGAGGCGCCGATCAGCGGCTCGCCCGAGTCGGCGTTGAGGAGCGCGAAGCCGTACGACGCCGCGTAGCCGCAGACGGCGTAGAACAGCGCGAAGCGGAGGTGGCCCATGCGGTCCTCGATGTTGTTGCCGAAGATCCACAGGAAGAGCATGTTGCCCAGCAGGTGCAGCCAGCTGCCGTGCAGGAACATCGCCGTCAGGACGCTCAGCTCCGGGGACTTTGCGTAGTCCGGCGGGCCGACGACGCACCCCGGGCCCTGCGGCCCCACCCCGATGTCGCCCGTGGGCACCAGCCGCGGCATCTGATGGTGGATCAGCTCGCGCGGCACCACCGCGTACTGGTCCAGGAACGCCTGCAGATGGCACAGCTGGGCCAGACTGCTCTCGCCCGCCACGGAACCGGCGATGCCGGGCGTGGACAGGAACACGAAGAAGTTCGCGGCGAGCAGGGCGTACGTCACCCAGGGGGTGTGCCGCACCGGGTTCACGTCATGGACGGGGATCACCACATCACACTTGTGCCCGGGACGGGATCGGCGAATCGGTGAACTCCGCGCACCGCGTGAACGCGGCCGGGTGTGCGTGCGTATGTGTCCTCAACCGCCCGCGGCACGGGGAAGGGGCCGCGGGGCCGACGTGAGGAACAGGCGATGAACGACCGATTTACTCCTCCGATGCACGCTCTGCCCGACGGCGAGGCCGAACTGAACCTGGTGGTGCGGCTCCCCTGGGAGGACGTCGCCCGGCTCGGCCAGGAGGCCGGGCGGCTCGCTGCCCAGATGCAGCGGCCGGTGACGCTGGACGAGGCGGTGAGTCATCGGCTGCGGTCCGCGCGGGTCGCCGCGCACGCGAAGCCGGCGGGGGAGCAGCCGCCCGCTGTGAGCGCCGCGGCGTCGGTGTCGTCCCTGCCGTCGCGGCCGCCGGCCGAGCAGGCGCGGCAGGCCATCGACCGGATCACCGGGACGGCGTAGGGACGTGCCACAGGGGCGGGTCACAAGGCGCCCTCGCGCACCTTCGCCGCCGCTTTGCGGGCCGCCACCAGCACCGGATCCCACACCGGCGAGAACGGTGGGGCGTACCCGAGGTCCAGGGACGTCATCTCCTCCACCGTCATCCCGGCCGTGAGGGCGACCGCCGCGATGTCCACCCGTTTGCCCGCGCCCTCCCGGCCGACGATCTGGACACCGAGCAGCCGCCCCGTGCGGTGTTCGGCGAGCATCTTCACCGTCATGGGGGAGGCGTTCGGGTAGTAGCCCGCGCGGCTGGTCGACTCGATGGTGACCGTCACGAACCGCAGGCCGACGCGTCGCGCGTCCTTCTCGCGCAGGCCGGTGCGGGCGATCTCCAGGTCGCAGACCTTGCTGACCGCCGTGCCGACCACGCCGGGGAAGGTGGCGTAACCGCCGCCGACGTTGGTGCCGATGACCTGCCCGTGCTTGTTGGCGTGCGTGCCGAGGGCGATGTGCCGCTCCTGGCCGGAGACCAGGTCGAGGACCTCGACGCAGTCGCCGCCGGCCCAGATGTTCTCGTGGCCGCGCACCCGCATCGAGCGGTCCGTGAGCAGACCCTCGTGCGCGCCCAGGGGCAGCCCGGCCGCCCTGGCGAGGGTCGTCTCGGGGCGTACGCCGATGCCGAGGACGACGACGTCCGCCGGGAACTCGGCGTCGTCCGTGGCCACCGCCCGCACCCGGCCGTCGTCACCGGTGAGGACCTTGGTGACCTCGGCGTCGTCGACCATGGTGATGCCCATGCCCTCCATGGCCTCGTGCACCAGGCGGCCCATGTCCGGGTCCAGGGTCGCCATGGGCTCCTCGCCGCGGTTGACGACCGTCACCTCGTAGCCGCGGTTGATGAGTGCCTCGGCCATCTCCACGCCGATGTAGCCGGCGCCGACGACCACGGCCCGGCGGCCACGCGTGCGCGTGAGCGTGTCGAGCAGGGCCTGGCCGTCGTCCAGGGTCTGCACCCCGTGGACCCCGGGGGAGTCCACGCCGGGCATGTCCGGGCGGATAGGTCGGGCGCCGGTCGCGATCACGAGCTTGTCGTACGGCGTCCAGGAATCGGCGCCGGAATCCACGTCACGCGCGCGTACCCGCTGCCCGGCGACGTCGATCTCCGTGACCTCGGTGCGCAGCCGCACGTCGATGTCCCGTGCCCGGTGCTCCTCGGGCGTGCGCGCGATCAGCTGGTCTCGTTCGGGGACGTCGCCGCCGACCCAGTACGGGATCCCGCACGCCGAGTAGGAGGTGAAGTGGCCGCGTTCGAACGCCACGATCTCCAGCTCGTCGGGGCCCTTCAGACGGCGCGCCTGCGACGCCGCGGACATCCCCGCGGCGTCGCCGCCGATCACGACCAGTCGTTCCCGCCCACTGCGCGTACGGCTCATGCTCATGCGAACACGCTACGCGGACAGGGCATTTCAGTCCTGTCAGTCCTGTCAGTCCTGTCAGTCCTGTCAGTCCTGTCAGTCCCGCTCCCCGGGCTGCGGGGAGCTCGCGGAGTCCGGCGCGGGGCGGGCCGTCGGCAGTGGGCCCCGCGCACTCATGGCCGGTGCGGGCTGCGCGCGGCGGGGCAGCCGGGGACGTACGACCCGCAGCCACAGCAGCACGATCAGGGCCGCCACGGCGGCGAACGGCAGCACCGCGCCGACCGCCACCGCAAGCCAGCGCAGCATCGTCACGAACGCGTCCCAGCCGCCCGCCAGCGCGTCCACGAACCCCGGGCCGTCGTCGTCCTTCGCGGCCTTCTTCACCGGCGTCTCGGACAGGGAGAGGGTGATGGTGGCCAGGCTCGTGCGGTCCTTCAGGGACGCCTGCTGGGCGAGCAGCGCCTCCAGGTCGGCCTGACGGGAGCTCAGCTCGCCCTCCAGCGTCACCACGTCGCTGAGCTTGGTGGCCTGGTCCATGAGCGCCCGGATCCGGGCCACGCTCGCGCGCTGTGACTTGATACGGCTCTCCACGTCGACGACCTGGTCGGTGACGTCTCGCGCCTTCGCGCTGCGCTCGATGAGCTTGCCGGCGCCCTCCAGGTCGGCGAGGACCTCCTCGTACCGGTCGACGGGCACGCGCAGCACGACCCGGGTGTGCTCGTGGCCGTCCTCGTCGCGGGTGGTGGTCTCGTCGCCGACGTAGCCGCCCGCGCTCTCGGTGGTCGCGCGGGCCTTGTCCAGGGCCTTCGGGACGTCCTCGACCTGCACGGTCAGCGAGGCGGTGCGGATGATGTGGCTCGCGGTGACCTTGGGCGGGGCGCTCGCCTCGGTGCCGCTCGCGTCACCGTCCGCGTAGCCGCCGGGGGCACCCTCCCGGCCGTCCGCCCGCGAGGCCGCCTTGTCGGCGGCACTGCCCCCGGCGGCGGTGTCGTCCGCGCCGGTGCACCCGGTGAGCGTGAGGGCCGCGGCCAGCAGGATTCCGGCCAGGGCCTGGGCGGGGTGTACGGATCGTCGTGTGCGCATGTGGGCATCCCCCGAGGGTCTCGTGACGACTGACGCTTCTTCGACGCCGCAGGGGTGCCGGACGTTGGCGCGGAACGGTCCCGAACAGGTCACGGTCGGGACTCGGCGGGGCCACACGGCCCTCGCGTGACGGTCAGTGGCGTCTGAGAAGGTGGAGCCATGAGCGGATCACGTACGGGCGGCGGGCATGTCGTCGTCATCGGGGCGGGCATCGCGGGACTGGCCGCGGCGCACCGGCTGCTGCAGCGCGGTGCGCGGGTGACCGTGCTGGAGGCCTCGGACCGGGTCGGCGGCAAGCTGCTGCCCGGCGAGATCGCGGGCGTGCGCGTCGACCTCGGCGCCGAGTCCATGCTGGCCCGCCGCCCCGAGGCGGTGGCCCTGGCCCGCGAGGCCGGCCTCGCCGACCGCCTCCGGCCCCCGGCGACCGCGACGGCCTCGATCTGGACCCGCGGCGCGCTGCGCCCCATGCCCAAGGGCCATGTGATGGGCGTCCCCGGCACCGCGTCCGCCCTCTCCGGTGTCCTGTCCGACGAGGGCCTGGCCCGCATCGAGCGCGACGCCGAGCTGCCCCGCACGGAGGTCGGCGACGATGTAGCGGTGGGGGAGTACGTGGCGGCGCGACTCGGCCGCGAGGTCGTCGACCGCCTGGTGGAGCCGCTGCTGGGCGGGGTGTACGCGGGCGACGCGTACCGCATCTCGATGCGCTCGGCGGTCCCGCACCTCTTCCAGGCCGCCCGGACCCACACCTCTCTGACGGAGGCGGTCCGCGCGATCCAGGCCAAGACGGCCACCGCCCAGCAGACCGGGCCGGTGTTCATGGGCGTCGAGGGCGGGGTCGGCACCCTCCCGCTCGCGGTGGCGCAGTCCGTGCGGGCACGCGGCGGTGAGATCCTGACCGGCGCGCCGGTGACGGAGCTGCGCAGGGTGGGACCGCCGGGGCAGGGCGGCGCCGAGCCGGCAGCGGGCGCGGAGCCGGGGCACGGGGTGGCGGACGCGTCGGTACAGGGAAGCGGCCGATCCACGGAACACCCCCCGGCGGCCCAGCCGCACGCCGCCTGGCGGGTGGTCGCCGGGGGCCGGGAGCTGTACGCCGACGCCGTGATCGTCGCCGTCCCCGCGCCCGTCGCCGCCGGGTTGCTGAAGCCCGAGGCGCCCGCCGCGGCAGCCGAGCTGGCGGCCGTCGAGTACGCCTCCATGGCGCTGGTCACCCTCGCCTACCGCCGCGCCGAGACCGCCCTCCCCGAGGGCAGCGGCTTCCTGGTGCCGCCCGTCGACGGGCGCACCATCAAGGCGTCCACCTTCGCCTCCCAGAAGTGGGGCTGGATCGCCGAGGAGAACCCGGACCTGGTCGTCCTGCGCACCTCCGTCGGGCGGTACGGCGAGACGGAGATCCTCCAGCGGGACGACGCCGAGCTCGTCGACGTCTCCCGGCACGACCTGAAGGCGGCGACCGGCCTGGACGTCACCCCCGTCGCCACCCGGGTCACCCGCTGGACCGACGGCCTGCCCCAGTACCTCGTCGGCCACCACGCGCGCGTGGCCCGCATCCGCGAGCACGTCGCCAAGCTGCCGGGGCTGGCGGTGTGCGGCGCGGTGTACGACGGCGTCGGCATCCCCGCCTGCGTCGCGAGCGCGTACGCCGCCGTCGACCAGATCCACGGTGACCTGCGCGGTGTGCAGGAGCTCACCGCCCACCCGGTGCAGAGTCTGCACGGCGGAGCAGGAGAATGAGGACCATGAGTGACGACGCCCCCACCACCGCCCCCGACCGGATCCCGAACAAGGGCAAGCTGGCCAAGGACCTCAACGAGGTCATCCGCTACACGCTCTGGTCCGTCTTCAAGCTGAAGGACGTACTGCCCGAGGACCGCACGGGGTACGCCGACGAGGTCCAGGAGCTGTTCGACCAGCTCGCCGCCAAGGACGTGACGATCCGCGGCACGTACGACGTGTCGGGTCTGCGCGCGGACGCCGACCTCATGATCTGGTGGCACGCCGAGACCAGCGACCAGCTCCAGGAGGCGTACAACCTCTTCCGCCGCACCAGGCTGGGGCGTGCCCTGACTCCGGTGTGGTCGAACATGGCGCTGCACCGCCCCGCCGAGTTCAACCGCTCGCACATCCCGGCGTTCCTCGCCGACGAGACGCCCCGCGACTACGTCAGCGTCTACCCCTTCGTGCGGTCGTACGACTGGTACCTGCTGCCGGACGAGGATCGCCGCCGCATGCTCGCCGACCACGGCAAGATGGCCCGCGGCTTCCCGGACGTGCGCGCCAACACGGTCGCCTCGTTCTCCCTCGGCGACTACGAGTGGATCCTGGCTTTCGAGGCCGACGAGCTGTACCGCATCGTCGACCTCATGCGTCACCTGCGCGGTTCGGAGGCCCGCAGGCACGTCCGCGAGGAGGTGCCGTTCTTCACCGGGCGCCGCAAGGACATCGCCGAGCTGGTCGCCGGGCTCGCCTGATCAGCGGGTGATCAGCGGGCGGACTGTCCGGCCCTGGGTTTGCCCGGGGCCTTCGGCCTCGGTTCCGGGTGCGGCGCGCACGCCGCGCGCCGCACCCGAAGGCGGCCCTCCGGCAGATACGCCTCCAGGTCGGCTGTCGGGACAGGCAGGCATCGACTGCCGGTGTCGGCGCCGATGCCCCTGTGGGCCCCCGGCCTGTCAGTCGTGCGCCTCGCCGTACGTCTCGCCGTACGTCTCCCGCTGCGTCTTGCGGTGCGCGAAGGCGGCCCGCAGGTCCGGTTCGCCGACCGCGCGGATGCCGCGTACGGCGACGGACGTGAGGTACGTACGGTCGTCACCGGCGCCGTCGGCGTGCCGGGCGAGCGCGCCGAGCAGCCGCTGACCGGCGGGGGAGGCCCAGCGCGAGTACGGGTGGACCTCGATCCGCGCGATGGCCAGGCAGCTCAGCGTCAGGGCGAGCGGCAGCGCGAACCACAGGGCGACCAGATGGCGCGGCATGTCCGGCGGGGCGGGCATCAGCAGGGCGACCGTGCCCAGCGCGAGCACCGTCACCGCCGCGAGCCGCACCTGGCGGACCCCGGCGGCGACCGTCGTATGGGTCCCGTCGGGCACGGCGAGTCCCGCGCTGACCAGTCGGTCGGCGATACCGCCCACCGCGTCCGCCGCCGCGGCGGCGGCCCGCACCGGCGCGATACGGGACTGCCCCTCCGGCCCGATCGCCCCTATCACCGACCGCTCCATCTCGTCCCGGCCGCGCGGGTCGACGACCGTGGCCCAGCCGGTGTGGGCGAGCAGCAGCCGGCGCTGGCGGGCCATGGAGACGAGGGTGACGTCGGCGACGCGCCGCGGCCCGCCGCACAGGAAGGCGGCCTCGTACAGCGTCAGTTCACGTCCCCGTCCCGTGGTCGCGTCGTGGGAGTCCGCGGCCGCCGCGCGTACGGCGGCCAGGCACAGCCGCGTACCCGCCGTGCCGGCGACGGCCCAGGCCAGCAGCAGAAGAAGGACCCAGAACATGAGTTGTTTGTATGTGACACGGGCACGGAAACACCATGCCTCGTTCACGATGCGGACGGAGTGTTGTCG
The DNA here is from genome assembly GCF_054782695.1 of Streptomyces deserti. Lineage (NCBI taxonomy): Bacteria > Bacillati > Actinomycetota > Actinomycetes > Kitasatosporales > Streptomycetaceae > Streptomyces > Streptomyces deserti. The sequence continues at coordinate 136,816 of NZ_BAAGRZ010000011.1, forward strand.
GTATGTGACGTTCCGCTTGCCGTCCCGGGGGCAGGGATCAGGAGTCCTCGAACTCGCGCGGCGGCGGGCTGGAGGCGGGCGGCGGGAGCGGGTAACTCGGCGACGGTGACGGTGTCACCGGGATCGCCGGGGCCGGATCGGAGACCGGGCCCGGCGGGGCGGGCGAGGGGGTGGCCGGAGCTGTGCTCCCGGCTGCCATCTCCCGGGCCAGCGCGTCGAAGTCGACGTACCCGGTGGCCTCCAGCACCTTGATGTGGTCCAGCACGGTGGTGTTCGCGTCGTCGGCGAGGTCGCGCACCAGGGAGTTGCGGGTGCTCGCGCGTACCTGGGCGACGACCGAGAAGACCTTGCCGTGTGCCAGCCGCAGGAGGTTGGCGAACTGCCGGTCGTAGTCCACGCCCTGCGAGGTGTTGAGGATCCCCAGCCACTCCTTCTGCTGGTCGCTCGGCTCGTTGGGCAGTTCGAGCCCGAGCCGTGCGGCGACATCCCGCACGCGCTCGTCCAGAAACGTGTGCCCCTCGATGAGGTGCCGCCCCGCCGTCCGCACGGCCGGGGTCGTCCCCTTCACCTGCGCCTGCTGCCCGGCCGGCAGCTCCCACAGCCCGGCCAGCCGGACCTTGGCGACGAAGTCCCGGTCGAGCGCGGACAGCGGCCCGTAACGCGTCGACACGGTCTGGGCGTTCAGTACGTCCACTCCCGTCCCCGACCGGTCGGCGTACGACCAGATCGGGAAGAGCAGCGCGGCGAGCGTCGCCGCCAGGCCCGTGATGATGAGCCCGGTGCCACTGAATATGCCTCTGCCCTTGATGGGGTGTCGCGGTCGCATGGTGCCTCCTGTTGCGGCACCGCACGCTAGTGCGCTTCGGGTGCGGGATTGGCATATTACTGCGGGGTCTACGCCAACTGCCCTACGACACTGAAGGGTTGAAACCTGGTCACTGCGGGCGAATGGGGGAGCTTGAGTGGACGACATACGGGGATTTGGCAGACCGAACCGGACGTGGTGCTGTCTATGCGCGGTTGGGGTGTTAATCCCGGCACACTCCGGGGTGGACGGGGGTCGGGGGGCCGACTGGCGGGGGAGCTGGGCGTGGCGTAGGCGAGGCACGCTCGGCGCACTCCGCAGGCGGGCATGCCGACTGGGGCGGCACGGGCCGCTGCGAGGGTGCGGGCGGCACTCCGCCGGCGCCGCCCGGATTGCGCGACCTGTCCTGCCCTGCCCGGCCACCCCAGCACCAACCACCCCGCAGGCCCACCCCCCTCAACGCCGCAGCAACACCCTCCGCGCCGTGCGGGCCAGGCGTACGGTCGGTCGCCCCGAGCGTGGCGTCGGGCCCGAGCGTTCCAGCCACCACTCGCGCAGCTCGCGTCGTGCCCGCGCCTCGTTCAGCTGTCCGTCCGTCAGCAACCACTCGGCGAAGTCCAGCGCGTCCTGCCGGTATCCGCCGGTCATCGGGTGCCGCTGCGCGTAGGTGAGGTACGCGGCCCGGTAGCCCTGGTCCCCGTTCCCGAGGATCGCCGGCAGCTCCGGTGCGACCTTCGCCACGACGTCCGCCCGCTTCCCGGCGAGCGCCCGCGCCTGCACGCCCACCCGCACCCGGTCGAAGCCCTCCGGCACCGGCGTCCCGGCGACGAGCGCGGACAGCAGCGCGGTCTGCGCGAGCGCGAGGCGCTGCCGGGCGGGCTCGGTGTCGGCGGGGTGCTCGTCGGCGTCCCGGGCGGTTGTCGGGGGGACGGCGGGCGGCGCAGCCGATGTCCGGCCTTTCCGTACGGCCCCGCGAATCGCCTCCAACTCCCGCTCCAGGTCAGCCGGTTCGTGGAAGTTCTCGTCGCGTTCCAGTAGTACTCCCGGCGGAGCGACCCGGGACGCGAGGTCGGTGAGGATGTCGAGGACCGGGGCGGGCACGGGATGGGCGTGGCTGTCGTGCCAGACGCCGTCGCGTTCGAAGCCGCCCGCGACATGGACGTACGCGATGGCCTCCAGGGGCAGTTCGGCCAGCGCCTTGGCGGGATCCTCGCCGCGGTTGACGTGGTTGGTGTGCAGGTTCGCCACGTCGATGAGGAGCCGCACCCCGGTCCGGTCGGCCAGCTCGTACAGGAACTGCCCCTCGGTCATCTCCTCGCCCGGCCAGGCGAGGAGCGCGGCGATGTTCTCGACGGCGAGCGGCACGGGCAGCGCGTCCTGCGCGATGCGCACGTTCTCGCACAGCACGTCGAGCGCGTCCCGCGTGCGCGGCACGGGCAGCAGATGGCCCGCCTCCAGACGCCCGGACGCGGTCAGCGCACCGCCCGCCCGGACGAACGCGATGTGCTCGGTGACCAGCGGCGACCCCAGCGCCTGAGCCCGCTCGGCCAGCGAGGTCAGTCGGCCTTCGTCGGGCCGGTCGGCGCCGCCGAGGCCGAGCGAGACGCCGTGCGGCACGACGGTCACCCCGCGCCCGCGCAGCCGCTCCAGCGACTCGGGCAGATGCCCGGGGCAGACGTTCTCGGCCACGACCTCGACCCAGTCGACCCCCGGCATGCGCTCCACGGCGTCCGCGATCTCCGGCCGCCACCCGATGCCCGTTCCCAGTCGCTCCATCGTCCCCCTCCTTCACCGCTCCACCCGGCCCCTCGACCATCTGGCCTGTCGGCCATCCGGCCGTCCGGTCGGGCCGGGGCGTCTCCGGACGTGGAGGGGGTATGGCCCCGGGGCACGGGCCCGAACCCCTTCACGGGCACGTTCAGAGCAACATTTGAGGTTCCGGCGGTTCCGGCCGGTACCCGAAATCGACGGGGTCCTGTTCGGGCATGTGGCCTCAGACATGTGGCCCCGGCGCGTGCTCCTACCGCAACGCCGGATGGTCCGCGACGACCGTGCACGACCCGGGCGCGATCTCCGTGAAACCCGCGTCGCGCACCAACGGCAGCCCCGCGTCGAGGAGTTGACGCCAGCGGGCGGGGGCGGGCGTGCGTACGGCCAGCGGGAAGCCCGCGTCGCGCCAGGCGGCCCGCTCCTCGTCGGACAGCTCCCACCAGGCGAGCTGGGCGGCGTGGCCCGCCTGCGCCATCGCCTTGCCCGCCGACATGCCGAGGTCCGGGTTCATCCACAGCACGGGGGCGGACAGGTCCGCGTCCACCGGCGGCTCCGGGTCGTCGAGGTCGGTGCCGGAGACCTGGAGGCGGGCGAGGTCCTTGGGCCAGCCGTCCAGCGGGACGGGCGGGAAGACGCGGACCTCCGCGGACTTGCCGGTGACCGTGATGCCGGGCAGGGCCTCCGCCCGCCGCCACTCGGCGCCCCGTGCCCGCCGCACCACCTTGCGGATCCGGGAGTCCTGCCAGTCCCGCACCGCCTGCGCCCACTCCCCGTCACCGACCGACCGCTCGTCGCTCAGCATCACCAGCACGGCCCGCGCCGCGGTCTCCAGCGCGTCCGTACGGGCGGGCGGGGCGGCCTTCTCGATCCGTACGACCAGCGGCAGCACGAACTGCGGTGCCTCGTCGCGCGCGCTGGGCTCGGACCGGAAGGGGCTGTCGTTCACGGGGGTCTGCTCGTGGGTCACGCCGTCCAGTGTGCCAACCCGGGAGAGCCGCACGAGAAGATGGCCCCATGCAACGCGATCTGCGCCTGGAAGGCGTCGGCCGCCGCTACGGCTTACGCGGCCCCTGGATCCTGCGCGGTGTCGACCTGGTGGTGACGCCCGGCACCCTCGTCCGCGTAGCGGGCACCAACGGGTCCGGCAAGTCCACCCTGCTGCGTCTGCTCGCCGGCATCGACGCCCCCACCGAGGGCCGCGTCACCGGCCGCCCGCGCTGGGGGTCCCTCCACGCCCTTTAGGCAGTGGCGGAGTACGTCCCCGAGCGCTTTCCTCCCGCGCTGCCCTTCATGGCGCTCGGCTACCTCACCCACCTCGGCACGGTGCACGGCCTGTCCCGTACGGCCGCCGTCCGCGCCGCCGACGAGTGGCTGGAGCGACTGGGGGCCGCCGCGTACGCCCGTACGCCGATGGCGCGGCTGTCCAAGGGCAGCAGCCAGAAGGTCGCGGTCGCGCAGGCGCCGCTCGGCGAGCCGGAGCTGCTGGTGCTCGACGAGGCGTGGACGGGCCTGGACACGGCGGCCCGGGCGGAACTGGAGCGGGCGGTCGCCGAGCGCACCGCGGCGGGCGGCGCCGTCGTCTTCGTCGACCACGACCCGCGCCGCCTCGCGGGCGTGCCCGATGCGACGTACACCGTGTGCGACGGCACCCTCAACCGCCCTACGCCGCAGGCGCCTTCACCGAGTGCCGGTCCGCAGGTCACCGTCGCGGCGCAGGGCCCGCCGGACGGAAACCTCCCCGCCGACGCGCACCGGATGGTCACCTCGGCCGAGGAGACCATCCCGGGCACCTACCGCCTCACCGCCCCGCCTCGCATTCCGACGTCCTGCTTCGCGCCCTGCTGACGGCCTGCCCGCCGTGGCACGTGCTGAGCGTGGGACAGCAGCCGCACCCCACCGCCGAGAGCCACGGATGACCGTCCTCCTCCGCTACCAGGCCGCCCTCCTGCTGCGTTCCCAGCGCTGGCTGCCGCCGGTCCTGCTGTACACGTTCTTCCTCGCCGTCGGGGTGCGGGGCGGGCAACCGGTGCTCGACTCGCTCGGGTACGCGGCCGCCGCGCTGCTGCCCGTCGCCGCCTGGCTGGTGCGGATCTGCGTCACGGGGGAGCCGCCCGCCGCCCGCGGCTGCGTGTCCGCGGCCGTCGGGCCCGCGCGGGCGCACCTGGCCTGCCTGCTGGCGGCGTTGGCCGGGGCGGTGGCGCTGGGCGCGGCCGCGATCCTCGTCGTGACAGTGATCAGCGACCCCGCCGACAACGGCCACCGCACCCGGGTGCCGCTCGCCGCCGCCGGCGCATCCGGTCTGCTCGCCATGCTGGTCTGCGCCCTGCTCGGCACGGCCGTCGGCGCGCTCACCACCTGGCCGCTGCTGCGCTCGCCCGGCCGCGCGGTGCCCTCGCTCCTGCTGGCGGCGCTGCTGGCGCTGGTGGTCACCGGTTCCCCGGCACGGGCGGCGGTCAGCGGGCTGGTCACCGGCTCGCGGTCGGGCACCATTCCGCTCCCCCTGTTGCCGCTGGGCGCGGCCGCCCTGGTCACGGCCGCCGCGCTGGGCGGGCCTGCGCGCTCACCTCCCGCAGGTCACCCTGAGCACGACGTCCGCTCGGCCTCCCGCCACTCGCACACCGGGCACAGGGTGATCCCCTTGTACGACTCCGGGTACTCCGTCGGCTCCCGGCACAGCACGCACTCCGCGTACGGCGGCCCGTCCGCCCTGGGCGGCGGGTCGACCTCGGCGATGGTGCAGTAGTCCTCGCTCACGCCTACAGCGTAGGACGCCATGCTCCGGCGCAGGACGCTCAGCGCCGCCCGCCCGCCGCCCCGATCAGCTCGGACACCTTCACGAACCGGAAGCCCTGCCGGCGCAGCTCGGGCACGATCGTCCGCACGGCCCGCTCGGTCACGGGCGCGGCGCTGCGCGTGCAGTGCAGGACGACCACCGAGCCCGGCCGCACCCCGTCCAGCACCTGCCGGGCGACCGCGTCGGCGTCGGTCGCGAACGCGTCCCCGCTCACCACGTCCCACTGCACGGCCGTGACCCCGGTCGGCGTCAGCGCCTTCAGCGCCCGCCGGTCGTAACACCCGCCCGGGAAGCGGAAGTACGGCATCGGCTCGGGCACCCCGGCCCTGCGGAACGCCGCGTACGCCCGCTCCACGTCCACCCGCATCCGCTCCTCGGGGACGGTCGGCAGGCCGTAGCAGTCACCCTTGAACGCGTAGTGGCTGTAGGAGTGGTTGGCCACCTCGAAGAGCGGATCCCGTCCGAGGGAGCGGGCCTGGTCCGGGTACTCCTCGGCCCACCGGCCCGTCATGAACACGGTGGCCGGCACCTTCAGCGCGCGGAGCGTCGCGATCAGCCCGGGGTTGTCGAAGTGCTCGCCCGCCGCGGCCCGTGCCCCCTGGTCGGCGGTCATGTCGGCGTCGAAGGTGAGGGCCACGGTCCTGCCCTGCGTCCGGGGACCGTGCCGGAAGACGGGGGTGAGGCCGGAGGGGCCGGGGGCCAGGGTCGGGGGTTTCGACGGGGGTGCGACCGAGGGTGCCGGGCGGGCGGCCTGCGGAGGCCGGGCGGTACCGCAGGCCGCGAGGGTGGCGAGGGCGGCGCTCAGAGCGCAGACGGCTGCGACGCGTCGTACGGGAGTGATCACCGTATGAAGATATGGGTGCGCATGTGCCGTTGTGCGCTGCCGGTGCGGTGACGCGACCCCGCATCACCCGCGCGGCCTCCGCCCTGCCCCCGGCCGCCGCCCCGCCCCCGCGGCCCGTCCCTTCAGATGTCCCCGCGGCCCGTCCCCTCAGATGTCCCGTCGCTCCAGCGGCCGTGTCGCCGGGCCCTGGACGACCTTGCCGTCGGTGTCGAAGCGGGAGCCGTGGCAGGGGCACTCCCAGGCGCGTTCGGCGGCGTTGAAGGAGACCAGGCAGCCCAGGTGGGTGCAGCGGGCGGACACGGCGTGCAGGGTGCCGTCGTCGTCCCGGTAGACCGCGAGGCGGTGGCCGTCGACGCGGACGACGGCGCCCTCGCCCGGGGGCAGGGACTCCACGGGCGGCGAGGGGCGCAGCCGGTCCCCGACGAAGTGGCCGGCGACCTTGGCCTGGGTCTTGAGGAAGGTCGGGGCTTCGCGCACCGCCGGGCGCAGCCGCCTGGGGTCGTACAGCTCGCTCCACGCGCACGGCTCCCCGGTGATCTGCGCGGAGAGCAGCCGGCCCGCCATCACCCCGCCGGTCATGCCCCAGCCGCCGAAGCCGGTGGCGACGTACGTGTGCCGTGCGCCCGGGTGCAGCGGGCCGACGAGCGGCACGGTGTCGGTGGGGTCGTTGTCCTGCGTGGCCCACCTGTGGGTGATGCGCAGGTCGGGGAAGTGCTCGGTGGCCCAGGCGGTGAGGCGCTCGAAGCGGGCGCGGGTGTCGCCCGTGCCGGGCGTGAAGTGCTCCCCGGTGACGATCATGAGCCGGCGGTCCCCGCTGTACGGGGCCGTGCGCACCGAGCGGGTGCCCTCGTCGGGCGTGATGTACATGCCGTTCGGGTCCTGGTCGGCGGGGACGGGCCCGGCGACGACCAGTTCGCGGCGCGGGGTGAGCCGGGCGAACAGCAGCGCCCGGTCGAAGATCGGGTAGTGCGTGGCGACCACGACGTCCCGGGCGGTCACCGTCGCCCCGGCCGTCGTCGACAGCCGGCACGGCTCGCCCTCGTCCAGGCCGACCACGGTGGTGTCCTCGAAGATGCGCCCGCCACGCGTGACCAGGTCGGCGGCGAGGGCCAGCAGGTACTTGCGCGGATGGAACTGCGCCTGCCCGGTGACCTCGACCGCGCCCGCCACCGGGAAGGGCAGGCCGGTCTCCGTCACGAACGAGGCCGGCAGCCCCGCCTCCCGGGCCGCCCGCGCCTCGGCCCGCAGCTCGTCCACCCGCCCCGCGTCACAGACGTAGGTGTACGCGTTCCTCGGCTCCCAGTCGCAGTCGATGCCCAGCTCGTCCGCGATCCCCGCCATGCGCGCGATCGCCTCGGACTGGGAGCGGGCGTACAGCCGCGCGCCCTCGGGGCTGCGGGTGCGCCGCAGCTTGTCGTAGATCAGGGTGTGCAACGCGGTGACCTTGGCGGTGGTGTGCCCGGTGACACTCGCCGCGATCCGCCCGGCCTCCAGCACCGCCACGCTCCGCCCGGCCCGCGCCAGCTCCCACGCCGTGCTCAGCCCGGCGATCCCGCCGCCGACCACCGCCACGTCGACCTCGAGGTCCTCCGTCAGGGCGGGGTGCCGGCCGTCCGGTGCCGTCTCAAGCCAGTAGGAGCCGCTGACCTGCTGCTTCTCGCTCATGACCGCCGAGTACCCCGGCGTGCCGACTTCAGTGTCCGCACCATGTGCCGTCATTTCTTCGCGGCCCGGACCTCCGCCAGCAAACGCTTTTGGCATTCCGCGACGTCGAAGTCCGCCGTCGGGTACCGCGGGTCCAGCTCCTCCAGGTGCTCCAGGAGGAGCCTGCCGACCGCCCAGTTGCGGTACCACTTGCGGTCGGCGGGGACGAGGTACCAGGGCGCGTACGGGGTGGAGCAGCGCTCCAGGGCGATCTCGTAGGCCTCCTGGTAGGCCGGCCACAGGGAGCGGTCGTCGATGTCGGAGGGGTCGAACTTCCAGCGCTTGTCCGGCCTGTCGAGGCGCTTGAGCAGGCGGCGGCGCTGCTGCTCGTACGAGATGTGCAGGAAGCACTTGACGACCGTCACACCGTCGTCGGCGAGGGACTTCTCGAAGCGGTTGATCCGCTCGTAGCGGCGGTCGATCTCGGAGCGCGGGGCGAGGCCGCGGACGCGGGCGATCAGGACGTCCTCGCCGGGTGTGGGGAGGGCTCTTTCGACGCGCCACAGGAAGTCGTGCCTCCGCTCCTCCTGCGTGGGCGCCTTGAACGCCTTGATCCGGCAGCCGGAGGGGTTGAGCATGCCGATGACGTGCTTGACCGTGCCGCCCTTGCCGCTGGTGTCCATGCCCTGCAGGACCAGCAGGACACGGCGCCGGTCGCCCGCCGTGCTCGCCGCCCACAGGCGTTCCTGCAGGTCGGCGAGGCGTTCGCCCAGCTCGGCGGTGGCCGCCTCGCCCGCCGGCTTCTCCTTCGGGCCGCCGGGGGTCGCCCCGGCGTCGTACCGGGAGAGGTCGACCGGCTCGCCGCCGGGCACCCGCAGCAGCTCCCTCAGGGACGGTGTGCTCTTCCGCTTCGAGCGCGTCTTCGCCACGGGGCACCCCTTTTCGTTCCTGTGCCTCATGGTGCGCCGGGGCGCCGGGTTCGTGCACCCGGCGCCCCGGCACGCACCGCCCCGCCCGGCCCGGCTAGCGGCGCCAGGGGCCCGTCACCGCGAACGTCGTCCCGGGCGTGTAGCAGTTGACGTACATCGTCTCGCCGTCGGGGGAGAAGGTGACGCCGGCGAACTCGCCCCACTCGGGGGCATCGGGGGTGCGGATGTTCTGGCGGTTGCGGGCCATCGCGTACACCTCGCCGCGCCTCGTCACGCCGTAGACGTGCTGGGCGCCCTCGCCGTCCTCGCAGACCATGAGGCCGCCGCTCGGGGCCAGGCAGATGTTGTCCGGCGACTCGCCCGGCAGCTGTACGTCGGTGTCCGGGCCGAAGACGATGACGAGGGTCAGCCGGCGCCGGTCCGGGTCGTACCGCCAGATCTGCCCGTAGTGGTCGGCCGCCGAGCCCTCCGCGCTGCGGGCGAAGGACGAAACGAAGTAGACCGACCGTCCGCCCCAGTAGCAGCCCTCCAGCTTCTGCGCGTGCGTGATGCCCTTCGGGCCGAAGTCCTGCAGCCGGATGGGGGTCCGGGCGGCCTGCGGGTCCGGTACGTCCACCCACTCGATGCCGTCGAAGCAGGCGCCCGTCTCCTGGATCGTCGACAGGTCCGGGACGCCGGGCACGCGCATCGCCTGCAGCCGGCCGCCCGCGCGCAGCGAACCGCGCCCGCCGAGCGGCTTGTCGGGCAGGAAGCGGTAGAAGAGGCCGAAGGGCTTCTGGAAGGCGTCCTCGGTCTCGTAGACCACGCCCCGCTTCGGGTCGACGGCGATCGCCTCGTGCTGGAAGCGGCCCATCGCGGTCAGCGGTACGGCACCCGTGCGGCGCGGGTCGGCCGGGTCGACCTCGAAGATGAAGCCGTGGTCCTTGGCGTAACCGGCGGTGCCCGCCTTGTCCTCGGTCTCCTCGCAGGTCAGCCAGGTGCCCCACGGGGTGGGCCCGCCCGCGCAGTTGACGGCCGTACCGGCGAGGGCGACCCGTTCCGACAGGACGTGGTTGCGCGCGTCCAGCGTCAGGGCCGTACAGCCGCCCTTGGCCGCCGGGTCGTAGGTGAGGCCGTCGACCGCCGGGACCGGGACCGCGCCGTTGGCGCGGTTCTCGTGGTTGCGGACGAGATGGACGCGGCCCCCGCTGCCCGCGAAGGCCGCCATGCCGTCGTGGTTGGAGGGGACCCGGCCCTCACCGGAGCGGAGCCGGTCGCCCTCACGGGACAGCACGCGATAGCGGAAACCTTTCGGCAGATCGAGGAGCCCGTTGGGGTCCGGTACGAGCGGGCCGTACCCGGTGTGGCCCAGGTGCTGCGCAGCGGCGGTACCCGCGAAGAGTTCGGAGAGGGAGCCGGTGAACGCGATGCCCACTCCCAAGGCACCGGTACGGGCGAGCAGTTCACGTCGGGTCGCGGAGCGACCGGTTTCGGACATGGGGCAGCCTTCCTGCTGGCGGACAGGAACTGTGACCCCGCTGTGTCTATCACCTGGTGCGGGCGGCGGGAACCACGCGCGTAGCACGCGTCACTGCTCGACGGCGTGCGGTGTCCTGCCGACGGCTGGTTCGCTCGCCTCGACGAAGCGTTCCGGTGGCGGCTGCGCGTCCTTCTCCGCACCCTGCGCCGTGCCCCTCTCGGCATCCCTCTCGGCACCCTTCTCGGCCCCTTTCTCCAGGAAGCGCAGCAGCTCCACCGGGATGGGCAGCACCAGCGTGGAGTTCTTCTCCGCCGCCACCGCCATCACCGTCTGCAGCAGCCGGAGCTGTAGCGCGGAGGGCGTGTCCGCCATCTGGTGGGCGGCCTGCGCCAGCTTCTTGGAGGCCTGGTACTCGGCGTCGGCGTTGATCAGGCGGGCCCGCCGCTCGCGGTCGGCCTCGGCCTGGCGGGCCATGGAGCGCTTCATCGTGTCCGGCAGGGAGACGTCCTTGATCTCCACGCGGTCGATGGTCACGCCCCACTCCACGGCCGGGCTGTCGATCATCAGCTCCAGGCCCTGGTTGAGCTTCTCCCGGTTGGACAGCAGGTCGTCCAGCTCGCTCTTGCCGATGATCGAACGCAGCGAGGTCTGCGCCATCTGCGAGACGGCGAAGCGGTAGTCCTCGACGTTGACGATCGCGGCCGTCGGATCCACGACCTTGAAGTAGACCACCGCGTCGACCCGCACGGTCACATTGTCGCGCGTGATGCCCTCCTGGGCGGGCACGGGCATCGTCACGATCTGCATGTTGACCTTGCGCAGCCGGTCGATCCCGGGGACGACGAGGTTGAACCCGGGCCGGCGTACGTCGCCGTGCAGGCGGCCGAGCCGGAAGACCACCCCGCGCTCGTACTGCTTGACGATCCGCGCCGCCGAGGCCACGTACACCAGGCCCGCGGAACCGGTCGCCACGGCCGCCGTCAGCAGTTCCTCGAGCATGACGACCTCCCCGTTCAGGGGTCCGTTTTATTTGCTTCATCCGCTCCTGTAACGATATGCCCGTGTCCGGTCGGGGGCCACGCCCGCCGCCGGACCGGACCTGCGGGGCGACGCCCGGGATGCGACCGGACATGCGTGAGGCCCGGGGCACGTCGTGCGCGCCCCGGGCCTCACCTCACGGACAACGGTTGCCTCAGGCCGCCGTGACCTTCTCGGCCGCTCCGGCCAGCGCCGGTTCCGTGACCCTCACGGGTTCCGTACCCACCGCGCTGTGCCGTTCGGCCCAGGACTCCAGAGCCGTGCGGCAGGCGTGGTCGAGGTGGTGCAGGCCGGACAGGTCGAGCTCGACCGGCCGGTCCTGGGGGAGGGACTCCAGGCTGTCGAGGATCTTCGGCAGCCGCAGGAAGGTCGCGTTACCCGACAGGTACGCCTGGATCGGGCCGGCGCCCTTGTCGACGACCTCCAGCTTGACGTGCGAGGCCTCCCAGGCGGTCTTGACCACCGACAGGGCCAGACCGATGAGCACGCCCTCGAACATGTTCACCGCGACGATCGCCACGGCCGTGACCACGAGGATGAGCGCCTCACCCTTGTGGCCCCGCCACAGCGTCGCGATCTGGCGGAACGGGATCAGCTTCCAGCCCGCGTGCACGAGGATGCCGGCCAGGGCGGGGATCGGGATCAGCGCCAGGGCGGACGGCAGCGCGGCGGCGAACAGCAGCAGCCACACACCGTGCAGCACACGCGAGGCCTTGGTCTTCGCGCCCGCGTTGACGTTGGCAGAGCTCCGTACGATGACCGCGGTCATCGGCAGCGCGCCGAGCACACCGCACACCGTGTTGCCCGCGCCCTGGGCGATCATCTCCTTGTCGTACTGGGTGCGCGGACCGTCGTGCAGCCGGTCCACGGCGGCCGCGCTGAACAGGCTCTCCGCCGAGGCGATCAGGGCGAACGCGATGATCGTGCCCCAGATAGCCGGGCTGGCCAGCTCGCCGAAGGCCTCGGACCCGGGCGGCTGGATGACGCCGAGCAGACCCTCCACCTTGACCGTGGCGACCGGCGGGTCGAAGGCGAGGGCGACGAGCGTGGCCAGCAGCACCGCCGCGAGGGCGCCGGGCACGGCCTGCACCTTCTTCGGCATCTTCTTCCACAGCACGATGACGGCGATGGTGCCCGCGCCGATCGCGAGGGAAGCCAGGGCCTCCGTGCTGCCGAGGGCGTCGGCGAAAGCCCCCGGCAGGCCCACGATCTTGCCGATACCGGTATCCGGGGCCTTCAGGCCCGCCGCCGCGTAGATCTGGCCGGCGATGATCACCAGGCCGATGCCGCAGAGCATGCCCTCGACGACGGAGACGGAGATCGCCCGGAACCAGCGGCCGACCTTGAGGAAGCCCATGGCGAGCTGGAGCAGACCGGCCATCAGCACGATCACGCCGAGTGCGGCCACTCCGAACTCGCTGACGGCCTCGAAGACCAGCACGGTCATGCCGGCGGCCGGCCCCGATACCTGAAGGCTGCTGCCGGGCATGAGCCCGGTGACGATGCCGCCCACGATGCCGGTGACCAGGCCGAGTTCGGCCGGGACGCCGGAGGCGACGGCCACGCCGACGCACAGCGGTACGGCGACGAGGAAGACGACGATGGAGGCGGCGAAGTCCTGCCGCAGATAAGGGAACTTGGACAGCACGGTCAGCCCCCTCACAGCGCCTCGAACGCGTCGGTGTCCACGCGGTGTTCCCGCACGGCACCGGTGTGGACCTCGTAATACCAGCCGTGCAGCTCGAGTTGACCCTCGGTCAGCCGCTTCTCGATGCAGGGGTAGGAACGCAGCCGCTGCAGCTGCGTCAGGACGTGGTTCTGGACGGCCTCGGCGACCGTCGGGTCGGCCTTGTCGGAGCACTTGGGCTCCTCCGCGGCGTGCGCGAGCCAGTCCCGTACGGCGGGAACGGCGCTCAGGTCGTCGCCCCGGACCACCGCGCCCACGGCACCGCAGTGCGAGTGGCCGCAGACCACGATGTGCTTGACGCCGAGGACCTCCACGGCGTACTCGATGGTGGCCGCTTCGCCGGTGGGGGTTCCGGAACCGTGCGGCGGGACGATGTTGCCCGCGGTGCGCAGCTCGAAGAGCTCGCCGGGGCGGGCGCCCGTGATCAGGGCCGGTACGACTCGGGAGTCGGCGCAGGTGATGAACAGGACGTCGGGGGACTGGCCCTCGGCGAGGCGAGCGAACTCCTCAGGGCGCTGTCCGAACGTGCGGGCGTTGTCGATGAGGGGTTGCATGGTGTGGTGACTCCTCCTGGCGCGCAGTGGGGGCGCGTCGGACGTGCATGACAGAGGTGGGGGGACTGCTCTGTTGCTCAGCAGCGAAAGACCTGGAGGGCGGCCGGAGTGTGGGCCTTGGCCGGTCTCGGCGTGCGGTGGTGCGCGGCGCCGGATCCGACCGTTTCCTGTACCGCCGACGGGCTCAGCGTCAGCAGTGGTCTCTCGGGTGCTGCCGGGACCGAGTTCGCGGCGCGGAACCGGTCGCGGGTGCGCAGGGGACCAGTCGGGTTCGCGAGGTGGCCGGCGCCGCGACAGGTGACGCTCTCGTCGCGCAGTGCCTTCCCGGAGAGTTTGACTCCGGTTCGTAGTGCACTTCCGGAGGGTTCAGTTCCGGGCTGAGCCTTGGCCTCAACATGACGGACCGGGTACGCGGATGCGAAGGAAGCGGTGGGTGCGAAGAACTGGAGGGCGAGCAGGACGGCGGCGAGGATCGGGACCACGGTCCGTGCCGTCGTACCTCCGAACATACGCCCCCCTTCCGGCAGTTCGCGCCCCCGACGCACATATAGCGCGCACCAATGGTTGGTCAATGACTGGTCAAGAAACACGTTAACCCTGCAAAGCCGTTTGCAGGGTTAACTTAACGTTTCAAGCTGAAGAGAGCCTGAAAACCGCAGGTTGGTTGGCGCGAAATCGCTCTTGATCAACTGGCGTTGACCGGGGTAATGAGGCCGCCTGTGAGCGGCCCGCGTGAAGGCCGTGTGGATGACGGCTAGTTGGCGATGTCGACGAGGCGGCCCGCGTCGCGCGCCAGCGCCGTGAGGCGGGAGATCGCGCGGAAGTACTTCTTGCGGTAGCCGCCCTTCAGCATCTCCTCGCTGAAGAGCTCGTCGAAGGGCCGCCCGGAGGCGAGCACCGGTATCTCACGGTCGTAGAGCCGGTCGGCGAGGACGACGAGCCTGAGGGCCGTCGACTGGTCGGGAACCGGCCGGACATCGGTGAGGCAGACCGCCTCGATGCCGTCGGTCAGGGCGCCGTAGCGGCTGGGGTGCACCTTGGCGAGGTGGTCCAGCAGGTGCGGGAAGGCGTCGAGGGAGGCGCCCTCGGTGGCGTATGCCGCCCGGGTCACCTGCTCGTCGGAGTACGGCGGCGGGGCCTCGGGCAGGCCGCGGTGGCGGTAGTCCTCGCCGTCGATGCGCAGGGTGCGGAAGTGGGCGGACAGGCCCTGGATCTCGCGCAGGAAGTCGGCCGCCGCGAACCGGCCCTCGCCGAGCTTGCCCGGCAGCGTGTTGGAGGTGGCGGCGAGCGCGACACCCGCGTCGACGAGCTTGCCGAGCAGGGTGGAGACCAGGACGGTGTCACCGGGGTCGTCGAGCTCGAACTCGTCGATGCACAGCAGGCGGTGCCCGGAGAGCGTCTGGACGGTCTGCTGGAAGCCGAGGGCGCCGACCAGGTTGGTCAGCTCCACGAAGGTGCCGAACGCCTTGCGGGCGGGCTCGGCGTCGGTGGCGTGCCAGAGGGAGGCCAGCAGGTGGGTCTTGCCGACGCCGTAGCCGCCGTCGAGGTAGACGCCGCGGGGGCCGGACGGGGTCTTCTTCGGCGCCTTCCCGAAACCGAACAGCCTGCGCTTGCCCGAGCCGGCGTCCGTGCCACCGCCCAGGCCCGCGGCGAAGCCCTCGAGGACGCGGACGGCCTCGGTCTGGCTGGGCTGGGCGGGGTCGGGGATGTACGTGCTGAAGCGCACCGAGTCGAACCGCGGCGGCGGCACCATTTCGGCCACCAGCCGGTCCGCGGGGACGCGCGGCTCGCGGGCGCACAGGGACAGGGGGGCCGCGTCGGTCATCGGGCCGGTTCCGGAGGCGGCTGTGGAAGAGGACACGGTTCCCCATGCTACGGGGCGTGGAACACTGCACGGCATGCGACGCCTGTTCCCTGTGACCGATGAAACAGCAGCTCCGGCCTCTGGTGGTGCTCCGGCGGGTGATGCGCCCGCTGGGGCCGGGCGGGAGTGGAGCCTGGCCGAGCTGGCCGCCGCGTACGCCTATCCCGAGGCCGCGGCCGGGGGCCGGGAACCCTGGCTGCGGGCGAACATGGTGGCCACGCTGGACGGGGCCGCCCAGCACGAGGGGCGCTCGCAACCCATCTCCAGCCCGGCCGACATGCGGATCTTCGGCACGCTGCGGGCGCTGGCGGACGTCGTGGTCGTCGGCGCGGAAACGGTGCGTCAGGAGGGGTACCGCCCGGCACGCGCGCGTGCCGAGTTCACTGCGGCGCGGGAAGCGGCCGGGCAGGGGCCGGTGCCGGCGATCGCGGTGGTCACCGCCAGTCTGGACCTGGACTTCTCCCTGCCGCTGTTCACCTCGCCCCTGGTGCCGACCCTGGTCCTCACGGGCGCCGCGGCCGCCCCGGACCGTGTCGCGACCGCCGAGAAGGCGGGCGCCCGGGTGGTGATCGCCGGGGACGGCATCGGCGTGGACCCCGTACGCGCCGTCCGGGCCCTGGCCGGACTCGGCCACACCCGGCTGCTGACCGAGGGCGGCCCGCGGCTGCTGGGCCAGATGGTGGCGGCCGGTGTGCTCGACGAACTCTGCCTGACCGTCTCCCCGATGCTCACGGCGGGCGACGCGCAGCGCATCGCCGCCGGGCCCGCGGTCACGGTCCCGCAGCGCTTCGCGCTGGTGTCGATGCTGGAGGAGGACGGTTTCCTGTTCACCCGGTACCGGCGGGCCTGACCTCGCCGGCGCCGGCCCCGGCGTCGACGGGCGGGAATCGGCCAGGTGTGGTCCGTCCCGAAGGGGCTCGATGATTCCCGCTGGTCCGGTAATCGGCGGAGTGTTCCGTTCCGTTTAGTTTCCGGCGGGCACACTGGATGCGGCAGTATCCGTGCGATCACGGGGCAGGATGGTTTCCGCAGGGCCTGGTACGGCCCACGGAGGACAGGGGCCCACGGGCCCCGTAGGAGAAGGGGCGCCTGGTGTTCACAAGCGTATTGATGATCGAGAAGGCCCTGACGTCCGCCGACGTGGAGTTCGTCACCACCTTGCACGGGGACGAGTCGGTCTCCTTCCACGTGCTGCTCCAGCCGCGCGGCGAGCAGGCGGACCGTCTGCTGCGGGCCATCGACGACGTGGCCCTCGGCGAGCTCGACGAGGCCGTGCGGGAGGGGAGGACCCCCGAGGGCGAGGAGGCGCTGAGCGTCGGGCAGCGGGCTCTGGAGGTCTCGCTCGCCGCCCTGCGCGCGTCCGGCAGCCAGGCCGAGGGCCGGCTCATCGAGGACCATCCGCTCGACGCGCTGAAGTCCCTGGTCGAGGAGGTCGAGGCCGACGAGGTGATCGTCCTGACCGACCCGCACTACGTGGAGGAGTTCTTCCACCGGGACTGGGCGTCCCGGGCCCGGCACAAGGTGGGGGTGCCGGTGCTGAAGCTGTTCTCCCACAGCAAGGCATAGGCTTGGGCGGCGCCCTCGGCAGAGGACGCCCTGACCGTCGTACCACTGAAGTCGTATCTGGGGAGAAACGCGCATGGCACCCGGCCTTCCTACCGCCATGGACCGACCGCACTTCATCGGCATCGGCGGCGCCGGAATGTCGGGCATCGCGAAGATCCTCGCGCAGCGCGGGGCCAAGGTGGCCGGCAGCGACGCCAAGGACTCGGCGACCGCCGAGGCGCTGCGCGCGCTGGGCGCGACCGTGCACATCGGGCACGCGGCCGAGCACCTGGCCGACGACGCCAGCTGCGTGGTCGTGTCCTCGGCGATCCGTCAGGACAACCCCGAGCTGGCCCGCGCCGCCGAGCTCGGCATCCCGGTGGTCCACCGCTCCGACGCCCTCGCCGCCCTCATGGACGGCCTGCGCCCGATCGCGGTGGCCGGCACGCACGGCAAGACCACCACGACGTCGATGCTGGCGGTCTCGCTGACCGCGCTCGGCCTGAACCCGTCGTACGCCATCGGCGGCGACCTGGACGCGCCCGGCTCCAACGCCCTGCACGGCGAGGGCGAGATCTTCGTCGCCGAGGCGGACGAGTCGGACCGCAGCTTCCACAAGTACGCCCCCGAGGTCGCGATCGTCCTCAACGTCGAACTCGACCACCACGCCAACTACGCCTCGATGGACGAGATCTACGAGTCCTTCGAGACCTTCGCGGGCCGGATCGTGCCCGGCGGCACGCTGGTGATCACGGCCGACCACGAGGGCGCGCGCGAGCTCACGCGCCGGCTGGCCGGGTCGGTGAAGACGGTGACCTACGGCGAGTCCCAGGACGCCGACGTGCGGATCCTGTCGGTCGTGCCGCAGGGACTGAAGAGCGAGGTGACCGTCGAGCTGGACGGCACGCCGCTCACGTTCACGGTCTCCGTCCCCGGCCGCCACTACGCGCACAACGCGGTCGCGGCGCTGGCGGCGGGCGTGGCGCTCGGCGTCCCGGCCGCGGAGCTGGCCCCGGCCCTGGCCGCGTACACGGGCGTCAAGCGGCGTCTGCAGCTGAAGGGCGAGGCGGCCGGCGTGCAGGTCATCGACTCCTACGCGCACCACCCCACCGAGATGACGGCCGACCTGGAGGCGATGCGCGCGGCCGCCGGCGACACCCGCCGGATCCTGGTCGTCTTCCAGCCGCACCTGTTCTCCCGCACCCAGGAGCTGGGCAAGGAGATGGGCGAGGCCCTCGCCCTGGCGGACGCCTCGGTCGTCCTGGACATCTACCCGGCCCGCGAGGACCCGATCCCCGGCGTGACCAGCGAGCTGATCATCGAGGCGGCCCGGGCGGCGGGCGCGGACGTGACGCCGGTGCACGACAAGGCGGAGGTCCCGGAGGTGATCGCGGGAATGGCGAAGGCGGGGGATCTCGTTCTCACCATGGGTGCGGGCGACGTCACCGACCTCGGCCCGCGCATCCTGGACCGGCTGTCCGGGCCGTCCGCCGAGTGATCTGTCATACGAGGGGTTGAGGCTCATGCCGTACGACGTCGAGAAGCCCGACGAGCAGTGGCGCGCGGAGCTGAGCCCGGCCGAGTACGCCGTGCTGCGCCAGGCCGCCACGGAGCCCGCCTTCACCGGTGAGTACACCGACACCAAGGCGAAGGGCGTCTACTCCTGCCGCGCCTGCGGCGCCGAACTGTTCACCTCGGACACCAAGTTCGAGTCCCACTGCGGGTGGCCGTCCTTCTTCGACCCCAAGGACACCGACGCCGTGGAGCTCGTGGAGGACCGCTCCCACGGCATGGTCCGCACCGAGGTGCGCTGCGCCCGCTGCGGCTCGCACCTCGGGCACGTCTTCGAGGGCGAGGGCTATCCGACCCCGACCGACCAGCGGTACTGCATCAACAGCATCGCGCTGCGGCTGACGCCGGACGAGGGCTGAGGCGGCTCGCTCAGGGCTGAGGCGGGTGCCGGGCTGAGGCGGGCCGGGTGCCGGGCTGAGCCGGGCTCACAGGACCTTCCGCTGCACCAGCGCCGACAGCACCAGCGCCCCCGGCAGCAGCGGAACCCACACCGTCAGCACGCGGTAGCCGATGAGGGTCGCCGTGGCCAGGTGGAGGGGCGCGCCGTAGGCGACCATGGCGAGGACCACCGCCGCGTCGACCGGGCCGATGCCGCCGGGGGCGGGCACCGCGCCGACCGCGGTGCCGGCGGCGAGGAAGGCGAACACCACCTGCGTCCAGGTCAGCGGCAGACCGAGCGCGGCGCCGACCGAGAAGATGACGCTCGCCTGGAGCACCGGGGCGGCGGCCGCCCCGCCCCACAGGGCGAGAACACGACTGGGCCGGGTGTGCAGGAGCCGTACGTCGGTCAGGGCGGTGCGCAGGAAGCCCAGGACCGGGCGGCGCAGCGGGCGGACGAACGTCACGAGCAGGGCGGCCGCGACCGGGGCGAGCAGGATGCCCCCGGCGGCCAGGAGCAGCGTCCGCCGGTCCGGCAGCAGGTCGCCGATCCGCAGGACGTCCGGGAAGGCCACGAGGAAGAACAGCAGGACCGGTGTCTTGGCGAGCGGTTTGACCAGGGAGTACAGGGCGAGGGACGCCGTGGCCCGGGCCAGCGGGATGCCGCGGCCCTGAAGGAAGCGCAGGGTCACGGCGTGGGCGCCGATGCTCGCCGGCAGTACGTGGTTCGCGGCGCCGGCGGCGAACTGCGAGGCGAGCAGCAGCCCCGGCGGGAGCCGCTCCGGGATGGCCCCCTGCCGGACGCAGGCGGCGGCCACCCAGCCCAGGCAGGTGAAGCAGAGCCCCGCCAGCAGCCACCAGGGATCGGCGGAGGCCAGCCGGGCGGCGCCGTCACGGACGGTGGGCCAGTCGGCCACCGCCCACCCGCCGATCAGCAGGACCGGCAGCAGACTGAGCGCCCGGCGGGCGAGGCGGGCGGCGGCGGGGGAGCGGAGGGAGGCGGGGAGCGGGCGGGGCTGAGGGGCGAGCGGGAGCAGCGACACGGCGCACGTCGTCCTTCCGCGTCACGCCCCCGGGGACGGGGCGGACGCACACCAGGCGAGGCAGGGGACGCAGGCAAGGTGCCCGCCCGGTGTGACGCCCTGGTGTCCGGGAGCCGAAGCGGCGTCGGCCGGGGGACGACACAGCTGTCAGCGGCACATTCCGCGCCAGGCCAGGCATCAGCCGGGCCGCCCCGGAAACCCGTGGGTGAAGCAGGGGGGAATCACTCGGACGAGAGAACAGAGGGATCCCATGGCTGACGACCTCATCACCCTGGTCACCACCGACCATCGCGAGCTTGAGCGCCTGTTCGACATGATGAAAAAGGACAGGAGCTCCCGGCCGCTCGCGCTTCCGCTGGCCGTGGCCATGCTGGAGGCGCACAGCGAGGCCGAGGAGGACCGGGTGTACCCGGCCGTGGCCCGCGAGGCCGGCGAGAAGGCGGAGGCCGAGCACGCCGCCGAGGAGCACCACCAGGCCGAGAGCCTCGGCAAGCATCTGCTGGAGATGGACTGGGAGAGCAAGGAGTTCGACCGCGCTCTGGACGAGTGGGTCGGCGCCGTGCTGCACCATGTCGAGGAGGAGGAGAACGAGATCCTGCCCGCGCTGCGCGACGCCGTCGACTCCGACCGCCTGCGGGAGTTGGGCCTGCAGTTCGCGACCCGGCGGGCCCAGAAGCTGGCGGGCCAGCCCCTGAGCGCCGTCGGCGGCGGACACCGGCAGGGGGCCGGGGGCGAGACCCGGGCGGAACTGTACGAGAAGGCCCGGGAACTCGGCGTCGAGGGCAGGTCCTCGATGACCAAGGAGGAACTGGCCGAGCAGGTGAGCAAGGCTCAGGAACAGAAGGGCTGAGCCCGGTACTCCGGTACTCCCGTACCCCGCGCGGCCTGTGCGGTCAGGGCCGCAGGCCGCGCGGGCGCGACGCGCGCTCCCCGGCCGGGGCCCGGGGCAGGTCCTCTGGAAATCCGCCTCTCCGGGTCACGTCGTCCGGAAAACCGCCTCGATCTCCCGGCGGCGGAGCTCCTCCAGCGTGCTCTGCTGGCGGCGGGCCCGCTCGAGAAGGTCCTCCAGCAGGCGCGGGTCGAGGCGGTCGTCGCTGTCGGCGAGCCGGCGGAGCGTCTGCCACAGGGCGGCCTTGCCCTCGACGCCCAGCCGCAGCGCCTCCAGCTCCACCAGCGGACTCAGGGGAGAACGGCGTACCAGGCGGCCGTTGCTCTTCAGCCTCCCCACCCGCTCGGCCAGCCGGCCCGCGTAGACCTTGTACTGCCGCAGCGGGATGTCGAGGCGCTTCATGATGTGGATCAGGGTCGCCCGGTCCTCGGCGATCTCGGTGGCGATCGGTTCCATCGCCGCGGCCAGGTCGGAGCTGCGGTAGGACCGCACCATGTGGCGAGCCCGCTCGGTTCCGGCGGTGGCACCGGCCATGTGGTCGTTGAGGTAGATGCCCAGGAGGGCCGCAGGGGTCTCCCGGCTCTGCCCGGGACGACGGGTGTCGGACAGCGGTCGATGGTTCATCAGTTTCCTCCTCCGCCCGCCGGGTACCCCGCGCCCGCCTGCTCAGCCCTCGACGCCGGTGGCCGGGTGGGCCGCCCACCACGCCTCCCAGCAGCTCGGAGCGGCACTCGGCACCGCACTGCTCCACACCGTCGCAGCCACCACCACGGCGTCCACCTGGCCTCGGCACGTTCCGACGGGCCGGCCGCGGCGTCCGTCCACGGCTGCACGACCGCCCTGACCGTCGCCTTCGGCATCCTCGCCGCCGCCTGCGTCACCGCACCGCTGATCACGAGCCGGCCGTCCCGCTGGGAACCCAGTGCGCGGCACAACAGGCAGCGGTCCTGAGCGGGCGCGGACGGCTGGCGGGGCGGGCCGGGTCAGCGCATGGTGGTGGTATGGACCGACCTCCCCCCGTGGTCGTGTTTCCGCCGGAGCCGGGCGGTGGACGACGGGTGACGATCCGTGGCGAGACCGTGGGCACCGCCCACGGTCTGTTCGACGTGCTCGAGCTCCTGCACAGCGCCGGCCTGCCCGCCGTCGACACGGCCGTCGACGACCCCCAGCTGATCGAGTGGCGTGGCGGTGGGCCGTACGACTGGAACGACGGCTCGGGCGAGGAAGCCTGAGGGGCGGGGCCCTCGGCCCCCGAAAGGCCGATGTTGTGATGGGCATCACATGAGGACTAGGGTGAAATCGCCTGGAGGACCTCCCCGGACGGCGAGCCGAGCGGCGGCGCGCGACCGGGCCGCCTCCAGGTGAGGGAAGTGATCCCGGTGACCGTCGCCTGGGACGACATCGGCGGCCTGGTCGATGCCCACGAACGATTCCTGGCCGGCGCCCGCGTCGACGCGGACGTACGGGCCCCGGTGCTCGACTCCTGGAAGCGGTGCCGGTCCGTGGGACTCCAACCGCACCAGGTGCTGCTGCCCTACACCCCGGATCTGGCGCTGGACGACCGGTTCCTGCGTGCGGCCGACCCCGTTCTGAAGGGCCTGACCGCCTCGCTCACCGACGCCCGCATGACGATCGCGCTGTGCGACGGGCAGGGCCGCATGGTCCAGCGGCTCGGCGGTGACCGCGGGCTCAACGAACGCCTCGACGCCGTGCGGTTCGCTCCCGGTTTCGACGCCTCCGAACGGGTCGCCGGCACCAACGGCGTCGGCACCGCGCTGGCCGAGCGCAGCCCCGTCTACGTCGTCGGCCGCGAGCACTTCGCCGACGCCCTGCAGCCCTTCGCCTGCGCGGGCGCACCCGTGCGGGATCCCCTCAGCGGCCGTATCGAGGCGATCCTCGACCTCACCTGTCTGCGCGGCGACGGCGACCCGGCCATGGTCCGGCTGGTCCGCGAGGCCGCCCGGAACATCGAGGCCCGGATGCTGGAACAGGCCACCGAACGCGAACGGGCGCTCCTGACCGCGTACCGGCGGGCCGGCGGCGACACACGCGGCTGGCCGAGGCAGCCCGCCTCCCCGGCGCCCGGCGACGGCGGCACCCCCCTCGGCCGGATCGACCTGGCCGTGCTGCGGGAGAAGGCCGAGGAACTCATCGCCTCACCGCACCTCACCCTCGACGAGGTCGCCCTGCCCGGCGGCCGGGTCGCCACCCTGCTGCGCCGCCAGGTGAGGGGACCCGGAGGCGAACTGGGCGTGGCCGTCGAGGTCCGCATCATGGGCGGGCCGCGGCTGCGGCACATGGCGACGGCCCCGCCCGACGCGTCGGGCCCCCGGCTCGCGACGGCCGCCCCGGCCCCGGCGAACGCACCGGCCCGGTCCACCCCGGCCGCGTCCGCGACCGTGCACCCGGTGACCGAGCCCGCGGCCGTCACCGCACCGGCCGAACCCGTGCCTCCCCTCGCCATCCCCCTGGCGCCGTCGCCGCCCCCCGCGGCCCCGGCACCGGGCGGCGCACCCCCCGCCGCCCTCCGTACCGTCGTACCGACATCCGGCCCGGCCGGGCCGCAGCCGTCCCCGCACGACGCAGCGGTGGGGGACGACGGTGGCGGTGGTGCCGAGAGCCGGCTGCTGCTCGTCGGAGAGCCGGGCGTCGGGCGGCTGGCCGTCCTGGCCCGCAAGCGTCTGGAGCTGCTGCACGACGCCGGCGTCCGGATCGGCACCACCCTCGACGTCACCCGCACCGCCGAGGAACTCGCCGAGGTCACCGTCCCCCGGTTCGCCGACTTCACCGCCGTCGACCTGCCCGACACGGTGCTGCGCGGCGAGGAGCCGGGATCGCTCGGCGCCGAGACCCCGCTGCGCCGCGTCGCGCTCGGCGCCGTGCACGAGGAGTCCCATCTGTACGGGATCGGGGCGACGGTCGAGTACGTGCCGTCCACTCCGCAGGCCCGCAGCCTGGAGAGCAGGGAGTCGGTGCTCGAACCCGTGCTGTCCGAGGCCCGCGGCTGGATCGCGCAGGACCCGGCGCGGCTGGAGCGGGTCCTGGAGGCCGGGATCCACTCCCTGATCACGGTGCCGCTGCGGGCCCGCGGCACCACCCTCGGCGTGGTCAGCTTCTACCGCTGCGAGAAGCCCGCTCCCTTCGAGGACGACGACCTCTCGCTCGCCCAGGAGCTGGTCGGCCGTGCGGCGATCTCCATCGACAACGCCCGCCGCTACACCCGCGAGCACAACACCGCCCTCGCCCTGCAGCGCAGTCTGCTGCCGCGCGGCCGGCCCGAGCAGAGCGCCGTCGAGGTCGCCTACCGCTACCTGCCCGCGCAGGCCGGGGTCGGCGGCGACTGGTTCGACGTCATCCCGCTGTCCGGCTGCCGGGTGGCGCTGGTCGTCGGCGACGTCGTCGGCCACGGACTGCACGCCGCCGCCACCATGGGCCGGCTGCGCACCGCCGTGCACAACTTCTGCTCCCTGGACCTGCCGCCCGACGACCTGCTCACCCACCTCGACGACCTGGTCGGCCGGCTCGACCGGGGCGAGGGCTGGGCGGCGGAGAACACCCCCGACTCCGGCATCGTCGGAGCCACGTGTCTGTACGCCGTCTACGATCCGGTGTCCCGGCGCTGCACCCTCACCCGCGCCGGGCACCCCCTCCCGGCGGTCGTCTCGCCCGACTGCACGGTGGAGTTCGTCGACCTGCCCTCGGCGCCGCCGCTGGGGCTCGGTGGCATGCCGTTCGAGACGGTCGAGCTGGAACTGGCCGAGGGCAGCCGGCTCGTGCTGTACACCGACGGTCTGGTCGAGGACCGGCTACGGGACATCGACAGCGGCATGGAACAGCTGCGCTCCGTCCTGGAGTGTGCCGACGGCGCCCCGGAGGAGACCTGCGAGGCCGTCCTCGACGCGCTGCTCCCGGCCCACCCGAGCGACGACGTGGCCCTGCTCGTCGCCCGTACCCGCGCGCTGGGGCCGGACCAGGTCGCGCAGTGGGACCTGCCCAGCGACCCGGCGGTCGTCTCCCGCTCCCGCGCGGCCGTCACCGAACAGCTCGGCGCCTGGGGCTTGGAAGAACTGGCCTTCACCACCGAACTCGTCGCCAGCGAACTGGTCACCAACGCCATCCGGCACGCCACCGGCCCCGTGCAGCTGCGCCTGCTGCGCGACCGCACGCTGATCTGCGAGGTCTCCGACGGGAGCAGCACCTCCCCCCGGCTGCGCCGCGCCCGCACGGAGGACGAGGGCGGCCGCGGCCTGTTCCTCGTCGCCCAGCTCACCGACCGCTGGGGCACCCGCTACACCCCCGACGGCAAGGTCATCTGGACGGAGCAGCCGCTGCCGTGAACCACGGCCCACGGACAAGGCGGTGCCACGCGGACCATTGACTCGGGCACCGTATGTCCCGGCACTGGCGTGACTACGCAGTCATGCCTCAGCCGTCCTACTGCACGATGCAGGACGCCCTCGCCCTGCCCGACCGAACACCGACGGCCAGGACTGGACGACCAACGGCACCTGGGCGCTGTACCGCAGCGCCGACCGCGTGTACTCCTCCCGCCAGGAGCCGTTCACAGCACTCAGCAGGCATACCGGGCGGCTGCTCCTTACGGAACAAGGACGTCGGAGGCCGGAGGCCGCGCATCCGCGCGCGGAGTGCGACGCTGGCGGCATGGAGCAACAGCCGCAGCCGCCGTCCGGGGCCCGGGTCCTCGTCGTCGACGACGACCCCACCGTCGCCGAGATCGTCTCCGGGTACCTCGACCGGGCAGGATACGTCGTGGACCGGGCCGGCGACGGGCCCGACGCCCTCGCCCGGGCCGCCGCGCACTGGCCGGACCTCGTCGTCCTGGACCTGATGCTGCCCGGCATGGACGGGCTGGAGGTGTGCCGGCGGATGCGGGGCCACGGGCCCGTGCCGGTCATCATGCTCACCGCGCGCGGCGACGAGGACGACCGGATCCTCGGCCTGGAGGTCGGCGCCGACGACTACGTCACCAAGCCGTTCAGCCCCCGCGAACTCGTCCTGCGCGTCGAGTCCGTGCTGCGCCGCGCCCTGCCCGCCCAGCCCCGCGAGACCCTGCGGGCCGCCGGAATCTCGGTCGACCCGCAGGCCCGCCGCGCCGCCAAGCACGGCACCGAACTCGCCCTGACCATCCGGGAGTTCGACCTCCTCGCCTTCTTCCTGCGGCACCCGGGGCGCGCGTATGGCCGCGAGGAGCTGATGCGGGAGGTGTGGGGCTGGGACTTCGGCGACCTGTCGACCGTCACCGTCCACGTCCGGCGGCTGCGCGGCAAGGTCGAGGACGACCCGGCCCGCCCCCGCCTCATCCAGACGGTGTGGGGCGTCGGTTACCGCTTCGACCCGGGCGCCGGCGAGGAGTGACGGTCATGCGCGACACCCTCCTCATCGCCCTGTTCGCCTTCCTCGGCGCCGCCGCGGCCGGGCTGCTCGGCGCGCTCGTCCTGCTGCTGATCCGCCGCCGTTCCCTCGTCGCGTCCCTCACCGTGGTCGCCGCGGTCGCCGTCACCGCGATGCTCGCGGGCACCCTGGCCGTCGCCCAGGCGATGTTCCTGTCGGCCCACGACCTGACGGTCGTGACGACCGTCGTCGCCATGGCCGCCGTGGTCTCCCTGGCGACCGCCCTGATCCTGGGCCGCTGGGTCGTCGCCCGCAGCCGCGCCCTGACACTGGCCGCCCGCTCCTTCGGCGACGGCGGCTCCTTCGCCGCCCCCGACGGCCCGTCCACCGCCGAACTGGCCGCGCTCAGCCGCGAGTTGCAGACCACCAGTGCCAAACTCGCCGAGTCCCGGGACCGCGAGCGCGCCCTGGAGTCCTCCCGGCGCGAACTCGTCGCCTGGATCTCCCACGACCTGCGCACCCCCCTCGCCGGGCTGCGCGCGATGGCCGAGGCCCTGGAGGACGGCGTCGCCGCCGACCCCGGCCGCTATCTGAAGCAGATCCGCACCGAGGTCGAACGCCTCAACGACATGGTCGGCGACCTCTTCGAACTCTCCCGCATCCACGCGGGCACCCTCACGCTCTCCCTCTCCCGGATGTCCCTGTACGACCTGGTCGGCGACGCCCTCTCCGGCGCGGACCCGCTCGCCCGCGAGCACGGCGTGAAGCTCGCCGCCGACCGCGTCGAACCGGTGCCGGTGGAGGTCGACGGCAGGGAGATGAGCCGTGTGCTGGGCAACCTCCTGGTGAACGCGATCCGCCGCACGCCCGCAGACGGCACGGTCGCCGTGACCGCCGAACGCTCCCCCGAGGGCGTGGTCGTGTCGGTCACGGACGGCTGCGGCGGCATCGCCGAGGAGGACCTGCCCCGCGTCTTCGACACCGGCTGGCGCGGCAGCCACGCCCGCACCCCACCCGCCGGCGCGGGCCTCGGCCTCGCCATCGTCCGCGGCATCGTCGAGGCCCACCGCGGCCACGCCACCGTGCGCAACATCCCCGGCGGCTGCCGCTTCGAGGTGACACTGCCGGCGGCCGAGCGCTGAGTGCGGTGCGG
This sequence comes from Streptomyces deserti, assembly GCF_054782695.1. Classification (NCBI taxonomy): domain Bacteria; kingdom Bacillati; phylum Actinomycetota; class Actinomycetes; order Kitasatosporales; family Streptomycetaceae; genus Streptomyces; species Streptomyces deserti. Next base: position 164,136 of record NZ_BAAGRZ010000011.1, read on the forward strand.
GTCGTCGTCCGGTCCTGGGGCCGGGACGCACCCGGATCAGGCTATTACTCCAGCCGGACTTCTGTATTTGTCCTGGTCAACGGCCTGGAGGTGGGGAATGTAGGGGGGTTGGGCATGCGGGGGACGGCCTTGGGTCGACTGTCCCACCAACGTGTGCCCGCGCCGCATGTAAATGACAGCGTCGGGCACGTGCTTGGTGGCGGCGTCGCCATCGGGACCAGTTCACCGCGTGGTCGCGGTGTGCAGGATGGCGGCGGGGTTGAGCTGCCAGCAGACGACGGATTTCCGGCTGGTGTGAGGTCCGCGAGGTCGGGTGTGTCGGTCTCGACACCCCCTTTTCGCGTTCCTGCACAGCCATCACGGCGAGGAATGCGTGGGCGAGCATGGCGAGCGTGATGTGCCGGTACCAGCCCACGTAGCGGCGGACCTCGTACTGGCCCAGGCCGCATTCGTTCTTCGCGCTCTGAAAGCACTCCTCGATCTTCCAGCGGCATCCGGCGACTCGGACCAGGCCGGCGACGGTGGCGTCCAGCGGAGCGCAGGCGAGGTGGTAGGCAATCTCATCGGGCTTGCTGATGCTGCGGTGGGCCGGCATCCACCGCTGCCGGGTCGGCTCGTCGACGTCGGACTCGTCCACGGCGGGCAGACGGGCGGCGGCCCAGTCGTAGAGCCGTTGGCCTTCGGCTCCTGGCCCAGCCGACAGACGCTGCCATGCCTCCGGCGGGGCCTGGGCGATGAGATGGTCAATGCGCAGGCCGTTCACCTGCTGCGACTTGGGGACGGTAACAACGTAGGAGAGCTCGGTGTCTTCCAGGAAGCGCCGGAAGTGCGAGTCCTGTCCGTAGGCGAATCCGCGGTCACCCAGGCGATGGGGAGCGGGGACGCCAGAGCGCGCAGGATCATGTCGCGAGCCGGCTCGCCCTTGTGGCGAAGGCGCGCTCGTGGAAGATGCGTGCTGCTTGGCAGCGTTCCCGGTCCTCCAGCCAGGACTTGGGCAGGTAGAGCTCGGCGCGCGGTTCGGCCCTGGCCGGCTGGGCCGCTGGTGTTCCGGCGGACGCGGCAGGGACTCGTTGCCTTCCCCTGTCCGCTCTCGCACGCCTGGTGCGACGTGCCGGCCGTTGCTTGACGGCGGGATGTCAGCCTTCGGTCGCGGCGGTCCGGGCCAGTGTGCCGGAGCATGTGGCGCGGCCGAACGTGCCGGTGGCGGTGGCGCTTTGGACGTGCGTGCCGCGGATGGCCAGGGCGCAGCGGGCCTGTCCACCCTTCTCGCCGAGGACGATGTTGACGATCGGGTCCTTGCCGAGCGGGACGTGGACGGTCTTGCGCCACGGCAGGGTGGCCGCTTTGACGACGACGGCCTGGCCGGTTTCGCTGCGGGCCTGGTAGGTGATGTCGGCGGTGCCCTGGCCGGTTACTTCGTAGGTGACCGCGGCGGTGGGGATGCGGTGCTCCGGCCTGTCGTCAGCGCCGGTGTCGAGCACGCCGTACAGGACGAGCCCGCCGCAGGCGGCCAGCGCGCCGCCGGCGATCAACAAGCCGGCCCGGTCCGCGCGCCAACGGCGGGAGGACTCGCGGGCCGGAGTCTCGGTGTGCTCCGACAGCGCGCCTTCCCCGGCGCCGACCGAGGCCAGGTCGTCCGGATCGCCGCCCGGTTCCGGATCGGCCTGCATTTCCGATTCCCTCGGGTCCGGGCGGGGTGCATCGGATTCCCGGATATCGCCGGCCATGAACTGTCTCCCTCGTAATCAGAGTACTCGGAATTGATCCGGGCGGTTATATCGGATGCCGCGAACGGATGGCAAGCGAACGGAGATAACGGACATCCACCGCCCAGTTTCACCCCAACTGGCTTGGATGTCCGGGCGCTTGACAACGTGTCACCGGAATGAATAGAAACCCGGCGCCGCTGTCTGTGACCTTTCATCCATGCAGGTGGAGACGGTTCCCGGCGGCGTGTTTGGTCCGTGACATTCGAGGAAAGGTTTGGCGTGAGACCCAGACTGGGCAGGCTTATGGCGTGCCTGGTGGTATCCGCGGTGACAAGTACCGCGCTGCCCCAGGTCGCCTATGCGGCGCCGGCTGATGATGACGGCAAGGGAATTGTCGATACCGTCAAAGGCTGGTTTTCGGACGATGACGAGGGAAGTGAAAATCCTCCGTCGTATGACGAACTGGAGATAGCCGACCGGCAGAAGCTGCCGAAGGGCAAGGTCGCTCCGCGGGCGAAGCGGGTCAAGGAGCTGACCGGCCGGCGCACGGCGCACGCGCGGTTCTGGCAGCTGTCGGACGGCCGGATCGAGGCGGAGCTGTCGGCGGTGCCGACGTCGTACCGCTCCGGCACGGGCAAGAAGGCGGCCTGGAAGGCGATCAGTACCGCCGTCCGTGACACGGAGGCGAAGGGCTTCGAGTTCGCCAACACCACCAACAACGGGCGTAGCTGGTTCGGTGGGGACGCCGACCGGCTGGTGCGGTTCGCCTCGCCGAGCGGCCGTTCGGTCACTCTCGGTCTGGACGGTGTGGACAAGGACCTGAAGCCCAGGGCCAAGGGTTCCACCGTCACCTACCGGGACGTGGTGCACGGCGCGGATCTGGAGTACTTGGTCGGCCCGGGGCAGGTGAAGGAGAACATCATCCTCACCGAACGTCCCGCCGGGCCGGTGAGGTTCACCTTCACGCTGGACACCGACGGGCTGACCCCTAAGGCGCGCAAGGACGGCTCGATCGCGCTGTACGGCGAGTTGCCGCACACGCCGGAGCTGGTGATCCCGGCGCCGTACATGACGGATGCGAAGAAGGCGAATCGTTCCGTCTTCGGCCAGACCTACAGTACCAAGGTCACCCAGAAGCTCACCAAGGACGGCGACTCCTGGAAGCTGACGGTCACACCGGACGCGAAGTGGCTGGGGGCGAAGGGGCGGCAGTATCCGGTCGTCATCGACCCTACGATCACGATCGCGCCGAGCCCTTCACAGTCTCAGGATGTCATGGTCCTGTCGGACCAGGCGTCGGTCAACTTCAACACCAGCTGGAAGCTGTCGGCGGGTAAGACCGACACGGGCACGGCCCGGTCGCTGATCAAGTTCCCGCTGAGCGAGATCCCGTCGGGTACACAGATCGACTCGGCGCGTCTGGAGATGTACTTCGACCAGGCGCACACCACCAACGCCAATGACGTCACCATCGGCGCCTACCGGGCGACCGGGTCGTGGAGTGAGTCGACGGCGACCTGGTCCAACACCAGTTCGCTGGTGGGCGAGTTGTCCGGGACCAGCGTGCAGGTGGACGATGGGGATGCGGGAACGACGGCGGCGGTCGGCTCGTGGAAGCCGGGGTCGCAGACGTACGGGATCGACGGCGACTACCTGTACAACAAGGACTCGATCACCACTGACACCTACACCTGGCAGCCGAAGATCCCGGAGACGGCTTCCTACCGGGTGGACGCCCACTATGTGACGGCCTCGGACCGGTCCACGGCCGCCCCGTACACGGTGACCGGGCAGGACGGAACCGCCACCTACACCGTGAACCAGACGGCCGGTTCGGGCGGGGTGTGGGCCTCCCTCAACGGTGGCGCGCAGATCGACTTCGCCAAGGGCACGGCCGGCAAGGTCGTTCTCGGGGACACCGACAGCGCGACCGCGGTGATCGCGGACGCGGTGCGCTGGGTGAACCCGGCGACGATCGTGAAGAACACCGGCGAGTACAACCAGTGGCACAAGTTCCCGGTCACGGACACCGTGCAGAAGTGGCTGGACGGCACGGCCACCAACAACGGCTTCGTGCTGAAGGCCACCAACGAGTCGTCGACGGCTCCGACCGGCGGCCCGCGTTACGAGGCGGGTGACGGCAGCGACTACGGCGGCGAGACGTCCACGATCCCCCGGCTGACGGTGACCTACGGCAAGGTCGGCACGACGCTGAACTCGCCGACGGTCGTGCACTCCACCGGCCCGGAGCTGTCGTGGAAGGCGTACTCCAACACCACCGGTGACTCGGGTCTGGATATCGTGGAGTACCAGCTGCACCGCTCCACGCAGCAGGCGTTCACGCCGTCCGCGGCGACCCTGATCGCGCCGATCGACAAGTCGGCCACGACGTACACGGACACCACCGCGACTCCGACCCCGAACTCCTACAGTGGGGAGATCGGGCGGTCGTACTACTACCAGCTCGCGGTCAAGACCGCGGACGGCCAGCTGCTCGGCTCACCCACCCGCATCGTGGGCGTGCCCAAGACCGGCCGCACCATGCGGCTGATCCAGGGCACCTCCGGCGTCACTGACACGACGCTGTCCTCGGCCCAGCCGACCACGAACCATGACACCATCCAGTCCTGGGGCGTGGGCCAGAAGTGGCTGAGCGTGGGTAACAACTCCTCCACCTACGGCAAGACCCGCGCGGTGATGAAGTTCACCACGTCCAACATCCCGACCACGGCCACCGTGACCGAGTCGCGGCTGTTCATGTGGGGCGCGGAGACCACCACCGACACCGACGGCGCGATCTACGAACTGCGCGGCCTGAACCGGGACTTCGCCGAGACGTCGGCCACCTGGAACAACGCCACGTCCACCACGGCGTGGACCACGGCGGGCGGTGACCACTCCGGCACCGTCTCCGACACCGTCGCGCAGGTGTCGGAGGTGGGCCGCCACGACTGGAACGCCACCTCGCTCACCCAGGGCTGGATCAAGACCCCCACCTCCAACAAGGGCGCGATGGTCAGGCTGAAGGACGAGTCGTCCACCGGCCCGCAGGAGCGCACCCTGTTCCTGGCCTCGGAGGCCTCCGACTACCAGCTCGGCCCGCTGCTGCGCGTCATCTACGTCGACTCCACCACCGACGACACCTACTACGCGCCGCAGACCCCGGCCCGCATGACCCCCAACTCCACCTACACGGTGGACTTCACGGTCACCAACACCACCAGCACCGCGTGGGCCGCAGGTGAGCGGCAGCTGTCCTACACCTGGAAGCTCCCGGACGGCACGGACGTCACCAACGGCGGCAACCAGGCCGCCACGGCCATCCCGGCCCTCAACCCCGGCCAGTCAGCCGTGCTCCAGGCGCAGGTCAAAACACCGATCAACTCCGACAGCGGCAACAAGCGCACCGAGTACGTACTCGGCTGGGACGTGCGCAAGGTCTCCGACGGCACCTGGCTGTCCGCCGGCACCTCAGGCATCCCGCCGCTGAAGCAGAACGTGGCCGTCGAGGACCCCACCTCCAACACCCTGGGCCTGGAGAAGTTCTACTCCTACACCGGCAAGAACACCGGCGCCGGCTCCACGGTGATGAACAACCTCGCCTTCGGCAACACCGTCTGGTCCTACAACGCGTTCACCAACCCCGGCCGCGGCCTGACCACGTTCGCCCGGTTCGCCTACAACTCGCTCGACACCTCCGACACCGTCTCCGGTCCGGGCTGGTCGGCACAGCTCGCCGGTCCCATCCGGCTCGGCGGGCACCTGGACTTCCACCCCAACCCCAACGCCAACGCCACCGAAATCCGCCTCCCCGACGGCGACGGCACCACACACACCTTCCGTAAACAGGCCGACGGCACCTGGAAGGCCCCTGCCGGCGTCCACTACCGCATCACCATGAAGGCGGGCCTGGACTGCACCCCCAACAAGGACCCGGTCCCAGACGCCTGGACAATGCTGCGCCCGGACGGCACCCGCTTCCTCTTCGGCTGCGACGGCTACCTGACCTCGGTGGTCGACAAGAACGGCAACACGCAGACCTACACGTACGAGGAGCGCAAGTCCAACCACAGGCCGACGAAGTTCCTGAAGTACATCACCGACCCGGCCGGCCGCAAGTCACTGCGCATCGGCTACTACCTCAAGGGCGACGCGACCTACTCGTACGTCAATGACAGCGGCGCCCTCGTCTCAGGCACCAACCTCAACAACTCCAAGATCTACGACCACGTGGCGTCCATCACGGACATCTCCGGACGCCGGATCTCCTTCTACTACACCGACACGGGCCTGCTGGGCCGCATGGTCGACGGCAACGGCTCAAGCCAGCCGAAGGTCTTCAAGTTCACCTACGACGCCACCCAGGGCAACAAGAACGTCAAGCTGGTGACCGCCACCGACCCGCGCGGCAACAGCACCCGACTGGCCTACAACCAGCCGCCGGCGGACGACCCGAAGTACCACTGGCGGACCAAGACCATCACCGACCGCCTCGGCTACGACACCGGCTTCGCCTACGCGACGAACACCACGAACACCAAGTTCACCGACACCACCGTCACCGACGCCGAGAACCACGCCACGAAGTACGTCACCGACGACTTCGGCCGCCCCGTCCAGACGACCAACGCCAAGTCCCAGACCAGCAAGATGAGCTGGGACGCCGACAACAACGTCACCTACCTCGAGGAGGCCAACGGCGCCAAGACCGCGTACTGCTACGACCAGAAGACCGGCTACCCGCTCTGGCAGCGCGACGCGGAGAACAACAAGACGGGCGTGCCCGACCAGACCACCGCCTGCGTGACGGACACGACCAAGTGGCCGGCCAACGCGGCCAAGTACGAGTACCAGACCCGCGCCGACGGCTATTCGGCCGACCTGTTCCGCAAGACCTCTCCGGAGGGGCGGGCCTGGCAGTTCGGCTATGACACCTTCGGCAACCTGAAGACGGTCACCGACCCCAAGGGCGTCGCGACCACCACGGTTGCCGGTGACTACACGACGAAGTACGACTACGACTCCTACGGGCAGCTGACCAAGGCGATCGACGCCAACGGCAACCCGACGACGTACAGCGGCTTCGGGCCGATCGGTTACCCTACGACGATCACGGACGCGCTGCAGCATTCGACGAAGTACGAGTACGACGAGCGCGGCCAGGTCACCAAGGTCACCGACGCCAAGGAGAAGGTGACCACGCAGACCTATGACACGTTCGGGCGTCCGCTGGTCAGCAGCGTGCCGAAGGACCAGGCGGCCGGTGCTCTGATCACCACGCCGGCACCGGAGTACGACGCCAACGACAACGTCACCAGATCGACCGCGCCGAACGGGGCGGTGTCGACCGCGCTCTACGACGAAGCGGACCAGATGATCTCGGCCAGTGCGCCGAAGGACACCACCACCTCGAACGAGCGAAGGACTGCCTACACCTACGACAAGGTCGGCAACCTCAAGACGACCACCGAGCCCAAGGGCACGCTGACCACGTCCGACACGACCGACTACGTCACGACGAACTACTTCGACGAGATCTATCAGCTCACCTCCGTGGTCAACGCGAAGGGTGACAAGGTCTCGTACGAGTACGACAACGTCGGCAACCTCACCAAGGTCATCGACCCGAAGAAGAACGCCACGGCCGATACGACGGACTACACGACCAGGACCGACTACGACCTGAACCACCGGGTCACCGTCACCACGGACGCCGCCGGCAAGAGCACCAAGCGGGGCTACGACAAGGACGGCCTCGTCACGTCGACCACGGACGCGGAGAACAACACCACGTTCATCACTTACGACGAGCGGGGCAAGCAGACCGAGGTCAAAGTTCCGCACGACGGCACCACGTCGATCACGTACCGCACGACCAAGTACGAGTACGACCAGGTCGGCAACACCACCAAGGTGATCACTCCGCGGGGTACGGCGACGGCCACGTCGGACGACTTCACCGCCCGCACCGAGTACGACGAGCTGAACCGGCCCAAGCGGCAGTACCAGCCCTACGATCCGAACGGCACCCGCTACAACAAGGCGAACGTCTACACCGAGACCACGTACGACGCGGTGGGCCGGGTGGCCAAGACCTCGCTGCCGCCGTCCGAAGGGCAGACGGTTCGCAACGACACCACCTACGAGTATTTCGACAACGGCTGGACCAGATCGGCCACGGACCCGTGGGACATCGTCACCACCTACGACTACAACGAACTGGGCAAGCAGACGGCCCGCACCCTGACCTCGGCCGGCGGCTCCGCCAACCGCACGATGGCCTGGTCGTACTACCCCGACGGCAAGCTGAAGTCCCGCTCGGACGACGGTGTCCCGGTCGGCATGTCGGTCGTCCTGGTGGACAACTCGGACACCCAGAACACGTCATACACCGGCACCTGGTCGAAGGGGGACATCACCGGCCAGCAGGGCTACGACCATCGAACGCACGCGGCCGGAACGGGCACCGATGCCTTCACCTGGACGCTCAACATCCCCAAGGACGGCACGTACACCGCGTACGTGAAGTACCCGAAGGTGACCGGCGCGGCGACCACCGCCAAGTACACCCTCAGCCACGGCACGACGACTGAGCCGGCGGTGACGAAGGACCAGAACGCGAACACCGGCACCTGGGTCGCGCTCGGCAGCTACAGCCTCAAACGAGGCGAAAATACCAAGCTGAGACTGGATCAGAACAGCGGGGGCGTCACCGTCGCGGACGCCGTCAAGCTGGTCCGTGACAACTCCGCGGAGACCGACAGCGAGAAGAAGACCTTCACGTACACCTACGACGTCAACGGCAACCTGACCTCGATCGACGACACCTCGTCGGGCGCGAAGATCGACGCCTACACGGTCACGTACACCGGCCTCAACCAGGTCCAGAAGGTGACCGAGGCGCTGGCCGGCCAGGAGAAGAAGTCCACGTCGTACACCTACGACGTGAACGGCCAGCCGGAGACGGTCACGCACCCCGACCAGTTCTCCAAGTACACGTACGACCTGCGTGAACTGGTGAAGACCGTCTCGGTCGGCAAGACCGCGACGGACACCGACCCCAAGGTTACGTCGTACACCTACACCGACCGCGGCCAGAAGCTGAAGGAGACCAAGGCCAACGGCAACACGGTCGACTACACGTACTACCTGGACGCGGTGCTCAAGTCCACCACGGAGAAGAAGGCCAACGGCACCCTCGTCTCCTCGCACACCTACGCCTACGACGCCAACGGCAACAAGGCGCAGGACGTGGCGAAGAAGATGAACGCCGACAACCACGCGGCATACCTGGAGTCGACGACGGCCTACACCTACGACCCGGCCGACCGGCTGGCGAAGTCGGTGAAGTCCGGCAACGGCGCCGGCACCGAGACCTACGTCCACGACGACAACGCCAACGTCATCAGCCAGACGGTCGAGGGCGTCACGACCACGTACGTCTACGACCGCAACCGTCTGCTGTCCGCGGCGGCGTCGGGCGCCACGGCGAACTACAACTACGATCCCTTCGGCCGCCAGGAGTCCGTCACCTCGGGCGGCAAGGTCATCGAGCGCAGCGTGTACGACGGCTTCGACCATGTCGTGGAGTCCCAGAAGATGGACGACACGGGCGCGATGAAGTCGACGACCTACACCTTCGACCCGCTGGACCGCACAGCGTCCAAGACGGCTGACGGCAAGACGACGGACTTCTCCTACCTGGGGCTCTCCGAGGAGATCCTGGGCGAGAAGGTCGCCGGCGCTCTGACCAAGTCGTACCAGTACAGCCCCTGGGGCGAGCGTCTGTCCCAGATCAGGCACAACGGCGACGGCACGACCGAGGACGGCTACTACGGCTACAACGGTCACACCGACGTCGAGACGGTCACCGACGCCAACGGCGACACGAAGGCGACATACGGCTACACCGCGTACGGCTCCGACGACGAGTCCGAGTTCACCGGCATCGACAAGCCCGACGCCACGGACCCCACGAAGGAGGACTACAACCCCTACCGGTTCAACGCCAAGCGGTGGGACGCCCGGTCCGGCACCTATGACATGGGTTTCCGTGACTACGATCCCGGCCTCAACCGGTTCCTCACCCGGGACATGTACACCGGTGCCCTCAATGACATGGGCCTCGGCACCGACCCGTTCACCGCGAACCGGTATGCATTCGCGGGCGGCAATCCCACCTCGTTCATCGAAATCGACGGGCACTTCTCCTGGGACGACGTGTTCAGCACCGCGAAGAAGGTTCTGCGCGGTGGTGTCCGCGTGGGCGCCAAGCGGAATCCCGTCGGCAGCGTCATCGAGATCGGAAGCTGGATCTTCGGCTACGAGAATCCGATCGACAAGGGGCTCGACAAACTGCTGGGCCCGGAGGTGGAGGAGCACTGGGGGAACGTCCCGACCAACCTCGTCAACAAGGTCCGGTGCGAGGAAGAACCGAAGGAGACGAGGTTCCAGTACATGGCGCTCGACGATCTGGGGCGGGCACAGGGGGCGGACGCGCTGATCTGCCCGAGCGATCTCAAGGCGGTCGGCGCACCCCGGGACGACACCGGCGCGGTGGACGTGTACGGATTCCCCGACGCCGAAGCGAACCTGGGGCCCGACGGAAAGTGGATCTACAATCGCACGCACATCGTCGGTGACAAATTCGGCGGCGACTGGGTGGAGGAGAACCTCTTCACCGGTTTCGCCCGGATGAACACCAGTGGGATGAAGCGCTGCGAAAACAAGATCGTGAAGCAGCTCAAAGCCGGCAACTGGGTCCAGTACCGGGCTCGGCTGGACAATCCGGTGGGTGAGGGTGTAGCCAGGAGCATCCAGATGACGGCCTACACGAAGAACGGTCTGCTGTTCAGCGCGACCGTCGGCAACAACTCGAAGTGGCAGACAACATGCTGACTCCCCAAGACCTCGAGAGATCCCTGCCTGGGCTTCTCCAGTGGAAGGCACCGGAAGGCCGGAGCATCGACTGGTCTGTGATCCGTGCCGAACTGGGCACGGACCTCCCGTCCGACTACCGGTCGCTCGCCGAGTCGTACCCGACGCTGGTGATCGACGACTTCCTCGCGATCTCGATTCCGGCCCCCGGCGCCGAGTCGGATTTCGTCGTCGGTGTGCATTCCGGGGCCGAAATCCTCCGCGATCTCTGGGAGGTGGACGAAAGCCACGGCTATGCCCCTTACCCGGAGCCGGAAGGACTGCTGGAGTGGGGGTCCTCTCCGTCCGGCGATCAGTTCTACTGGCGGACGAAGGGGAGCGGTCCGGACTCCTGGACCGTCGTGGTGAGTGGCCGCAACGACGACTGGTGGGAATTTCCCGGTGGGATTGTCGAATTCCTGGTCGCTGTCGTGAGCAGGACCATCCCCCTGCCCGGCCTGCCGGCCGCGTTTCCCAGCCCCACGCCCAGCGTGAAGGGAATCGGACCCCGATAGGGTGCGGGATGAGGAAGTGAAGCGCGCGGCCGCACTGTTGAACCCAGTGCGGCCGCGCCGCGTTTCCGGCAGCGCAAGCTGATCGACGGCGCGGGGGAGGAGTCGCGCAAGTGCGGACCAGATTTTCGCCACGTTCCTGCGACGCCGACTGCGGGGCGACAACTCACTGTTCTGACGGGCCGCTCGGCGAGGTGCCCGTTCCACATGCGATGCGGGGCCGCGTCGGCCAAGGACACGGCCCCGTCGGTTCGCGGTGTGTCAGCCCGCCCAGACCTCGGCCTCGTCGGCCGGGACGGTGGTGGCCAGGCCCAGTTCCTTGCGGGTGGCGATCGTCTTGTTCGGGTCCAGGCCGGTGAAGGCCGGGTCGTAGGCGATGTAGAACGCGTCGGCGTCGGCGGCGTTCGCGGCCTTCTTCCAGTTCGCGGCCGTCTTCGTCAGCTGGTGGCGGAGCTTGCCGACCTCCGCGCCCTCGATGTCCTTCAGGCCGCTAGCCTGCGCGTTTCGCTCGCGGCGGTGTCCGAGTCTTGATCGGAAAAGCGAAAGTGCCTTCTGAGCTGGGAAGATGAGGCTTGTCGAAGGTCTCTGTCATCACAGCGGGAAGGCACTTTCTGCGTGCACCCTACCCGGTCGCGTCCCAAGCTCGTCGTGTCGGCTGACGGTCACGGGGTGGTCAGCCATGCCGGATCCCGCCTGCTGGCTGATCTCGCCGATGTCACTGGCCTGACCAGCGCCTTCACGGACGCTCTGCGTCGGCTGCGCTCACGTGGCACCGGGCACGATCCCGGCCGGATCGCGGTCGATCTCGCGGTCATGCTCGCCGACGGCGGCGAGGCAATAGCGGACCTGGCCCTGCTGCGCGACCAGGCCGCGGTGTTCGGCCCCGTCGCCTCCATCCCGACCGCCTGGCGCCTGCTGGCCGGCATCGACTCGGCTGCACTCGCCCGCCTGCGCTCGGCCAGGGCCACCGCCCGGGAGGTCGCCTGGCTGCAGGCCGCCGAGACCAGGGCAGGGATACCCGCAGCCCGAGCGGGCGGACGCGACCTGCCCGGTCTTGTCCTGGACCTCGACGCCACCCTGATTACCTGCCACTCCGACATAGAGCAGGCGGCGGCGACCTACAAGCGCGGCTTCGGCTACCACCCGCTGCTGTGCTTCCTGGACAACACCGGCGAAGCCCTGGCCCAAGTCCTCAGGCCCGGCAACGCCGATGCCAACACCGCCGCCCACCACATCACCGTCCTCGACCAGGCGCTTGCCCAGATCCCCGACGCCCACCGCCACGGCACAGTGGGGCCTCATCCGCGCGGACAGCGCCGGAGGAGCGAAAGCATTCCTGGAGCACATGCGGGCCATGCGTTCGCGCGAAATCCTCACCTACTTCTCCGTCGGATACGCCGTCACCGAGCCGGTCCGCCAAGCGATCCGAGCCCTGCCCGAGCAGGTCTGGCATCTTGCTCTCGAACAGGACGGCGCCCTGCGCCAGGGCGCCGAAGTCGCCGAGTTGACCGGCATGATTGACCTGGCCGGTTACCCGGACGGCACGCGGGTCATCGTGCGGCGAGAGCGTCCGCACCCGGGTGCCCAGCTCTCCCTGTTCGACCTGGACGAAGGCATGCGCCACCAGGTCTTTCTCACCGACGCCTCCTACGGCGAGGGCTCCTTGCAGCACCTGGAGGTCCGCCATCGCGCACACGCCCGCGTCGAGGACCGCATCCGCAGCGGCAAGACCACCGGCCTCGGCCGCTTCCCCTCCCGCCACTTCCCCATCAACGCCGCCTGGCGGGAGCTGGCCCTGACCGGCGCCGACCTGCTCGCCTGGACTCAAACACTGCTGCTGGGAAGCGAGTTGGCCACAGCCGAGCCGAAGAAGCTCCGATACCGGCTGCTGCACGCAGCCGCTCGCATCACCCGGGGCGGTCGCCGCCTGCATCTGCGCATCTCCGCAACATGGCCCTGGCGAAACGAGCTGACCAGCGCATTCGTACGCCTCCCAGCCCTGCCCCGACCAGCCACCTGAAGCATGACAGCGCCCCTGCCCGCCCACGACCCGAGGAACCCTGGAGCACCCGACCCGCGCGTCGGGCCACGGCCATGCCCGCCGACGAAAAGCGACCGAACCACCACTGCACACCAGCTCAGACCGGCTCAACCACTCGAAGCGAAACAGGGAGGCTAGTACACCAACGCCGCCGCCACCCGAGACTGCCCGGTCGAGCCCGCGGCGCCCGGCCACCGGGCCGTGCCCGGGCGTCACCGCTCCGTGAGCGCTGCCCCGGCGTGAAGTTCCGCCCCGTCCAGCGGGAGGGAAACCGTGAAGACCGTCGCCCCCGGCTCGCTCGTCAGGGCGATCGTGCCGCCGTGGGCCCGGACCAGGGACCGGGCGACCGCCAGGCCGAGGCCGCTGCCGCCGCGGTCGCGGCTGCGGGCCTTGTCGACGCGGTAGAAGCGGTCGAAGACCCGCTCCCGGTCCTCGGGCGGGATGCCGGGGCCCGCGTCCGCCACCCGGACCAGGGCCGTGGTGGAGGAGACGGAGACGTCGACGGAGACCTCCGTGCCGGGCGGGGTGTGCACGGCGGCGTTGGTGAGGAGGTTGTCCAGGACCTGCCGGACGCGCTGCGGGTCGAGGCGCAGCTTCAGCGGCTCGGAGCCGGTGCGCACCGTCAGCGGGCGGTCCGGGTGGCCGGCGCGGAAGGCGTCGGCGGCCTGCTGGACCAGGTCCCCCAGGTCCACGTCCGACGGCCGCAACGGAGCCTCCACCTCCGCCGCGTCCAGCCGGGCGAGCAGCAGCAGGTCGTCGAGGAGAACTCCCATCCGGGCGGCCTCCGCACGCAGTCGGGCCAGGTGCTTGTCCCGCTCCTCGGGGGCGTTGGCCGCCGCGTACTGGAACAGGTCCGCGTAGCCCCGTACCGACATCAGCGGTGTGCGCAGCTCGTGCGAGGCGTCCGCGATGAAGCGGCGCAGCCGCTGCTCGGCCTCCGCGCGCACGGCCAGGGAGTCGTCGATGTGCTCCAGCATCGTGTTGAAGGCCGTGCGGAGCTCTTCGACCTCGGGACCGCCGTCCCGGCCGTCGGCGCGCAGTGGCAGCCGGGCCGCCGACTCGGTCAGGTCGTGGGAGGCGATGCCCTGCGCGGTGTGCGCCATGTCGCTGAGCGGTTTCAGCCCGCGCCGCAGCATCTTCCGGCCGAACACCACCAGAGCCAGCAGGGCCAGCCCGAACGTGACGACCTGGATCGTGATCAGTTGCTGGACGGTGTCGTCGATGCCATCCATGGGCGCGGCGCTGACCAGGATCACCCCGGGCTCCACCTCGCAGGCGCGCAGCCGGTAGGTGCCGTCGCCCTTCAGGTGCTCGGTGCGGACCAGCTCCGAGCCGGAGTCGGCCCGGGCCCGGGCCAGGGTCGTGAACTCCTCGACGTCCTTCGGCACGTCGGCGGCGTTCTCGGGCTTGCGGAGCATCGGTGTGCCGCCCGACACGTCGTAGACCGCGTAGTACCAGCGGTAGTACCGCTTGCCCTGGAGCGTGCCGTGTTCCGCGATGCTCTTGGACTGGGCGATCTGGGCGAGCTTCATCTGCTCGTTGAGCTGGGCCGACAGATAGTCCCGCATGTACGTCGTCAGGGCCGTGCCGACGACCGCGAACACCACCAGCGACAGGATCCCGAGACCGAGGGCCAGCCGGGTGCCGAGCCTGAGGCGCCGGTACGTCGAGCGCAGCCGCCCGATCACTCGGCGGCCTGCCGGATCACGTACCCGAAGCCCCGCACGGTGTGGATCAGCGGCTCACCCGTGTCGTCGAGCTTGCGGCGCAGCCGGCTGACGACCAGCTCGACGACGTTGGAGCGGCCCCCGAAGCCGTACTCCCACACGTGGTCGAGGATCTGCGCCTTGGTCAGCACGGTCGGCGACTTGCGCATCAGGTAGCGCAGCACCTCGTACTCGGTGGGGGTGAGGGTGAGCAGCTTGTCGCCGCGGCGCACCTCGCGGGTGTCCTCGTCCATCGTCAGGTCCGCCACCCGCAGCACCGAGCGCTGGAAGCCGGGGCCCGCACTGCGCCGCAGCACGGTCCGCAGCCGGGCCATCAGCTCTTCCACGGCGAACGGCTTGACCAGGTAGTCGTCCCCGCCCCGGGTCAGCCCGGCCACCCGGTCGGCGACCCCGTCCCGCGCGGTCAGGAACACCACCGGCACCATCGTCCCGGAGCGGCGCAGCCGGTCCAGCACGCCGAAGCCGTCGAGGTCCGGCAGCATCAGGTCGAGCACCACGATGTCCGGGCGGAAGTCGGCGGCGCGGCGCAGCGCCTCCTCACCCGAGTTCGCGGTGACGGCCTCCCAGCCCTCGTAGCGGGCGACCGTCGCGACCAGGTCGGCGATGGGCGGGTCGTCGTCCACGACGAGGAGTCGTACTTTTTCCACCCGCCCATAGTGCGGCACGCGGCCCCCGGCGCCATCAGGCGTCCGCCCCCCGGATCCACATCGATAGACACCTGAAAGTCCGCCGACAGCAAAACGACAGCGGCCAGCGGCCAAGCTCAGACTCCGAGGACTCGATCAAGGGAGTAGCCGGCCGTGACAGCTGTCCAATCGCCACCCGCGCCCGCCCCGGCGATACGACGCCCGCGCGTGGTGGCCCGCACCGGCCTGTACGCCGTACTTGCCGCGAACGCCGTCGTCGTGGCCGTCTTCTTCGTCCAGGCCGGCTTCGGCTCCAACGCGCTCGTCCTGCTGGGCCGGTTGACCGGCCTGTACGGCGCGCTGCTCATGGCCTTCCAGCTGCTGCTGGTGGCCCGGCTGCCCTGGCTGGACCGCCGTATCGGCATGGACCGGCTCACCACCTGGCACCGCTGGGTCGGCTTCGGCCTGCTGTGGACGCTGCTCGGGCACGCGGTGTTCATCACCCTCGGCTACGCCCGGATGTCGTCGATGGACCCGGTGAACCAGCTGGTGGACCTGGCGGAGACCGTCGAGGGCGTGCTGCGCGCGATCGTCGCGCTGGTGCTGATCCTCGTGATCGGCGGTGTGTCGGCACGCTGGGCCCGGCGTCGGCTGGCGTACGAGACCTGGCACTTCATCCACCTGTACACCTACGTTGCCGTGGTCCTGGCCTTCACCCACCAGGTCGCGGTCGGTACGACCTTCACCGCGTCGTCCGCCGCCACGGCGTACTGGTACACCCTGTGGGGCGTGGCGCTCACCGCGCTGTTCGCCGGCCGGCTGGCGCTGCCGCTGTGGCGGAACTGGCGGCACCAGCTGCGCGTCACGGCGGTCGTCCCGGAGAACGACGACGTCGTCTCCGTCCACGTCACCGGCCGTGACCTGGACCGGCTGCCCGCGCGGGCCGGCCAGTTCTTCCTGTGGCGGTTCCTGACGAAGGACCGCTGGTGGCAGGCCAACCCGTTCTCGCTGTCCGCCGCCCCCGACGGCCGCACCCTGCGGCTCACCGCCAAGGCCGCCGGCGACGGCACCGCCGCCCTGCGCCACCTGAAGGTCGGCACCCGGGTCTTCGCCGAGGGCCCGTACGGCGCCTTCACCGCGCTGCACCGCACCCGGCCGGAGGCCCTGCTCATCGCCGGCGGCGTCGGTGTCACGCCCATCCGGGCGCTGCTGGAGGAGCTCCACGGGCACGCGGTGGTCATCTACCGGGTGGCCACGGACCGGGACGCGGTCCTCTACGACGAACTGCGCGACCTCGCCCAGGCCAAGGGCGCCGCACTGCACCTGGTGACCGGACCGCCGGTCCCCGACCGGCTGGCCCCGAACGAGCTTGTCCGCCTCGTACCGGACGTCGCCGACCGGGACGTCTTCCTGTGCGGGCCGCCCCCGATGATGAACGCCGTGCTCGGCAGCCTGCGTGAACTGGGCGTCCCCAAGCGGCAGATCCACTTCGAGCGCTTCAGCCTGGCCGGATGAGGGAGACGAGGAAGACACCGTGAAACGAGCGATCCCTGTTCTGGTCCTGAGCATCGCGGGCCTGATCCCCGTGTGGCGCTACGCACCGTCGCACGAGACGGCGCCCACCACCGAGGCCGCGGCGCCCGCCGCCACGCCCTCCGCCTCGCCCGGCAGCTCCGTCCAGGTGGTGGTGGGCTCCACCCTCGACACCGAGAAGGGCCCGGTGCAGGTGGAGGTCACCTTCGACGGCGACCGGATCAGCTCCGTACGGATGCTGCGACAGCCGAACCACCCGCAGACCAAGGCCGCCGTGCCCAAGCTCATCGAGGAGACGTTGCAGGCCCAGAGCGCCGACATCGACACGGTGTCCGGCGCGACCGTCACCAGCGAGGGCTACAAGGAGTCCCTGCAGGCCGCCCTCGACGCGAAGGGCTCCTGACGTGCGGCGCGTCGAGCACGTCATGGGGTTCCCGGTCTCCCTGCGGGTCGACGACGAGCACATGCCCGAGGCGGCGGCCGACGCGGTGTTCGCCTGGCTGCGCGAAGTCGACGCCCGGTTCAGCCCCTTCAGACCCGACAGCGAGGTGTCGCGCCTGGACCGGGGCGAGGTCGGCGAGGTCAGCGAGGTCAGCGCCGACCTCCGGGAGATCCTGGAGCTGTGCGAGGAGTTCCGGCTCGCCACCGGCGGCGCGTTCGACGTACGGCTGCCCGGCCGGGGCCTGGACCCCTGTGCCGTGGTGAAGGGCTGGTCGGTGCAGAAGGCGGCCGAACTGCTGACCGCGGCCGGGGCACGGCGCTTCTGCCTGAACGCCGGCGGCGACGTGGTGGTGTCCGGCGGGCCCTGGCGGGTGGGCGTACGGCATCCCGAACACGCCGACCGGCTGTGCACGGTGCTGGACCTCACCGACGGCGCGGTCGCCACCTCCGCGCGCTACGAACGCGGCGACCACATCATCGACGGCCGCACGGGCCGCCCCGCGACCGGCCTCCTCAGCGTGACGGTGACGGCCCCGACCCTCACCGACGCGGACACGGTCGCCACGGCCGCCTTCGCGATGGGCACCGAGGGCATCGAGTGGGCCGCGGCGCGCGAGGGCTGCGAAGTGTTCGCGGTGGACGCCGCGCGGCGGGTGTTGCGGACGGGTGGATTTCCCATGGCGGGGGCGGGGGTGGCGGCGGCGTAAGGGCGCCTTCCCGGCCATCAGGCTCGCGCCGGCTGCTCACGAGCCGGCGGACACCGGCACCGGGACGCGAGACACACGCCGTCTAGACTCGACCGGCGAAGCCCGCACGCCTGGCCAGTGGTTCCCGCCACAGGTCACAGAGTCTCCGCCCACCCGAAGGGTCATCGGCGTTTTGATACGGATGGATTCAGTCACCAAGCGCTATCCGGACGGCACGGTGGCGGTCGACCGGCTCTCGCTGGAGATACCCGACCGCGCGATCACCGTCCTCGTCGGCCCGTCGGGATGCGGCAAGACGACCACCCTGCGGATGATCAACAGAATGGTCGAGCCGACCGAGGGCACGATCCTCCTCGACGGTGCGGACATCCAGCGGCAGCCGGTCACCACGCTGCGCCGGTCCATGGGGTACGTCATCCAGAACGCCGGGCTCTTCCAGCACCGCACGATCGTCGACAACATCGCCACCGTGCCCCGCATGCTCGGCTGGGGCAGACAGCGGGCCCGGGAACGGGCGAGGGAGCTGATGGAACGG
Organism: Streptomyces deserti; assembly: GCF_054782695.1. Classification (NCBI taxonomy): domain Bacteria; kingdom Bacillati; phylum Actinomycetota; class Actinomycetes; order Kitasatosporales; family Streptomycetaceae; genus Streptomyces; species Streptomyces deserti. The sequence goes on from NZ_BAAGRZ010000011.1 coordinate 182,883, forward strand.
GTGGGACTCGACGCCTCGCTCGCCGAGCGGTACCCGTACCAGCTCTCCGGCGGGCAGCAGCAGCGCGTCGGTGTGGCGCGGGCGCTCGCCGCGGATCCGCCGGTGCTGCTCATGGACGAGCCGTTCTCGGCCGTCGACCCCGTGGTGCGCAAGGGCCTGCAGGACGAACTGCTGCGGATCCAGGACGAGTTGGGCAAGACCATCGTCTTCGTCACGCACGACATCGACGAGGCCGTCAAACTGGGCACGAAGGTCGCCGTGCTGCGGGAAGGCGGCCGGCTCGCCCAGTTCGCGCCGCCCGCCGAGCTGCTGTCCGACCCCGCGGACGCCTTCGTCGAGGACTTCCTGGGCGCCGACCGGGGCATCCGGCGGCTGTCCTTCTTCCCGTCCGCGGAGCTGGAGTTGACGACCGGCCCGGTGATACCGCTCGACGCCACCGCCGCGCAGATCGGCGCGCCGGACGTGCCCTACCTCCTGGTGACCGACGCGGAGGGCAGACCGCTCGGCTGGGGCGAGCCGCGGGAGCTGACCGCCGGGGACATCAGGGCGGATCAACTGCTGTCGTACGGGCGGCCGTTCGTGCCCGGCACCGACTCGCTGCGGGCTGCCCTCGACTGTGCCGTGCTCTCGCCCACCGGCTGGGCCGTCGCCGTGGACGCCGACGGCAAGGTCATGGGGGTCGTCTCGCAGCAGACCATCGGGGAGGCGATCCGCACCGCGCACGCGGCGGGACGCACGGACCAGAAAGTCGCCGGATGAACGGCTTCTTCGACATCCCGAGCGACCTCCAGCACAGCTGGGCCGGCCTGATCGGCCTGCACCTGCGCGAGGCGCTGCTGCCGGTGCTGGCCGGGCTGCTGCTCGCGCTGCCGCTCGCCCAACTGTGCGTACGCTTCCGCTGGCTGTACCCGCCCGTACTCGGCGTGACGACCGTGCTGTACGCCATCCCGTCGCTGGCCTTCTTCGTCGTCCTCATCGACTACACCGGCCAGACCGAGCTCACCGTGATGATCCCGCTGGCCGTGTACAGCCTGGTCGTCCTCGTCCCGGCGATCGTCGACGGAGTGCGCTCGGTGCCGCAGGAGACGCTGGCCGCCGCCACCGCCATGGGCTTCGGGCCCGTACGGCGGTACGCGCAGGTGCAGTTGCCGATCGCCGTGCCCGCGATCGTCGCCGGGCTGCGGGTGGCCACCGTGTCCAGCATCTCCCTGGTCAGCGTCGGCGCCCTCATCGGCAACCAGGGCGCCCTCGGCAACCTGCTGGCGGCCGCCCAGAAGTACGACCGGCCCGAGCTGGCGGTCAACTCCGTGATCACAACGGCCGTTCTGGCGATCCTGTGCGACGCCGCGCTGGTCCTGGTCCGCGTCCTGCTGACGCCGTGGATGCCGCGCGGCACGCGCACCCGCCCGAAGCCCGCCGCGCCGCGGGAACGGCCCGTACCGGAGGACGTAATCCGGTGAACGTACTGAACTTCGTCAGCGCCTTCTTCAGCGACAGCGCGCACTGGCACGGCTACGACGGCATCCCCCAGCGCCTGCTCGAACACGTCCAGTACTCGCTGCTGGCCCTGGCCCTCGCCGCCGCGATCGGCCTGCCCGTCGGCCTGATCACCGGGCACACCGGGCGGGGCGGCAACGCCCTCGCCTTCATCGCCACCGCCGCCCGCGCGCTGCCCAGCTTCGGTCTGCTGGTGCTCGTCGTCATCCTGATGGGCTTCGGCCTGCTGCCCGTGATGATCCCGCTGGTCGTCCTCGCCGTTCCGCCGATCCTGGTGACCACCTACGAGGCGGTGCGCTCCGTGGACCCCTCGCCGGTGGACGCCGCCCGGGGCATGGGCATGCGCGAGACGCGGATCCTGTTCCAGGTCGAACTGCCGGTCGCCCTGCCGCTGATCCTCAGCGGTCTGCGCTCGGCGGCCATCCAGATCGTCTCGACGGCCACCATCGCCGCGTACGTCAGCCTCGGCGGCCTCGGCCGGTACATCGTCGACGGGCTCTACCAGCGCGACTACGAGAAGGTGGTCGGCGGCGCCACCCTGGTCGCCGTGCTGGCGCTGGCCACGCTCGCGGTGTTCTGGGCGGCGGGGCGGCTGGCGGTGTCGCCGGGGGTGCGCAGGCGCTGACGTCCGCACACCACCGTGCCCCAACGCCCGCGCACCACCGCGGAAAGAAACCGTAACCAGGCTGTTCTTGACTGACCGAGAAGCGGCTGGATTGGATCGGTGGATGACATCTACCGCGAAGAGCAGCCGGTCCAGGACGAGCCACACCGGCGCGGCAGCCGTCGCGCTCACCGCCGCTGCGGCACTGCTCGCGGGCTGTTCCTCCTCCGCCGACACCTCCGACAACCCCCTGGCCGGAGAGAAGGCGGAGGCCGGCACCGTGGTCGTCGGCTCGAACAACTTCGCCGAGAGCACCCTGCTCGCCGACATCTACGGCGAGGCGCTCAGAGCCAAGGGCATCAAGGTCTCCTACAAGCACAACATCGGCAGCCGGGAGACGACCTACGGCCTGATGAAGAACGGCTCCATCACCCTTCTGCCGGAGTACAACGGCTCCCTGCTGGCCTACCTCGACGCCAAGGCCAAGCCGAAGACGGCCGAGGAGACGACGGCCGCCATCAACGCCAAGCTCGACTCCAAGCTGGAGCTGCTCGAGCCGGCGCCCGCGCAGAACAAGGACTCCGTCACCGTCAACGCGGCCACCGCCAAGAAGTACGGCCTGACCGCCGAGTCCGGCATCGAGGAACTCAAGGGCATCGCCAAGGACCTGGTCTTCGGCGGTTCACCGGAGTTCCAGACCCGGCACCAGGGCCTGCTGGGCCTGAAGTCCGAGTACGGCCTGGAGTTCAAGTCCTTCAAGGCCCTGGACGCGGGCGGCCCGCTGACCCAGGCGGCGCTGAAGAAGAACACCGTGCAGGTCGCGGACATCTTCACCACGGACCCGACCATCAGCAGGGAGAAGTTCGTCGTCCTCAAGGACCCGAAGAACCTCTTCGGCTTCCAGAACGTGCAGCCGCTGGTCCGCAAGGGCGAACTGTCCAAGGAGGGCGTCGACGCCCTCAACGCGGTCTCCGCCAAGCTGGACACGGACACCCTGATGGAGCTGGACGCCCAGGTGCAACTGGAGAAGAAGGACCCGCTGGACGTGGCCAAGGGCTGGCTGAAGTCGGCCGGTCTGGGCTGACGGCTACGTACGCGCCGCGGAGGCGATCAACTGGTCGATCAGGGCGATCAGGACGTCCCGGCACGACTCCCGCTCCCGCGCGTCGCACAGCAGCACCGGGACGTCCTGAGGCAGTGCCAGGGCGTCCCGGATGTCCTCGGGCGGATACGGGTGCTGCCCGTGGAAGCCGTTGACGCCGACGACGAACGGGATGCCGCGGCGCTCGAAGAAGTCGATCGCCGCGAAGCTGGACTCCGGGCGGCGGACGTCCACCAGGACGACGGCCCCGAGGGCGCCGACGGCCAGGTCGTTCCACATGAACCAGAACCGCTGCTGGCCCGGCGTGCCGAACAGGTACAGCACCAGGTCGTCGCCGATGGTGATCCGGCCGAAGTCCAGGGCCACGGTGGTGGCCCGTTTCTGCTCGATGCCGTCCAGGTCGTCGACGCCCAGGCCCGCCATGGTCAGCGGTTCCTCGGTGCGCAGCGGAACGATCTCGCTGACCGAACCGACCATGGTGGTCTTGCCGACGCCGAAGCCGCCGGCGATCAGGATCTTGACCGTGTCGGGTGCCGTGGGCGCTTCGGCGGCGGGGTCAGAGCCGGCCAAGGCCGTCCCTCACTTTCTGCAGCAGGTCCAGGTCCGGGGTGGTACGGGAGACGGGGCGCGGCGGGCGTGCGGTGATCCGGCCCGCCTCCAGCAGGTCGCAGAGCAGGATGACGACCACGCTCACCGGCAGGTCGAGGCGGGCCGCGAGCTCCGCCACGGCGACCGGCTCGGCGCACAGCCGCAGGATCCGCAGATGCTCGGGCTGCGGCCGGGCGGCCGAGGCGGGCGGCGGATCCACCGCGGTCACCGTCGTGATGAGCGTGAAGTCGGCGCGGCTGGGCCGGGTCCGGCCACCGGTCAGGGTGAACGGCCGGACGAGCCGGCCCGACGTGTCGCCTCCGCTCACCTCACGCGCCGGGGCCGAGAGTGCCGCGCGGCGCCGCGCTGAGATGCTCGCCGATCTTCTTCACCAGCATGTTCATCTGGTACGCCACCACACCGACGTCCGCGCCCGGTCCGGTGAGCACCACGAGATGCGCGCCCGGACCGGCCGAGGTGAGGATCAGATAGCTGTTGGCCATCTCGATGAGTGCCTGGCGCACCGGGCCGCCCCGGAAGTCCATGCTGACGCCCTTGCTGAGGCTCATCAGGCCGGACGCGGTCGCCGCGAGCCGTTCGGCGTCGTCACGCAGGAAACCGGTGGACTTGCTGACGACCAGTCCGTCCTCGGAGAGCACCACGGCGTGGTTCACGTCGGCGACCCGCTCCACGAGTCCGGTCAGCAGCTGGTCCAGCTGGGTGTGCGTGGCGGGGATGGGGCGTGTCATGGCGGTGTTCCTTCGTCAGCGGTCGGCGGGGGGAGTCGAGGGGAGGGAGGGCGCCCGCGCGGGGCCGGCCGGGTCCCCGCGGTCGTACGGCGGCTCGCCGTCGTCGTCGCGCGCCTTGAGCGTGCCGCGCTGGAAACCGGCGAGGGAGGAGGCGGCGCGCTCGGCGCTGAAGTCGTCGGGCGAGCCGTCGTCCTCGGCGCGCGAGGGCTCCTCGCGCAGCTCGGCGGCCAGGCTGGTCTGCGGCACACGGCGCGGGAGCGGGGCGAGGCCGTCCCGGCGGGGGACGACCGCGGGCGCGGCGGGGGCGGTGCGTACGGGGACGAGGGAGCGGGACTCCCGGGCGGGCGCAGCGGCCTCGGTGTGCATGGTGTCCACGGTGTCCACCGCGGCCTCGGTGTCCACGGTGTCCACGGCGTCCTCGGTGGCCTTGGCGTGCTCGGTGGCCTCGGTGGCCTCGGCATGCCCGGCGGCTCGGGCGTCTTTGGCGTGTCCGGCGGCTCCGGCGGGCTCCGTGCCCATCGTGCCCTGTGTGCGGGCCGTGCCCGTGCCCACTGTGCCTGCCGTGGCCTGTGTGCCCACCGAACCCAACGTGCCCGCCGTGCCCGCCGTGCCCGCCGTGCCCGGCGTGCCCCCCGTGCCCCGCGCGTCCGCCGGACGCCCGGCGTTCCCCGGGGCCTTGGTGCCGTTCACGGCCGTCGCGCTGTTCGCGTTCGTCGCGCCGTTCGCGTTCGTCGCGCCCGGAGTACCGGTGCCCGGGACCTCCCGTACCACGACCTCGTGCGGGATCAGCACGATCGCCGTCGTACCGCCGTACGGCGACGGGCGCAGCGTGACGGCGATGCCGTGCCGGTGGGCGAGCTGGGAGATCACGAACATGCCGAGCCGCAGGTCGTCGGCGAGTGCCACCACGTCGAACTGCGGGGGGACCGCCAGCTGGGCGTTGAGCGAGGCGTAGTCCTCCTCGGACATGCCGAGGCCGCGGTCCTCGACCTCGACGGCCAGGCCCTTGGCGACCATCCCGGCCCGCACCCCGACGGGGCTCGGCGCGGGAGAGTAGGCGGTCGCGTTGTCGATGAGCTCGGCCAGCAGGTGGATCACGTCGGCGACCGCCGGCGGCGCGAGGTACACCTCCTCGTCGGTGTGCACCTCCACCCGCTGGTACTCGGCGACCTCACCGACGGCGCTGCGCAGGATGTCGATCAGCGCGACCGGCTCGGCCCAGCTGCGGCCGGGCCGCTCGCCGCTGACGATGACCAGGTTCTCCTCGTAGCGGCGCAACTGGCTGGCCGTGGAGTCCAGTTCGTACAGGCCCTTGAGGACGTCCGGGTCGGTGTGCTCGCGTTCCAGCGCGTCGAGCTTGCTGAGCTGGAGGTTGACCAGGTTCTGGCTCTGCCGGGCGATGCCCAGGATGATCTTCTGGAAGCCGCGCCGGGTGTCGGCGAGTTCGACCGCGGTGTGCACCGCCGTGCGCTGCGCGGTGTTGAACGCCTGGGCGACCTGGCCGAGTTCGTCGTGGCCGTAGTCCAGCGGGGTCGTCGCCGACTCCGCGTCGACCTTCTCGCCCCGCTCCAGCCGGGCCACCACGTCGGGCAGCCGCTCCTCGGCCAGGCTGAGCGTGGCCATGCGCAGGCCGCGCAGCCGCCGGGACAGCGAGCGGGTGATCCGCCAGGACATGCCGACGCACAGCAGCAGGGCGGCCAGTCCGCCGGCGCTCAGCGCACCGGCCTTGATCAGCAGGCCGTCGGCCTTCTCGGCGCTGCGGTCCAGCAGGCCCGCCGTCTGCCCCTGGATCAGCCCCGTGTACTGGTCGGAGACCTTGTCCAGGGCGGCTTTCCACCGCTGCTGCGCGTCCGGCAGGGCGATCCGCCCGCCGCGCTCCTCCGCCCGCGCGGCCAGCACCTCGTCCTCGATGTCCTGGAGGGTCTGCCACTCAGGGCTCTGCAGGATCCGTTCGGTCTGCGTCTTCACGCTGCCGCGCAGCGAGGGCAGGATCTGGTCCTGCACCAGCCAGCGGCGGGTGTTGACCAGCTGCACGAACTCGGTCCACGTCTTGTCGTCGAGGTGCCCGGAGGGCCAGGCGAGGGTGAGCCGCGCGTCCTCCTGGGAGACCAGCTCCGCCGCGTGCTCCAGCGCGACCAGCGGGCCGGCCTGCGAGGTCAGGTCGCCGTCGTCGACCTGGGAGAGCTCCTGGAAGGCGTGGATCTGCTCGTCGATGATCGAGGTGTACTGGTCCAGCGCCTGATCGGCGGTGATGTCGGTGGGCTTGTCGACCTGGTCCCGGTAGTACTCCAGGCTGCCCACCGACCCGAGCACCGAGTACAGCCGGTCCGAGACACGGGACGGGGCCTTCTCGATCGCGTCCGCCTGCCCGACCAGTTTCGCGACCGCCGCGTCCGTCTTCCTCCGCTGCTCGTCGAGGGCGGTCCGGGAGCCGTGCGGCGAGGCCAGCCACGCGGCCGACAGGCTGCGTTCCCGCTGGAGCGCGAGCGTCGCGTCGGTGCCCATGGCGCCGGTCGACCGGCTCAGCTCCGTCTGGGCGCGCAGCCGCAGGCCCTCCGAGAACATCTGGATCGTCGTCACACCCCACATGGCGGCGAGGGTGACGCTGGGAACCAGGGCCAGGAGGACCAGGGAGAGGCGTATGGAGCCGAGACGGCGCCGGGCACGTGTCCGTGGAGACATCGTCGTCCTAGGGCGATCAGCGGGGGAGCGGGGAGCGGGCGGGGAGAAGAGGGGAGGTCAGGATGTTATCCGTACAAGTGACCGTACGGGCCGTACGTGACCGAATCTTTGGCGACACCCTCACAGGAAGTGTCCGGTCAGCGGGTTCCGTTGGCCGCGAACCGGGCGACCGCGCCGACGTTGGTCCGGGTCACGAACGCGGGCCCGGTGAGGACGGGGGCCACGCCACCGCCGCTGATGTTGCCGTTCGTCCTGTACAGCCACAGCGCGTCCACCGCGAGGTAGCCCTGCAGGTAGGGCTGCTGGTCCACCGCGAACTGCACATCGCCGCGCTGCACGGCCTCGACCAGGTCCTTGTTGAGGTCGAAGGTGGCCACGCGGGCCTTGCCGCCCGCCTCCTTGACGGACTTGACCGCCGCGACCGCGAACTGGGCGCCCAGGGTGACGACTTGATCGATGGACGGGTCCTGCCGCAGCCGGTCGGCGATCGCGCCGGTCACCGCGTCCAGGTCGGTGCCCTCGACGTAGAGGTTCTCGGTCTCGCCGCCGAAGGTCTTCTTCACGCCGGCGCAGCGGGCCTCCAGGGCGACGTTGCCCCGCTCGTGGACGACGCACAGGGCGTGCTTGGCCTTGAGGTCGTTGAGCTTGTCGCCGACGGCCTGCCCGGCGACGCTCTCGTCCTGGCCGAAGTACTCCAGGAGCCCGGCGGGTTTCCAGGCTCCGATGCCGGAGTTGAGCCCGACCACGGGTATGCCCGCCCGCCGGGCCTCGGCGACCGGGCCCTTCATCGCCTGCGGTTTGGCCAGTGTCACCGCGATGCCGTCCACCTTGTCGCGGACCGCGTCCCGTACCAGCTCGGCCTGTGCGCCGGCGTCGGAGTCGCTCGCGAACGTCAGGTCGATGCCGTCCTTGGCGGCCGCCGCCTCCGCGCCCTTCCTCACCAGGTCCCAGAAGGCGTCGCCCTTGCCGCCGTGGGCGACCAGGGCGACCTTGAGGCGGCCGGTACCGGCCCGGCCCGCCGAGTCCGCGCCCGATCCGTCGTCGGCCGCGCCGAAGGCGGAGCAGCCGGACACCAGCAGGCCGACGGCGGCGGCCAGGGCCGTGCAGCGGAGGAGTCCGGGGGAGCGGTGAGGCGGGGGTGGTGTCTTCATGAGGATGCGGCACCTCGCTGTGCGGCCGAGCAAGAGCATGGGGAGAGTGCAGGCGGAGCCGCATGACGTGCGCCGACCGGGTGACTCTCGCTGGCCGGGAGCCAACCCTGTGAGGACACCGGTCGTCAAGTGAGCAGCCACGTGACGTGAGCTGCTGCTGCCGCATCGTGATGATCCGTACGACGGGCCGAACGAGCCGGCCGCCGGACCTGCGGTTACGCCTTGCGCCACCGCACCGTCCCTCGCGATGCCCTCCTCCCGGACCGGCTCGGCGGGGCCTGCCGCCCAAACCGACCGCGCGGTCCGTGGCCGACGTCTAGGGGGCGACCGTCTTCATCAACCGACCTCCATGAAAGGGGAATTCAGGGCCGCCGCAGCCGGACGGCCAAAGCGGTACCGCCGGCCAGCACCAGCACCGCCGCGGCGCCGCCCGCCAGCAGGGGAGCGGAAGGCCCCGAGGCGGGCTCGGCGTTCGAGGCCACCGGGGCGCTGTCGCCGTGTGCGCGCGGGGCCGCCGCCGGGGCCTCGGGCGTACGCTCCCCGACCGTGGGTGAGGCGGGGACGCTCGTACGGCCCCCGCCACCCGGGGAGGCCGGTGCGGGAGTGTCCTCCCTCTCCTCCGGCTCCTCGCGCTCCTTCGGCTCCTCCCTCTCTTGCGGCTGCTCCGGCTCCTTACGCTCCGGGAACACCACGTCCGAGCACGAGTAGTACGTGTCCGGCGTACTGCTGTTCTGCCACACCGTGTACAGCACGTGCCGCCCCGTCCGGTCCGCCGGCAGCGTCGCCCTGATGCGGTACGCGCCGTCCGTCAGCGCCGGGTCCCTGATCTCGGCGAAGGGCTTCTCCGGAAGGTCGGACCAGGTCAGCGGCCCGGCCGGGTCGTAGCCGGGCTTCGTCAGGTAGAGCCGGAACGTGCCGGTGTGCGGGATCGTCGAGACGTAGCGCATCGTCAGGGTTCCGCCGGGCGTCAGCCGGGTCGACGGCCAGTCGGCGCGGGCGAGGTCGAGGCCCCGGTAGGCGGGCAGGCCCCCGCTGCACAACTGCCCGTCGGGGACCACCTGCCGGTCCCTGCCGTCGACGTCCGCGACCCGCAGGTTGTCCCACGCCGTGAACGGGGCGCCGCCCGCGGCGACGGCCGCGCGGCAGGCCGCCGAACCGGTGCGGGCACCGCCCTCGGGGGAGCAGGCCACGACCCGGCTCACCGGATCCGTCGGCGCGCCGTGCGCCCGCGCGGGACCGGCCGCCCACAGCGGCAGCAGCAACGGGGTGACCAGGGCGGCCGCGAGTGCGGTGCGGTGGGCGGTCGTCCTGGGCATCGGTCAGCGTCTCCTCGGCCGGGCATCAACGCTCTGGCCCCGTGGAGTACGGGACACCGGCCCGGCGCGTTCAGCGCGGGACGGCGGGCAAAGCGGGCCGTTCCCGGTCAACCGCCGGGCAACGAGGGTGGGGTTCCGGCCGGATCGAGGGTTTCCCCTGTATCCGTGTGACCTGCCCTTTGCCTATCGTTCGAGCACAGCTGACCCACAGGTAACCCCGAACGGGTCGCCCCTTCGCGCCTGGCCGGCCATCGCCGACGCTTTTCGGTTTCACCCCCCTCCGCTTCGAGGACGAAGCGACCGACCGCCACTTCGCGCTGCCCCACGGCCCGGAGTCACGGCACGAAAGGCAAGCTCTTGCGTACCTCCCCGAACCCCTCCCCGAGACGGAAGCTGATATCCGTCGCCGCGGTCTCCGCCGCCCTGCTCACGGCCGCCACTGCGCAGGCCGCCGTCGCCCAGGAATCCCCCGCCCCCGCGTCCGCCGTCCCCACGGCCCAGACCGAGGCCGCGCCCGGCACCCCGGCCGAGCGGCTCATCGTCGGCTACAAGTCCGGCGCCGCCGAGGCCAAGTCGAACAAGGCAGCCGCCGCCGACGCCGAGACGAAGGCCAAGGAGACCGGCGAGGACGTCGACTTCCAGCGCCGCCTCGGCACCGGAGCCGCCCTCGTCGACCTCGGCGAGAACGTCACCAAGGGCGACGTCGCCGACGTCCTCGCCGAGTACCGGGCCGACCCGCAGGTCGCCTATGTCGTACCGGACCGCCTCAACAAGCCGATGGCCACCCCGAACGACACCGAGTACGCCAAGCAGTGGGACCTGTTCGAGTCCACCGCGGGCATGAACGTGCCGGGCGCCTGGGACCTCACGACCGGCACCGGCGTCACCGTCGCCGTCATCGACACCGGCTACGTCGCCCACTCCGACCTCGCCGCGAACATCGTCGGTGGCTACGACTTCATCTCCGACACCGCCGTCGCCGTCGACGGAAACGGCCGCGACAGCAACCCGGCCGACCCGGGCGACTGGTACAACGCGGGCGAGTGCGGCGCCGGCATCCCCGCCAGCGACTCCTCCTGGCACGGCACCCACGTGGCGGGCACCATCGCCGCCGCCACCAACAACGGCAAGGGCGTCGCCGGCATCGCGTACGGCGCGAAGATCTCCCCGGTCCGTGTCCTCGGCAAGTGCGGCGGCTACGACTCCGACATCATCGACGCCATCACCTGGGCGTCCGGCGGCACGGTCTCAGGCGTCCCCGCCAACACCAACGTCGCCAAGGTCATCAACATGAGCCTCGGCGGGAGCGGCGCCTGCTCCACCGCCACCCAGAGCGCCATCAACGCCGCCGTGAACCGCGGCACCACGGTCGTCGTCGCGGCCGGCAACGAGAACCAGAACGCCGCCAACTCCTCCCCGGCGAACTGCAACAACGTCATCACGGTCGCCGCGACCAACCGCGCGGGCAGCCGCGCCTCCTACTCCAACTACGGCTCCGTCGTCGACATCGCCGCGCCCGGCGGCGAGACCCGCACCAGCACGGCCAACGGCATCCTGTCCACGCTGAACTCCGGCACCCGGACCCCGTCGACCGAGAACTACGACTACTACCAGGGCACCAGCATGGCCACCCCGCACATCGCGGGCCTCGCCGCGCTGCTGAAGTCGGCCAACTCCGCGCTGACCCCCGCCCAGATCGAGTCGGCGATCAAGGCCAACGCCCGTGCCCTGCCCGGCACCTGCTCCGGCGGCTGCGGCGCGGGCCTGGCGGACGCCGCCAAGACCGTGCAGGCCGTCAAGGGCGGTACGCCGACGGGGACCACGTTCGCCAGCACCACCGCGGTCGCCATCCCGGACAACGGCTCGGCGATCGAGTCCCCGGTCACCGTCAGCGGCCGCAGCGGCAACGCTCCCTCCGCCCTCCAGGTCGGCGTGGACATCACCCACACCTACCGCGGTGACCTCGTCATCGACCTGGTCGCGCCGGACGGTTCGACGTACCGCCTGAAGTCCGCCAGCTCCTCGGACTCCGCGGACAACGTCACCACGACCTACACGGTGAACGCTTCGAGCGAGGTGGCCAACGGCACCTGGAAGCTGCGCGTGCAGGACACCGCGGCGCAGGACACCGGCACGCTCAACAGCTGGAGGCTCACCTTCTGAGCCACGGAGGCCAGTTGTGAACCACGGAGGCTGAACAGGCGCGTGTCACAAGCGGGCGGGCCGGCCGGTGCGGATGGGGCACCGGCCGGCCCGTCGTGTTCTTGCCCACACCACCACCACGTTGCATACCGAACGTGCCGTTTTTGTTCGGGAGTTCCGCTTGTTTTGCCGGAAGTGCACCAGCAATCCGGCACACTGGTGTGATGAAAGCCGTCGCACGGTGAGTTATCGTGTACGGGGGGTTAAAACATACGGCATGACCCGTTCCTTTCCGGCCCAGGAGAGTTCAGTCGATGGCGAGGCAGTTACGCGCCGAACAGACCCGCGCGACGATCATCGCGGCCGCAGCTGACCTGTTCGACCGTCACGGCTACGAATCGACCAGCCTCAGCGACATCGTCGAGCACGCCCGTGTCACCAAGGGTGCCCTGTACTTCCACTTCGCGGCGAAGGAAGACCTCGCCCACGCCATCCTGGAACGACAGTCCGACATCTGCCGCCACCTGGTACGGGAGACCGACCACCGGGGCTACTCGTCCCTGGAAGCCGTCATGCGCCTCACGTTCGGCGTCACACGCCTGTCCGTCGAGGACCCGGTCCTGCGGGCCGGCCTCCGGCTCGCCACCGGCGGGATCCGGCCGAGGCCACCGCTGATGCACCCCTTCACGGAGTGGCTGGACATCGTCACGTCCCGGCTCCTCGGCGCGGTCAAGGAGTCCGACGTCAACCCGGACATCGATGTCGAGGCCGTCGCCCACTCCCTCGTCTGCTTCTTCGTCGGCACGCGCGTCGTGGGCCGCTCCCGCGAGCCCGTCGCCCGCCAGCCCCGCAGGACCGCCGAGATGTGGCAGATACTCATCCGCGGCCTGGTCCCGGTCACCCGCCGGGCCCGCTATCTGAGCCTCGCGGCACGCCTGGAACGGGAGATCGCCCCGGTCTGACGGGTGCGGGCGAGCGGGCCGACCGGCCGCCGCCGCACCGCACGCTACGGTGAGCCGCATGCCCCACGCCCCCACCGCCCCCGTCATCGTCGGCAACGAGCCGGGCTCGTTCCCGCACAGCGTGCTGGCCGAGCGGCACCCCGCGATCATCCGTCAGGTGCGCGAGGCCTTCCCGTACGGCCCCGAACAGCACCGCGCCCTCGACGCGCTGCTGGAGAGCTGCGCCCAGGGCGTCATCGAGCCGCTCCCCGCCGACGCGCACGACCGGGACCGCTGGGACACCTGGGGCATGCGGGAGTACGCGGGCCGCTCCTGGTACGACGTGCCCTGGCTCTGGTCCGAGAGCTACTTCTACCGCCGGCTCCTCGACGCCGTGGGCTACTTCGCGCCCGGCCCCTGGCAGGGCATCGACCCCTTCCGCCCCTTCAAGCTCGCCGAACTCGACGCCTCCGAGACCGACGAGGAACTGGCCGCGCTCGACGACCTCGCCGGCCGGCCCGCCCGCGAACAGGCCCAGGCCCTGCTGCACGGCTCCCTGTGGGGCAACCGCGCGGACCTCGGATTCCGGCTGTCCGCCGAGGGCGCCCGGGCCACGGCCGCCGTGCCCGGCCTCGTCGCCGACGACAGCGAGACCCTCTGGCCGCTGCTCGACACCTCCGGCACGGGCACCCTGTGCCTGATCGCCGACAACGCGGGCCGCGAACTCGTCCCCGACCTGCTGCTCGTCGCCCACCTCCTGGCCGACGGGCACATCGGCCGGGCCGTCCTGCACGTCAAGCCGTACCCGTACTACGTCTCCGACGCCACCACCGCCGACGTCGTCGACGCGCTGCGCCGCCTGACCCGCGCCGCGGGAGCCGCCGCCGGCCACGGGCACCTGCTGTGGTCCGCCCTGGCCGACGGCCGTCTCACCCTCCGCGCCCACCCCTTCTCCTGCGCCCCGCTGCCGTACCGGGACATGCCCGACGACCTTCGCGCGGAGCTCGCCCAGGCCACGGTCACCGTCCTCAAGGGCGACCTCAACTACCGCCGCCTGGTGGGCGACCGGCTCTGGCCCCCCACCACGCCCTTCGCCGACGTCACCGCCCACTTCCCCGGCCCCGTCGCCGCCCTGCGCACCCTGAAGTCCGACGTGATCACCGGCCTCGCCGCCACCACCGAGGCCGCGCTGGTGGCGCAGGAGGAGCAGCGGTGGCGCACCAGCGGCACGCATGCGCTGATCCAGGTGCGGGCGTGAACCCCTGGCGCGTTTCGCCCTGCACGGGCGGCGGGTGACAGCGAGCAGCGGGTCCGCGCCCGTGCGCCCCGCTCCAACTCGCCCGTCTGCCTGCGCGGTTCGGCGCGGATCGCCAGAATGACGGCATGGCCATCCGCGAACTCAGCTACGTGCTCCGCCGCGATCCCGCCACGGGCGCTCACGAGGTGACCTCCGTCGCCGCGGTGCCCGAGGGCGTGCCGGACGACCTGATGGAGCGGATCATCATCGCCACGCACCGCGCGGCGCCCGCGTCGGGGGCCGCGCTCAGCTACACCCGGCTGCCCCACGAGGACGGCGGCGTACTGCTGTGCAGTGCGCGCCGCGACGAGGAGTCGGCCGGGCTGCGCGTCCACGTACGGTACGCGGTGGGCGATCCGGACGGGACGTGGTCGCGCTGGCCCGTCGACGCCTTTCGCCCGCGGGCCCTGGACTGGCGCGGTGAAGCCCCGTTCGCCGACCCCGGCCGGCGCTGGGACGAGGCGCTGCTGCTGCAGTTCGCCGAGAAGCAGGCCCCGCGCGTGGCGCCCTTCCTGGCCGACGTACGCCGGCTGTTCGCGGATCCCGCCGGCCGCCAGATCGTGGTGGCCGAGGAGGACCAGGAGACCGTGGCCCGGTGGATCGCACTGGCCTGCGCCTCGCTGCCCGGCGCGTACGCCCGGGCACTGACGTTCACGACCCACACACCCGACCCGGGAACCGCCCCGCATCAGATCCTCGGGATCGGCCCGGACACCGACCCGGACGTCTTCGACCGGTGTGACGAGGAGACCCGTACCCACCTCTTCCGGGTCCACGACGGCCTGGGCGGCCCGGGCAGCCCGCGCCTGCCCGATACCTGGGCCGAGGTGACGGCCTGGCTCTGGTGCGAGGGGCTGGTCCCGCGGGCATCCGGTGAACCGGCCGACATCGCCTCCCCGGACGACGCCTTCGCCCTGCTCCCGCTCGTCCGCCGGGCCCTGGACAGCGACGAGTGGAAGCACCTCGACGCCCTGCGGGACGACGCCCTGCGCGACCTGGTGGCCGCCACCCGGGACACGGCGGAACGGGAGCGGCTGGACGGCGACGCCGTGGCGGACCTCACCCGGTTCTGCGTACGGCTCGGGGAACACCGCCGTCCCGCGGTGCAGCCGCTCGCCCTCGCCCTGGCCCGGCGGCGGATGGACGCGGCGGACCCACGGGACACCGTGCCGGCGCTGGAGTCCTGCACCGATCTGCCCCTCGACGAGACGTCCTGGCACACGCTGCGCGCCGCGTACGGACCGCCGCCCGAGGACGAGCTGCGGAAGCTGCTGCGCGGCCGGTTCGACACCTGGGAGAAGCCGCTGCACGCCCTGCTCACCGCCGGGGCGGACCGCAGCCCCGTCCTCGACGAGGTCGTGGAACGGATCGCCGGCACGCTCGTCAGCACCGACGCGCGCAGGGCCCGCTCGGCGGCGGTCGCCCTGCTCACGGCAGTGGATCACCGCGGGCTCACCCGCCGGGTCCTGCACCGGCTGGCCGAGGGCTTGACGGAGCACCGCGCCCGGACCCTGCGCGACCTGGCCGCCTCACCGCATGGCGAGTGGCTGCGCGCCCACCTCGACGGGGCGCCGCTCGCCGTACGGCTCGCCGTGTCGGCGGCGGACCTCGGCGGCGAACCGCACCGCCTGGCGGGCGCGGACCTGTGGATCCGGCTGGCCGAACGGCACCTGGACGGGCAGGTGCCCGACGTTCCCACGCTGCGGCTGCTGTGGGCCCTGGTCTGGCCGGGGAAGGACCAGCCGTCCCCCGCGGACCAGAGCAGGATCACCCAGGTCTGCTCCGCCCGGCTGATCGTCGAGGCGGAGCGGCACGTTCCCCTCATCCGCTGGCTCAAGCACCCGGACGAGGTCGACGGGGCGCTCATCGAGTTCGCCCGCGCTCTCGCCCATGCCCGGCTCGGCCCCTCGGAGGAGGCCGTCGCCGAACTCCTGGTCCTCGCCCACGACTTCGCCCTCGGCCGCGAGCCGGTCGGCCGCACCATGGAACGCCTGCCCGCCCTGGAGGAGCGGGCGAGAGAGCTGGGCCCCGTGCTGCGCGACGCGATCGACCGGCGGATCGCGCACGGCCTTGCCCGGACCGACCCGGAGGAACTGCTCCGTTCCCGTGCCGTGCGCCATCTCGCCACCGCGAACGGGACGTTGCTCCGCCACTACCGGGAGGCCGTGGCGCAGGCCCGGCGCCCGGGTGCTGCGCTGGACCGTATGGCACTGCGCGAACCGGGCCGGGTCGCCGCCCTGTTCACCCTGTGGTGCGCCTCCCACAAAGGCGCCACGAGTGCCTGGCAGAACACCGCCGATGCCCTGCTCGACGAGGTGATCGGTTCCGCACTGCCGCAGTTGGGCGAGCACGGCCAAAAAGAGGTGCTCAAGGTCCTGACGAGCCGGAGCGGTGCCGACTGGGCACAGGCCTGGCTCGCGTGGCGCAACCGCTCCCGCTGAAACCGGGGCGCGTTCGCCTGATGGGGGCGCACAAGGGGCGCACGATCCCGGCGGAGGTTGTCCCGGTGCCCCCGCAATCCACACATGCACCAGATCTTCGGCGCCGTTCTCAACTAGGCTTGTTCGCAACGAAGTCCACAGGACCGTCCATGGGTACGCGCGCGAGAACACCGGCGAGGAAGTCCGCGGGACTCGGACGACGCGTCACACGGAAGACGCGGGGCCGGCACGGCCCCGGCCTCGGGGGAGAGGACCAGCGTGAGCGACACCTTCGACCTGCCCGGCGGCAAGATGGCGAGCCGCCCCGTCGACTTCATCTGGCTGCTGGACTGCTCCGGCTCGATGAGCGTGAACGGAAAGATCGCCGAGTTGAACTTCGCCATCCGCGAGGCCATCCCGGAGATGCAGCAGGCCGCCCGGGCCAATCCCGGAGCCACCCTGCGCGTGCGCGCCATCTCCTTCGCCAGCGGCGCCAGTTGGCACATCGACGAGCCGACGCCGGTGGACGAGTTCGTCTGGGAGGACCTGCACACCTACGGCGGCACCGACATGGGTGCCGCGTTCCGGCTGGCGGCCGGCGCGCTGCAGACGCCGCCCATGCCGCAGCGCGCCCTGCCGCCGGTGCTGGCCCTCGTCTCCGACGGCCAGCCCACCGACGACTGGCGCTCCGGACTGCGCGCCATCGACGACACGCCCTGGGGCAAGCGCGCGGTGCGCGTCGCCCTCGCCATCGGCGACGACGCGGACAAGAGCATGCTCAAGGAGTTCCTCGCCAACCCGGAGCTGGAGCCCCTGCACGCGAAGAACCCCCGCCAGCTCGCCGCCGCCATCCGCTGGATGTCCACGGCCGTGAAGGCCGCCTCCACGCCCAAGGTCGACGGCGCCGGCGCCATGCAGGCCCCGCCGCCCGTGGCGCTGGGCAAGGACGAGGACGAAGATCCCATCTGGTGAACGGCGTCGTGGCACCGCCCGAGCGCTGGGAACTGCTCGAGGGCACGGTCAAGGGCGCGGGCAAGAAGTACAGCCAGGACCGCGGCACCGCCCGGCACCTGGCCGGCGGACGTGCCGTCGTGCTCGCCGTGGCCGACGGACACGGCTCCGCGCCGCACTTCCGCAGCGACCTGGGAGCGGGCTGGGCCGTCGAGGAGTTCCTCGCCTGCGCCGGGGAGTTCGCGGGTGCGGCCGTACGGTACGACGAGGAGGCGGAGCGGCGGGGCGACGAGGGCCCGTGGTGGAACGCGCTCGCCCCCCTGCACGCCGAGGCCCGCCGGCTGCCCCAGCAGCTCGCCCACCGCTGGTACGAGCGCGCGACCCTGCACGACTGCAACTCCCCGGCCCACGGCGCACTTTCCCCCCGGCCGGCCGACCAGCAGCAGGGCCGGCTACCGAAGGGCCCCGACCTCACGGCCTACGGCACCACCCTCCTCGGCGCCGTCCTCACCCGGCGCCTGATGGTGTGCTGGCAGCTCGGCGACGGGGACGTCGTCGTCCTCGACGCCGCCGGCACGCCGAACGCACCCCTGTACACCGGGCCGGACCTCGGTGACGAGACGGACTCCCTGTGCGCGCCCGAGCCCTGGCACCGCGCGCGCTGCCACTGGCAGCCGCTGACCCGCGAAGGCCCCTCGGGCATCCTGCTGTCCACCGACGGGCTGTCCAAGAGCTTCACCGACCGCCAGGGCTTCCTCGACTTCGCCGCCGGAGTGCACGGCCGCGCCGTCGAGCACGGGATGCCCGCGGTACGCACCCGGCTGCCGGAGTGGCTGGGCCACGCCGCCCAGTACTCCGGCGACGACACGACACTCGTGGGCGCGTTCGAGGCCGCCGGCCCCACCGCGCCCCGGCACGACGCGCCACCCACGTGAGCCACGAGAGGAACCCCATGGTGAACGGCATGCTCGCCCCCGGGCAGACCCTGGTGACCGAGGAGGGGGAGAAGGTCAAGGTCGCCGAGATGTTCGGCTCCGGCGGGCAGGGCGAGGTCTACCGGGTGCGGACCCGCAAGGGCGACCGCGCCCTGAAGTGGTACTACCCGCAGCTCGCCGACGGCCGCCAGCGGCAGATCCTCGAAGGGCTCATCGGGTGCGGCTGGCGCGACGACCGCTTCCTGTGGCCGCAGACCATCGTCGTCGACACGGACGGCAAACAGCCCGGCTTCGGCTACCTCATGGACGTACGGCCCTCCCACTTCCATGACCTGCCCGCTCTGTTCCGCCGCGACCCCGCGGTCGCCGCCACCACCCCCCGCACCCTCGTCATGGCGGCCCTGCACACCGCCGAGGCCTACCGCGCCCTGCACGCCAAGGGCATCGCCTACCGGGACATCAACTGGGGCAACATCTTCTTCGACCCACGCACCGGCGACGTCCTGGTGTGCGACAACGACAACGCGGTCTTCGAGGGCGAGACCGCGGGCGTCGCCGGCACCATGGAGTTCATGGCGCCGGAGCTGGTGCGCGCGGACCGCGGCGCCCAGCCCGGCATCCAGAGCGACCTGCACTCCCTCGCCGTCCTGCTCTTCCTGCTGCTGATGAACCACCACCCGCTCGAGGGCGCGCTGGCCCTGCAGATCCGGTGCATGGACGAGAAGGCCCGCAAGAAGCTGTACGGCACCGACCCGGTCTTCGTCTACGACCCGAACGACGTGCGCAACCGGCCGGTCCCCGCGGAGCAGCCGACCGTCGTCGCCACCTGGAACGCGCTCCCGCCGATGCTGCAGGAGCTGTTCGTCGAGACGTTCACGCACGGCCTGAAGAACCCGAACCGGCGGGTGCGCGAGACCCAGTGGCGCGACGCGCTCAGCGAGGCCCTCGACACCGTCTGCGTCTGCGGAGTCTGCGGCCGGCAGAACCTCACCGAACCCGACGGCCCCGCCCCCGACTGCTGGAGCTGCGGCACCCGGCTGACCCTGCCGCCCCGCCTCCAGCTGACCACCGGCACGGCGACGGTTCGCAGCAAGCCCCGGTCCGTCCGGCTCGGCCCGCAGGCCCGGATGTACGCCCACCACCTGGCCGTCGAAACGGAACGGCACGACTTCACCGCCGTGATCGCGGAGGTGACCGAACACCCCAAGCAGCGCGGACGGTTCGGGATCACCAACCGCTCGCAGAACCGTTGGATGGCACGCCAGGCGGACGGATCCGTGCACGACGTCGACCCCGGCCGGACCGTCGCGCTGCGCCCCGGGCTCCAGCTGGAGTTCGGCGGCGGGGCCGAGGCGGTCGTACGGGACTGACTGCCTCGGCGCCCCTCACGCCCGGAACGGCCACCACCGGCGCCACCGCCGCCACCAGTCGTACGACGCGGGGGACGGGAACGGGGACGGCAGCAGCCGGGGCGGGGCCGGGACCGCGGGCAACTCCACCACCGCCGCGTCGGCGGGGGCGGACAGCGCGTCGGGGCGCGGCAGCGCGACGACGGTGACCCGGTACGCGTCCGGAGTGACCGGGAACTCCGCCTTCCCGTCGGCGAGATACCTGCTGCGCGCCACCCGCCGCTCCGCACGCTGCCCGCCACTCTCCCAGACGACCAGCACCAGCACGGCCGGCTCCGGCCAGGCGAACCGCACCGCCGCGCGGTCGGCGGCGATGCGATGAACCGACAGATCCCTTACGGCGCCCGGCCGTTCGATGACCACGTCGGGCCCGGTCACCCGCCGCCCACCGAGCACGCTCACCGCCGTCAGACGCAGCCTCGACCGCTCCGGAACGGCCACCTCCACGGACGGCTCCGGCCCGGCCGGGAACTCCGGCACGGTCAGGTCCGTACGCCGTGACACGTCCGTGCCCGCACGCACCGGCCCGCTCGGCCACGGCAGCACCGCACCGCGGCCCCGGTCCGGCGGACGCCAGGTGAGCGCCACCCGGCCACCGTCACCGAGGAGCCGCGCCGTGAGGTCCTCCACCTGACCGGGCCACTCCTCGGCGTGGACGCTCACCTCGGCCCCCGGCGACCACACCGTCTCGCCGTTCGCACCCGGATAGCCGCAGCGGATCGTGTACAGGTAGGTGCCCGCGGGAAGCGGCACGTCCAGCACCTCGTCACGTCCGCACGGCACCGGCACGGACGGCCCGACGGCGCCCCCGTCCGGGCCGCGTTCCACCTTCACCTCGACACAGGCCGGGTCGGCACTCCAGCGCAGCCGCACCCCGTCGGGCACGAGCGTGCTGGTGACCCCGGCCACGTCCGGTGCGATCACCAGGGGGGCCGACACCAACGGCACCCCGGCGACCAGCCCTTCCCGCAACGGGACGACGGCGTAGCGCAGGGCGCGGCCGACCGGGGCGTCGGTATCGGTGTGGTGCGGGGGCTGCCCGGCGGGCGTGGGGGCGTCGGACGACGACCGCGGGGCCACCGTTGTCCCGGCGGGCGTGTCGGCGTCGGGTGGCTGCGTGGCCGCCGTTGTCCCGGCGAGCGGCGCCGCCGGAGGACCGACGCCTTCGCGGTCGGCGGGCGGCGTCGACCGCTCCTCGGCGCCCTCCCCTCCAGCGTCGGCGGGTGTCTCGGACCGTCCTCCGGAGGCGTCGGCGGCAGCGTCGGCGGCAGGCGCCGGCCGATCCCCCGTGCCGCCCCCGCCGGTGTCCTGCCCCGGCGGTTCCGCCGGAGGCCACACGCCCACCTCCGTGGCCCCGTCGGGTGAGCCGTCCGGGAAACGGAGCAGGCGGAACGTGACCGGGGCCGCACTCGACCGGGCCGGTGGCCAGGTGAGACGTACCGCCCGGTCGTGCGCGACCGCCTCCAGGCGCGGACCCGCTCCCGGCCCGGACGCGTCCGCCGCGCGCGCCGCCGCGCCCAGCAGGCGCGCCTCGAGCCATGACTCGTCCACGGCCCGGCGGAGGGCACGGAGCCAGGTGGCCGCCGCGGCCCGCGCGTCACCCAGCGCCTCCAACCGGTCGGCCAGGTCCGACAGCCGGTCGACCTCGGCGCGCCGCGCGTTCAGCCCGTCCAGGAGCTGGGTGAGAGCGGGATCCCGCCCGGTGTCGCGCACCTGCGCGGCGAGCTGCCGGGCCGAGCGCAGCCGCGTCCCCGGCCAGATGTCGCCCAGCCGTTCGGCGGCCGCCCGGGAGACCCCCGCGGCGGGGAAGCCGGCCGCCACCGCCGCGGCCAGGTGCCGCGCCTCGTCGCGGTGCACCCCGAGGGCGGCGGCCGCCTCCTCGGTGGGTCCGGCGGAGCCGTCGCGCAGCAGACAGGCCAGCTGCCACAGCAGGATCCGGCGCAGCCCCATCGGATCGTGACGGACGAACGCCTCCACCGTGTCCACGACGTCCACCACCCCGGCGGCCCGTGTATCGCCGGAGGACAGCCATCCGGCGCGCGCCTGCCGGACGTACTCCTCGTCGACCCGCTGCCACAGGGTGCCGCGGCCGCGGAACCACAGCCCGTCCAGGATCCGGAAGCCGTCGTCGGCCCGGGAGGGGGAGGCGAAGGAGGCGGGCCGGGGCGGCGCGGGCGGGCGCAGGACGTCCGCGAGGTGCCGGAAGCCCAGCGCGTCCAGCGCCTCCCGCAGCCGGAGGTAGCCGCGCATCGCGGGGAAGCAGGGCAGGTCGGGCGGCGGAGGCGGGGACGCCCCCGCGTCAGCCGACACCCGCTGGCCGGGCCGCCACTGTGCCACGCCGCCTGGTCCCTTCCGTACGTGGTGTGTCGTTCGTCCTCGTCACACGCTGTCTCATGCGTCGTCCGGGACTCACTCGCCCGGTTGCGTGTAGTAGTACACGCGGACCACCGCCGTGTTCGGTGTCTCGCTCAGGTCGTGGAAGTCGTCCGTCGCCATGCGGGCGCCGAACATCTCCGGGCGGGCCTTGGACAGCAGTCCGTTGACCCGGTGCGCGTAACTCGTTCCGCCCTGGCCGCCGCCGAAGGTGAGCACCAGGGCCGCCGTGCGTCCCTTCCACTTGGCGGTGCCGGAGCGGATCTGCCGCAGCAGGCCCTCGCGGTCCGTGCCGCGCACCTTGAACTGCCGGTAGGTGCGGGAGACGCCCGGCTGCCCGGTCGGCGTCGGGCTCGGCGACGCGCTGGGGGAGGGGGAGGGAGAGGCGGATTCCGTGGGGCGGGAGGCCAGCGGGTCCGGGCGGTCGGCCATCGACACCAGCGCCAGGACCAGCAGCAGGTCGGCGAAGAGCCAGCCGGCCAGGACGACGGTGCCCAGACCGCGCCGGCGCTGCCGGGTGCGTGGGCTCACACCTCACCGCCGTCCGGGTGCTCGTCCGGGCTGCCGGCCGGCGCGGGGACGGGACCCCGCGTGCCGTGGACGCCGTTGACCTGCCCGGGCCGGAGCTGCCCGGACAGGGCGCGGATCTGCTGGTCCAGGCGCGCGGCCGCGTCCTGCCAGTGGGCGGCCGCCGCGTCCCAGCGCTCGGTGGCCTCCCGCATCCCGTCGACGACGTCGTTCGTACGTCCCGCGCCCGCGGCGACGGCCTGGGCCGCCAGCTCGGCCGCCTGGGCCGCCGCCGCGGACTTCGCCGCGAGCGTCTTCTGCTCGGCGACCAGCGACGTGAACGCGTTCCGCACCTCGTCCCCGGCGCTCTGCAGGCGGTCCGCGATGCTGCGGGCCGCGTCCCGGCTGTCCTGGCGGACCTGGTCCGAGACGGCCGTACCGGCCTTCACCGCGGCCTCGACCCGGTCGGCCGCCCGGGCGATGCCGGGCACCTCGGCCGACAGGGCACCGGCAGCCTTCTGCAGCGCGTCCGTGGCGTCGCCCACGGCGCTGGCACTGTCCATCAGGCCCTTGTGGCTGCGCTCGGCCCGCTTGAGCAAGCTCTGCAACTGCTGGACGACACGGGCCAGTTCCTTGGAGAACTGGTCCGGGGACGCGGCCCGGTGCGGGGCCAGGCACAACTGCACCCGGGTCAGCAGCGAGGCCAGTGAGCCCAGCAGCTGCTCGTCCTCGATGTGCCGGGCCTCCTCCTCCCGCTCGGCCCGGGTCCGGGTGCGGGCGTGCCACACCGACAGCAGCACCAGCAGGGTGATCAGCAGGACGGCCATCAGGGCCACGTTCTCGAAGCGGCCCATCGTCGACAGGTTCCCGTGGAAGCCGGTCTGCCACAGCTGCAGGAAGGGCCGGGTCGCCTCCTCGGGCCGTGTCCTGCTCAACTCCCCGTAGGCGCGCACCGCTTCGCGCAGGCCGTACCAGGTGATCAGCAGTGGGACGAACACCAGCACGCCGAGCACGGCCTCCAGGACGCCGTCCCGTGGCGCGCGCCGCCACCAGGGCTGCGCGGGGTCCGGGCCGGGCGGTTCGGCGGTGAGGCTCTCGGGTCGTACGAAGGACTGGACGAGGTCGACCTCCGCCCAGGTGCCGAGCCGGCTGCCCTGCGTCAGGTCATCGGCCAGGGCGCTCAGTTCGTTCCTGCGCGCGGCCAGCCGGGACTCGTGGCGCTCGAGGAGCTCCGTCAGCTCTTTGCCCAGGACCTTCCGGTCCAGGAACGTCGGTCCGGGGGGCGTGGATGCGGTGGTCAAGCGTGTTCTCCTGACTCAGCACCGGGGCGGCCGGTGCTCCTGCGATCTGCCGGGCACTCCTCAGCGGGGGACGCCGCCTCGGTCCCGGTGGTTCCTGCCGCGGCGGCTCAGTCGGTCCAACAGGGCCTGTGCGGCGCCGTGTTCGGGGTCCCAGGCCAGACAGCGCCGCGCGGCCTCGACGGCGTCGTCGTGCCGCCCGCGCTCCTCCAGCCGCTCCGCGTGCCGGTAGGTGCGCTCGGCGAGCAGCTCGCGCACGCGCGCGTTGGTGGGGTCGTGGCCGTAGGCGCACCGCAGCCAGCGTTCGGCGTCGGGAAAGTGCTCGGGCGAGAAGTCGGCCATGGCCGCCGCGCAGTGCACGCTGATCATCGCGTCGAGCACGTCGGGTCCGGACGTACCGTCCCCGGCGGCCTGCCAGGCCGCGTGCGAGGCGCGTACCGCCTCCTCGTAGCGGCGCTCCGTCAGCAGGTCGCGCGCGGCGGCCAGGCGGCGGGCGGCCTTGCGGTCGGCCGCCCAGTGTTCGGGGTCCGGCGGCGCGGCGGACTGCGGCGTCCGGTGTGGCGGGACGGTGCCCAGGGAGTCGAGCAGCGCCCGCGCCTCGGCCACGATCGTCTCCAGCAGCGCCCGCGCGTCCCCGACCCGCCCGTGCGCCACGAGCTCCCGGGCCCGCGCCACGTCCAGGGGCCCGGACGGGGCGGCCCCGGAGCGGGCGGACGGAGGCCCGGCGGACGAGGTCCCCACGGACAAGGTCCCTGCGGTCCCTGCGGTTGGGGTCCCCGCGGTCGGGGTCCCCACGGACAAGGTTCCCGTGGACGGGCTCGCCGTGGACGGCGACCCCCCGGTCGGGGCCTCCGTGGGCGGGGGAGGATCCGGTGGGGGAGACAGCAGCGTCACCGTCAGCCGTGGGGCGTCCGACAGCGTGTCGTCGGACGGGTCGGCCGGTTCCAGGGCGGCCGGCGCGTCAGCCCCGGCCGGGGACACACCCGTGAGCTGCGCCGCGTGCCTCAGGGCGCCCGTGGCGAGCAGGTCGTCGGGCGCCCGCACGGTGTCCCGCGCCAGTCCGCGCACCCCCGACCGGACCGCCTCCAGCCGCGTGCCGCCGCCCACCAGCAGCAGGGTGTCCACGTCACGCGCCCCCATCCCGGACTGGTCGAGCAGCGTGCGCGCGCGGACCAGCGTACGGCGCACATGGCGCTCCAGATACGCCGCCACCTGCTCGCGGTCGAACCGCAACTGGGTCGGGCCGGCGCCGAGATCGAGTTCCAGCAGTGCGCCACTGTCACCGTCGGGCGCGCCGAGTTCCTGCCGGATCCGCTCCACGCGGGCGCGCAGCCGCAGCCAGCCGGCCTCGTCGAGACCGACCGGCTGCGTCCGGCCGCGCACGGCCCGCAGCGCGGCGGTCAGCGCGGCGTCGTCGAAGGCGCGGCCGCCGGTGCCGGCCGTGGTCTCGTGCCCGAGCGCCCGGTAGCGTGCCCGCGCGCCCCGCACCAGTCCCAGTTCGAACCCGCCGTACCCCAGGCCGTACACCAGGCACGTGGTGCTGCCCCGGCCCTGCGTGTGGCCGAGGACCGCGGCCATCGCGTCGCCGATCAGCCGCACCTCGTCGAGCCCGGCCGCGCGGGCCGCGTCGAGCAGGGCCGTGCGCTGCGCCGAGCGGTAGCTCACCGGCACACTGACGACGGTCAGGGTGATCCGCCCGCCGGCCGTCGCCTCGACCTGCTCCCGCACCTCGCGCAGCAGGCCGGTCACCACCTCGTCCGCCGGGGTCGGCACTCCGCCGACCAGGGCCGGACGCCCGCTGCCCAGTCGGCTCTTCAGGCTGGGGAACGTCACCGGCAGCGGTCCGGCCACCGTCGGCTCGCACAACAGCCACGGCCACCGCTCCCCGGACAGCGCGAGCCGCCGCACCGGGCCGCCCGGCCGCCCGAACGCCGCCCGCAGCCCCGTACTGCCGAAGTCGAGGCCGAGTCCCAGACCCCGCGCGGCCCCGTCCGCACCCCCCGGCGCGGTCACGTGTCCGCCGCGTCGTCCGGGACCCGCAGGATCCCGTCGAAGCGCTCCGTGTCGCGCAGCGCCAGGACCCGGCGTGCGTCGTACGCCTGCGCCACCAGGTTGGCGAGATTGCGGGCCTGCTGGGCGGCCAGCAGTCGGTTGCCCTCGGCGTGGGCCTGTTTCACATAGCCCACCGCCTCGTTGATCAGGCTCGCCGTCTCCGGGGGCGCCCCGTCCGTGGCCTCCTCCGCGTGCAGGAACTGACTGGCGTAGCCGCAGTTGTGGTACATGTCGTCGATCAGCAGCTCGGTGAGCCGCTTGTACTCGCCGCTCTCGCCCTGCCTCAGGACCTGCTCCGCCTGCTGCAGGTCCCGGCGGACCTTCATCTCCTGCAGGTCCTCGACGTAACCGCCGTAGCGCTGGAGGAACTTCTCCGCGTCCCGCTTGGCCCACTCCAGGCGCTGCCGCAGCGTGGCGCTGTCCGGTTCGAGCACCGGGGCGGGCGGCGGGGTGCGGGGCTTCTCGCGCCTGGGCCGGGCCTGAAGGCGCATGTCGGTGCCGGGCACGGTGATCGTCACCGTGATGGTCCGGTTCGCGTCGTAGTTGAACGACACCTCGACACGCTGGTTGACGTCGATCTCCTGCGGCAGTTCGAACTCCACGACGCCCTGCTCGTCGTTCTTGCTCGCCACCGGGCTGTTGCCCTCGTACACCGGGACCCGGATCAGGCGGCTGTCCGTCGCCTGGAACACCTTGGTGCACGGCTCCGGCAGCGGGTAGGCGGTGCCGCTCTCGATGATCGGGACGAAGACGTCGCGCTGCGAGCCACGCACCGCGCCGATGCCCATCGCGACACCGGTCACCTCGTACAGCCCCGTGGTGCCGACCGCGCGGGCGCCCGCCAGGCTCTGCCCGCAGGCCGAACACGCCGTCGCCGTCTCGTCGTTGACGGTGCCGCAGCGCGGGGCGGGGCACTCCACCCCGTTCAGCGTGCCGGCCAGGATGCCGGCGCCGAGCGCCACGCACTCCATGGGGTTGATGTCCCGGCGGACCTTCTCCCGGCCGAAGAACGCCTCCACCGCCTCGTACACCGAGCGCGTCAGCGTGCCACCGCCGACCAGCAGCACGTCGGTGATCTGGGTGGTGTTCAGGCCGTCCTGTTCGAGGGTCTCGCGGACCAGGTCCATGGTGCGCCGCACCAGATGGTCCGTCAGCTCCCGGAACTCGGCCTGGGTCAGTGGCATGTAGACGTCGACGACGACGCCGTCGCCGGTGTACGCGGCCGGGATGTTGACGACGGTCTCGGGCGAGTCGTTGAGCCGCCACTTGACCTGCTCGGCCTCCTTCTTCGCGAGGAACCGGAACCGCTTGTCCTGCGAGGGGTCGACGCCGTACTCCTGCTGCACCCATTGGGCGATCCGGTCGACGACGGCCAGGTCGAAGTCGTCGCCGCCCAGCCAGTCGTCGCCCGCGAACTTCCGCACGGCGAACTGGGCGTTGCCGTCATGGCCCTTGGTGGAGTCCAGCACCGAGATGTCGAACGTGCCGCCGCCCAGGTCGTAGACGAGGATGCGGCTGCGCTCCCCGCCGCGCTTGTCCAGGCCGAAGGCGATCGCGGCCGCCGTCGGCTCGTCGATGATCTTCTTCACGGTGATCCCGGTGAGTTCCGCCGCCTCCCGGGTGGCGGCCCGCTGCGCGTCCCCGAAGTGCGCGGGAACCGTGATCACGGCCTGGGGCACGTCCTCGCCGAGGTTGCGCGAGGCGTCCTTGACCAGCTTGCCGAGGATCGCGCTGGAGACCTCGGCCGGCGTGGTGGTCCGCCCGCCGAACACCACGTGGGCGCGCGGATCGTCGTCCGGGCCCGGAACGATCTGGTAGCTGAGCCGGTCACGGGCCCGGGCGACCTTCGCGTCGGTGAAGTCCCGGCCCATCAGCCGTTTCACCGACAGCACCGTGTCCTGCGGGTTCTTGTCCGCCCAGTTGAGGGCGTACCGCCCGACGAGCAGTGACTCCGATCCCTCCCGGCGCATCATGCCGACCACCGACGGCGTCAGGTTCTCGGCCTCGCCGTTGCGGACCACCCGGGCCTCCCCGCGGTCCGGGTCGTAGTGCGCCACCACGCTGTTGGTGGTGCCCAGGTCGATACCGATCGCTGTCATCCCTGCTCCCCCTCCTGCCCCGTGCCCTGCCTGCTCCGGCCGCCGTGCCCGTCGTCCGGTACGGCGACCACCACGCGCGCGCCCCGCAGCACCCGGCCCGCGTAGCCGTACCCGCGCTGCACGACCTCCACCACCTCGTCCTCCACGTCCGACACCGACGGCCGTACCCCCACCACGTGGTGGGTGGCCGGGTCCGCCCGCTCGCCCGCGACGCCGATCGGCTCCAGGCCCTCGCCGCGCAACGCGGTCTCGAAGCGTTCGGCGAGCCGCCGCAGGCTGCCGCGGTAGGCCTCGGCGTCCCGCGCCGGGCCGGCCGCGAGCAGCCGGTCGAAGTCGTCGAGCGTGTCCGCGCACAGCAGCAACAGCCGCTCCACATGCGCCCTATGGGCGGCCTCGCGCGCGGCCAGCTCCCTGGCGTGGTCGTAGCCGAGCCGAGCGGCCGACCTGTCCGGCTCAGTCATCGCCCCTCCCCTCGGTCACCGGTCGAACCGGATCAGGTCGTCCAGCAGCCGGGCCGCCCACGGCGGCGGCGTCCCGACGGGCCGCACCTGGCCGCCCGCCTCCTCGGACGCGCCGCCGGGCGGAGCGGATGCATCCTCCGGTACGGCGCCCTGCCCGGGGCCGCCCTCGCCGTCGTCACCGTCGTCGCGGTCGTCCGCGCCATCCCGGACACCGTCGAACGCCATCTGGCCGAGCTGCCCGTGACGGTCGCCGCCGTGGCCCGCGCCGTCCGGTCCGTCGCCGCCGAGGTCGTACAGGAACAGGTCGAGCAGCAGCCGGCGGCGGACGTTGCGCAGGTCGTTCCACGCCTGCTGGGTCTGCCGTGTCATCAGCCGCCGGGCCTGCAGTTCGAAGGACACGTCCTGCATCTCGGCGTGCGTCGTCCGAGGGGTGACGCCCACCGGGGCCAGCGCCGCGTACGGCGGGACCCGGTCCGGGTCCTCGCCGGGATCCTCGATCATCACGTGTCGCTCTCCTCCTCGGCTTCGCTCTCAAGGCCCCGCAGGGTCTCGCGCCAGCGGCGGACCGTGTCCAGCAGGAACGTGCGTGTCCGGGCCGACGACGCGTCCGTACGGGCCGCCCGGATCAGCAAATGCACGGCAAGCGCCACATCGCCCTCCTCCAGCGCGCGGCGCGCCCGCTGGGCCAACTGCCGTGCCAGCGCGGCGACATCGGCCTGGTCCGGCTGCCGCTCCTGGGCCATCGCCCGCATCAGCTCGGCCAGCCCGTCGATGCCGATCCGCTCGGAGACCAGCCGCTCCAGCTCGTTGAGGGTCTCGGTGAGCGTCTCCCGGTAGCCGTGCGCCAACTGCTGCTCCAGGCCCGTGTGCAGCAGGCCGAGCGCCTCCTCGAGCAACCCCAGCCGCTCCACCGGATCGGCGGTGCGCTCGTCGAGCGTGAACACCAGGCACCGGACGAGGTTGTCGCGGGCGTGGCCCGACGCCGGGTTCAGCTCCAGCGCCCGCCGCAGGTCGGCCTCCGCGGCGGGCACGTCCAGCGGCAGGCCGTACCGCCCGCGCGACGAGGCACGCCACACCCCGCGCATCGACAGCACCAGCGACAGCTGGGCGTCCAGCTGGGCCGCCAGGTCGCGGGCGAGCGGCCGCAGCATCGGCTTGACCCGCTCGACGAGGGTCACCGCCTCGTCCAGGGCGTCGTCGCTCTGGTCCGCGTCCACGTCGATGAGCGCCTCGACGCGCCCCAGCACCATCTGCACCACCGCCCAGTGCGTGCGGGCCGGCATCCCGGCGCCGGTGGACACCCGTACGGCCTGCGACCACTGTTCCAGGGCCCGGTCGAGCCCGCCGGAGCCGCTGGTCAGCGCCGTCTGCGCGAGCGCGAGCCGGGCCTGCACCGCGAGCGCCGCACCGTCCTGCACGAGCCGGGCGTGCCGCCGGGGCAGCCGCAGATAGGCCGGGTTGCGGCGTACGAAGTCCTGGCAGTGGCCGCAGTCCCGGATGTGCGCCCGCGGATCCGCGGCCGTGCCCGGACCCGCGCAGTCCGCGGGGAGGTCGTGCAGGGCGGGCAGCGGGGGCAGCGCCTGAAGGGCCTGTTCGAACCGGTGCGCCTCGCACAGCGCGTACGCGGGCGACAGCTCCGAGAACGCCCAGCGCAGCTTGCGCACCGCGAACTCACCCGGGTCGTAACCCTGTTGGGCGTCCGCGCTCAGCTCGGCGGCCCGCTCGGCCAGCGGCACCTCCAGCCGCAGCATGCGCAGATAACGCAGCCCGCAGGCCGGTGCGGCGGCGGTGCCCGGCACCGACGGCAGGCCGCCGACCTCCTTGAGCACCCGGGCACCGCCCAGCTCCGCCTCGAACAGCGCGGTGAGCGCCCGGTAGGCCTCCGCCTGCTGAGGCCGGCCCTGCTCGGTGTGGCCCTGCTCGCCCGCCGTGAGCCGGTCGGAGAGCAGCCGGCTGAGGTCCCAGCGCAGCCGGGCCAGGTCGTCGAGCGACACGGTCCGTTGGTAGCAGCCCGCGCGTTCGGCCCGCCAGGCGTCCCAGTAGCCCTCGTCGCTCAGCAGGGCCGCCCAGTACGCGAGCGCCGCCTCCCAGGCCCGTACCGCGTGCTCCCAGGCGCCGCTGTGCTCCAGTTCCTGCGCCTCCCACAGGCGTGCCACGGCCAGCCCGTGCACCACCGCCATGTCGCCGGGCGCGGCCGCGAGCTCCCGCTGCCACGCCGCGACGGCCGCGTCCCGGCCCCGGGCGAGCAGGAGCAGCAGCGGCGCGTCGCGCGGGAACCGCTCGCACAGGGCGTCCAGCGGATCGGTCCCGTCGTCCGGCACCAGATGCGCGACCGCCTCACGGACCGCGTTCGGGGCGTGCCAGCGGTACAGCAGGGCATCCAGCTCCAGCCGCCGCCCGGGCACCCGCAGCCGGGACCAGGCCGCCCGCTCCTGCCACGTCCACGTCCTGCCGCCCCGCTCCATGAACGCGAACGACACCTCGTTGACCACGTCCA
The DNA here is from genome assembly GCF_054782695.1 of Streptomyces deserti. NCBI lineage: Bacteria > Bacillati > Actinomycetota > Actinomycetes > Kitasatosporales > Streptomycetaceae > Streptomyces > Streptomyces deserti. The sequence goes on from NZ_BAAGRZ010000011.1 coordinate 213,954, forward strand.
TCGACGATCCGGGGCCGACCCCCGCGTCCCGCAGCGCCAGATACGGGAACGCCGCGTCACGCAGCGCGAACGGGTCCGCCACCAGAGGCTCGCCGATCGGGCCGTCCACCCAGGGCAGCGCCCGCAGCACCCCGCGCAGCCGCGCCGCCTGCGCCCGGGCACCCTCGTGCTCCGCACCGGCCCGCTCGTACGCCTCGGCCGCCGCCGCGAACCGGCCCTGCTCCTCCAGCGACCGGCCTTCGCAGTGGGCCAGGCGCGGCGCGGCGTCGCGGTACGCCGCGCAGCCGCGGAAGGCGTCCACGGCCCGGCGCCAGTCCCGCTGGGACTCCGTCAGCCGCCCCCGCGCATAGGCCGCCACCCGGGGCGCGTCGGCGTGGGCCCGCAGCGAGTCGGCCACCCGGCAGGCCTCCTCCCAGTCACCCTCGGCCTCGGCGAGCCGGGCCCGGGCGTACCTGGCGCGCACGGCGGCGTCCGCGAAACCGCCCTCGTCGGCGAACGCGTCCGCCAGCTGCTCGTAGGCGTCCCGGACGGCCCGCCACGGCCCGGCGCCCTCGGCGGTGGCCTCGGCCACCCGGGCCTGCGCGTACCGGGTGCGCGGAGCCACGTCACCGTGGTCCTCGGGCAGCTCCCGGTAGGCGGCGAGCGCCTCCGGCCAGCGGCCCTCCCGCTCGCACAGCCGAGCCCGCACATAGCGGTGCAGCCGGGCGAACTCCTCGTCGTCCCCGGCGGACGGCGCGAACAGGTCGCGGGCCCGCTCCAGTTCACCGAGGCTCAGCGCGTGCAGCCCCGTCGCCTTGCGGCGCAGCAGACCCACCGCACCGTCCAGGGCCTCGTCCGGTACGCCGTCCAGGTGGCCGAGCACCGAGGTCCAGGTGTCGGGTCTGGGCGCCTCCTGATGCTCGGCGAGGCGGGCACGCGCGTACTTGCGGCGGTGGCCCACGTCGCCGTCCGCATGGCTGTCCGGCAGCCCGCCGAACTCCTCCACGACGGCCTTCCAGTCCCCGCGCGCGGCGGCGGCCCGGCCCCGGGCGTACAGCAGCAGCGCGGCGGGCGGTTCGGGCAGATCGTGGATCCGCGGCGGGACCTCGGCGAAGTGGTCCCGCGCCGCCTCCCACTCCTCGTGCAGCGCGCAGGCCCGGCCGAGGGCGTAGTGCCGCCGCGCCTCGGCGTCCGCGTGCCGCGCCCGCGCGTACGCCTCTGCCGCCGCCTCCCAGTCCCCGGCCGCCTCCGCGATGCGGCCCTCGGCGAACCGGCGCCGCGCCAGGGTGTCCTCGTACGCGTCGGGCAGGAGCCGCAGGCACTCCAGAGCCCGCTCCCACGCGCCGGTCTCCGCGGCCGCGACGGCCGTCTCATGGACCCGTTGCCGCAACTCGCCGAGCAGGGCCGCCGGATCGGGCAGGTCGGTCGTGACCGGGGGTGGGGTGCCGGACCCGGCGGTCGTCCGGTCCGGAGCCGGCGCGTGGCCGCCCGGCGGGGACGCGGGGACCGTCGCCGGGACCGTTCCCCCGGCCCGCGCCTCGCGCAGCGCCGTCTCCGCCCGCTGCATCGCCGCCAGCGCTTCGGGCCACGCCCCGGCCTCGGCCGCCGCCCGCCCCCGGGCGTAGTGCGTCCGCGGCACCGCGTCGCCGAAACCGCCGGCCGAGCCGAACCGCTCGGCCGCCTCACCCCACCTCTCCTCCTGCTCCGCCACGCGTCCGGCGGCGTAGGCCAGCCAGCGGGCGAGCTCGGGCAGGTGGGCGCGGTGGGCGTGCGGGGTGGCGTCGGACGGGGGTGTGCGGGGGTGTCCGTTCGGCGCCGGGGCACAGGACCCCGCGGCGACGGGGAGGGAGCCGGGGTCGGCTTCCGTGCCGCGCGCGGCCGGGGCCCGTCGTCCTGATCCGGGGTCGGCTTCCGTGCCGCGCGCGGCCGGGGCCCGTCGTCCTGATCCGGGGTCGGCTTCCGTGCCGCGCGCGGCCGGGGCCCGTCGTCCTGAGCCGGGGTCGGCTTCCGTGCCGCGCGCGGCCGGGGCCCGTCGTCCGTTCGGTCCCGGCGCGTCCCGCCGTACGTCCGGGGACGTCACCTCGGGGTCCGCGTACCGCTGCGACGCCTCCTTGAAGGCGTCGAGGGCCGCTGTCCATGCGCCGGTCCCGGCCGCCGCCCGGCCCCGGGCGTAGGCCGCGCGGGCCGCCGCGTCGTGCAGCCGCGGGCAGCGCCCGTACGCAGCCGCGGCGAGGGTCCAGTCGCCGGCCTCCTCGGCGCTGCGGCCGTGCACGTAGGCCGTTCCCTCCAGGGCCGGACCGTGATCGCGCCGCAGGCCGAGGGCGTGCGCGTAGGACGCGGACGCGGTGCTCCAGTCGCGGGCGGCACACGCCGCGGCCGCCCGGGCGCAGGCCTCGGCGAGCGCCAGCTCCTCACGGGCGGTGTCGCGCAGCCGCAGCGCATCGCCGAACCCTCCCGGCCGTGCGGCGAGGATCTCCTCGCAGTGCCGCAGGACCGTGGCCCAGTCCGCCTCCCGCTCGGCCGTGTGCGCCCCGTCGAGCAGCGCGCTGAGCCGGGTGAGTTCCCGCACCTCCTTGTCCAGGACGGGCAGCCAGGCGCTCTCGTCGTCCGGCAGTACGGCCCGCACCTGGGCGAGCGCGTGCGCCGCCGCCACCGCCTGCTCGGCCGCGAGCAGCTCGCACAGCCGCTGGACCTTCGGCCAGGCGAGCTCGTACCCGGCCTCGGTGCGCAGCAGCCGCTGCACCTCCTGGTACCGCTGCGTCTCGTTGGCCAGGATGCTGCGCACCTGCTGCCACTTCCTGCGCAGCCGCTGGAAACGGGCCGCCTCGATCAGCAGGTCCGAACCCACGTTCCCGGTGGGGTTCTCGTACGCCTCCAGGGCCGCGGCGCCCCGCTGGAGCGGATCACGTGCCCGCCTGCCGCTCCTGTCGGCCTCCTCGTCGCGCACCTCGCGGGCCTTGAACAGCCAGCCGTGCCGGCACTCCTCGTGCAGGAACAGCGCCGGCGTCGCCCACTCGGTGGCGGTGTGCCCGGGCTGGTAGGAGATGTGCCGCCGGGCGCCCGCCATCGCCTCGTCGATCGTCTGGTTGGCCGCGATGCCCTTCAGCAGCGCGGGCCCGAACAGGCCCGCCGACCGGTCGCTGACCCGGCCGTGCATGGCCACCACGGCGGGCACCCCGCCGCCGATCAGCGCCTGGGCGAGCCCCGAGAACGGCTCGGTGTGCGAACTGTCCGCCCCCGAGCAGAGGTTGAGCACGACCAGGCGCAGCCTCGCCGCCCGCAGCAGCATGCCGCTGAGCAGATCGGCGGGCACGAAGTCGGATCCGCCGCCCGGGGCCTCCAGATGCACCAGGCCCGTGCCGCGCCGGGTGTCGTACGACCCGTGCGCGATGAGCAGGACGGCCGTGGGCAGGTCCGAGGGCCTGCTCAGCGCGGCCTCCAGGGCCTCGCGCGTGGCCCTCCGCACCATCACCGTGTCCACGGTGAACTCGGACAACTTCGTCAGCAGCGCCTCGACCTCGTCCCCGCCCACTGGTACCGGAGCCTCGCCGACGGGCGAGGCGTGCGCGACCAGCAGCCGGATCTTGCTCGGCTCGTCGGCCGGTCCGGGCAGCCGCGCGCCGATCGGACCGCCCGGCAGCGACCGCACCAGCGACAGGCCGTCGTGGAAGGCCGGCGACTGCCCCGGTTCGGTGGCGGGCGCGCACAGGGCCTCCAGCGGAAGGCCGCGCAACGCCGGAGGGAGGTCGAAGCGCAGGCGCAGCCCGCGCTCGGGAACCATGCGCCGCACATAGGCCTGCGCGCCGCGCAGGCACGCCTCGGCCTGCTTGCCCAGCAGCAGCCCGAACACGTCCCGGCCCAGGTCGCGCAGCCGGGCCGCGGGGTCCTGGTCGCCCAGCGGGGCATGGCCGAGCTCCGCCTCGATCAGCCGCTCCCAGCGCTCCCGGTACTCCTCGGGACGGCCGTCCAGCGTCAGCACGTCCGCCGCCCCGCCGGGGCCGCTCACCGTCAGCACATGACGCCGCACACCGACCGGGCGCACCCGGAAGCGCAGCTCCTCGTACTCCATCACCCCGGCAGTCCCCCGATCCGCCCCTGCTCCAACTCCGAACGGACCAGGGCGAGATCGTGCTCGACCAGATCACGGAGCTCGGTCAGTTCCGGGTCGTCGGGGAAGAGGGCCAGCGCGTCGGTGAGGCGGTCCAGGGCCTCCTCGAGCCTGTTCCTGGCTCCGGCCAGGCTGCCCGACCACCTCATCCGCGCTCCGAGGAAGCGCAGGACGACGGCCAGGTTGACCTGGGGGCGATGCAGATGCGGGTTGAGCTCGACGGCGCGGCGCAGATCGGCGGCCGGGGACTCCAGCCGGTCGGGATCGCGGTTGGCCTCCACGATGCCGCGGTCGGTCAGGACCCGGGCCAACTGTCCTTGGAGACGGTTGCGCCGCCCCTCGCCGACGAGCGCGTAGGCGGCCTCCAGCGTCGCGCCCGCGGCCCGGAGGTCTCCGGCCCGGTGCAGTGCCTTGGCCGCCCCGAGCGCGGTACCGACGATCGCCTCCTCGACCTCCGCCGCTCGTTCCAGCGCCCGCGCGTGGGCGAGGGCCCGGCGCCAACTGAGGGCGGCCGTGGGGACGTCGGGGCCGGCCGGGGTGAGCGCCGCGCGCCCCTGGGCGAGCCGCGCCTCGAGCGCGAGCGCACGGCCGTCCCGCAGGAGCAGGGCGTGTTTGCCGGGGTGTACCGCGTAGGCCGGGTTGCGGGTGTCGAAGTGGGGGCAGTGGGGGTCGCAGACAGGCGCCGAGGCTTCCGGGGCAGTGGCTACCGGGGCGGCCGGGGTGCCGCTGCTCTGCTCCCCGGTACGGTGCTCCCGTGTACGGCGCTCCCCGGCACGGTGCTCCTTGGCACGGCGTGTGCCGTCCTCTCCGCTCGCGCCGCGGGCGCGGCAGCTGGGGCAGCGCAGTCCGGACAGTGCCGCCAGGGCCTCTCCGGGGCGGTTCTGCCCGAGCAGGGCCTCGACGAACCCGAGCTGCGAGAAGGCCCGCCGTAACGCCGGTGCCGCCTCGCCCGCCGTGGCGACGAAGGCACTCAACTCCCTTTCCCGGCCGAGCTCCGCGATCCGCAGGGGACCGCAGACCACGGGCGCCGCACCGGTCGTCAGGGGCAGCCCGCCCGCGTCCGCCAGCCGCCGCGCCGCCTCGGTCTCGCGGTCCAGCACCGCCTCGGGAGCGGGACGGCCGTCCGGGCCGTTCTCGGGCATGACCGCCTCGAGGCGGTCATGGAGGTCGGTGCGCAGTGCGGACAGGGCCGCGTCGTCGATGGACATGCCGTAGCGCTCGGCCGCCTCGGTGCGGCGCCGCTCCCAGAAGGCGGCGTCGTGCAGCAGCCCGGCCCACAGCGAGACGCACCGCACCCACGCGCGTGCCGCGTCCGCGCTGCCGGAGGGCGGGAGCCCGTGCCACGCCATCACGGCCAGCGTGTGGGCGACGGACCGGTCGGCAGGGGCGGCACTGGACGCGTCGGCGAGAAGGGCGAGGGCGTCCGGACGCCGACCGCTCAGGCAGAGGGCAACCGCGTGGGGAAGCGTGAGGCTCCGCTCGTCCGGGGCCAACTGACGGGCACTGTCGAGCAGGGCGGCGGCCCTGCTCCAGTCGTCGCCCGCCCGCGAGCGGCCCTGCGGGCCGGCCGCCTGCGCGCGCGCCATCGCGGACCTCGCGGCCTCGACCAGCATGCCGGCGACGCCGCGTGCCGCAGTGCCCGACAGCGCGGCCAGCACCCAACGGGCCTCCGCGTCCAGAGCACCGACGCGCTGCGCGGCCCGTAAGTCGGCCACCGCGCCGGCGGTCCGGCCCAGACGTACGCGTACGTAGGCACGCTGCACGAGACTGCGTCCATGCCCCGCGCACCGGCTCAGGACCTCCGTGAACCTCTGCTCGGCCGTCGCGTACGCACCCTGGTGCGCGGCAGCGCAGCCGAGCCAGTACAACGGACCCGGATCCACGGGGTCGAGCGCCATGGCCCGCCCGAACTCCTCCTCGGCCCCCACCGTTTCCCCACCGGCGAGCCTCACCCGCCCCAGCCCCACGTGGGCCCGCACGGCGAGCCGGGTGGGCGTGGAGCCGACTCCTGGCACGGCGCCGTCCGTCGGTGTGCCGGTGGTTCGGGATGCAGTGTTCTCAGTTGGCGTGCGGTCCGTCGCGGACGCGTCGCTCTCCGTCGGCGTGCGGTCCGTCCGGGACCCGGTGTTCTCCGCCGGAGCACGCTCGGCTCTGGACGCACCGCCCGTCATCGGCGTGCCGTCGTCCACCGTCGGTGTGTCGTCGCCTCCCGACGCGCTGCCCTCCGCCGGAGTGCTGTCGGCCGTATCCCCGCCAACGGTGACCGCGACCAACCCGTCCGTATCCTCATCCCCACCGGCGGCGACCGTGCCCGCTCCGTCCGCCTCCCCGCCGACCGCGACCGCCTGCTCCATGCCCCCGCCGACGGGGTCCGCGACCGCCCCCTCCGCAGCGCCACCACCCGCAAACGGCCCGACACGTGCCAGCACCGCCCGGAAAACCCGCGCCGCTTCCTCCAGGTCGCCGGCCGTCAGCAGGGACTCGCCCTGCCCACAGTCCTGCCGGGCCCGGTCCAGCTCACTGGGCTGTGCCACGCTCCCGGCCCCCCGATCCGTGGTGCACGTCGTCGTACGCCACTTCGTCTCGCATTCGTCTCGCGTCCGCTTCGCGTCCGGCCCGCCCCTCAGCCCGCGGCCTCGTCCAGTTCGGACCGCCACCGGCGGAGCGCGCGATCGTAGTGGAGAGGCCCGACGGAGAACTGCGTCAGATCCAGCACCGCCAACTGCTCGTACGCGCGCTGCGGCAGGTCCGGTTCCAGGACGATCCGCAGTCCGCTCCGCTCGTCCTGGAGCACCAGTGGCCGGGGCGTCGCCTCGCCCTGCGCCGTTCCGTCGCGCCGGAAGAGGCGACTCACAAGGTCCTTGAGCGCGAGATAGCCGTCCTTGACGGCCTCGCTGCCCAGCCCGCTGAGGAAGGCCTGCAGGGGCAGCGAGGCCAGGACCAACCACTGGAGTTCGGCGGGGCCGCGGTGGCTGAGGGCACGGCGGACGCGGACCGCGGGCATGCCCAGTTCCCGGAACCGTGCGGTCAGTTCCTTCTCCAGTACCTCGGAGACCTCTTGGGCGAACAGCAGTTCCGCACGCAGCGGTGCCTCGGTCATGACGGCCTACCTCCCCCGGGCCAGCACGGCCGGTCGGCTTCCATGTGACCCATGAGCCTAGAGCCGTTGGATTGCCGCCCGCCACCGGAACGCCCCTGCCGTCACCGGTACTTGGGAAGCCTCACGAAACCTGCACGTCCTGCCACACCAGCCGGTGGTCGGAGGTCGGAACCGTCCTGCCGTCCCCGACCAGCCGGTACAGCGGATGGCCGGACGTCGGCCAGAACACCCCGTTCGCGCGCGGCGTCAGCCCCTGGGAGGGGATGACGTGGTCGACCCTCAGGTTGCCGGGCGCGCCGTCCCCGAAGTCGGCCGTGTCGTACGCCGGATCACCGGTGTGCGAGGTGTTCGCACCGCCCTGCAGCCGTGCCGCCTCCACCCCGCCCGCGCTCGCCGGCGGCGTCGCCGGCAGGCACACCGCCGGGTGCTCCAGCAACTGCCGTATCGCGTGGTCGTAGCTGTCGCCGTCGTACGGATCGGCGTTGAGGTCTCCCGCGATCACGAACCGCGCCCCGGGGCGCAGCCCGCCGCGTCGTCCCCGGTCGTCGTACAGGTAGGCACTGCGGCGCCGTCCTCCGATGTAGTCGGCCCACAGGCGTATCTCGTCGTGGTTGCGACGGCCGTTGCGGTCCTCGGGCCCGTCGAAGGTGGGCGGGGTCGGGTGCGACACCAGGAAGTGCACGGTCGTGCGGCCGATGCGCACCGGTACGTCCCAGTGGCTCTTGGACGACAGCCGCAGGATCGTCCGCGCCTCGTCGCTGTAGTACCCCTCGGGCATGAGGTTGCCCGGCATGTCCTTCCACAGGAAGCGCTGGAAGGTGCGCACCGCGCGCGTGTCGATCGGGTACTTGGAGAGCACGACCATGCCGTACTGCCCGGGGAACCAGCCGTACCCGAAGGCGTCCTGGCCGTACGCGTCCGAACCGGGTGTCGTGACCGCGCCGTTCTTCCCGTCGAGGTCCACGCCCGAGGCGACACCGGTGTTCACCGGCGCGGTGAAGCGGTACGGGTAGCGCACCGGCCGGGCGCAGCGCTGCCCGACGGCGAGGTAGTCGCGCAGGAACAGGGCGAGGGCGGTGCCCTGGTCGTCGTAGTCGAACTCGTTGATCAGCAGCACGTCCGGATCGACCCGCTGGACGGTCTCGGCGACGTTGCGCGCCTGCGCGTTGTCCGGTGTGGACAGGTCCTGGATCAGGGCGCCCTGGGTGGAGCGGTTCAGCGAGGCGTTGAACGTGGCGAACCGTACGGTGCGTCCGGGGCGGCCGGTGGCCTCGGCCGGGTCCGCGGTGGCGGCGGCCAGCGCCGCCCCGGCGAGCGAGGCGAGCGCGGTACGGCGCGAAAAAGCGCTGGTGAGGTGGTTCATCGGGCCTCCGTGAGAAGGACGAGAGGAAGGGTGAGACGAAGGACGAGAGGAAGGGCGAAACGAGGGACAAGAGAAGGACGAGAGGAGGACGAAGAAAGAGGGGGGAGAGGTGAACTTCGGTAGTCTGCGCGCGTAGAGATGAACGTCGCAAGGCCCGGCCAGAACTCCCGCATTCACCCCCGATTCACGCGATGGTGTGATCATGTCCCGCCTCGCGGATGCCGCCGCGGGCCCCCGGGTAGGGCCCGGCCATGACGCAGCCGTTCGAACTCCCGCACTTCTACATGCCGCATCCCGCGCGGCTGAACCCGCATGTCGACGAGGCCCGTGCCCACTCGACCGCGTGGGCACGCGAGATGGGCATGCTGGAGGGCTCCGGGGTCTGGGAGCAGGCCGACCTCGACGCGCACGACTACGGCCTGCTCTGCGCCTACACCCACCCCGACTGCGACGGCCCCGCCCTGTCCCTGATCACCGACTGGTACGTGTGGGTCTTCTTCTTCGACGACCACTTCCTGGAGATGTACAAGCGCTCCCAGGACCGCGCCGCGGGCAAGGCCCACCTGGACCGGCTGCCCCTGTTCATGCCGCTGGACCTCGCGACTCCCGTACCGGAGCCGGAGAACCCGGTCGAGGCGGGCCTGGCCGACCTGTGGGCGCGTACGGTGCCGAAGATGTCCGCCGACTGGCGCCGCCGTTTCGCCGTGGCCACCGAGCACCTCCTCAACGAGTCCCTGTGGGAGCTGTCCAACATCAACGAGGGGCGGATCGCCAACCCCGTCGAGTACATCGAGATGCGCCGCAAGGTGGGCGGCGCCCCCTGGTCGGCGGGGCTCGTGGAGTACGCGACCGCCGAAGTGCCCGCCGGCGTCGCCGAGTCGCGGCCCCTGAGGGTGCTGATGGAGACGTTTTCCGACGCCGTGCACCTGCGCAACGACCTGTTCTCCTACCAGCGGGAGGTCGAGGACGAGGGCGAGAACAGCAACGGCGTGCTCGTCCTGGAGACCTTCTTCGGCTGCACCACCCAGGAGGCCGCCGACACCGTCAACGACATCCTCACCTCACGGCTCCACCAGTTCGAGCACACCGCGTTCACCGAAGTGCCCGCGCTGGCCCTGGAGAAGGGCCTCGCCCCCGACGAGGTCGCGGCGGTGGCGGCGTACGCGAAAGGGCTGCAGGACTGGCAGTCCGGCGGCCACGAGTGGCACATGCGCTCCAGCCGGTACATGAACAAGAACGCGCGGGCCACCAGGCCGTGGCCGGGTGCCGGCGGCCTGGGTTCGGCTGCCGACGTGCGTGCGCTGCTGGCGTCGGCCGGCGTGGAACGGCTGCGCGCCTACACGCACGTGCCGTTCCAGAAGGTCGGTCCGTCCCTCATCCCCGACATCCGCATGCCGTTCCCGCTGGAGCTCAGCCCGCACCTGGACGGCGCCCGCCGGAACCTGACCGACTGGGCGCACCGCATGGGCATCCTCCGCGAGGGCGTCTGGGACGAGGACAAGCTCGCCGCCTACGACCTCGCGCTGTGCTCGGCCGGTCTCGACCCGGACGCCACACCCGAGGCCCTCGACCTCAGCGCGCAGTGGCTCGCCTGGGGCACCTACGGTGACGACTACTACCCGCTCGTCTACGGCCACCGCCGCGACCTGGCCGCCGCCCGGCTGACCACGGCACGCCTGTCGGACTGCATGCCCCTCGCCGGCGAGCAGCCGCCGGTGCCGGTCAACGGCATGGAGCGCTGCCTGACCGACCTGTGGGCGCGGACGACGGCGGACATGACGCCCGAGCAGCGGCGCACGCTGAAGGACGCGGTGAACGTGATGACCGAGGCCTGGCTGTGGGAGCTGGCCAACCAGACCCAGAACCGCATCCCCGACCCGGTCGACTACCTGGAGATGCGCCGCCAGACCTTCGGCGCCGACCTCACCCTGAGCCTGTGCCGGATGGGCCACGGCCCGGCCGTCCCGCCCGAGGTGTACCGCAGCGGACCCGTCCGCTCCCTGGAGAACGCCGCCGTCGACTACGCGTGCCTGCTGAACGACGTCTTCTCATACCAGAAGGAGATCGAGTACGAGGGCGAGATCCACAACGCGATCCTCGTCGTGCAGAACTTCTTCGGCTGCGACTACCCGACCGGCCTCGGCATCGTGCACGACCTGATGAGTCAGCGCATGCGCCAGTTCGAGCACGTCGCCGAGCACGAACTGCCCGTCCTGTACGAGGACTTCCAGCTCTCGGACGAGGCCCGCGCCATCATGCGGGACTACGTGGTGGACCTGCAGAACTGGATGGCCGGCATCCTGAACTGGCATCGCACCGTGGACCGGTACAAGGCCGAGTTCCTGGCCCGCCGCACCCACGGCTTCCTCCCGGACCGGCCGCCCGCGTTGCCCCTCCTCACCTGACACCACGCACCTGCGGGTTCCGAATACTCCCGTACGGAACGGGGCATTCCCGCACCGACCCCCGCAGGCGCTGAAGTGCGACCACGGCGGGGCGCACGGCGGCCACGGGCAGGGGGGTGCCTCTATGTCTTTCGTCAAGCGAGGCGTGGGGTTCTGGGTTCGTAGAAGGTGCCGTCGCGGAGCATCGCGAACAGCACGTTGATCCGTTGT
>NZ_BAAGRZ010000012.1:0-199696 GCF_054782695.1 Streptomyces deserti
GGTGTGGAGTTGACCGGTACTAATAGGCCGAGGGCTTGTCCATAGATGCTCGCGTCCACTGTGTTGGTTCTGAAACCACGAACAACCCCATGCCTGGCGGCGTGGTGCCGGTTGTCAGTTTCATAGTGTTTCGGTGGTCATAGCGTGAGGGAAACGCCCGGTTACATTCCGAACCCGGAAGCTAAGCCTTACAGCGGCGATGGTACTGCAGGGGGGACCCTGTGGGAGAGTAGGACGCCGCCGAACAATTCTTGAAAAAGGCCCCCGCCGCAAGGCGTGGGCCTTTTTGTTTTTCCCGGCTTTTTCTCTCCTTGTTTTTCACGACGGCTGCACCAGTCTCGTGTCGTACGCCAGGATCACCGCCTGGATCCGGTCCCGTGAACCGGTCTTCGCGAGGATGCGGCCGACGTGGGTTTTCACTGTGGACTCGGCCAGGTGGAGGCGGGTGGATATCTCGGTGTTGGTCCAGCCCTTGCCGATGACCGTGAGGATCTCGCGTTCGCGTTCCGTGAGGGATGCCAGGCGTGGGTCCTCCGGTGCTGGGGTTTCCGCCGAGGTGGTTCCGGTCGTCGGCAGGTGGTGGGCGTATGCGTCGAGGAGGCGGCGGGTCAGGCCGGGGGCCACGACCGCGTCTCCGGAGGCGACGGCTCGTACGCCTGACAGGAGTTCTTCCGGCTGGGCGTCCTTGACCAGGAAGCCGGACGCGCCTGCGCGGAGGCCGGCGTAGGCGTACTCGTCCAGGTCGAAGGTGGTGAGGATCAGGACGCGGGTGCGGGCGCCGGCGGCGACGATGCGGCGGGTGGCCTCGATGCCGTCCAGGCCGGGCATGCGGACGTCCATGAGGACCACGTCGGGGTGCGTTTCCGCCGTCATGCGGACCGCCTCGCTGCCGTTGGCCGCTTCGCCGAGCACCGTCATGTCGTCCTGGCTCTCCAGGAGCATCCGGAAGCCGAAGCGCTGGAGGGGCTGATCGTCGGCGATGAGGACCGTGGTCACTGCGGGGTTTCCTCCGGGAGGTGGGCATGGACGCGCCAGCCCCGTTCCGGATGCGGGCGGGGGCCGGCCTCAAGTGTGCCTCCGTACAAGGCGGTTCGCTCGCGCATTCCGGGAAGGCCGCGGCCGCCGCCGGCGTCGGGGGATCGGCTGCCGTGGCCCGTGTCGGTGACGGTGACGGTGACGGCGCCCTTGTCTTCGTAGGAGAGCTCGATCTCCGCGGTGGCGTCGGGGCCGCCGTGTTTGAGGGTGTTGGTGAGGGCTTCCTGGATGACGCGGTACACGGTGAGCTGGCGGCCCGGGGGGAGCGTGGGGCTGCCGTGGACGGTGGTGCGGACCGGGAGGCCGGCGGCGCGTACGCCGTCGATGAGGTGGTCGAGGTCGGTGAGGGTGGGCTGGGGGGTCAGTTCGGCGGTGTCCTCGTTCTTGTCCTCTTCGCGTAGGACGTCGAGCAGGCGGCGCAGTTCCCCCAAGGCCTGGCGGCTGGTGGTGCCGATGGCGTGGAGGGCCTCGGCGGCGCGTTCGGGAGACTTGGCGGCGGCGTACTTGCCGCCGTCGGCGAGGCCGGTGATGACGGAGAGGTTGTGGCCGATGATGTCGTGCATCTCGCGGGCGATGCGGGCGCGTTCGGCGGCGGCGGACAGGCGGGCCTGCTGGTCGCGTTCGATCTCCAGGCGACGGGCGCGGTCCTCCAGGGCTTCCGTGCAGTTGCGGCGGGTGCGGACCGTGATGCCGATGAGGGCCGCCACGGCGATCGACGTCAGATGGGAGCCGACCTGCTGGTGCCAGTCGCCCTCGCCGTGGCGGAACGCCGTGACCAGCACCGGGGCGGTCACCAGCGGCGTCACCCACCACAGGATGCGCAGGGGCAGGCGCACGGCGATGTGGTAGACGAGGACCAGCTGGAGCAGGGCCGCCTGGAGGACGGCGCCCGTCCAGGCGTTGACGAAGGCGACCGGGGCGATGGCGAGGAGGGCGGCCCTGGGGTGGCTGCGCCGCCAGAGCAGCGGGACGGAGAAGCCGAGGCTCATGGCGAGGACGAGCCAGCCGGGGACGTCGACGTTGTGGGCGTTGTTGCGCCAGCCGCCGCTGTAGTCGATGAGGGCGGCCGTCACCCAGAAGCCGGTGAAGTGCAGATCCCACAGCAGCGGGTGGCGCCGGTCGAAGGCGCGCACCCGCTGGTTGAGGCGCTGGACGTACTCGGTGAGGGGTTCGGCCGCCCGTTCTTCCGTCACGGGCTCCATGGTGGAGCGTGCCTCGGTCGTGCGGAACACGGTGGGCGTCATGCGGTCATACGTCCCGTCGCTTCAGGGTGGTGGCGGCTGCCGCGAGCGTCGCCGCCGTCCACAGGGACATGGCGAGCAGTGCCGCGCCCGGTGAGGCCGTGCCCGGCATCGGCTCGGCGGTGGTCAGGGCCTCCAGGGCCTTGGACGGGAAGTAGCGGACGGCGTCGTCGGCGATGTCGTACGGGAGCATGGCCAGCACCTCCGGGAGGACCATGACCAGGCCGATGAACGCGCCGGTGGCCATGGGGACCGAACGGGCCAGGGCGCCGATGCCGAGGGCCAGGACGGTGAGCAGGGTCAGGCCGGCCGCGTTGCCGGCGAGGGCGCGCAGCACGCCCGGGTCGCCGAGGGAGGCGGACTGGTCGGTGCCGGAGAGGAAGGACTGGGCGAGGGGGAAGGTGAGCAGGTTCGTCCACAGACACAGGGGCAGGGTGATCGCGGCCAGGACGGCGGCCTTGGACCACAGGACGGGCAGGCGGCGCGGGACCGCGGTCATGGTGGCCTTGACCTGGCCCGTGGAGTACTCGCCGGCCGTGGCCAGGATGCCCAGCACGCCGAGGTTGACCTGGGCGAACTGGGTGCCGAGGAGGACGAAGACGACCGTGTCCAGCTGCCCTTCGCCGCTGCCGTCGTAGGCGGCGGCGAGGCCCAGGCCCATGGCGATTGTCAGGATGCTCGTCGCGACGAGGGTGATCCAGGTGGAGCGCAGGGTCCACAGTTTGTGCCATTCGGAGTGCAGGACCCGGGCCGGGGTCACGCGATAGACGACGGTCGCGGTGGTCATGCCGCGGCTCCTTCCAGGGTCGCGGCGTACTCCACCGCGTCGCGCGTGAGGTCCATGAAGGCCTCCTCCAGGGAGGCCGTGTCGGGGGTCAGTTCGAACAGGGGGATGCCGTGGGCGGCGGCCGTGCGGCCGATGTGTTCGGCGTCCGTGCCGCGGACCTCGAGGGTGCCAGGGGTGTCGCCGGTGATGTGGATGCCGGGGGCGGCGAGGAGGCGTGCGAGGTCGGCTGCCTGCGGGGTGACGACCTTGACCGTGCCGGCTCCGGAGTCCCGTACGAAGGCGTCGACCGTGGTGTCGGCCAGGAGGCGGCCGCGGCCGATGATGACCAGGTGGTCCGCGGTGAGGGCCATCTCGCTCATCAGGTGGGAGGAGACGAAGACGGTACGGCCCTCGGCGGCCAGGGACTTCAGCAGGTTGCGGATCCACAGGACGCCCTCCGGGTCGAGGCCGTTGACCGGCTCGTCGAGGATGACGGTGGCCGGGTCGCCCAGCAGGGCCGCGGCGATACCGAGGCGCTGGCCCATGCCGAGGGAGAAACCCTTGACCCGGCGGTGGGCCACGTCCGTGAGGCCGGTGAGGCCCAGGACGTGTTCGACCCGGGAGCGCGGGATGCCGTGGGTGAGGGCCAGGGCGCGCAGGTGGTGGTAGGCGGTGCGGCCCGGGTGGACCGAGCGGGCCTCCAGCAGGGCGCCGACCTCCGTCAGGGGCGCGGGATGGGCGGCGTACGAGCGTCCGCCCACGGTGGCGTGGCCGCGGGTGGGGGCGTCCAGGCCGAGGATCATCCGCATGGTCGTGGACTTGCCGGCGCCGTTGGGGCCGAGGAAGCCGGTGACGGTGCCCGGGCGGACCGTGAAGGACAGGTCGGTGACGACGGTCCGGTCGCCGTAGCGTTTGGTCAGTTCCTGTGCCGTAATCATGCTTCTATGCTCGTCCGCGCGGGGGCGGCGGGCGTCGGACCGGCGGTGGTATTCGGGGTGAGGGGCGTCGTACCCGGGTACTACGGTGGCCGGTATGAACTACCTGATCCGGTCCGTGCGTGCCGATGAGTGGCCCGCGGTGAAGGAGCTGCGGCTTGCGGCGCTGCGGGACCCGGTGGCGCACCTCGCCTTCGCGGAGACGTACGAGGAGCTGGCGGCCAAGCCGGACTCCTTCTGGCAGGAACGGACGGCGGGGGCCGCCGCAGGGGCGGACCGGGCGCAGCAGATCATCGCCGAGGGGCCGGACGGGCGGTGGGTGGGGACGCTGACCGTGCTGGTGGAGGAGCCGGGGACGACGGACTGGGCCGGGTTTCCGGTGGAGCGGAAGCAGGGGCACCTGGTCGGTGTGTACGTACGGCCCGAGGAGCGGGGGAGCGGGCTGACCGAGGTGCTGTTCGACGCGGCTCTGGAGTGGTCCTGGGCGCGGGGGGTGGAGCGGGTTCGGCTCATCGTGCACGAGGAGAACGGGCGGGCGCAGCGGTTCTACCGCAGGGTGGGGTTCGCGCCGAGCGGGGTGACCGTGCCGGTGGGGGACACGGGAGCGCGTGAGCTGGAGTTCGTTCTTGAGCGTGAGTTCGTCGTCGAGCGCGGCTGAGGGCGGTCAGACCGGCAGTTCGGTGTCCGGCCAGCGTGCGCGGCCCTGTTCGCGGGACCGGAGCAGGGCCAGGGTCGGCAT
This sequence comes from Streptomyces deserti, assembly GCF_054782695.1. NCBI lineage: Bacteria > Bacillati > Actinomycetota > Actinomycetes > Kitasatosporales > Streptomycetaceae > Streptomyces > Streptomyces deserti. The sequence goes on from NZ_BAAGRZ010000012.1 coordinate 4,717, forward strand.
GCCCCGGTCCGCTCCGGTGGCCAGCAGCTCCGGCAGCTGGGGCAGGGGAGCCACGGCCGCGACGTCGTCCAGGACGAGCGTCAGTGGTGGGTCGAGCCGACCGGAGGATGACCGTGCGGCCATGCGCCGGCCGTGCTCGACCACGCTGGAGACGAGGGCCGTCAGGAGGGGCATCGCGCCCGGGTTGGTCCTGGGGTCCTCGATGGATTCACCGACCACATAAAGCGTGCCCCCTTCGTGGACGAAGGAATCCAGGGCGAGGGCATCACTTCGGTTGGGAGTGCAGGCTTCTCGGACGTTGATCGTGAAGAGGGCCGACAGGGCGCGGGTGGTCAGCTGCTGGGCCATGTCCCGGCGTTCGGGGTGCGCGGTGAGGGCGGCTTCGAGTTCGCCGGCGGCGCCGGGGGCGGCTTTGGGGTTCGTACGCAGGGTGCGCACGGCGTCCTGGATCTGGGTGCCCTGGGACCAGCGGTGGACGTGGCGGATGGTGCGGCCGTCTATGGCGGCGGCGTGCAGGTAGCTGCGCAGGAGGAGTTCCGCGGTGTCGCTGACCGCCTGGTCGAGTTTGGCGGTCGGGCGTACGGGGGTGAGGAGCGCGGCCGCTCGTTGTGTCGCTGTCTGTTTGTCCTCGCATCCGGCCGTGGGGGACCAGTGGAGGCGGGACGGTGTGTCGCAGAGGTGGGTGGGGTCGTAGAGGAGGACGGGGCCGAGTTTGGCGCGGGCGTCCTTGGTGTCCTGCCAGAGGGTGGGGTTCGAGGTGACGACGAGGGTGGGGCCTTCCGCGTCGTGTACCGCTTGGGTTGCGGTGGTTCGGCGGCCTTCCCTTGGGGCTACGAGGATCCTTTCCCAGCCGCTCATCCGTTCCTGGCCGAACCGGGAAACCGGGGGGTGAGGGGCGGGTCGCACCGGCTCCGGCGGTGCTGTGGGCGGTGACGGGTACGTCAGCTCCGGGGCTGTTCGCGGGGTCGGCACCTCATGCTGGACCGGTACCGGATCCTGTGCCGGATCCGGTACCGGTGCCGCGGCCGGCCGTTCCAGCGCTGCCGCCCTCTCCGCCCGGCGCTTCAAGCGACCCGCCCTCCAGCGTGCCACCGTCCCCATCACGAACACCGTCAGGACGACCAGCACCATCAGCTGGCCGATGAACAGGCCCCAGAACAGGCCGTAGCCGGAGAGCTGGGCCGGTGGGGTGCCCGGCCAGGCGCCCGTGATGTCGTGCGGCTGGGCGATGAGGTGGCGCATGGCCAGGGGGGTGCGGGTGAAGGTGACGCCCTGGGGCCAGGAGCCGTGGGCGAAGCGGGCGGCCAGGCCCGTGGCCGTCCACACCAGCAGGGTCATGCCGAGGAGGAACGCGAGGATGCCGATCAGCAGGCCGTCGGGGATGCCGCCCTGGCCGGCCCGGTGGTCGCGGCGGTCGTCCGGTCTCACGCTGTCCCCCTACGCCACCGTCGATTCGGAGCCGCCAAGGCGCTGTTGTTCCAGGTGTTGATCCCCATGCGGGTCCATGTGCTGCTCCATGAAGGCCGCCGCCCGCTCCTCCGCCTCCAGCTCGGCGGCGCGCAGGGCGTCGTCCGCGAGGTCGGCGGAGGACTCGGTCATCGCGCGGTCGGTGAAGACCAGCGGGCGTTCCGTCTCCGTGACCAGGTGTTTGACGACCTGGACGTTGCCGTTGACGTCCCAGACGGCGATGCCGGGGGTCAGGGTCGGGATGATCTCCACGGCCCAGCGCGGCAGGCCCAGTACGCGGCCCGTCGCCCGTGCCTCGTCGGCCTTCTGGGCGTAGATGGTCCTGGTCGAGGCCATCTTCAGGATCGCCGCCGCCTCCTTCGCCGCCGCCCCGTCGACGACGTCCGACAGGTGGTGGACCACCGCCACGAACGACAGACCGAGCCGCCGCCCGAACTTCAGCAGCCGCTGGAACAGCTGCGCCACGAACGGGCTGTTGATGATGTGCCAGGCCTCCTCGACCAGGAAGATGCGCTTCTTGCGGTCGGGGCGGATCCACGTGTGCTCCAGCCACACGCCGACGATCGCCATGAGGATGGGCATGGCGATGGAGTTGCGGTCGATGTGGGACAGGTCGAAGACGATCAGCGGGGCGTCCAGGTCGATGCCGACGGTGGTCGGGCCGTCGAACATGCCGCGCAGGTCACCGTCGACCAGCCGGTCCAGGACCAGCGCGACGTCCAGGCCCCACGCCCGTACGTCGTCTATGTCGACGTTCATCGCCTCGGCCGACTCCGGCTCGGGGTGCCGTAGCTGCTCGACGATGTCGGAGAGCACGGGCTGGCGGTCGACGATGGTCTCGTTGACGTAGGCGTGCGCGACCTTGAGGGCGAAGCCGGAGCGTTCGTCCAGGCCGTGGCCCATGGCGACCTCGATGATCGTCCGGAGCAGGGCGAGCTGGCCGGTCGTCGTGATCGCCGGGTCGAGGGGGTTGAGGCGGATGCCGTGGTCCAGGGCGGCCATCGGGTCCAGGCGGATGGGAGTTATCCCCAGCTCCTGCGCGATGAGGTTCCACTCGCCGACCCCGTCCTCGCCCTGCGCGTCCAGGACGACGACCTGGCGGTCGCGGAAGCGGAGCTGGCGCAGGACGTACGTCTTCTCCAGTGCCGACTTGCCGTTGCCGGACTCGCCGAGGACCAGCCAGTGCGGGGCGGGGAGCTGCTGGCCGTACAGCTGGAAGGGGTCGTAGATGTAGCCCTTCCCGGAGTACACCTCGCGGCCGATGATGACGCCGGAGTCGCCGAGGCCGGGCGCGGCGGTCGGCAGGTAGACCGCCTGGGCCTGGCCCGTCGACGTGCGCACCGGCAGCCGGGTCGTCTCGACCTTCCCGAACAGGAAGGACGTGAAGGCGTCGGTGACGACGGACAGCGGGTCCCGCATCAGCGCTCAACCCCTACCTTCGGATTCCGGTGGCGAACGGCAGTGTGTTCACGAAGGCGCGGTGGTGCTCGCGGTCGCACCACTCCAGCTTCAGGTACGACTTTCCGGCCGAGGCCCTTATGGTCCGCTTGTCGCGGGCCAGGGCCTCGGGGGAGCGGGAGGAGACGGTGATGTAGCCGACCAGGTTGACGCCCGCCGCGCCGCTCGCGAGGTCTTCGCCGCGCTGGTCGAGACGGTTGTGCGCGGCGATGTCGCGGGGGTCGACGGTGCGGTTCATCTTGGCGGCGCGGGAGGCCTCGGCCTCGTCGTTGGTCTTCTCGGTCAGCATGCGTTCGATGGCTACCTCGGTGGGCTCGAGATCCATCGTCACGGCGACCGTTCGGATGACGTCCGGAGTGTGGACGAGCAACGGCGCCAGGAAATTGACTCCCACCGGGGTCATCGGCCACTCCTTGACCCAGGCGGTGGCGTGGCACCAGGGGGCGCGGGTGGAGGACTCGCGGGTCTTGGCCTGGAGGTAGGTGGGCTCCGTGGCGTCCAGCTCGGCCGGCCAGGCATTACGTTTCGTCATCGCCTGGATGTGGTCGATGGGGTGGTCCGGGTCGTACATGGAGTGGATCAGCGAGGCCAGCCGTCCCTGACCGAGCGGCTGGCGTACGCGGATGTCGGCCTCCTGCAGCCGGGAGCAGATGTCGGTCAGCTCACGGGCCATGACGACCGCGAGACCGGCGTCCCGGTCGACCTTGGCGCCGTGCGCCCGGGCCGCCCGGGCCATGGCGTGGGCCTCGGCGGCGAGCTCGCGCGTGTAGTGCATGCAGGCGACGAGATAGGCGCGGTGCTGCTCGCTGCTGGTGGACACCATCGACAGCAGCTGGTCGTACGACTCCTGGAGCCACCCGGGCGAGCGCTCGTCGCCGCGGACGGCGACGTCCTTGGCGTGGGCGTCCGGGTCGGCGGGGAGGGTACGGGCCAGCATCTGGAGCCGGGTCACGAAACCGTCGCCGTTCGCGACATGCTTCAGCAGGGTGCCGAAGCGGTCGACGAGGGCCTCCTGGTCCTCGGAGTCGCGCAGGCCGACGCCGGGGCCCTCGATCTCGATGGCCGCGGTGACGGTCTTGCGGTCGGCGTGCAGCAGGACGGCGATCTCGTCCGGGCCGAAGGGGGCCGACAGCCAGGTGATGCGTCCGATGCCGGGCGGGGGACCGACCTCGATCTCCCGGCCGTCGAGCCGGGTGCCGGCCTCCATCACACCGGAGCGGTAGGTGGCGCCCTGCTTCAGGGTCCGCTTGTAGCTGCGGTTGATCTCGAACCACTTGTAGAACGTGCGGTGCTTGTACGGCACGTACACCGCGGCCAGCGCCACCAGCGGAAAGCCCATCAGCAGCACGATGCGCAGGGACAGGACGGGGACGAGGAGCCCGCACATCATGCCGAGGAACGCGCCGCCGATGATCAGTGCGATCTCGCCGGTCTCGCGGTTGCGGCCGATGATCGCGTTCGGCCGGGCGCGGCCGATCAGATATGTACGGCGGGGCGTGACCGGATGGGACACGTGGGACTCGGTCGTCAACGCCCTTCACCTCCCGTGCGGTTGGTACTGCTGTTGCGGGTGTTGCTGGCGTGCGGAGTGTTCACCGGGCTGCCCGAGCGGGGTGCGGGTGCGGCGGAGGGGACTGATCCGCCGCCGTTCGAGGTGCGCGAGCTGTGCGCGGCGACTCCGCCGGAGGCGGGGTTGGCCTGGCGGGGGGCGGAGGACTGGCCGCCTCCGCCGTTGTGGTCGGCGCGGGAGCTGTGGGTCTTGATGCCCTGGGCGACCAGGGTCGCCGGGGAGCTGATGACGGCGGCGGCCTTGCTCTCGGCGCCCTGCATGATGCGGTTGCTGCGGGAGCCTGCGATCTCGTCGCCGAAGCCGGGGACGAAGCGGTAGATCATCGCGCTCGCGAAGATGGCGAGCAGGATGATGGCGAGGCCGGAGACGACGGCGGAGAAGGCGTCCGGGCCGTCTTCGGCGGAGAGTGCGCCGGCCAGGCCGAGGACGATGACGATGACGGGCTTGACCAGGATGACGGCGATCATGATGCCCGCCCAGCGGCGGACGTGCCCCCACAGGTTCTTGTCGACCAGGCCCGCGTAGACGACGGTGCCGAGCAGGGCGCCGACGTACAGCAGGGCGGCGCGGATGACCAGCTCCAGCCACAGGACGCCGGCGGCGAGGATGCTGACCAGGGACACGACGATCAGCATGATCGGGCCGCCGCCGATGTCCTCGCCCTTTTCCAGGGCGGCGGCGAAGTTGCCGAAGAAGGTGTCCGTCTGGTCGCCGGTGGCTTTGGCCAGGACCTCGGCGATGCCGTCGGTGGCGGATACGACGGTGTAGAGGATCAGCGGGGTGAAGGCGGAGGCCAGGACGGTGAGCCAGAGGAACCCGATGGCTTCGGACAGCGCGGTGGTCAGGGGCACGCCGCGGACGGCTCGCTTGGCGACGGCCAGCAGCCAGAGCAGGAGTGTGAGGATGGTCGACGCGGCGAAGACCACGGCGTACTGCTGCAGGAACTTGGGGTTCGTGAAGTCGACTTTCGCGGTGTCCTGCACGGCCGCGCTGAGCTTTTCGATGGTCCAGGAGGCGGCTTTGGCGCAGCCCTTGGCGAGGGAGGAGAGGGGGTCGACTGTGACGCTGGGGTCGTAGGAGGTGCTGCCGCCGGTGCGGTTGGCTCCGCCGTTGTCGCGTTCGCAGTAGTCCTTGGCGGGGCCGTGGATCAGATCACAGGGGTCATTGCTCGCTGTGGGCGAAGGTGTGGGGGTGGGCGTCGGTGCTGCGAGGGCACGCGTGGCCGTGAGGACCGCTGCCGTTTGCAGCGCGGTGACAATGCCGACCACCTTGAGTACGCGGTGATTAGCGGGCATACGTGAACCCTCCGTACTCCTCGACGGCCTTTGCCATCTCGTCGGCGCTGGAGGCCCTTTCGTCGCCGGGCACGGGCGTGGGGCCATCCTTCTGAGAGTGCGTCACGATCTTCCAGTCGCCATCGGCCCACTGGAGCTTCATGGTGATGGTGAACCAGCTGTTCGTGACCGGGGTCGTGGAGTTCTCGCCTGCGAGGCCCAGGAGGCCGCTGCACCAGACCTCAACCGTCGCGCTGTCGGCGGATTCCTCGGTGACCTTGGTGCCGATCGGGCTCGTACGGGATACGAACGTGTAGCCCCGAGGTGTGGAGCCGTCCTCGTTCAGGCCTACGTTCTTGTTGAATTCGCTCGTGTACGCCTTGTCCAGCGTCGCTTCGAAGTCGGCGACCCGGGAAGGCACGATGATCGCCTGCAGAATGGCGTCACGCTTGGCCTTGTAGAACATCTCAGCCGAGCCCAGTGCGACGGCATAGTTCGCCGCCGCACTCTCCGCCCCCTGCCGATCCCGCGCGAAGCCCGACGGGATTCCGCCCGTCTTCGACTGCACCGGACGTTGCCCGGAGGGTGCTGTCACCGCTGCCTGCGGCTGGTCGCTGGCGCCGTCGTCCGAAGAGGAATCGTCTCCTCCACGGTTCGCGAAGGCGATCGCGGCGATGAGGAGGACCACCACGCCGACCACCGTCACGAGGCTGCGGGAGGACGACCGGCCGCGTCGGGCGCCGCCGTACGGGTCGCCGCCGCCGTCGGGCAGCCGCGTGCGGGTCTGACCGGTGCCGCCGAAGCCGCCGGAGGGCTCCTGTCCGTCCCCGAAACTCATGCCGCGTACGCCCCCTCGACGTCGTGCGGATACTCCTCGTGTCGGTCGTACTCCTCGTACTCCTCGTACGACGGTAGCCGTGCTGGTTCCCGCGCGGACGCGGTGTGGTGACTCGACATCAGGGAAACGCAACCTCAGCCGGTGGGCACGACGGGCGGGTGGGGTGGAGGGGGGCCGGGCGTGCCCGGACGGGAGCGATGAGGGCCCGGCCTACACGGCCATGCCGTACACGATGGTGAAGAGCGTGCCCAGCGAGCCGATGATGAAGACTCCCGTCAGACCCGCGATGATGAGGCCTTTGCCCTGTTCCGCGCTGAAGGTGTCCCGCAGGGCCGTGGCGCCGATGCGCTGCTTCGCGGCGCCCCAGATGGCGATGCCCAGGCAGATCAGGATGGCGACCGCCATCACCACCTCGATCATCACCTTGGCCTCGTTGCCCAGGCTGCCGAAGGGGCCCCAGTCCGGAGCGATCCCGCCGATGATGGTGTTGATGTCTCCCTTGTCGGCCGCAAAGAGCATGTAAGTCACCGCCCCTGTTGGGTAGTTCCGCATCCTCTGCGGTCGTGCAGAGGTCAGGCCTCATTCTCGCCGACAATGACGCTGTCGTATGTCGACTTGGCGTCATTGATTGGCGGGTTTCGTACGAATAGCTTGCCACCGGTCCACGCCGGCCCCTAAGGGGGGCGCAGGACGGTGTACGAAGAGTCGTATGGTCACTCTGTGTATCACGGCATGTTACGCCGGGCAACGAGGCCTGAGCGGAACCTGTGGTGTGGTTCTGTCGTTGAGGCTTTTTCAGACCTTTGGCACTTTCCGACGGTTGGTCGGGTGACGGGTCGTCACGATGTTCTCCGGGTGAAGGCTATCCCGTGCCCGGGCGGGCGAGTGCTCAGCGGGGCTTGAGGCCGTGGAGGAGGGTGCGGACCAGGTCCTCGATGGCGGTGAGGGCCTCCTCCGGGGCGAGCATGCCGGCGGCCGTGAAGGCGGCGAGGCCGTGCAGGCCGGCGCCTGTGACGAGGTTCAGCCGTTCGGGGTCGCCCTCGATGATCTCGCCGCGGCGCTGTGCGTCGGCCAGGACTCGGGAGAGGGGGCCGATCGCGCGGTCGACGGCGGCGGCCATCTGCTCGGAGGCGTCCGGGTCGTGCTTGCGGGCGTACATGAGCTCCAGCAACTCGGCGTTGTCGATCGCGAAGCGCAGGTAGGCCCGGGCGAGGGCGGTGAGGCGCGGTTCGAGCGGGAGCGCGGGGTCGTCGGCGGCGTTCAGGGCCTGGGCCAGGCGGTCGTATCCGCTCAGTGCCAGGGCGTTGAGCAGGGCCTGCTTGTCCTTGAAGTGGCGGCCGGGTGCGGCGTGGCTCACGCCGACCTCGCGGGCGAGTTCGCGCAGCGAGAGCGCGCCGGCCCCCTTTTCCCGCAGGGTGCGCTCGGCGCTGGTCAGCAGGGCGGAGCGCAGGTCTCCGTGGTGGTAGGGGCGGCTCTCGGGCATGGGCACCATCGTAGCCGGATGTTGATGGCGTCAGCATTGTTGTCATTGACAGCATTGTTGGCGGCGTCTACATTCGGTTCATGGCTGAGAAGAGCGATACGAAGCGGAACGCGAGCCGGCTTCCCGACCTCGCCGGGCGGACCGTCGTCGTCACCGGCGCCAACAGCGGCATCGGCCGCACGACCGCCGACGCCCTCGCCCGGGCCGGGGCGCACGTCGTCCTCGCCGTACGGGACGTGGAGCGGGGGCGGGCCGCTGCGGCGACCGTGCACGGCAGTACGGAGGTGCGCCGGCTGGACCTGGCCGACCTGTCCTCCGTACGGGAGTTCGCCGAGGACTGGCAGGGCCCGTTGCACGTGCTGATCAACAACGCGGGCGTGATGATGATCCCGAGGCAGCGGACCCGGGACGGCTTCGAGATGCAGTTCGGCACCAACCACCTGGGCCACTTCGCCCTGACGAACCTGCTGCTGCCGCACATCACCGACCGCGTCGTGACCGTGTCCTCGGGTGCCCACCGGTGGGGCGGCGTCACGATCGACTTCGACGACCTGGACCTGACGTCCGGGTACACCCCGCAGCGCGCGTACGCCCAGTCCAAGCTGGCGAACCTGCTGTTCACCCTGGAACTCCAGCGCCGCCTGACGGAGGCCGGCTCGTCCGTCCGCGCCCTTGCGGCCCACCCCGGCTACGCGGCCACGAACCTGCAGAGCCACGCGGCGAACCCTGTGCTGCGGGCGTTCATGCGGTTCGGCAACCGGGTCGTCGCGCAGGACGACAGGGCGGGCGCCCTGCCGACCCTCTACGCGGCGACGCAGGACCTGCCCGGTGCGAGCTACGTGGGGCCGGACGGCTTCGGGGAGATGCGGGGCAGGCCGACTCTGGTGGGGCGCACCCGGGCGGCCAGCGATCCGGCCGCGGCCCGGCGGCTGTGGCGGGTGTCGGAGGAACTGACGGGGGCGCGGTTTCCGTTGGCGGGGGTGGAGTCGGTGGGGCGGGGGTGAGCGAGCGGCAGGGGAAGGGGCGGGCCGCTGGGATGCAGGGCCGGAACGGCCGCCCGCCCGAGGGTGGTGAAGGGGTCGTCGTGGGCCGAGGCTCGGCACTTTGACGCTTCTCTCACCTTCGTGTTCCACAGTGGGCCCGATGAAGCGCACCCACCGCCTCCTCGGCACCCGATGGCCCGCGCTGATCGGCGCGCTGGTGCTGCTGGCCCTCACCACGGCCTCCGTCGCCGCGGCCGACGACGGGACCGGCCCCTTCGGAGTGACCGTCACGGCGGTGGCGACCGCGCGGAGCGCGCGGGTCGGGGCGCTGTTCCCCGCCGACCGGGGTGCCGGGCCGGCCGGCGGGCACTTCTGCACCGCCTCGGTGGTGCACGGGCCGTACCGGAACCTCATCGTCACCGCGGCGCACTGTCTGGACGGCACCGGGCAGCTCGTCTTCGTGCCCGGGTACCGCGACGGCCGGGCGCCGTACGGGGTGTGGAGGGTGAAGCGGCGGTTCCTGCCCGACGGGTGGGCCAAGGGGCAGGACGAGGACAGCGACGTGGCGTTCGCGGTCCTCGCCGGCCGGGACGGCAAGGGAGTCGAGGACGTCGTCGGCGCCGACCGGTTCACCGTCGGTACGGCGACGGGGGCGACGGCGGTGACCGTCACCGGGTATCCCGACTCCCGGGACACCCCCATCAGCTGCACCAACAAGCCGACCGCGCACAGTTCCACCCAGCAGCGCATCGAGTGCCCCGGCTTCACCGGCGGCACGAGCGGCAGCCCCTGGGTGAACGGTGACGGGCAGGTCGTCGGCGTTCTCGGCGGGCACGAGGAGGGCGGGACCACCGCGGACGTCTCCTACAGCGTGGTGCTCGGCGCGGAGGCGGCGGAGTTGTACCGGGACGCGGCGAGCGACCCGTGACCACCCGTCTGCTTCTGACGCCCCCTCTCCTGCCGTGTGATCATTCCGCGGCACGGCAAGCGCCCCTAGACTGACTCGGCGACGGACTCCTGGGCGGCGAGGGGCGGTTGACGGTGCGTAAGGCATGGATCGTGGCGACCGCGGTGACGGGTTCCGCGGTCGCCTTCGTGATGCTGCTCGTCGTGGGCGTCTACGTCGTCGCCGGAAACGTGGTCAACGGGGTGGGCGGTACGGCCAGGACGCTGGCCAAGGGGACCGTGCCCGCCGCGTACTCCGCCCTCGTGCAGAAGTGGGGCACCCTGTGTCCCGCCATCAACCCGGCGCTGCTCGCCGCCCAGCTCTACCAGGAGAGCGGATTCAACCCCAGGGCCCAGAGCCATGCGGCGGCGCAGGGGATAGCGCAGTTCATCCCCGGCACCTGGGCCACGCACGGCATCGACGGCGACGGCGACGGGGACCGGGACGTGTGGGACCCGAACGATGCGATCCCGTCGGCGGCCTCGTACGACTGCACACTCGCGTCGTACGTGAAGGACGTGCCCGGGAATCTGACCGAAAACATGCTGGCCTCCTACAACGCGGGGGCCTACGCGGTGATCAAGTACGGGGGTGTGCCGCCGTACAAGGAGACGCAGAACTACGTCAAGACGATCACGACGCTGGAGAAGAGCTTCGCCGCGCCCGTCGGCCGGGTCGACCCCTCCGAGCAGGCCGCCGGCGCCATCGCCTACGCGCAGAAGAAGCTCGGCACGCTCTACCTGTGGGGCGGCACCGGGACCCCTGAGCAGGGCGGACGCTTCGACTGCTCGGGTCTGACCCAGGCCGCGTACGCCAGTGTGGGGATCAAGCTGCCGCGCGTCGCCAACGACCAGTACAACGCGGGGCCGCACCCCAAGCGGGACGAACTGCTCCCCGGCGACCTGGTGTTCTTCTCGGACGACCTGACCAATCCACGGGCCATCCGGCATGTGGGGATTTATGTCGGCGGGGGGTACATGATCGACGCGCCCCGGACGGGGGCTGTCATTCGGTTCGACCCGATCGACACCCCCGACTACTTCGGGGCCACCCGGGTCACCGAAGATGGCGCGAAAGCACTGCCCACGACGGTGTGAACCGAGCGTGAAACCACCCCCTGAACTGCGGCGATGGGTCTCTCTTCGATAACGTCTGCGTGATCATTCGGTGGAGTGTGGAACGTATCAACGGAGACCGTGCGTTCCTGTTGGCGTAGCCGAGCAGACGTCAGTCGGCACGTGTCACGGGTGTGTGCACGTGTGCGACGGAAGCGGATCTACAAACCACGGGGGTGGCAGAAGCGGCGCACGCACGGGTGTGCCCGAACTACACGACGAAGGGGCCGCAGCACCATGGCTGGACTCGCCGCATCCGGGTCGAACCCCGACGTCGACCTGCTCTACGACATCAACGGCCTGGCCAAGGACGCGCCGCCGTGGTTCGACCGGATCATGGAGTACGTCGGGGAGTACGGGCTGCTGTTCGCCATGGTGCTGCTCGTGCTGTGGTGCTGGTGGTCCGTGCGGCGGCGCGGCGCCGAGGACGCGGCGTCCTCCGTCGCGGCGCTGGTGTGGGCCCCGCTCGCGGCCGGCGTCGCGGTGCTGGTGAACGTACCGATCCGGGGGTTCGTGGAGCGGCCCCGGCCCTTCCTCGACCACCAGGGGCTGGAGGTCCTCGTCTCCGGCAAGACCGACTATTCGTTCGTCAGCGATCACGCGACGATCACCATGGCCATGGGGGTCGGGCTGTTCGTCGCGAACCGGAAGTTCGGGCTCGTGGGGATCGGGCTGGGGCTGCTCGAGGGGTTCTGCCGGGTCTACATGGGCGTGCACTACCCGACGGACGTGGTGGGCGGGTTCGCGCTCGGTACGGCCGTGGCGCTGCTGCTGTCGCCGCTGGCGATGGCGTTGCTGACGCCGGTGACGAAGGCTGTCGAGCGGTCGCCCCGGGTGGGGTGGCTGATCAGGGGGCGGGGGAGAGGGTACGTCGGGCAGGACGCGGTGATTCCTGGGGCGCGGCGGGAGGCCTCCGGGGCGGAGGAGCGGGACCTTGCCGCGTAGGTGAGCGGCGTCGGTGCCGGCCGGGGGCGGGGTGCGCGACCCGGCGCTGCCCGCGGACTGCGGACTCGGCTGCCCGCAGCGGGGCGGCTCACAGCGCCTGGGGATACGTGAAGAAGCGGTTCGGGTCGTACTGGTTCTTCAGTTTGGTCAGGCGGGGGGCCGCATCGCCGTAGTACGCCGTGCGCCAGTTCGTCAGGGTCGGGTCCGTGTAGTTCTGGTAGGCCGCGCCCGAGGCGTGGGGGCGCATGGACTGGTGGGTCGAGGTCAGCCAGGACTGGGCCGTGGAGCCGGTGGTGCCCGCTCGCCAGGAGGCGATGTACTGGGCCAGCATGCGTGAGCGGCGGTGGACGAAGGCCGTGGCCGTCGGGGAGACGCGGTTGACCGCTCCGCCGAGGGCGGTGAGCTGGATGCTGCCCGCGCCGCCGCGGACCGAGCGGATCCCGGACAGCAGGGTGCGGATGCCCGCCGGTGACAGGGAGCGGTCGAAGAAGTCCGACCGGGCCGCGTACGTCTCGCGGCCGAGCGCGCCCTGCGGGGAGCGGCCCGGCGTCGAGCCCGGCAGGTGGCACTGGGCGTCCGTCGGGAAGGACGAGCAGCCGGCGTACACCTCCATCGACTCCTCGTACGAGCGGCGCTTCAGTGAGACGTGGCTCGCCGGGGCGCCGACGCGGTCGGCGAGCCGGTCCACCGCGTTCTGCAGTTCGCGGTGGGTGCCGAGGGAGAAGGCGGCGACGGAGACCGTGGGGGTGCCGCCCGCGGCGTTCGCCAGGTGCAGGGCCGACCAGATCTCGTCGGGCTGGGACGGGCCCCACTCCTGCCAGGCCTTCACGACCGCCGCGGCCTTCGACCAGGGCCAGGTGAGGTACGCCGACACGCCCTGCGGGGCCGGGTGGGTCTTGAAGTGGAGCTCTGTGACGACGCCGAAGTTGCCGTTGCCCGCGCCGCGCAGGGCCCAGAAGAGGTCCTTGTTCTCGCGCGTGTCGGCGGTCAGCTGCTTGCCGTCCGCCGTGATCAGGGTGGCCCGGGTGAGGCTGTCGCAGGTCAGGCCGTAGGCGCGGGAGACCACGCCGTGGCCGCCGCCGAGGGTGAGACCGGAGACGCCGACGGTCGGGCAGGAGCCGGCGGGGATCGTCACGCCCTTCGCGGTGAGGGCGCGGTAGACGTCGATCAGCTTGGCGCCGGCGCCGACGACGGCCGTGTCACCGCTCGCCCGGACCCGGTCGAGTTTCGAGACGTCGATGATCAGGCGGCCGTTGCCGGAGGACCAGCCGGCGTACGAGTGGCCGCCGTTGCGGATCGCCACGCGCAGGTCGTGGGCGCGGGCGTAGGTCAGCGCCGTGCGGATGTCGTCCGGGTGGGCGACGTACGCGACGGCGGCCGGTGTGAGGGTGTCGAAGCGGGTGTTGTAGAGCTGCCGGGCCGTCTTCCACTGGGCGTCGCCCGGGCGGATCAGGGGGCCGTCGAGGTCGCGGGCCAGGGCCGTCCAGTCGGCGGCGGCGGTGGCGCCGGTGGGGCGCAGGGAGGTGCGGGAGGTCGTGGCGGACCGCGTCCGGTCGGCCGGGCCGGCGCCCTCGCAGGCGGCCGTCGCCACTGCCGCGAGCGCGGCCGCGCCGCCCCCGATGAACGTACGCCGGTCCATGTGTGCCTCCCGTGGGTGGTTCCGTGGAACGAGACGGGTCCCGTGGGGCGCGGGTTCCAAAGACGCCCGGAACCGTTCGGCAGGATGACTGGAGCCGCCGTCGCGCAGGGCTCCTGTACCGTTCCTCGGGGTCCACAGGGCGCCCGGATCCGTTCCGCAGGGCCCCCTGGGGGCTCCGGATCCGTTCCGCGGGGCGTCCCTGCCCTCCGTATCGTGCGGCCTTCTCCCGGTCCCTCGGTCTCCCACCCGGGGCTGGAACCTTCACGTGCTCTCCCCGTGAGCATTCCGTTACCTAACCGCACTGTCTACAGGGGTTCACCCCCCGTTCATTTACGCCCTTCGGTGCCTTCACCTGATGTGCCTAATTTCGGCCTTACGCGATGCGAGCCGCATCTCGGGAACGCGTCCGCATCACTCACACTTCGCACGCCGCCGAATCAGGACGGCGGCTCCTGGAAGGAACTCCCTCAAGTGAAGCTTCAGCGCATGAACCGGCGGGCCCTCGCTCTCGGTGCTCTCGCCGTCTCCGGCGCCCTGGCCCTCACGGCGTGCGGCTCCGACGACACCGGCGGGAACACCGGCGGCGCCGGCGGCAGCACGGCCAACGCCAGCAACATCGACTGCGGTGACGCCAAGGGTCAGCTGCAGGCCTCCGGCTCCACCGCGCAGAAGAACGCGATCGACGCCTGGGTCAAGGCGTACACGGCCGCCTGTCGGGACGTCCAGATCAACTACAACCCGACCGGTTCGGGCGCCGGTATCACCGCGTTCCTCCAGGGGCAGACGGCCTTCGCCGGTTCGGACTCGCCGCTGGACTCCAAGGAGATCGAGGACTCCAAGAAGGTCTGCTCCGGTGGCCAGGGCGTCGACCTGCCGATGGTCGTCGGCCCGATCGCCGTCGGCTTCAACGTGCCGGGTGTCGACAGCCTCGTCCTGGACGCGTCCACCCTCGCCAAGATCTTCGACAACAAGATCAAGAACTGGAATGACCCGGCGATCGCGAAGCTGAACCCCGAGGCGAAGCTTCCCAACCTCAAGATCCAGGCGTTCCACCGCTCCGACGAGTCCGGCACGACGCAGAACTTCACCAAGTACCTGCAGGCCGCGGCTCCGAACGACTGGAAGTACGAGCCCGAGAAGTCCTGGCAGGCCGAGGGCGGCCAGTCCGCCAACGGCTCCTCCGGCGTCGCCCAGCAGGTGAAGCAGACCTCGGGTGCGATCTCGTACTTCGAGCTCTCGTACGCCAAGGACGGCATCAAGACGGTCGACATCAAGACCAAGGCCGCCGAGCCCGTCAAGGCCACCACCGAGAACGCCACGAAGTCCATCTCCGAGGCCAAGATCACCGGCACCGGCAAGGACCTCGCCCTGGAGCTGAACTACACGCCGAGCGCCGAGGGCGCCTACCCGATCACCCTGGTCACCTACGAGATCATCTGTGACAAGGGCAACAAGTCGGACACCCTGCCCGCCGTCAAGTCCTTCCTCGGCTACATCGCCTCCGAGGACGGCCAGGCGCAGCTGACCGAGGCCGGCTACGCCCCGATCCCCGACGAGATCATCACCAAGGTCCGCGACACCATCAAGGGCCTGAGCTGACCTGAGTGTGCGGCCCGGCCCCGAACAGGGGCGGGCCGCACCGTCCGGTGCACCGCCGCCAGGGGATCTTCCACCCACGGGAGGCCCCGCAGACCGGAGAACTCGATGGACATATCGACACAGCCAAACGACGCACCCCCCGTACCCCAGCCCTCCGTCACCGAGCAGAAGAGGGCCTCGCGCGGCGCCACCCGCCCCGGAGACCGGATCTTCCTCGGGTTCTCCCGCGGTTCCGGCATCTTCCTGCTGGTGCTCATGGCCGCCATCGCGGTCTTCCTCAGCTACCGCGCGGCGATCGCGATCAGCAAGGACGAGGGCAACTTCTTCACCACCTTCGAGTGGAATCCGACCGGTGACCCGCCGGTCTTCGGCATCGCCGTCCTGGTCTTCGGCACCGTCGTCTCGTCGATCATCGCGATGGTCATCGCGGTCCCGATCGCGGTCGGCATCGCCCTCTTCCTCACCCACTACGCCCCCCGCAAGCTCAGCGGCGCGATCGCCTACGTGATCGACCTGCTCGCCGCCGTGCCGTCGATCGTCTACGGCCTGTGGGGCGCCCTCGTCCTCGTGCCGAACATGGAGGGCCTGTACGGCTGGCTGGACGAGTACCTCGGCTGGACCGGCGTCTTCGAGTGGAACGGCGGAGCCCCCCGCTCGCTGTTCACCGTGGGCATCCTGCTCGCGGTCATGATCCTGCCGATCATCACGAACGTGAGCCGTGAGGTCTTCCGGCAGGTCCCGCAGATGCACGAGGAGGCCGCCCTGGCCCTCGGCGCCACGCGCTGGGAGGTCATCCGCATGGCCGTCCTGCCGTTCGGCCGCTCCGGCGTGATCTCCGCCTCGATGCTCGGCCTCGGCCGCGCGCTCGGCGAGACGATGGCCGTCGCCATGGTCCTCTCGCCGAGCTTCGACATCAGCGCCAGCCTGCTCGACCCGGGCGGCGGCACCTTCGCGCAGAACATCGCCAGCAAGTTCAACGAGGCCACCGAGATGGGACGGGACGCGCTCATCGCCTCCGGTCTCGTCCTCTTCGTGATCACCCTGCTGGTCAACGGCGGCGCCCGCATCATCATCAACCGCCGCAAGGAGTACTCGGGGGCCAACGCATGAGCCAGACGGTGAACGCCAAGCACAGCCTGCAGGGCGCGACCCTCCCCAAGTGGACCCCGTGGGCGGTCGCCGCGGGCTCGATCGCGGCCGGCCTGGGCATCAGCGCCGCGGCCGGGCTGCACAGCAACATCCAGTGGGGCCTGATCGCCGCACTGCTGTTCGTCGTCGCCTCGTACGGCATCTCCGCCAGGATCGAGGGCAGCCGGCAGGCCAAGGACCGGCTGGCGACCAGCCTGGTCTGGGTCTCCTTCATCCTCGCCGTCGTCCCGCTGGCCTCCCTGGTGTGGGAGACCCTCAAGCGCGGCGTGAAGGTCCTCGACGGCTACTTCCTCACCCACTCGATGGGCGTGGTCGCCGACTCCGAGCCCGGCGGCGGCATCTACCACGCCATCCTCGGCACCCTGGAGCAGGTCGGCCTCGCCACCCTGATCTCCGTGCCGATCGGTGTGCTGACCGCGATCTACCTGGTCGAGTACGGCCGGGGCAAGCTCGCCAAGGCGGTCACCTTCTTCGTCGACGTCATGACGGGCATCCCGTCGATCGTCGCGGGTCTGTTCATCCTCAGCTGGTGGATCGTGATCCTGGGCATGGGCTACTCCGGCTTCGCCGGCTCGATGGCCCTGACCATCCTAATGCTGCCGGTCGTCGTCCGCTCCACCGAGGAGATGCTCAAGCTCGTCCCGAACGAGCTGCGCGAGGCCTCGCTGGCGCTGGGCGTGCCGAAGTGGCGGACCATCCTCAAGGTGGTTCTGCCGACCGCCATCGGCGGCATCACCACCGGTGTGATGCTCGCGATCGCGCGTATCACCGGTGAGACGGCGCCCGTGCTGCTGCTGGTGTGGGTCACCAGCTTCATCAACGCGAACCCGTTCTCCGACCCGCAGGCCTCGCTGCCGGTGTACATCTACCTGCAGTACTCGCAGAGCGGCGGCGCCGGTGCGGCGTACGACCGTGCCTGGGCGGCGGCACTGGTGCTCATCGCCTTCATCATGATCCTGAACCTGGTGGCCCGTGGCATCGCCCGCTGGAAGGCCCCGAAGACCGGTCGCTGACGCGGCCACGAGCGAATTAGTCAGCGACTCGAAAGAAGCAGTGATTCACATGGCCAAGCGCATCGATGTCAGCGGCCTCAACGCCTACTACGGTTCCTTCCTGGCCATCGAGGACATCTCGATGACCATCGAGCCCCGGTCCGTGACGGCCTTCATCGGCCCGTCCGGCTGCGGCAAGTCCACGTTCCTGCGCACGCTCAACCGGATGCACGAGGTGACGCCGGGCGGCCGGGTCGAGGGCAAGGTCATGCTCGACGACGAGAACCTGTACGGGGCCGGGGTCGACCCGGTGGCCGTGCGGCGTGAGGTCGGCATGGTCTTCCAGCGGCCGAACCCGTTCCCGACGATGTCGGTGTACGACAACGTGGCGGCGGGGCTGCGGCTGAACGGCAAGTACAAGAAGTCCGAGCTGGACGACGTCGTCGAGAAGTCCCTCAAGGGCGCGAACCTCTGGAACGAGGTGAAGGACCGGCTGAACAAGCCGGGGTCCGGGCTCTCGGGTGGTCAGCAGCAGCGGCTGTGCATCGCTCGGGCGATCGCGGTCGAGCCGAACGTGCTGCTGATGGACGAGCCCTGCTCGGCGCTGGACCCGATCTCGACGCTGGCGATCGAGGACCTGATCGGTGAGCTGAAGGAACGGTTCACGATCGTGATCGTGACGCACAACATGCAGCAGGCGGCGCGTGTCTCGGACCGTACGGCGTTCTTCAACCTGGCTGCCGTCGGGCAGCCCGGCAAGCTGATCGAGATCGACGACACGGAGCGGATCTTCTCCAACCCGTCGGTCCAGGCGACGGAGGACTACATCTCCGGCCGCTTCGGCTGAGCCGACGGTCTGGATCAAACTCCTCGCGGTGCTGCATGGCGGTGCCACCGCGAGGACGAAAAAGGGCCCGCCCCCTGGCTCTCGGGGGGCGGGCCCGTCGTCGTGGCTGGGCAGGCTGGGGCTGTGTGGTGGGTGCCTGCGGCGGCCTGTGCGGGTGGGTGGGGGTTGCGGCGCGGCACCCCGCGGCGCTGGGTTGCGCGGCTCCTCGCCCCGGCCGCGGTGCTACAGAAACGCCAGGTGGACCAGTCCAAAGGCCGCCGCTGCCACCGTTGCCGCTGCCGGCATCGTGATGAACCAGCCCAGAATGATGTTCTTGGCGACACCCCAGCGGACCGCGTTCACGCGCTTCGTCGCGCCGACACCCATGATCGCCGAGGTGATGACGTGGGTCGTGGAGATCGGCGCCTTGAAGAGGAACGCCGTGGTGAACATGATCGTCGCGCCGGTGGTTTCGGCCGCGAAGCCCTGCGGGGGGTCCAGTTCGATGATCTTCCGGCCGAGGGTGCGCATGATGCGCCAGCCGCCGGCGTACGTGCCGAGGGAGAGCATCACCGCGCAGGCGATCTTGACCCAGATCGGGATCGGGTCGCCGTAGTCCTCGACGTCGGCGATGACCAGGGCCATCACCACGATGCCCATCGTCTTCTGGGCGTCCTGGAGGCCGTGGCCCAGTGCCATGCCCGCCGCCGAGACGGTCTGCGCGATGCGGAAGCCGCGCTTGGCCTTGTGGGGGTTGGTCCGGCGGAAGATCCACATGATCGCCGTCATCACCAGGTAGCCGGCCAGCAGGCCCACCACCGGGGAGACGAACATCGGGATGACGATCTTCTCCAGCACGCCGTGCCAGTAGACCGTCGTGCCACCCGCGAGCGCCGCGCCCACCATGCCGCCGAACAGCGCGTGCGAGGAGGACGAGGGCAGGCCGAAGTACCAGGTGATGAGGTTCCAGGTGATCGCGCCGACGAGGGCGGAGAAGAGGATCCCCATGCCTGTGGAGCCCTCGGGGGTCTGGATCAGGCCCTCACTGACGGTCTTGGCGACGCCGGAGCCCAGGAACGCGCCGGCGAGGTTCATCACCGCGGCCATCGCGAGCGCGGCCCTCGGTGTCAGCGCGCGCGTCGACACGGAGGTCGCGATCGCGTTCGCCGAGTCGTGGAAGCCGTTGGTGTACGTGAAGAAGAGCGCGACCGCGATGGTCACGACCAGGGCGAAGGTGTCCATGGACGGGCCTCAGGACTCCTTGACGGCGATGGTCTCCACCGTGTTCGCCACGTGCTCGAACGCGTCGGCCGCTTCTTCCAGTACGTCCACGATCTGCTTGAGCTTGAGGACCTCGATGGCGTCGTACTTGCCGTTGAAGAGGTGCGCGAGGAGCTTGCGGTGGATCTGGTCCGCCTGGTTCTCCAGGCGGTTGACCTCGATCCAGTACTCGGTCAGGTTCTCCATGGTGCGCAGGTGCGGCATCGCCTCGGCCGTCAGTTCGGCCGCGCGCGCCAGGACCTCGATCTGCTGCTCGACGCCCTTGGGCAGTTCCTCGACGTTGTAGAGGACGACCAGGTCGACGGCCTCCTCCATGAAGTCCATGATGTCGTCGAGGGACGAGGCGAGGCGGTAGATGTCCTCGCGGTCGAATGGCGTGATGAACGAGGAGTTCAACTGGTGGAAGATCGCGTGCGTGGCGTCGTCACCTGCGTGTTCCGCTGCCCGCATACGCTCTGCGATCTCGGCCCGGGCGGAGGCGTCCGCCCCGAGCAGTTCCATCAGGAGTTTCGAGCCCGTGACGATGTTGTCCGCGGAGGCGGCGAACATGTCGTAGAAGCTCGTCTCCCTGGGGGTCAGACGAAAGCGCACGTGGGGTCCTCAGGATGCATCGGTTTCGGTCAGGCTGATGCTAGGCGCATCATCCGGCCACGGCTATCGGGCCGCCCACCAGTGTCGCCCATCAAGCAGAGTGATGAGCAGGGGGGCGGTTCGAGGGTCGAATCCGGCCGCCGCACACCGCGTTGGCCAACATGCCTATACCCAGCAAAGTTCGGTACCATATACCCAGTAGGGGTATATGTCGGCTGTCTGTGCAACAGGAGGACGCTATGACGACCACCGAGGCCGGCGCGGGCGCGCCCTCCTCTCCGGACACGACGGACGTAACGGAGGTAACGAACGTCACTGGAGTCACCGACGTCACCGATGCGCCGGTCGCGGCGGGCGTTGTGACCGATCATGACCGGGGCGTGCACGGGTACCACAAGCAGAAGGACGAACACCTCAAGCGTCTGCGCCGTATCGAGGGGCAGATCCGCGGCCTGCAGCGCATGGTCGACGAGGACGTCTACTGCATCGACATACTCACCCAGGTGTCCGCCTCCACCAAGGCCCTGCAGTCCTTCGCCCTGCAGCTGCTGGAGGAGCACCTGCGGCACTGCGTCGCCGACGCGGCCGTCAAGGGCGGCGACGAGATCGACGCGAAGGTGAAGGAGGCGACCCAGGCGATCGCCCGCATGCTGCGGACCTGAGCGCCGGGCCGGTTCAGCCGCCCGCGGCCTCCGCGCGCGCTTCGGCCACTTTCAGCACCTCGTCGATGCTCTCCAGGCTGAGCCGGTCCTCGTCGGCGGCCGAGGCCGCGATGATCAGGTCACCGCACAGTTCGATCTCGGCGAGGGCCACGTGGTCCTGAACTGCCGTACCGCCGACCGGAGCCACGTGCGTCACCTCATCTCTGCCGTCATCGACTTCCTAGATTAGGGAGCGGTCCACGAGGCGCGCATGGCACGGACGGGCTAGTTCACGCCGGTCACTCCTCGGCGATCTTGCCCGCGTAGATGTCGTCGTCGTCCGGGAGCCGGACGCGGACGGGGGCCCCGAAGTCGTACAGCAGCGTCGTCGAGGCGACCGCCACGGGGTTCTTGTCCTGGCCGTTGACGAAGCTGAAGCGGTGCCGGACCTTGCGGATGCGGCCCTGGTCGTCGAGGTAGGCGTCGAACGGTACTTCGGCCGTGGCGAACCCTTTCGCCGCCGCCGCGAGGGGGCCCCTGTTGGCGGCGGAGGCGCTCTTCGCGGCCCGTCCGAGGTCCGCCGTGCCCCGGTAGTGCCGTACCTCGGTGCCCGCGACCTCGGTGCGGCCCACGTACGTCGCCGTGCGCGTGCCGCGCAGCACCTCGGCGGCCGCGAACGGGTCGGTGGCGCCGCCGGTGACGAGATTGCCGTCGGAGAGCGTCCCGGTGTCCACCCGCACCCACTTGTCGGCGGGTACACCGGCACCCCGGTTCTTCATGAACAGGGCGCCGGGCGCGAGGAGTTCGGTGATGGGCCGGCGCTCGGTGGCGCCCGCCGGGTCCTGCGGGAGCAGCACCTTCAGCCGCCCGAGGCGCTCGCGGTAGTCGTACACGCCCTCGCCGCGGATGGTCACCCGGGTTCCGCCGGTGGCCATCTCCATCGACGTACGGGCCTTGGAACTGCCGGCGTCCACCAGCCGGTCGGCGGCCCGGTGCAGGACCTCGACGGAGTCGCCCGCGCGGGCGTCCCCGGCGGCGGCGTCGCTGCCGGAGCAGCCGCCGGTGCCGAGGCACACGCAGGCCACGACCCCGGCCGCGACGACCGCCTCGCCCGTTCTGTGCTGCCGTTGCCGCCTGGTCATCGCCTGCCTACCCCCAGCCGCTGCGTTGAGTCACGGGCCCCCTGTCGAACCGGTTAACGACGGGTAGGTAGGGCCGTCACGCGCGCACGGGGACGCGGGGGAGGAACGGGCGGGGTATACGAGCCGTTCACCCGGGCTGGGTAACGTTGTCGGCGTGACTGAGCAGGCCCGGTTCGCGCCCTCCTCGGACCATCCGGAACACCGCACGACCACCATCGAACGGGGACCCTTCTGCGTGGCCCGCTGCACCTGCGGCTGGAGCGGGCCGGCCCGCCGGGCCCGGAGCCTGGCCAGAACGGACGCGGCGGAGCACGCCGCGTCCCGCTGAACCCGGTTCCGGGCCTATGCGAGGTGCAGGGCGGCGAGCAGGGCGTCGACCAGCTCGCGGTCCCGGGGCTGGGTCAGGCGCAGGCGGGCCGTGTCGGGCGTGAGCCACAGGATGCGGTCCACCTCGTCGGTGGGCAGGAAGGTGCCGCCGGTGGTCTCGGCCGCCCAGTAACGGACCTGTTTGGGGCGGCCGTTCGCCTCATAGCGCAGGGTGGGCAGCTCGGCGCCGGGTGCGGCGCTGTAGCCCGTCTCCTCCGCCACTTCGCGCAGGGCGCCGGCGAGCGGCTCCTCGTCGTGCTTCAGCTTGCCCTTGGGATGCGACCAGTCGTCGTACTTCGGCCGGTGCACGAGACAGATCTCCACCTCGCCGTCCACGGGGGAGCGGCGCCACAGGACGCAGCCGGCCGCCTGAACGGTGGTGTCGTCGGGAGAGCTCACCGGGTGCTCACCGCCTCCTCGGGTACTGACTGCCTTACGCGTGCTGCCTTTGCGACGTGCTGCCTTACGGCCTGCTGCCTTTACGACCTGCCGACGGCTTCCCTCTGCCAGCAGCGCTGGAACGCGTACCGGGCCGCTTCCACCTCATGCCGCTGGTCGGCGTGGAGCACGCCGAGGGCGTACGCCGTGGCCGGGGCGATGCGGGGCGTGCGGGCGGCCTGGGCCGCGGCGGCCGCCGCCTCCGAGGCGTCGCGGTGCCGGTCGAGGGCCTCACCGGCGGCCAGCAGCCGTACGTCGACCGCTGCCTGCTCGCCGAGTACCACCTCGCGGGCGTAGCGGTGCAGGCGCAGCAGCAGGCGGACCTGGTGCCAGGGGGCGTCCTGCGGGTGCGGGGCCGGGTCCGGCGACAGGCCGTGGATCAGCGCCTCCGCGTTGTACGGGCTGCCCGCGGTGAGCAGGGGGAGCGCGGTCACGGCGTCGGCGAGGCGCTCCTCCGCCGCCGCGGCGAGCGGGCGGAGGTCGGCCGTGGCGGCCGGGCGGGTCAGGGGGACCTCGCTGGCCAGTAACGCCACCTTGTCCGCGACCGCGTGGAAACGGCTGCTGCCGAGGGCCTGGAGCGCTGTGGAGTGGGCCCGGGTGCGGGCGAGGGTGAGCTGGCGCTCCAGAAGGGCGCCTGCCTTGGCCGCGCCGACTGTCAGGTTGCCGCGTTCCGGAGCAGCGGTCGAGGGACCGGCGTTGCCGGGTGCCGCCTTCTGCGGGACGGGTTCCGCCCCAGCGGAACGACTGCCCACGGCTGCGTCGGCCCGGCTGCCCACAGTGGCCCCCGCCCTCTCGGCGGGGAGCGCCCCCGAGCCCGACAGCCTGTGCAGAGCCGCCAGCAGCCGCTCCAGACGCGACGCGTACGCGTGTTCCATCGCCAACGTGCCCGACACCCAGGCCAGTTCGGGGCGCATGCTCTCGGACCAGTCGCTGTCGAGGAGGGGCTGGAAGGTGTGCAGGCTGCCGCTGATGCGGCGGGCCGAGCGGCGCAGGGCGCGGGCCGCTTCCACGGACTCCTCCGAGCCGCCCACGCCCGCACCCGTCTCCCGGTGCAGGCGCAGTGCGCGGAGGAACTCCGTGGCCTGGGCCCGCAGGTATGCCGCGAGGGCGTCCCCCGTCACCGTGCCGGCCGCGGGGTCCGTCGTCGGGTCATGGTGTTGCGTTGCCACGCCGGCGCCTCCGGGCGTCTATGAGCATCTCCTGGATGTTGCGCAGGGGCCCGCCGTCCCCGTCGGTGGCGTGCCGGGTCCACTCGCCGTCCGGGCCGAGGTGCCAGGAGGCGGTGGTGTCGGACATGCCGGTCTCCAGCAGCCGGTTGAGGGCCGCGCGGTGGGCGGGGTCGGTGACCCGGACCAGGGCCTCGATACGGCGGTCGAGGTTGCGGTGCATCATGTCGGCGCTGCCGATCCACACCTCCGGCTCGCCGCCGTTGCAGAAGGCGAAGAGCCGGGAGTGTTCGAGGAAGCGGCCGAGCACGGACCGGACCCGGATGTTCTCCGACAGGCCCGTCACGCCCGGCCGGATCGCGCAGATGCCGCGCACCCACACGTCGATCGGCACGCCCGCCTGGGACGCGCGGTACAGGGCGTCGATGACGGCCTCGTCGACGATCGAGTTGACCTTGACGCGGACGTAGGCGGGACGCCCGGCACGGTGGTGCTGGACCTCCTTGTTGATCCGCGCGATGAGCCCGTCGCGCAGGGACTTGGGGGCGACCAGCAGGCGCCGGTAGGTCTCGCGGCGCGAGTAGCCGGAGAGGCGGTTGAAGAGGTCCGAGAGGTCCGCGCCGACCTGGGGGTCGGCCGTCAGCAGGCCGAGGTCCTCGTAGAGGCGGGCCGTCTTCGGGTGGTAGTTGCCGGTGCCGACGTGGCTGTAGCGCCGTAGCGTCTCGCCCTCCTGGCGGACGACCAGGGACAGCTTGCAGTGCGTCTTCAGGCCGACCAGGCCGTAGACGACGTGGCAGCCGGCCTCCTCCAGCTTGCGGGCCCACTTGATGTTGGCGTGCTCGTCGAAGCGGGCCTTGATCTCGACCAGGACGAGGACCTGCTTGCCGGACTCGGCGGCGTCGATGAGCGCGTCGACTATCGGGGAGTCGCCGGAGGTCCGGTACAGGGTCTGCTTGATGGCGAGGACGTCCGGGTCGCCGGCCGCCTGCTCCAGGAACGCCTGCACGGAGGTGGAGAAGGAGTCGTACGGGTGGTGCAGGAGCACGTCCCGGCTGCGCAGGGCCGCGAAGATGTCCGGCGCGGACGCCGACTCGACCTCGGCCAGGTCGCGGTGGGTGCCGGCGACGAACTTCGGGTACTTCAGCTCCGGCCGGTCGAGGCTGTGGATGCGGAAGAGGCCGGTGAGGTCGAGGGGACCGGGGAGCGGGTAGACCTCGGCCTCGCTGATCTTCAGCTCGCGTACGAGGAGGTCCAGCACCTCGCGGTCGATGGACTCCTCGACCTCCAGGCGCACCGGCGGCCCGAAGCGGCGCCGCATGAGCTCCTTCTCCAGGGCCTGGAGCAGGTTCTCGGCGTCGTCCTCCTCGACCTCCAGGTCCTCGTTGCGGGTGACCCGGAAGGTGTGGTGCTCCAGGACCTCCATGCCCGGGAAGAGCTCCTCCAGGTGGGCCGCGATGACGTCCTCCAGGGGGACGTACCGGCCCGGGGAGGCCTCCAGGAAGCGGGACAGCAGCGGGGGCACCTTGACCCGGGCGAAGTGGCGGTGGCCGTTGACCGGGTTGCGCACGATGACGGCCAGGTTCAGGGACAGGCCGGAGATGTACGGGAAGGGGTGCGCCGGGTCGACCGCCAGCGGGGTCAGGACCGGGAAGATCTGGTGCCGGAAGAGGGTGAAGAGCCGGGCCTGCTCCTTCTCGGCCAGCTCGTTCCAGCGGACCAGGTGGATGCCCTCCTCCGCGAGGGCGGGGGCGACGTCCTCATGGAAGCAGGCGGCGTGCCGGGCCATCAGCTCGCGCGAGCGGGCCCAGATCATCTCCAGGACCTCGCGGGGCTGGAGCCCGGACGCGGAGCGGGTCGCGACGCCGGTGGCGATACGGCGCTTCAGGCCGGCGACCCGGACCATGAAGAACTCGTCGAGGTTGCTGGCGAAGATCGCGAGGAAGTTGGCGCGCTCCAGCAGGGGCGTGTTCGGATCCTCGGCGAGTTCGAGGACGCGCTCGTTGAACGCGAGCCAGCTGCGCTCCCGGTCGAGGAAACGGCCCTGCGGCAGCTGTACGCCGTCGACCGGTGACTCCTCGTACGCGTCGAGGTCGGCGTCGAGGTCGGGTTCCAGGTCGGAGACCGTCGCGGCCACGGTGTGCGGGCGGTGCGCGGCGATGGAGCCCACGGAGGGCTGCGGGTGCTGGACCTGTGCCTGGGTGTTCGGCTGGCTCATGGATCCATTCTTCCGCGTCGCCAGCATCACGGGCGCGTCGGAAAGCGCGGGCGGGAGCGGGGGCACGGCCGGGGTGTCCCCGTTCCTCCCGGGACCCTCTCGGGGCGGTGAAGGCTCTGGCACAGCGGGAGTCATTGGCCGAGCGTCGCAAGGTCGTCTGAATCGATGGTTACGGAGACATGACGTCCGGGATAGCGGGGGGCGGCTCACGGGGGTCGACAGGCCGGGCGGTATGTCCCCGGGGCCGGGTCCGTCCCACGTCCCTCCCCCGTGGAGGGACGTGGGACGGACGTCCTGGTTCAGGCCGTGCGGCGGCGCAGCAGCGTGAAGGCGGTGGTGGTGGCCAGGGCGGCGACGGTCAGGACGATGCCGGTCTCCACCAGGTGGAGCGGCCAGAAATGGGACGGAGGGTGGTAGGTGGCGTAGTGGCCGCCGGTGCCGGTCCTGCCCCATTCCACCTGCCAGACGCTGTTGGGCAGCTCGAACCTCGTCGCCGCGGTCCGGGTGACCGTCGGCCACAGGGACTCGCGGTTGAGCTCCAGAACGAGGTTGAGCAGCCACATCGCCGCGCAGGACACGCCCAGCGCGGGCAGCGTGCGGCGCAGCAGGAGCGCGGCGAGCGTGCCGACCGCGAGGGCGCACAGGGCGTAGGCCACCGTGGCCGGGCCGCGGGCCACGAAGACGTCGGTGAAGGCCCAGTCGTCGCCCGGCCTCAGGTCGCGGTGGGGCGCCCAGCCCCAGCGGAACGCCAGCACCAGGGCGCTGTCACCGACGACCAGCACCGCAGCGGGCACAGCGAGCTTGGCGGCCAGCCAGCGGGCCGGGGTGACGCCCTGGCTCCAGGCCAGCCGGGCGGTGCCGGACTCCAGCTCGCGGGCGATCAGCGCGCTGCCGGCGAAGGCGGCGACGGCGAGGAAGCCGTAGCAGACGAGCCAGGCGACGTAACCGAGGCGCTCGCCGTGGACCCAGCCGAGGTAGGGGATGTCGCACAGGTCGTGCTCGGGGTCGCAGGTCGCCTTGAGGTGCTGGATGCGGGCCGCGGAGACCTGGGTCAGCCACACCAGCCAGCCGATCACGCCCGCGACGAAGAGCCCCCACACGAGCAGGGCGGTGCGGTGCAGGCGCAGTACCGTCCGGGGCAGTCCCGGCAGGGCGGGCGCGCTCATACGGCGGCCTTCTCGCGGGTGCGGACCGGCGCGGTGGTGCGGTGCCGCAGCAGGCGGAACGCGGCCAGGGCCAGCAGGGCGGTGACGGCGAGGAGGACGCCGGTCGCCATCAGGTGCAGGGGCCAGTAGTGGGACTGCGGGTGGTACTCGCGGTAGAAGCCGACGGCGTCCATCCTGGCGTAGGCGGCGTCGCACTCCGGGATGAGGCCGCTGCCGCAGGACGCGTCGGGCAGCCGGGCGCCGGTGGAGGTCACCAGGCCCTCGGCGACGGTGATGCCGGTGCCGGACGGGCCGTGCTTCAGGCTGCTGACGTGGGTGACCGTGGGCCACAGGCGGGGCAGTGACAGGTGCACGGCCGTCCACAGTGCGGCGACGGCCACGGCGGCCGTGGCGAGCGCGGCCAGCGTGCGGCGCAGCACCAGGCCCGCGAGGGCGCCGGCGAACAGGCCGGCCAGGGCCAGGGCGACGGTGGTCGGGCCGTTCGCGTGGAAGGTGGGGGAGTCGTACCAGGGCTTGGCGGTGTCGATACGGCCCTCGCCCGCCGTCCACGCCAGGTGGTGCAGCAGGACCAGCAGGCCGCTGCCGGCGGTGACCAGGGCCGCCGGGAGGGCGAGCCGGGCGGCCAGCCAGCGGGCCGGGGAGACGGACTGCGTCCAGGCCAGCCGGGCGGTGCCGGACTCCAGCTCGCGGCCGGACAGCACGCCGCCCGCCCAGGCGGCGACCAGGAACGGCACGGCCAGGACGGCGGCGGTCGTGTACGTGTAGACGTCCTTGTAGCGCAGGATCGCGTCCTGGTCGTAGGCGCAGGGCTCGGACGAGGCGAAGCCGCAGGCGTCGTACTGCGTCCAGGCCGCGGCGGCCGCGTCGGTGAGCGGGCCGTGCAGCCACAGCAGGGCGGCGCCGGTGACGAGCACGAGAGCCGTCCACAGGTACAGGGCCGGGCGGTGCAGCCGCAGCAGCCAGCGGAGCTGGCGCGGGGCGGGGGCCGGACGCCCGGTGGCGGCCCGGGCGGGGGAGGTCAGCGCGGTGGTCACGCGGCGGCCTCCGGGGTCTTGTGGGGTGTGCGGGTCAGGGCCGGTGCCTCGGGGTTGCGCAGATAGGACAGGACGAGCTCCTCCAGGGAGGGAGTGCTGGTGCGCCAGTCGCCGGGCAGCGGGGCCGCCGGGCGGATAAGGGCGCTGAGCTGGCGGCCGGTGGTGCGGGACTCGACGACGGTGTGCGGGGCCAGGTCGGTGCTGTCCGCCGGGCCGGACACGCGCGCGTGGGCGTCGAGCAGCTCGTCGATCTCGCCCGCCAGCCGGATGCGGCCGCCGCCGATGAGGAGGAGGTGGTCGCAGGAGTCCTCCAGTTCGGCGACGACGTGCGAGGACATCACGATCGTCGTGCCGTGCCCGGCGGCCTGTCCCATCAGGACGCCCATCAGTTCGTGGCGGGCCAGGGGGTCGAGGTCGGCCATCGGCTCGTCGAGGAGGAGCAGGTCGGGGCGCTTGCCCAGGGCGAGGGCGAGCGCCACGCGCGTGCGCTGGCCGCCGGAGAGCGAGCGGACCTTCGCCCCCGGATGCAAGTCGCCGGCGGCCACGATCCGCTCGGCGGCGGGCGCGTCCCAGCGGGCCGGGTTGAGGTCGGCGCCCATGCGCAGGGTCTGGGCGACGGTGAGCTGCGGGTACAGCGGCTTGTCCTGGCCGACGAAACCCACACGCGCGCGTGCCTCGCCCGGGGTCGTCCCGAGGACGGTGACCGAGCCCTCGGTCGAGGCCAGCAGCCCGGCGGCGAGGGCGAGCAGCGTGGACTTGCCCGCGCCGTTGGGGCCGGCGATCGCGCAGACGCGGCCGGCGGGCAGCCGGAAGGAACAGTCGCGCAGCGCCCAGCCCCCGCGCCGGCCGAAGCGCTTGCCCAGCGCCGCTGCCTCTATGGCCGTGTCGGTCATGACGGGTCTCCCTGGAAGTGCTTTTCGAGTACGGCAGTGAAGAGTGCGGCCACGTCCTCCCGCTCCAGCCCCGCCGCCCGGGCCCGCTCCGCCCACTCCTCCAGCTCCGCGCGCAGCGGGGAGTCGGCCGGTGCGGTGCCCAGGGAGCGCCGTACGAAGGTGCCCAGTCCGCGCCGCGCCTCCACCAGGCCCTCGCGTTCCAGCTCCCGGTAGGCCTTGAGGACGGTGTTCGGGTTGATGGCGGTGGCCTCGACGACCTCGCGGGCCGTGGGCAGCTTGTCGCCGGGGCGCAGCAGGCCCAGGCGGAGGGCCTGTTTCGTCTGCTGGACGATCTGGACGTAGGTGGCCACGCCGCTGTGCCGGTCGATGCGGTACTCGACCACTCGACAACCACCCTTTCACTAATTGAGTAGTGAAAGGGTGGTGGAATGGGACCCGGAAAGTCAAGCGTGCGGAGGTGCGTCCATCGTCGTCCTCGTGCTGTCCACGCCCCGCGCTTTGCGGATACGGTCGTTGAGACGGCCCAGATGTCCTCGACGGGAGCCTTGAACGCTCGCTTGCGGTCGGCCATGGCGGAGGCCGGTCCCGGGCCCTGCCCATGGGGTGATGGCATGCGGAATGTGCGGGTGGTCGCCGTCGACGTGGGGTCCGTGCGGACAGGGTCCTTCGCCTGGGCGGCCGTCGACGTGCCGGGGGTGGGGCCGCTGCCGGAGACGCTCGCCGGGTACGGGGCCGACCCGGCGACGGCGGTCGAGGCGGTTGCCGAGGTGCTGGCGGGAGGCGGGTGTGCGGTGCTGGCGCTGGAGGCGCCGATGTCGGTGCCCGTGCCGGGGGACTGGGCGCTGCTGGGCAGAGGGCGTGCGGGGGAGGGAAACCGGCCCTGGTCGGCGAGCGCGGGGGCCGGGGCTCTGGGGACGGGGCTCGTACAAGGGGCGTGGATGCTGTCCGAACTCGGCCGGGCGGTGACCGGGCCGGCGGTCACGACGCAGCTGCGGCGCTGGGGGGCCGAGGGGCGGGGTGCCGCTCGGCTGCTGCTCGTGGAGGCCTTCGTGTCAGGGGCCGGGAAGCCCGTGGCCACCGTCCTGGGGCAGCACGCCGCCGACGCGGAGGCGGCGGCCCGCGCGGTGGCCGAGCGGCTGGGCAGCGGGGGCGGGACCGATGTGGTGTGCGCTCCGCACCGGGCGTTCAACCTGCTGGCGGCGCAGGCCGTGTGGGCGGGGCTGGACATCCAGGACGACGAGCTCGGGTTGGACGTTCTCGTGGTGCGGGCCCGGCCGGTCGTGCGGTGACGGCCTCCGCTCAGGCGCTTTCCTCTACCGCTCTCCTCTACCGCTTGCGTCTTCCGCTTTCCTCTTCCGCTTTCCTCTGCTCAGGTGCCTGTCACGTCTCCGTCCGGTACATCAGGTCCGTCTCGTACGTCGTGAACCCCAGCCGCTCGTACACCGACACCGCCGCCTTGTTGTCGGCGTCGACGTACAGCATCGCCGTGGGCAGTCCCTGCCCCTTCAGATGCCGCAGGCCGATCGTCGTCAGGGCCTTGCCGAGGCCGGTGCCCTGGGCCTCGGGGCTGACGCCGAGGACGTACACCTCGCCGAGGTGCTCGGCCGCGTGGACCTTGGTCCAGTGGAAGCCGACCAGTTGGTCGCCGCGGAAGGCGAGGAAGAAGCCCGCCGGGTCGAACCACGGCTCCGCCTTGCGGTCGTCGAGGTCGCGCTGGGTGAGGGAGCCCTGCTCGGGATGGTGGGCGAAGGCGGCGGCGTTGACGGCGAGCCAGGCCGCGTCGTCCTGGCCGGGTACGAAGGTGCGGACGGTCACGCCCGGCGGCAGGGTCGGCTCCGGCGCCTCGAAGTCCGTCAACGGGCGCCGCATCTGGCGCAGTTCGCGGAACAGGGTGAGCCCGAGGACCTGGGAGAGGTGCCGGGCGGCGGAGTGGCCGCCGTGCGCCCAGACCCGCAGCCGCTTCCCCGAGGCGGCGAGCAGCGCCGCGCCGAGCGCCCGGCCGTGGCCCTGCCCGCGGTGCGCGGGGTGGACGACCAGCTCGGCGGCCGGCGGCTCCACCGGGTCGGTGTCCTCCAGCTGGGCGTAGCCGACGAGTTCGCCGTCGACGGTCAGCAGGTAGTGCGACACCCCCGGGCGCTCGCCGCCGCGCAGCTGCAACCGGCCCTGTTCGGACACCGCCTGCTGACCGTCGCTCCGGGCGGCCTCGGCGAGGAGTCCGAGGACGGCCTCGGTCTGCTCCGGGGTGAGCGCGGAGTACGTCGAGAGCGAGCGGGGGCGGCCGGGGCGTGCGGTGTCGTCGCTGGTCATGCGTACGAGGGTACGGGGAGGCACCGACAAAGTGGCGGCAGCGGAGCTGGTAAGGGCGCGGGCGGAGAAGCAACCAGGATGTAACCACGAAGGCTCTGTTGCGCTACGCGCGTTGACTCTAGGCTGCGCCGGACGGGGACACCACCTCAGCAGATTCACAGGGGGGCGTATGCCAGCCACTTCTCCGGCTTCTCCGGCGCACCACCAGCGCCGCAGACGCCGTACGAACCGCCTTGTCGCTCTCGCGGCCGGTGCCGCCACCGTCGGCGCACTGGCCGCGGCCGCGCTGCCGGGGTCGGCGAGCGCGGGCGAGAGCCGTCACCCGGGCGGTCATCTCCCGGGCCGCTACCAGGACGTGCAGCTGCTGTCCTTCAACGACCTGCACGGCAACCTGGAGCCGCCGGCCGGTTCCTCCGGCCGGGTCACGCACGTCCACGAGGACGGCACCACCGAGCAGTTCACCGCGGGCGGCATCGAGTACCTGGCGACCCACCTGCGCAAGGCACGCGAGGGCGAGAAGTACTCGATCACCGCGGCCGGCGGCGACATGGTCGGCGCCTCCCCGCTGATATCCGGGCTCTTCCACGACGAGCCGACCATCGAGGCGCTGAACAAGCTCGACCTGGACGTCACTTCCGTCGGCAACCACGAGTTCGACGAGGGCGCGCGCGAGCTGGCCCGCCTCCAGAACGGCGGCTGCCACCCGAAGGACGGCTGCTACACGGACGAGGAGTTCGCGGGCGCCGACTTCCCCTACCTGGCCGCCAACGTCCTCGACGAGAAGACGAACAAGCCCATCCTCAAGCCGTACTGGGTGTGGAAGAAGAAGGACGTCAAGGTCGGCTTCATCGGCGTGACCCTGGAGGCCACCCCGGACATCGTCTCCGCCGAGGGCGTGAAGGGCCTCGTCTTCAAGGACGAGGTCGAGACCATCAACAAGTACGCGCGCGTGCTTCAGGCGCAGGGCGTGAAGTCGATCGTCGCCCTCATCCACGAGGGCGGCTTCCCGGCCTCGACGGCGTACAACTACGACTGCGACTCCCCGGGCGCGGGCGACGGCGTCTCCGGCCCGATCGTCGACATCGCCAAGAACATCACCCCGCAGGTCGACGCGCTGGTCACCGGCCACACCCACAACGCGTACGTGTGCACGATCCCCGACCCGGCGGGCAAGCCCCGCATGGTCACCTCCGCCGCGTCCTTCGGCCGCCTCTACACGGACACCACGCTGACGTACGACCGGTGGACCGGTGACATCGCCCGTACGGCGGTCACCTCGGCGAACCGTGTGGTCACCCGGGACGTCCCCAAGGCGACCGACATGACCGAGCTGATCAGCAAGTGGAACGCCCTCGCCGCCCCCATCGGCAACCGCCCGATCGGCTACATCTCCGCCGACATCGGCAACACCGGCACGGAGTCCCCGCTCGGCGATCTGATCGCGGACGCCCAACTCGCGTACGGCAAGGAGCTCGACCCGGAGACCGACCTGGCGCTGATGAACCCCGGCGGCATCCGCGCACCGCTGACCTACGTGGCCAAGGCCGGTGAGGGCGACGGCGTGGTGACGTACGCCGAGGGCTTCACGGTCCAGCCCTTCGCCAACACCGTGAATCTCCAGAACTTCACGGGCGCCCAGCTGATCCAGGTGCTGAAGGAGCAGGTGAGCGGCTCCAACGCCGCCGCGCCGAAGATCCTCCAGATCTCGTCGGGCCTGACGTACACCCTGGACCTGACGAAGACGGGCGCGGACCGTGTGGTCACTGATTCGGTGAAGCTGAACGGCGCCCCGATCGACCCGGCCGCCACCTACCGCGTCGCGACGAACAGCTTCCTCGCGGGCGGCGGCGACGGCTTCCCGACGCTGGGCCAGGGCACGAACGACCTGGTGGGCGGCGACGACCTGACCGCGCTGGAGAAGTACCTCCTGGCCAACTCCTCGCCGGCGAACCCGATCGCGCCGCCGAAGGCGGAGAGGATCACGGTCGTGCAGTGAGGATGCCGTGAAGTAGATCGCATACCCCTGGTAGAGGTTGCTGGTGGGGCCGGTGCGCATGGTCGCATTGAGTGATGCGTACCCCCCACCACACCGAGACGCATCCCCCCGAAGGCACGTGCGTCGTGCCCGAGACGGACACCTACGTCGTGTCCGGGCGAGACGAGGACGAGCCCTGGACCCCGCCCAACCACCGCCGCGGTGGCCGCCGCCGGCGTCGGCGGGGCCGCTTCGCCGGGCTGCCGTCCGCGCTGAAGGCGGTGGTGGGCCTGCTGGCCCTCGCCGCCTTCCTCACGCTCGCCGACCGCTGGGCCGTGCTGTACGCGGAGCACAGGGCCGCGGACGCCCTCAAGGACCGGCTCGATCTGGCCGCGGCGCCCGAGGTGGAGATCGGCGGCTTCCCCTTCCTCACCCAACTCGCCGGCAAACGGCTGGAGTCGGTGCGAGTGACCGTGCCGGACGTCGCGGCCGACCGGGTGTCGCTGGCGAGGGTGTCGGCGACGGCCCATGACATACGGCTGGACGCCGACGGCCTCACCGCGATACGCGGCGCCCGCGTGCCCCGGTTCGACGGTGACGTCCTGCTGTCCTTCGCGGACCTGAACCGCGAACTCGGCGCCTCCCAGGTGACGTTCACCGGCGAGGGCCGGGACCGGGTCCGGGCCCGTGGCACCCTCCCGGTCGCCGGGCACGACCTGCGCGTGCGCGCCGAGGCCCGTATCCAGCGGCAGGGCGAACGGGGCATCGCCACCCGGATCGGCGGCATGCGCCTGGACATCGGCGATTTGGCGACGTACCGCCCCGGCACCCGCGCCTCGGAGGGCCTGCACCTGACGCCGAAGGGCGCCGCCGACCTGGCCCGCGAGACCCGCAAGGCGAAGGCGCTGCTGTCCGTCCCGGCGATCACGCGGCGGATGGGCGTGCCCGACTCGGATGTACGCGCAGCCCTGAGCGACGACGGCAGGCTCGCCGACCTGACCGGCTCCCCGCGCTTCGCCCGCCAGGCCGTCCGGCTCAACCTCATCGACCTGGCCCTGGCCCACCCCGAGGTGCTGCGCCGCCTGGGCCTCGACCCGAACCTCCTCGACGCCCTCTCCGGGCTAACCCGCCCGGTCCTGGCCGACCGGCTGTCGCTGGCGTTCGACCTGCCGGAGCCGGAGCAGGGGGATGTGCGGTTGCGGGACGTACGGGTGGAGGAGGACGGGATCCGGGTGCGGATGGAGGGCTCGGGGCTGGCCGTCGGCGGCCGGTGAGCCCCGGACGCGGTCCTCGCCCCCGGCACGGCCACCCGCTCCGGCGGCCGGCTCAAGCGCCTCACCATCGCCCGCGCGATGCTCCGCCCGGCCCCCGGCCCCCGGCCCCCGGCCCCCGTCCTGGTCCTGGTCCTGGACGAACCCACGGCCGGCCTCGACTCGGTCGCCGCCTCGCCGCCCCGCCCGGCGCCCTCACCGTCGACATCGACTC
The DNA here is from genome assembly GCF_054782695.1 of Streptomyces deserti. Taxonomy (NCBI): domain Bacteria; kingdom Bacillati; phylum Actinomycetota; class Actinomycetes; order Kitasatosporales; family Streptomycetaceae; genus Streptomyces; species Streptomyces deserti. The sequence continues at coordinate 39,701 of NZ_BAAGRZ010000012.1, forward strand.
CCCCGGCATGCTCGGCTTCCACGGACGCCGAGCATGCCGAGTCCCGTCCGGTCAGACGAGGCGGTGAACGCGCTGACTCGTCAGTTCGTAGCGGGCACCGACAACGGCCAGCTGCCCGGCGGCCACCTTCGCGGCGAGGTCGGGCTCCGCGGCGAGGCGTGAGCGGACGGCCCGTACGTTGGCGTCGATGGTCGCGTCGACGCGGGCGTCGCTCCGCGCGCTGCGGTCGATGTTCGGGCTGATCTGGTCGGCCAGGTACTGGATGTGGGCGGGCAGCCGCTTGCCGGACTCGTCCGCCTCGACGGCGGCGCGCACGGCTCCGCACGACTGGTGCCCGAGCACCACGATCAGCGGTATCCCGAGTTCGAGCACCCCGTACGCGACGCTGCCGAGCACGGCCTCGTCCAGGACCTCCCCGGCGGAGCGGACGGTGAGCAGGTCACCCAGGCCCTGGTCGAAGACGAGCTCCGGGGGCACCCGGGAGTCGACGCAGCCGAGGATGACGGCGAAGGGGTGCTGCCCGGACGTCAGGCTCTGCCGCACGTCCGGTGTCTCGTCCGGATGCCGCTCGCGGAAGGTGCGCCAGCGCAGGTTGCCTGCGGTCAGCTCCCGCAGGGCTTCCTGAGGTGTGCTGGGCCGGGGACGTGCGCCAAGGGTGGTCGCGGAGGCGGGAGTTGTGCCGAGGGCCACACCGGCCCCCAGCGCTGCGGCCCCGGTCAGCCCGGTCCGCAGGAGTGCGCGGCGGGCGAGCGAGGAAACGGAGAACCGGGGGCCGGCGGATGTGGTCGGCTCGTGGCCGACGGGTCTGTCAGAGTTCACGGAAGGGAACGTACGTCCGAGTCGCACGGCAGTCGGTCACGTTGCTGAATCATGGTCGGTTGGGGGGGAACTCGTGATCGGACGTTGGTGCGTTCTTGGCTTTCTCATGCGGTTCCTTGCTCTTCAAGGCCGTCCGCGCCCCCACATGACGCGCGGCCGCAGGACCAGAAGGAGCCGGTGACCCGCCCCAGGGCCCCACGCCCACGCGGCTCGGGCGGAGCACCGAATCCGCCCTGCACTACCGGCTGGGGGACGGTACGCGCGCGAAGGCGTGGGGCCTGCTCCGGGAGCTCGTCGGGTACCTGGGGCGGCAGGCCGACGAGCGGGACGTCAGGACGCCGTAGGCCTCCAGTCCCCCAGCCAGTCCGCGACCTCCTGGTTCGCGGCCTGGGCATCCGTCAGGTGCGGGCGGTTGGCGCTCGCCGTACCCGCGCCGGGGCCGGTGTTCCGGTACTCGGCGAAGCGGTCGTCCTTCCAGGAGAAGCCGCTCATGTCGGTCCAGGGCGTGGTCTTGATGGCCGCGCTCAGCGTCGTGTTGCGGACCGTCGTCTGCGGGTCGAGGGTCGCGTCGCCGCCCGCGTGCCAGGGGCGGCCCAGGTAGAAGCTGCGGTCGGCGACGTCCCCGTTGACCGTCGAGTTGGCGATGAGGATGCCCTTGCGGCCCGCGGCCGTGCTGGGGGCCGTGACGTAGCCGGCCGAGGTGCCGTTCCAGCGCTTCTTCAGCGTGATGACGGACTTGTCGAGCACGGCCGTGGCCCGGCCGAAGATGAAGTCGACGTTGCCGACGACGTAGGAGTTCGCCATGTAGACCCGGCCGAGCTTGTCCTTCGACGCCGTGTCCAGCAGCAGGGTGTCCTGGTCGCCGGTGACGATGATCCCGTCCAGGAACACCTTGTCGGCGGCGGTGCGCAGGGCGACGGCCTGCTGGGCGATGTTCTGGTTGGCGGCCTCGTCGAAGTCGTTGGAGATGGTCAGGTTGCGGGCCTGGAAGTCGTCGGCCTCGACGGCGACGGTCGCGCTGCCGCCGGTGCCGTATGTGCCGCCGCCGGGCTTGGGAGTGCCGGAGGCGTTGTTGTAGACGATCACCGTGTCCTTGCGGCTGCCGCCCGTGCCCTGGAGGGTGACGTGCGGTTTGTTCGACGGGATCTTGACCGTCTCGCGGTACGTGCCCGGCTTGACGGCGATGACGACCCGGGAGGAGTTGTTCGCCGGTACGGCGTTCACGGCCGCCTGCACGGTCGTGTACTGGCCGCTGCCGTCCTTGGCGACGGTGAGCGTGGTGGCCGCGGCCGCCTTCGTCGTCGCCGTCGTACCGATGGAACTGCGCGGTCCGGCGCCCGCCTTGAGCAGCGACGGCACGTCTGCCGCCTTGTCCAGGCTGTAGCCGTAGTACGCCTTCGGGTCGAAGGCGGTGCCTCCGCTCTCGTTGCGGCCGGAGGTGCCCGAGAAGACGTTGCCGCGCTGGACGAGCGAGGCGGTGCCGTCCTTGATGACGGGGTTGTTGACGCCTTGGAAGTAACTGTACTCCAGGACCATCTTCGTCCTGCCGCGCGCGTAGTTGCCGTACGAGGACTTGATGGCGGTGCCCGCGACGTCCTCCAGGTAGTTGTTGTAGAGGTGCGCGTGGGCGGCGTTGTCGGTGGACGGGTTGCGCTGCTCGGTCTCGCGGAACCAGTTGTGGTGGATCGTGATGTCGGTGGTGACGTTCTCGGTCCAGCCGATGCCGAAGGTCTTGTTGTTGTCGCTCAGTTTGTTCCAGGAGACCGTCACGTACGTGCTGTCCTTGCGGACGTCGATCAGCCCGTCGGCCATGTGCCTGAGGTCGTTGTGGTCGATCCAGACGTGATGCGCGCCGTCCATCTGGATCGCGTCGAAGTCGTGGTCCTTGTCGTTCCAGATGCCCTGGTACGAGTCCCGGATCGTCAGGTTGCGGATGATGACGTTGTGCACGCCCTGGCCGAGGAAGAAGCCACCGCCGACGATCTGCCCGGAGGTCCCGGCGCCGACGATGGTCTTGTCCGACTGGACCTTGATCTCCTTGCCGACCGGGTTCATCTTGATCGTCCCGGCGACGACGATGACGTACGGCTCGGCGGCGGTGGCGTACTTCTCCAGCTCGGCTTGCGTCCTGACCGTGACGGTCTTGCCGTCCCGTCCGCCGTACGTGCCGTTCTGGCCGAGGGCGTTGACGGAGGCGAAGCCGTCGGCGGTGGCGGTCGCCCAGGCGGGGGCGGCGGCGGTCGCGGCGGAGGCCTGCCGGGCTGTTCCGGACCCGAGGAGGCCGGTGTCCGTGCCGTAGGCCAGGGTCCCGGCGGCGGTCAGGGCGAGGGGGACCCCGACCGCCAGGGCCGTCCTGCTTCTGCGGTGCCGGGGTTTGCGGGCCTTGCTGCGCGGCTCAGTCATGCGGCGAATCCGTTCCGTGCGGGGGGATTTGGTCCTGCTCGGTGGACCAGTCGCCGCCCCGCACGGAAAGGTTGCCGCTCAGCGGCCCTGAACGGGCTTACTTCGCTGGGCGATGCGCGTAGAGGTGGCCGCGTGCTCTCAGGAGAGGCGTTCTCCTCGGCTGACCGCGATGCGCAGCACGTCCCCGAGGGACTCCAGCGCCCTCGTCAGCGCGAAGCGCATCGCCCGCTCACCCGCCTTCGGGTCGGCGAGTACGGCCCTGGCGCCTGCGAGTACCTGCTCCGCGGAGGCCAGTTGGGCCGCCTCGACGTCGTCGGCGAGACGCGAGAGCAGGCTGTGCGGGTTGTCGGTGCTGAGGTAACAGGGTTTGCCGTCGGCACCCGTCCAGGGGAGCAGCCTCACGCGGACACCTCCATCGCTTCGGCGGCCGGCAGGTACGGGCGTCCGAGCGGGGTGTCGAGCCAGACGCGCTCGATGGCCAGGGGTGGAGAGTGGGTGGAGACCAATGGTGGCTGGGGCGGCACCGTGGCTCGGTGGCGTCCCTCGGCGGGCAGCAGGAGCCGTACGAGGGCGAGCAGGGCTGTCTCGCAGAGTTCGGCGAGGCGCAGGCGCAGGCGCAGAGGCATGGCGATGCCCTTTCAGGGAGGAGGCGGGATCTGACGAGCGGTGATTACCGTTCGTGCCTCGATGGTCACTGATCGCGCGTACGCTGCGGAAGAGGTTCGGTGTTGTCTGGCGCGCAGGCAACGGGGAGGGGTGACGTGGGCGAGAAGGTTGACGCTCAGCCGGTTTCCGGGCGGGCCATGCTCGGGCAGACGCTCAGGGTCCTGCGGGAGAAGGCCGGGAAGTCACTGGGGCAGTTGGCCGACGAGACCGGGTACGAGAAGAGCTATCTGAGCCGCCTGGAGTCGGGGGAGCGGCTGTCCAAGGTGACGGTCATGGAGGACCTGGACGGGTACTACGGCACCGGTGACCTGCTCTTGAGCCACTGGAAGGCGCTCGGCTGGACGCGTTCAAGGACCAGTACAAGGAGTTCATGGCGCTGGAGGCCACGGCGCGGATCATGTGGAAGTTCTCGCTGGGCATTCCAGGGCTGCTACAGACCGAGGATTTCGCCCGGGGGGTGTTGTCTGGGGCTCAGACAACGGCTGCCGGTGAGGAGGCCGTCGAGGAGCAGGTGGCGGCACGGCTCGGACGTCAGTATCTGCTGCGCCAGAAGCCGGAGCCCGAGGTCCGGATCATCATGGACGAGTTCGCATTCCGACGACCCGCTGCCCGGGGCAAGACCTGGCAGGACCAGCTGCTGCATCTTGAGACCGCCGCGCTGTGGCCCAACGTGGCTCTCCAGGTACTGCCGTTCTCGGCGGGAGCGCACCACCATATGAACGGTTCGCTGACGCTGCTCTGGCAGAGGGATGGAAGCGCCGTTGCCTACACGGAAGGCAACAGCAGCGGTCGACTGATCGAGGATCCGGACGAGGTTCTTCGGGAGCGATCGTCCTACGATCGGCTTCGCGACCTGGCGTTGTCCCCGTCGCTCGCTCGCGTTCATCCGGGACGTACTGGAGGAGCACAGATCATGACGAACACCCCCGACCTCAGCACCGCTGTGTGGCGCAAGTCGAGCTACAGCGACGGGGGAGACAACAACTGCATCGAGGTCGCCGACAACTGCCCCGGCATAGTCCCGGTCCGTGACAGCAAACTGTCGGGCGGCCCGGTGCTCGTGTTCGGCGCGGCCTCCTGGGCGCCGTTCCTGGAGCAGATCAAGGGCGGACTGCGGTGACGCAGGAGGCGAAGGGCACCGCTGTCTGGCGCAAGTCCAGCTACAGCGAAGGCGGAGCCAACGACTGCCTCGAGGTCGCCGACAACCACCCCGGCACAGTCCCCGTCCGCGACAGCAAGATCCCGGCGAACCGTCCGCTGGTCTTCTCGGCCGCCTCCTGGTCCGCGTTCGTGGCAGGGCTCAAGGCGGAGGCGGGTGTGCACGCCTTCGGGTGACCTCTGCCAGAAGCTCCGCTTGCGGAGCTGTGCCTCCCCCATCGTGGATCTCGCGGCCGAGAGTACGGCCAGGTCACGAACTACGGATGCAAGAGGTGCGAGGCGGTTATGGTCGTAGACACGGCACGTCGAAGGAGGACAGCGAGCATGACTGCCCACGCTGCGAAGCGCGATTCGGTCGTCCCTCCCATGCCTGAGCGGACCCCGAAGGCCCTGCGCAGAGCCATCGCCCAGCACGCGCCCAAGCTCCTTCCCGACTTCGACAAGCACTGGAAGAAGGCGATTGCCGACGCCTACGACGTAGGCCCTGTGCCTGCGTTCGTGGCCTTTTGGTGGGGCGAGTACGCCCTGGCCCGGGACCCCGAGCTGGACGCACACGTGCACGATCTGGAACTCCGGGCCGCGGAATCCACCGACCTCGCCGAAGCGAAAGCCCTCCTGGAAGAGGCGGCGAAGATTCGCCACCGGGTCGGCCGAACCAGCTAAGGCACCGCCGGCGGAGCCGTAGGCGCCCCCGGCAACCGCACCGTCGCCACCGTGCCACCGCCTTCCGCGGGGGACAGTGTCACCTCGCCGCCCGCCTGCTGGACGGTACGCGCCACGATCGACAGGCCCAGCCCCGAGCCCGGCAGCGCCCGTGCGCTCGGCGAGCGCCAGAAGCGGTCGAAGACGTGGGGGAGTTCGTCGGCGGGGATGCCCGGGCCGTGGTCGCGGACGGTGAGCACGCCCTCGGTGAGCCGCACCTCGATCGTGCCGCCGTCCGGGCTGAACTTCACCGCGTTGTCCAGGATGTTGACCACCGCCCGCTCCAGCGCGGACGGCTCCGCCCGCACGTACCAGGGCTGTACGTCCGCCGTGATCGTCAGCTCAGGGCCGCGCAGTCGGGCGCGGCGCAGGGCGGACTCGACGATGTCCTGCCAGGCGACGATCTCCGTCCTTCCGGTGTGCTGGCCGGTGTCCGGCCGGGAGAGCTCCTGCAAGTCGCCGATGAGCGCGGCCAGTTCGGTCATCTGTGCCTTGACGGAGGCCAGCAGCGCCTTGCGGTCCGCCTCCGGGAGCGGGCGGCCGGTCTCCTCGCTGCGGGAGAGCAGTTCGATGTTCGTGCGGAGAGAGGTCAACGGCGTACGGAGTTCGTGGCCTGCGTCCGCGATCAGCTGCTGCTGCAGGTCGCGGGAGCTGGCCAGGGCCGACGTCATCGAGTTGAAGGAGCGGGAGAGGCGGGCGATCTCGTCCTCGCTGTCGTCCTCCACGGGGATGCGGATGCCCAGGTCCTCCGTGCGCGCCACGTGTTCCACGGCCTCGGTGAGCTTGTCGACGGGGCGCAGGCCCGCGCGGGCGACCGCGAGGCCGGCGGCTCCGGCACCGAGGACTCCGACGCCGGAGACGAGGAGGAGGATGAGGGCCAGCTCGTTGAGGGTGTTCTGGGTCTCCTTGAGGGGTACGCCGACCATCAGCGCGGCGCCGGGATAGGCCTGGGCGCCGGGGCCGAAGCCCAGCATGACGGGGGTGGTCCGTACCCGTACGTCCTTCCCGTCGGTGTCGGTGCCGCTGTGGAGGATGCGCACGCCCAGGCGGGGGTCCGCCGCGATTTCCCTGTCCTTGGCCGTCGCCTTGATGACCCCCGCGGAATCGCTGAAGACACAGACCGTGCCGTCCGGCTGCACCACCTGCACGTAGTAGTCCCTGGGCCGCATGCTGCCGGACGACTCGCTCGCGGTCTTCGGGCAGGCGGCCAGCAGGGCCGTGACCATCTCCTCGTCCAGCTTCACACTGGCGCTGCTGAGCTGGTTGTCGACCTGGTCGTACAGCTTCCCCTGCACGATGAACCAGCACGTCACCGAAACCGCCGCCACCGCGAACGCCACCGCCGCCGCCACCAGCAGCGCCAGACGCGACCGGATCGGCAGCGAGCGGAAGCGGCGCAGGACCTTGTTCACTCCGCGCCGCCCTGCCGCAACACGTACCCGACACCGCGCACCGTGTGCACGAGGCGCGGCTCGCCGCCCGCCTCGGTCTTGCGGCGCAGGTACATCACGTACACGTCCAGGGAGTTGGAGGAGGGCTCGAAGTCGAAGCCCCACACCGCCTTCAGGATCTGCTCACGGGTCAGCACCTGGCGCGGGTAGGCCATGAACATCTCCAGCAGCGTGAACTCCGTACGGGTCAGCTCCACCGGCCGCCCGCCGCGCGTGACCTCGCGGGTCGCCAGGTCCATGCGCAGGTCGGCGAAGGTGAGCACGTCCTCGTCCTCGGGGGTGCCCGCCCCGACGGCCGCCGCGTAGGAGCTGCGGCGCAGCAGGGCGCGGATCCGGGCGAACAGCTCGTCCAGTTCGAAGGGCTTGACCAGGTAGTCGTCGGCGCCCGCGTCGAGCCCGGTCACCCGGTCGCCGACCGTGTCGCGGGCCGTCAGCATCAGGATGGGCGTCGTGTCGCCGGCGCCCCGGATGCGGCGCGCGGCGGTCAGGCCGTCCATGCGGGGCATCTGGATGTCGAGGACGACCAGGTCGGGCCGGTACGCCGCCGCCTTCTCCAGGGCGTCCGCACCGTCGACGGCGACCTCGGTGTCGTACCCCTCGAAGGCGAGGCTGCGCTGGAGTGCTTCGCGCACCGCCGGCTCGTCGTCGACGATCAGGATGCGCTGGGGGTCACGGTCGCCTTCTGCGGGGCTCATGGGTGTGGGATTCCTCGTGTGCGGGGGACGTGGGCTGGGTTTCCGGATCACTGTCCGGCGCCTTCTCCGGGGCCTGCCGCGGCACCTGCTCCGGCACCTTCACCGGCTGGTTTTCCGGCTCTCAGCCTCGCACGTTTCCCAGGGGGCGCGGGGACGGATCAGCCGCGTGCGGTGGCGGTACGACGGCGGGTGCGGGCCCGCCGGGAGGAGCGGGCGGCCGCCACCTCCGGGGCCCGGGCCGGCGGAGCGTGCAGCTCGGCCGCGACCGCCAGGGCGAGGGCCAGACCGGCCGGATCGGCGCCGGGCAGCGCGTGCGCGACCTGCTTGATCATGTCGGGCTCCTAGCTGTTCGAACCGGCCCGCAGCTTGGCGAGGTCGGCCTTGACGGTGTTGATCGGGATGGCGAAGCCGAGGCCGACACTGCCGGCGTCGGCGGAGGAGGCACCGGCCGCCGAGTACATCGCGGAGTTGATCCCGATGATGTTGCCGTTCATGTCGATCAGCGCGCCGCCGGAGTTGCCGGGGTTGAGGGAGGCGTCCGTCTGGATCGCCTTGTACGTCGTGGTGTCCGAGCCGGTGTCGCCGTTGAACTGCCGGCCGCCGAACTCGAACGGCCAGCCGCCGTCCGGCTGCTGCTGCCCCTCGTCCGTGGAGACGGTCACGTCCCGGTGGAGCGCGGAGACGATGCCGCTGGTGACGGTGCCGGTCAGGCCCTCGGGGGAGCCGATCGCCACGACCTCGTCGCCGACCTGCACGCCGTCGGAGTCGCCGAGGGTCGCCGCCTTCAGCCCGGAGGCGCCCTCCAGCTTGATCAGCGCGAGGTCCTTCTTGCTGTCGGTGCCGACGACCTGGGCGGTGTACGACTTCCCGTCGCTCGTCGTCACCTTGATATGCGAGGCGCCGGAGATGACGTGGTTGTTGGTGATGATCTCGCCGTCGCCGGTGATGATCACGCCGGAGCCGGTGGAGGACCCGGCGTTGGAGTCGGCGTTGATCTCGACGATGCTCGGGCTGACGGCCTTGGCGACCCCGGCGACCGTGCCCTTCTGGCTGGAGGGCACCACGGTGGTGCTGGTGGAGCTCGAGGCGACCGTCGTGTCGTTGCCGGTCAGCTCCTGGATGCCGTACGCGGTGCCGCCACCGATGGCCGCGGCGACGATCGCCACGGCGGCGAGCAGGGCGACGGGGCCGCGGTTGCGCTTCTTCGGAGCCGGAGCGTCGGCCGGGGCGTGCGCCGGCGGGGGCGGCCACTCGGGGTTCACAGGAGAGGAGGACTGCTCGGAGTACATGCTCTCGGTCATGTCACCGAGCTTGTCGCCCGACCATGAGAGCTCCCTGAGTGCTCCCTGAGAAGCCCGACAGAACCTCGTATGCCCGATATAAAGGCGCTCCTCGGAGGTCGGCGCGGCCTCTCAGGAACGGTTCAGGAACGGTTCAGAAACGGCTACGCGCAGCCGCAGGACTGCCGCATCACCAGCCGCGACGGGAACACCTTCAGCCGCTCGCGCCGCGCCCCGGCCACCCGCAGCCCGTCGTCGAGGACGAGGTCCACGGCCGCGCGGGCCATCGCCGAGCGGTCGGAGGCGACCGTCGTCAGCGGCGGGTCGGCGAGCGCGGCCTCCTTGATGTCGTCGAACCCGGCCACCGCCAGCTCGCCGGGCACGTCGATGCGCAGCTCGCGCGCCGCGCGCAGCAGGCCGATCGCCTGGTCGTCGGTCGAGCAGAAGATCGCGGGCGGGCGATCGGGCCCGGAGAGGATCCGCAGCGCCACCTGGTAGGCGTCGTAGCGGTTGTACGGCGCCTCGAAGAGCCGGCCCTCCGTGGGGATCCCGGCCTCCCCCATCGCGCGCCGCCAGCCCTCGACGTGGTCGGAGACGGGGTCGCCGACGGCCGGGGTCTCGGCCGTACCGCCCATACAGGCGACGTACGGGTAGCCGTGCTCCAGCAGATGGCGGACGGCGAGCTGGGCGCCGCCCAGGTCGTCGGTGACGACGGCGACGTCGTCGATGGCCTCGGGCCGCTCGTGGAGGAGGACGACCCGGGCGTCCCAGGCCTCGATCTCGGCGGCGGCCAGGTCGTTGAGGGCGTGGCTGACGAGGATGAGTCCCGAGACGCGCATGCCCAGGAAGGCCCGCAGGTAGTGGACCTCGCGCTCGCCGATGTAGTCGGAGTTGCCGACGAGCACCATCTTGCCGCGCTCGGACGCGGCCTGTTCGACCGCGTGCGCCATCTCCCCGAAGAAGGGCTGGCGCGCGTCCGGCACGATCAGGCCTATGAGATCCGTACGCCGCGACGCCATCGCCTGGGCGACCCGGTCGGGACGGTAGCCCAGCTCCTTGATCGCGGCGAGGACACGCTCGCGCGTGGCCGGGGCGACCGGCCGGGGTCCGTTGTTGATGACATAGCTGACGACGGCGGTGGAAGTCCCCGCAAGTCGCGCCACATCATCCCGAGTCACCTTGGCCACGCGCGGAGTCTACGCGGATATACCCGCTCTGGGCAGGGCGTACGGGAGCTTCCCTGCCCACTCGGGCACCGGTTATGCCTCGGCCCGGACCTCGGTGGCGTCCAGGGCGGTCGTGTCGTCCGCATCCTCCGCCTTTGCCGCGGCCTTGGCCTTCGCTTCCTCGGCGGCGCGGTCGACCTTCTCCGGCGTAACGAATCGATAACCGACGTTCCGGACGGTGCCGATCAGCGACTCGTGCTCGGGGCCGAGCTTGGCGCGCAGCCGCCGTACGTGGACGTCGACGGTCCGGGTGCCGCCGAAGTAGTCGTAGCCCCAGACCTCCTGGAGCAGCTGGGCGCGCGTGAAGACGCGGCCGGGGTGCTGCGCGAGGTACTTCAGGAGCTCGAACTCCTTGAAGGTCAGGTCCAGGACGCGGCCCTTGAGCTTGGCGCTGTAGGTCGCCTCGTCCACCGACAGGTCGCCGTTGCGGATCTCCATGGGGGAGTCGTCGCTGACGATCTGCTGGCGGCCCATGGCCAGACGCAGCCGCGCCTCGACCTCCGCCGGGCCGGCGGTGTCCAGGAGGACGTCGTCGATGCCCCAGTCCGCGGTGACGGCGGCGAGGCCGCCCTCCGTCACGACGAGGATGAGCGGGCAGCCGGGCCCCGTGGAGCGCAGCAGCTGGCACAGGCTGCGGACCTGTGGAAGGTCACGCCGCCCGTCGATCAGGATGACGTCGGCACCCGGGGTGTCCACCAGGGCGGGTCCCTCAGCCGGAGCCACGCGCACGTTGTGCAGCAGCAGGCCGAGGGCGGGGAGCACCTCCGTCGACGGCTGGAGGGCATTGGTCAGGAGCAGCAGAGAACTCATACGTCTGGTTCCTCCTCGGTCCCTGCGAGGACGTTTGCGGCACAGCCTGCTCTGCGATCCCGGGGCCCCGTACACCAGCGGTTTCCCGCGTCGTATACAACGCTTCCGAAAGCACAAAAGGACCCGGGGGCTACGCTGCCCGAGTCCTCTGCCCAGCAGAATAGCCGACATGAGCACGGGTTCGGCAGGTCATGTGGCGCGATCCACCGTTCGTCCGTATCGCGAGACGAACAGAAGGGCACCATTGCGGACGTTTCTGCACACCGCCGACGGCGTGCGGATCGATTCCGTATACGACCCGCCCGCCGTCGTATACGACCGGTCCGCAGTCGTGAACGACGGTTCCGACAGCTCCCGGCCACTCTCCCGTGACCTCGTGTTCGTGGTCGCGCACGGTTTCACGGGCGACGCGCACCGGCCGCACGTACGGCGGGTGGCGCAGGCGTTCGCCCGGTACGGGGCCGTGGTGACGTTCTCGTTCCGCGGTCACGGGATGTCCGGCGGACGGTCCACGGTCGGGGACCGGGAGGTGCTCGACCTCGCGGCCGCGGTGCGGTGGGCGCGGGAACTGGGGCACGCGCACGTGGCGACCGTCGGGTTCTCGATGGGCGGGTCGGTGGTGCTGCGGCACGCCGCGCTGTACGGGAAGAACCCCCCGGAGGGTGAGCGGGGGCACGAGGGGCGTGCGGATGCGCACACGGACGCGGCGGTGTCGGTCAGTGCGCCGGCGCGCTGGTACTACCGGGGCACGGCCCCCATGCGGCGGCTGCACTGGCTGGTGACGCGCCCCGAGGGCCGCGTGGTGGGCCGGTACGGCTTCCGTACCCGCATCCACCACCGCGAGTGGGACCCGGTCCCGCTGTCCCCGGTCGAGGCGGTCCCGCGCATCGCGCCGACACCGCTGCTGATCGTGCACGGTGACCAGGACGGCTATTTCCCCCTCGATCATCCCCGCATGCTGGCCACGGCCGCCGGTGACCACGGCGAACTCTGGGTCGAGCCCGGCATGGGGCACGCCGAGCACGCGGCCGGGGACGAACTGCTGCGCCGGATCGGGGACTGGGCGGTGGCCCGGGCGGGCTAGCCTGACGGTGTTCACCGTCAAGCGATAGAGGAAGCAGATGCCAGAGGTCACGGTCCGATACTGGGCCGCCGCCAAGGCCGCGGCCGGGGTGGCCGAGGAGCCGTACGAGGCGGCCACGCTCGCCGAGGCGCTCGACGCCGTGCGCGAGCGACACCCCGGCGAACTCGTGCGCGTCCTGCGGCGCTGCTCGTTCCTCGTCGACGGTGACCCCGTGGGCACCCGCGGACATGAGACGGTACGGCTGGCCGACGGCGGCACGGTCGAGGTGCTCCCGCCGTTCGCAGGAGGATGAGCATGAGCGACCAGTCGTATGGGCACGGCGGGCACGGCGGGAACGGTGGTTCCTACGACGGGAACGGTGGTTCCTACGAGGGGTACGACCCCTACGGGCAGCCGCAGCCGCAGCCACAGGCCTGGCCCGGGCAGCACCAGCCGGGGTACGACGACCCTTACGCCGCCCAGCAGTACACGCAGCAGTGGCAGGGCCAGACGTGGGAGACGCAGACGCAGCCGCCGCTGAGCGCACCGGTGTCGGCGGCCGAGACGGCGTACCTGCCGCCGCAGCAGGCGGGGCAGGCTGCCTACGCCGGGTACGGGGAGTACGGACAGCCCGCCGCCCCGTACGCGTCGGCTCCTGAACCCCAGGCCCCCCAGGGCGGCGACGCTCCGGAGTACGGTCCGGCCACCCTCGTCGGCAACGCGCGGATCACCGATGCGCAGCGGGCCCGGGCGGAGGGGCGTTCGCCGATCATCGAGCCGGGGATGCAGCCGGCCGCGCTGACGGCGCTGCTGGGGCTGCTGCTCGCTGGTGCGGCGGCGGTCGGTACGTACGCGCTGGTGCTGCCGCTGGTGTTCCTCCAGGGGGTGACCGCCGCGGGGTGGTTCCGGCTGAACGGCATGTGGCCCGCCCGGCAGGGCATCGCGCTGGGGTTCGCGGGGGCGCTGGTCGCGGACGCGGCGCTGCTGGTGTCCGGCCGGTCACCGGCGGCGATCCTCGGCACGCTCGGGGTGTGGGTGCTTTTCGCCCTCGTCCTGCAGCTGCGCTCGCACGCCGACCCGGACGAACGCATGTACGGACTGATGGCGACCGTCGCCGCGGCGGCCCTGGCGATCGTGGCGGGAGGGTATCTCGCGGCCGAGGCGGACGCGGTGACGGTGGGAGCGGTGTCGGTGGGTGTGGCGGTCCTGGCCCGCGCACTGCCGTTGCCGACACCGGCGTCGGTGGTCGTCGCGCTGCTCGCGGCGGCGGGAGCGGGACTCGCTGCCGGGGCGATGACGGGCCTGGGCACGTCGGGCGCGCTGCTCGGCGCGGGCGCGGCGGTGTGCGCGCTGATCGGCCACCGGGTGGCCAGTTACGACTACCCGTCCCGTTTCGTCCACTTCACGGCGGGCGTGGCCCTGCCGCTGGCGGCGGCTGCGCCGGCGGTGTACGTGCTGGGGCGTGCGCTGGCCTGAGCCTGAGGCGGCCTGCGGCGGCCTGTGCGGGTGGGGTGGTGGCTGGTGCGGCGGCTGCTCGTGCACTGGCGGCTGTTCCTGCCCGCCACCTGGGACCCCGCCTCGCCGGAGGTGGATCCGGCCAAGCTCGCCCGCCGCGAGCGTTGCGGTATCCCCGCCCGGCTCGGACACGTGGAGAAGGGGCAACCGGCCCTGGACGTGATCGACGAGACCCGCCCTTGGGGCGATGATCCGTCACCCGGCTACGGGGTGAAGCGCTCTGTTCCCTTCGCTGCCCTCGTCGAGGAGGACAGCCGGTTTGAAGCCCTTGGCGATGAGCCAGACGGCGAGACTCACTTCCCACGTGAACACCGGGATCGCCGCGATCGAACCCGCCACGGAGACCTGCTCGTACAGCCCGAACATCACTGCGGTCGCCGAAGCGCAGATCAACGCGCCCCCTACGAGCCCCAATACGGCGATGAACCGTGGGACGAGCCCGGCGCGGTACATCAGCCACGCAAGTACCAGGGAGTTCGCTCCCAAGATGAAGTTGGGCCCCATGAGGAACGTCCAGTCATAAATGGTCACCAGGGTCTTGCCGGCTGTGACGAGCGAGGCGGCATCGCTGTCCGCCGCTCCCTCGAACTCCCTGCGCAGCTTCACGACCGACAGAACGCTGATGATGCCGACGATGATGACGGCGGCTTCGAGAAGGCGGGCGCACACATAGCCCAGCGCGGCCCCCTCGTTCTGCTTCTTGAGGACCGGAAACAGCACGACTCCGGTGCCGATGACGGCCGCCGCCAGGACGATCTCGAACAGTGCGCCGAGGAACACCCGCGTGTCGGCACCGGGACCGACAACGTAGCCCGCGTCCCGCAGGACAGGGCCGTACAGCGCGAGCCCGGCGATCGCGGCTACCTCGGTGACGAGGAAGAGCACACCTGCGACGACCGCGGTTGGACCAGGGACCGGGTGCTGCGGGCGGCTGTTGCGCTCGCCGATGACATCGGGATCGAAGCGCTGAGCATGCGCAGGCTCGCGAAGGAGCTGGGCGTGGTGCCGATGGCGCTCTACAAGCACGTCTCGAACAAGGGGCAGCTCCTGGACGGCATGGTTGATGTCGTCATGGGCGAGATCGAGCCGCCGGCCCCGGGATCCGACTGGAAGAGCGCGGTACGCCACAGGATCCTCTCGGCGCGACGCGCGCTCCTCGGACATCCTTGGGCGCCCAGGTGATCCAGTCGAGGAGCAGCCCGACACCGGTCTTGCTCGCGTACATGGACTCTGTGATCGGCATGTTCCGAACCGGTGGCTCCTCCGTCGATCTGACGCACGATGTGACGCACGCTCTGGGCAGCCGCATGATGGGCATCACGCAGGAGCTGTTCGACGCTTCGCCCGCCCCCGACCCGCGAGCGCAGACGGCCGCCTCCCAGGAGGACGCGGGGGAGTACCCGTACGTAATGGAGCTGGCCGGCGAGGTGGCTCATGACGAGGGGTCGGTGGTGGGTCAGGGTTGTGACGATCAGTTCGAGTTCGAGTTCGCGCTGGATCTCCTCCTGGACGGGTTCGAGAGACTGCGGCAGCAGGGGTGGTCTTCCGCCGGCCACCGATCTACAACTCTTTGATCCCGTAGCGGGGCCAAGCGAAGCCGAGAGCTTGGTGGGTATCCGGCTCAGCACCGGCAGCACCGGCAGCACCGTCGGCCCCTGTCACAGCTGATCGACAATCCCCCGGCCCGATCTCCCGGCAGGGTTACCCTCGCGCTGTGGACGGCCACCCGGTCGTCAGGGACCGTCGTCGACCGCCCAGGTGGGGGAAAAGAACCGCATGCGCGCACTGCGAATACTGCTGATCGTCGTCGTGATCCTGGGCGGCCTCTTCGTGCTCGTCGACCGCCTCGCCGTCAACTTCGCCGAGGGCGAGGCCGCGGACCGGCTGAAGAGCACCGAGAACCTCTCCACCACCCCCGACGTGTCGATCAAGGGCTTCCCCTTCCTGACCCAGGTCGCCAGTGGCGCGCTGGACGACGTCCAGGTCGGCATCCAGGACTACGAGGCGAGCACCGGCAACGGCGGCCAGAAGATCCGTATCGAGGACCTTCGCGCCGACATGAAGGGCGTCGAGTTCTCGGGCGACTACAGCTCCGCCGTCGCCGCCACGGCCACCGGCACCGCGTTCATCTCCTACGACGAGCTGCTCAAGACCGCCAAGTCCGATGTCACCCAGGTCGCCCCCGGCGTCACCGCCGAGGTCGTCGGCCTCTCCGACGGCGGCAACGGCAAGATCAAGGTCGAGTTGGAGGCGACCGTGCTCGGCACCAAGCTGCCGGAGCCGGTCCATGTGCTCAGCTCGGTCGCGGTCGAGGGCGACACGGTGCGGGTGCACGCCGACTCCCTGCCCAGCTTCGGCGGCGTCGATCTGGCCGAGAACCGGGTCCGGGCGATCACCGACTTCGAGCAGAAGATCGACGGACTCCCCGGCGGGATCAAGCTGGACAAGGTCGAGGCCGCGCAGAACGGCGTGGAGATCACGGTGAAGGGTTCGGACGTCAGGCTGGCCGGGTAGGAAGGCGTTCGGCAAGCGGGTGGTGTCCGGAAGGTGAGACGGGCGTGTCCGTAGCGTAGATGTGGCCGTGGATGCCTGTGCCGGCAGGGCGGCGGAGGCGGGTCCGGCTGCCTACTCGTCCCGAACTACGGACGATCGTGTCTCAGCATGCGACACGCCGGTGACATGTCCGCCGTACCGTCCCTACGATCGACGCCATGAAGCGACAGGCGGATCTCACGAAGCGGCGGGCAGTAGACCTGTGCCGCGTTGCCGCCATGCTCTGTCGCACCTTCTGAGCGGAAGCACCGGCTTCCGTATCCCCCACCGCCCTGCCCAGGGCACCCGTGCGCCGCCCTCGGTATGGGCGCGCGCCCTCTTACCTCGCACGCCCCGCCGTAACTGCCCCGGAGGAGAAAGAGCATGAGCCGCAGCGACGTCCTGGTCGACGCCGACTGGCTTCAGGACCACCTGGACGACCCGAACATCGCCATCGTCGAGGTGGACGAAGACACGTCCGCGTACGAAAAGAACCACATCAAGAACGCGATCCGGATCGACTGGACGAAGGACCTGCAGGACCCGGTCCGCCGCGACTTCATCGACCAGGAGGGCTTCGAGAAGCTCCTGTCGGAGAAGGGCATCGCCAACGACCACACGGTGGTCCTGTACGGCGGCAACAACAACTGGTTCGCGTCCTACGCCTACTGGTACTTCAAGCTGTACGGCCACGAGAACGTCAAGCTCCTCGACGGCGGCCGCAAGAAGTGGGAGCTCGACGCCCGCGAGCTGGTCCCCGGCGATGAGGTGCCGGAGCGCCCGAAGACCGAGTACAAGGCCAAGCCGCAGGACACGTCGATCCGTGCCTTCCGGGACGACGTCGTCGCCGCGATCGGCTCGCAGAACCTGGTCGACGTCCGTTCGCCCGACGAGTTCTCCGGCAAGCTGCTCGCCCCGGCCCACCTGCCGCAGGAGCAGTCGCAGCGCCCGGGCCACGTCCCGACCGCCCGCAACATCCCGTGGTCGAAGAACGCCAACGACGACGGCACGTTCAAGTCGGACGAGGAGCTCAAGGCCCTCTACGCCGAGGAGAACGTCGACCTCGCCAAGGACACCATCGCCTACTGCCGCATCGGTGAGCGCTCCGCGCTGACCTGGTTCGTGCTGCACGAGCTGCTCGGCGTGGAGAACGTCAAGAACTACGACGGCTCCTGGACCGAGTACGGCTCCCTGGTGGGTGTGCCGATCGAGCTCGGCGCCAACAAGTAGTCCCCCCCGACCGACCTAATCCGACCCCTTCAGGAGTACGACATGTGTGGAGCGAAGGCCGGCGGGCCGGACGCCTCGACGATCAAGCCCGGTGAGACCACGATCCAGGGCCAGGTGACCCGCGACGGCGAGCCGGTGCAGGGCTACGTGCGGCTGCTCGACTCGACCGGCGAGTTCACCGCCGAGGTGCCGACCTCGGCGACCGGACAGTTCCGCTTCTACGCGGCCGAAGGCACCTGGACCGTCCGCGCCCTCGTGCCCGGCGCCACCGCCGACCGCACGGTCGTCGCCCAGCAGGGCGGCCTGGCGGAGGTCGCGATCGCCGTCTGACGGCACGCGCAACGACTGAAGGGCCGCACCCCTCGGGTTGGACACCCGGGGTGCGGCCCTTCGGCGCGCCCGGGGCCGCTTGCGCGGGCCTACGCTGGAGGTATGTACGCGCGGAGGCGGCATGCCTACTTCGCCATGATGGGCACGTGCATCGGGCTGTTCGTCCTGGCCTGGGGCGTGGTGCGGCTCTGGTCGGTGCCCGTGGCCGTCGGCATGTGTGTCGTGGCCATGGTCCTTCCGCCGATCGCCGCGATGGTCGCCAACCGGCGCGGGCCGGACGACCGCTGGTGGGACGACCCGTCCGGCGATCCGGTCTCCGACGAGTGGTGGGACGAGCTGGACGGCAGAAAACGCCCCCGGTGACCGGCTCCCCGGTGGCCGGCGTCGTTCCTGGTGGCGTTCTCACTGCGGCTGCTGCCCGGCTGGCGGGTCTGGCGAGGGGAGGAGGGGCCGGACTGGGTGCACATCCGGCCGCCGGACGGTGGAGAAGCGGCCCGGAGATCAGTAGGTGCTGAGCAGGCACTCACCCGGCGCTGAGTAGGCAACCAAGCAGTTAGTAGGCGATCAGTAGACGAGCGCCTGCGTGTCGTCCCCCAGCGCCTCCTGCACGAAGACCTGCGCCCCCGCGATCCGTACGCCCTCGATGACGTCCTTCTCCGTGATCTCGCGGCGGGCCGCGCACTGCGTGCACAGGGTGATCCGGCCGCCCGCGAGGATCGAGTCCAGCAGGTCGGGCAGCGGGGCCGCGTGCGGCAGCTCGAACTCGGCGGCGCGGCCGGGGAGCGCGAACCAGGAGGACTCGCCGGTCAGCCACAGGGACACGTCGACGCCGCTGGCCACGGCCACCGCCGCCACCGTGAACGCCTGGGAGCAGCGCTCAGGGGCATCGGCCCCCGCCGTCACCTTGATCACGAGATTCTTCGCCATGGCCGAATCGTAATCAACGTCCCGGACGGTCATCCTGCGAAGCCGGCCGCTGCGCTGACGTACCTCACAAGGAGTACCGGGTTCCGGCCGCGTAAGCTGGGGCCCGGCCCTGTTGTGTACTGCACACCCCCTCCGCTCACCGAGGAGCATCCCGTGGAACTCTTCTTCGAAATCCTGCTGGTCCTGGTCGCCGTCGGCGTCCTCGCCTTCGCCGGACTGACCGTGAAGAAGCTGTACCAGGGCCAGCGCTGACCCACCTCTAGGAACTGCTGCTCATGATCGAGATCCCGTCCGACCTCCACAAGGACCTCGTCCCCCTCGCCTTCCTGCTCGGCAACTGGGCGGGCGCGGGCGTGCACGACTTCCCCGGCGCCGAGAAGTGCAACTTCGGTCAGGAGGTCACCTTCACGCACGACGGCCGGGACTTCCTGGAGTACCACTCCCACACCTGGGTGCTCGACAACGACGGCAACAAGGTCCGGCCGCTGGAGTCCGAGCACGGCTACTGGCGCATCGACGCCGACCGCAAGGTCGAGGTGACGATGACCCGCGACGACGGCGTCGTCGAGATCTGGTACGGCGAGCTGGCCGACAAGAAGCCGCAGATCGACCTGGTGACGGACGCGGTGGCCCGCACCGCCGTCTCCCGCCCCTACAGCGGCGGCAAGCGGCTGTACGGCTACGTCAAGAGCGACCTGATGTGGGTCGGCGAGAAGCAGACCCCCGAGGTCGAGCTGCGCCCCTACATGTCGGCGCACCTGAAGAAGGTCGTCACTCCGGAGGAGGTCGAGCGCTGGGCCAAGGCCCTCCCCGACGACCTGCCGGACGACGGGATCGCCTTCTTCAAGTAAGCCCTTCCGAGCCCCAAGCCCTTCCAAGCCCTTCGGGAAAGAGTCCTAGACTCTCTGGTGTGGTGAGCACCGACTGGAAGAGCGATCTGCGGCAGCGCGGTTACCGGCTGACCCCGCAGCGGCAACTCGTGCTCGAAGCCGTGGACACCCTGGAGCACGCGACCCCCGACGACATCCTCAGCGAGGTGAGGAAGACGGCGTCGGGGGTCAATATTTCCACCGTCTACCGGACCCTGGAGCTCCTGGAGGAGCTCGGGCTGGTCAGCCACGCCCACCTCGGGCACGGCGCCCCCACCTACCACC
Organism: Streptomyces deserti; assembly: GCF_054782695.1. NCBI lineage: Bacteria > Bacillati > Actinomycetota > Actinomycetes > Kitasatosporales > Streptomycetaceae > Streptomyces > Streptomyces deserti. The sequence continues at coordinate 59,662 of NZ_BAAGRZ010000012.1, forward strand.
TCGCCGACCGGCACCACCACATCCACCTGGTCTGCCGCGACTGCACCAACGTCATCGAGGCGGACCTGTCGGTGGCCGCCGAGTTCACCGCGAAGCTGCGCGAGCAGTTCGGCTTCGACACGGACCTGAAGCACTTCGCGATCTTCGGCCGGTGCAAGGACTGTTCGCTCAAGGCCTCGACCGGCAAGAGTTCAACTACCGAGTCGTAGGCTTGGGCATATGAAGAGCCCTCTGCTGTCCCTGCCCGGCGCCGTCCCCGCCGAGGGCGTGGACGAAGGCGTCGCCGCCCACTACGGCGACCTGTTCCGCGAGCAGCGCGCCCTCGCCGACGGCACCGGTTTCGTCGACCTCTCCCACCGCGGGGTCGTCACCGTCTCCGGCGAGGACCGGCTCAGCTGGCTGCACCTGCTGCTCACCCAGCACGTCAGCGAGCTCCCACCGGGCCGGGCCACCGAGGCGCTGATCCTCTCCGCGCACGGCCACATCGAGCACGCGCTGTACCTGGTGGACGACGGCCAGACGGTCTGGGCCCACGTGGAGCCCGGCACCCAGGACGCCCTGATCGCGTACCTGGAGTCGATGAAGTTCTTCTACCGGGTCGAGGTCGCCGACCGCACCGCCGACTTGGGCGTCGTGCACCTGCCGGCCGGTTCGATCGCCGAGGTGCCCGAGGGAGTCGTCGTACGGGAGACGCCGTACGGCCGTGACCTGTTCCTGCCCCGCGCGGAGCTGGAGTCGTACGCCGAGAAGGCCGGTCCCGCGGCCGGGCTGCTCGCCTACGAGGCGCTGCGCGTCGAGCACCACCGGCCACGCCTCGGCTTCGAGACCGACCACCGCACCATCCCGCACGAACTGGGCTGGATCGGCTCGGCGGTGCACCTGCAGAAGGGCTGCTACCGGGGCCAGGAGACCGTCGCCCGCGTCCACAACCTGGGCAAGCCGCCGCGCCGGCTGGTCTTCCTGCACCTGGACGGCAGCGAGGTCCACCTGCCGCCGCCCGGCACCGAGATCCGCCTCGCGGACGACGGACCCGACGGCCGCAGGATCGGCTTCATCACCACGTCCGTACGCCACCACGAGCTCGGCCCGGTCGCGCTCGCCCTGGTGAAGCGGAACGTGCCGGTGGACGCGCGCCTGGTGGCGGGCGACACGGCCGCCGCCCAGGAAGTCGTCGTGGAGCCTTAGGGCTCAGATCTCCAGCAGGACCGTGAACGGGCCGTCGTTCGTCAGCGACACCCGCATCCGCGCGCCGAAGCGGCCCGTCGCCACCGTCGCGCCCAGCGAGCGCAGCTGGGCGACGACCTCGTCGACGAGCGGCTCGGCGACATCGCCGGGGGCGGCCGCGTTCCAGGTGGGGCGGCGGCCCTTGCGGGCATCGCCGTAAAGGGTGAACTGACTGATCACGAGCAGCGGGGCGTCGACGTCGCTGCACGACTTCTCGTCGTGCAGCATGCGGATCGACCACAGCTTGCGGGCGAGCTGCGCCGCCTTCTCCTTGGTGTCCTCGTGGGTGACGCCGACGAGGACGCACAACCCCTCGCCCTCGATCGCCCCCACCGTCTCGCCGTCCACGACGACGCTCGCGCCGTCCACCCTCTGCACCACTGCACGCATACGACCATCATGCCGGGCGGCGGAACACGGCCCGCGGGCGGTCGGTGGGCGGTCCGGTGTGCGGTCGGTGGGCGGCCCGTCGGGTGGGTGCCGTAGGCCGGGTCCGCCGGGTGGTCCCCAGTCGGCCGATTATTCCTCCTTAACCCCCATCTGGGGCGGATCGTGGGCACTCGGTCACATAGCGGCCACTTGGGGTGGCACGATGCTTCCCACACGCCGGTTGAGGGGACGGTAGAGACATGAGCACACCGAGTACCGGGCAGCCGCCTGGAGCTGTCTCGTTGACCCACGCGGGGGTCGCGGGCCTGGAGTACCACCGCCCGCCCACCCAGCGCACGGACAGCCCGCCGATGCCCGCCGATCCGCCCGAGCGTGACCTGACGGCGCTGAGCCTGGCCGAGCTGCGCACCCTGCGCCGCGAGGCCCAGCGCGACGAGGCCGACCTCAGCTACGTACGAAGGCTGCTGCAGGGGCGGATCGACATCCTGCGGGCCGAGCTCGCGCGGCGCACACCGGACACCGCGGCCTCGGTCTCCGCACCGGCTCAGGCGTCCGTGGTCGAGCGGCTGCCGGAGATCCTGCGGGACGCCCCGGCCCGGCACCGCTCCTCCGCCCGCCATGTGACCCTGGGCACCCCGCACGGCGAGGAGTACCGGAAACTGGCCGCCGAGATGCTCGCCGAGGTGGAGCTGTCGGACCTGGGCGCGCGCACGGACGTGGAGCTGAACGCCGCGATGGGCCGGCTCGTACGGTACGAGCAGCAGGTCTCCCGGCGGCGGCAGCGGCTGCAGCGCACGGCCGACGACTGCAGCGCGGAGATCGCACGCAGGTACCGTGAAGGAGAAGCCCAAGTCGACGACCTGCTCGTGTGACGCCCACGGCCCGGTGACCCCGGGCCGTTCGCCGGAACGGGTCACTCTCCGTCCGGAAGGCCACCGCCGATGTCGCAGCGCCCCTGCCCGCGATACCGCCCGTCCTCGCCGAGGTCGTCCGTTCCGGTTTCGTCGAGGGGCGGCACCGGGGGAGTCTCGTGGTGCTGGACGCGGACGGGGCGGTGGAGCTGGCCCTCGGGGACGTGACCGCCCCCGTCTTCCCGCGCTCCGCCAACAAGCCGATGCAGGCGGCGGGCGTGCTGCGGGCGGGCCGGGACCTGTCGGGCGAACGGCTGGCGCTCGCCGGCGCCAGCCTCCCCCACGTTCTCGACTTCGCTCGAACAGGGGGGACCCCCATGGCGAGTCCTTCCACCGCGACCTGGTGCAGAAGATGCTCGACGAGCACCGCCTGAGCGCGGAGCAGCTGCGGTGCCCGCCGGACCTGCCGCTGGACGCCGAGGAGAAGGAGACGTAGCTGGCGGCCGGCGGGGTGTGCGACCGGGTGACGATGAACTGCTCCGGCAAGCACACGGCCATGCCGGCGGCCTGCGCGCTGCGGGACTGGCCGACGCGGACCTGTCTGGACCCGGACCATCCGCTCCAGCAGCTCATCCACAGGGTTGTGGAGGAAGCGGCGGGCGAGCGGGTCGCCGCCGTCGGCACGGACGGCTGCGGGGCCCCGCTCATGGCGATCAGCCTCACCGGCCGGGGCGCCGAGGCGGTCCCAGCGGTGGCCCTTCCGGACGGCCGCGCGCTGGCCTTCAAGGTGGAGGACGACGCCGGCCGGGCACTGGGGTCGGTCCTCGCCCGCGCCCTGCACCTGATGGGAGTGAACGCCCCGGTGCTGGAACGCATCGGCCGCGCGCCGTTGCTGGGCGGGGGCCGGGAGGTGGGGGAGATACGGGCGGCGTTCTGAGGAACGCAGCTGTGCGTGGTCGCACCCCGCAGCGCCCCGCAGCGCCTCGCAGCGCCGGGCTGCGCCGGGCCCCAGAAGGTCCGGGCCCCGCCCAGAAGGTCCGGGCCCCGCCCAGAAGGTCCGGGCCCCGCCCAGAAGGTCCGGGCCCCGCCCAGAACCCACGCCCGTCGCCGAAAAAAGCGTGCGACACCCCCACCCCCGTCCTCCTACCGTGGCCCCATGACCGCGCCCACCCACGCCATCGACGTACGCCCCATCACCGAGCCCGAGTTCGCCGACTGGACCCGTGCCCTGAGCACCGGCTTCCTGCGTGAACCCACCGTGAGCCAGGACATCCTCGACGCCCGCCGTGCCCAGTTCGTCCCCGGCCGTCTGCTCGGCGCCTTCGACGGCGGCCGCTGTGTCGCGACCTTCCGTTCCTTCGCCCAGGAACTCACCGCCGTCGGTGGCACCCCCGTCCCCGCCGACGCCATCTCGAACGTCACCGTCACCGCCACCCACCGCCGCCGCGGCCTGCTGACCCGGATGATGGCCCAGGACCTGGCGGCCGCGAAGGACCGCGGGGACGTCGTCGCGACGCTGATCGCCGCCGAGTACCCGATCTACGGACGGTACGGCTTCGGCCCCGCCACCTGGGCGTCCCAGTGGACGATCGACGTACCGCGCACCGGCCTCGACCCCCGCTGGGCGGCCCCGGAGGACGGCGGCCGTATCGATCTCGTGGACGGCGAGGACGTCCGCAAGCTCGGCCCCGAACTGCACGAGCGGCTGCGCCGCGCCCAGCCGGGTGCCGTCAGCCGGGACGAGCTGTGGTGGAAGATCACCACCGGGGCCGTGCGCTTCTGGGCGTCGTGGACCGAACCCTTCTACGCCGTTTACCGCTCGGCGGACGGCGAGGTCGAGGGCATGGTCTCGTACGCGGCGGACGACAAGTGGGGGGACGCCAAGCAGCCGCTGAACACGGCGACCGTCAACTGGCTGATCGGCGTGAGTCCGGCCGCCGAGCGTGCCCTGTGGCGCTACCTGTGCTCGATCGACTGGGTCGCGCGGGTGAAGAGCGGCTGGCGGGCCCCCGACGACCTGCTCCCGTTCTTCCTGCCGGACCCGCGCGCGGCCGCCATCACCACGCAGGCGGACTGGCTGTGGGTGCGGATCCTGGACGTCGTACGGGCGATGGAGGCGCGGACGTACGAGGGGGAGGGCTCGCTGGTGCTGGAGGTCGTGGACCGGGACGGTCTCGCGGGCGGTCGGTACCGGCTGGAGACGGCGGCGGACGGGGCCTCCTGCACGCCGACCACCGAGAGTGCTGAACTCAGCCTCCAGGTGGGCGAGTTGTCGACGCTGTGGCTCGGTGACGAGTCGGCCGTGCGGCTCGCGGCGCTGGGCCGGGTCCGGGAAGAACGAGCGGGCGCCGCCCGTCAGGCCGACGCCCTGCTGCGTACGCCCAGGCGACCGTGGTGCCCGGACATCTTCTGAGGCGTGCTCCTTTCCGCCGACGACAGGAACGCTCATCCGTAGCGAGCTGTTGAGTTGTGGTTGTTGTTCGGTTGTGGCTGTGCGGTCGCTGTTCGGTTGTCGATGTGGAGTTGTGGCTGTACCGACCGACCAGGCTCCCGGCTCCCCTCCGGAAGGGAGCCCGGCCAACCCTTGAGAAGTGTGACCATGTCGCTCAAGTTGGCGACCAACTTCACTGTCCTTATCTCCGCTTGGAAGCGGCTCATAACCACCTTCCGCTGAACTGCCCAAAGATGGCGGGAAGTTGTAGTGTTTGGTTGTGGACCCGGAACACGACTCCCCCCATGGGCGGAAGAGGTCGCAGCGGCCACAGAGAACCCATCGCGAGGTGGCCGACGAGCTGCGCGCCCGGATCAGGTCCGGAGCGCTGCGGCCGGGGCAGCGCATGCCCACCCAGGCCCAGCTGGCCCACGAGTTCGGCGTAGAGCGCGGCGCCGTACGCCAGGCGCTGCGCATCCTGCAGTCGGAGCAGCTGCTCACCAACGTGTCCAAGGGCAGCCCGGCGACCGTCGCCCCCGACCCCGTCAGGGCGCTGACCGGCCCGTCCGCCCCGCCCCTGCCCACCACAGTGGCCCTCGCGCCCCGGATCGCGGCCGCCTTCGCGGCCGAACACGTCGAGATCGACGCCGTGTGCCTGACCTCGGTCTCCCTCGGGCTCGCCATCGGCGAACCGCTGCGCCGGATCCACGCCGGACAGCTGAAACCGGCCAAGGTCGACGTCCGCGTCCTGCTGCCGTCCCGGAACATCGACCTCGCCTTCCCCGTGCCGGTCGAGCGCCGGGGCGGCGACGACGATCCGGTCCATGAGCGGTGGCTGGCCCAGCGCAACGCCCAGGGCCAGGTGCTCCAGCACAACCTGCAGGCCCTGCGCTCCACGCACGGCATCGACGTCCACGTGACGTTCCGCGCCCTGCCCTTCACGCCCCCGGTGAAGCTGTACCTGCTCAACGGCACGGAGGCGCTGTTCGCGTACTACACGCTCACGCGCCGCGCGGAGGAGATCGACCACGAGCACCTGGAGATGTACGACGCGCAGGGCATCCGGCAGATGCTGTTCTCCTTCTCGCAGGGCACCGGCCTGCGCGACACGACGTTCGTGGAGCAGTCCCACCTGTGGTTCAACGCACTGTGGGAGACGATCAGTTCGGAGCTGAAGCTCACGACCTGAGGTCTCCCACAGCGGCTGATCCGCGGCGGAGCCGTCACTCACAGGGCGGGTTGCGCCATCAGGAGTGCGAGCACCACCGCCCCGGCGGAGCTGACCGCCGGGCTCTTGGCCTTGATGCCTATGGTGAGCAGGAGCAGGCCGACGATGCCGGCGGCACCGTACTTCCACTGGACGAGCTGCTCGAAGCCGACGACGAAGACGGCGGAGAGGAGAGCGAGGACGGGCATGGTCTTTCCCCCTTCGGGCTGCTGGGCGGGACGGTCGTGGGGGTGAACCTCGGTGAGGGGCGGCGAACTCCGGAAGTAAAACTTCCGCCAACTCAACCAAGTTGGCAACCAACTATGACTAAGTTGTCCCCAGTTGGCCCCTAGTTATAAACAACTTTCAAGCAACTCCCCTTAGATGGGTCGGAGTTGTAGCGTTTGGTCGTGACCCAGGAGAACGTGGCAGTGAACGGCAGCAGAAGGCTCACGCCCCAGGAGATCGCCGACATCCTGCGGGAACGCATCCGCGCAGGCGAGCTCAAAGCGGGCGAGCGCCTGCCCACCCAGGCCGAACTCGCCGAGGAGTTCGGCGTGGAGCGCGGCGCCGTGCGCCAGGCCCTGCGGGCACTGCAGGAGGACGGTCTGCTGACCAACGTGAGCAAGGGCAGCCCGCCGCGGATCGCCGAGCCGGCTCCGGCGCGCGGTGAGCCGCAGCCGACCATGGTGGGGCTGGCACCGCGGCTCACGGAGGCGTTCAAGGTGCCGCGGGTGCATGTCGACGCGGCGTGCCTGACCGCCGAAACGCTCATGCTGGCCCTCGGCGAACCGCTCCGGCTGATCCACGAGGGCCGCATACGCCCCGAGTCGATCGACGTCCGGGTCCTGCTGCCCTCCCGGGAGATCAACCTGGCCTTCCCCATCTCCGTCGAGGGGCACGGCGACGACGACCCGGTCCACGAACGCTGGCTGCTCCAGCGCAACGCCCAGGGTCACGTCCTGCGGCACAACCTGTACGCCCTGCGCTCCACCCACGGCATCGACGTCCGCGTGACGTTCCGCGCGCTGCCGTTCACACCGCCGGTGAAGCTGTACCTCCTCAACCAGCAGGAGGCCCTGATCGCGTACTACATGGTCACGCGCCGCGAGGAGTTCACGGACAGCGGCATGATGGACATGTACGACGTCCTGGGCACGGAGTCCCTCCTCTTCTCCTTCGAGAGGCGGGCCGGCCAGCGGGACGCGGCGTTCGTGGAGGAGTCGCAGAAGTGGTTCGACGCCCTCTGGGAAACCATCACGTCGGACCTGACACTCTCCTAGTGACTTCTGATGCGACGCAGACCGACCCGGTGGCAGCGGACCCAGAGATCCTGCGAGAGCTGATCACGCCTGTCCGCTTCGTGCTGTGGGACCTGGACGGACCGATATGCCGGCTGTTCGCGGGTCATCCGGCGCACCAAGTGGCCCGTGGGCTGGTGGAGTTGATCGACAGACTGGGGCTGAGCGGTTTACTCACCGAGGCGGAACGGACCGACCCGGACCCCCACGTGGCGCTGCTCGGAATCAACCAGCGCCATCCGGGGAGCGACCTGATGATCGCCCTGGAAGAGTGGCTCACCCGCCATGAACTGGAGGCCGTCCCCAAGGCGCTCCCCACCCCTTATGCCGATCCGCTCATCAGGACGTGGTGGTCTCGCGGGGTCCGGTACGCCATCACCACGAACAACTCGGCGGTCGCGGCGGAGGCCTACATCCGCTCCCGTGGCCTGACCGGCTGTTTCCCTCACATCTACGGGCGCACCCAGGACCTGGACAAGATGAAGCCGGACCCGCACTGCCTGCTCAAGGGGTTGCGAGCCCTGGGAGCCGACACCTCCGCCACTCTGATGATCGGCGACGCCCCTTCGGACCTCAGAGCCGCCGAACAGGCCGGGGTGCGCTTCCTCGGCTACGCGCGTAACGCGGACAAGGAGAAGGAACTGAGGACCGCGGGGGCGGATGTGGTCGTCAACTCGCTGGAGCCGCTGTTGCGCGTGGTGCGGGACCGGGCGTGAGCGACTTCTGACGTCAGCGCGGACCGGACATGTCGGGCAGGTCTCGCCCGGACGGGCGCATTGTCGTCACCCCGGGGCGCGCGCCCGGATATCGTGTGCATCAATTTTCTTGAACGCGTATCCCTTTCCGGGTTTGAAGCGAGCTTCTCAGGAGCAGAGGTGGCGATCGGGGCCTGGCCTGACGACGGGGCCGCAGTCCTGGCTGCCGTCCAGGAGGTCTTCCCCGCCGGGCCGGCCGGCACCGTTCTGGAGAGCCGGTGTCCCGGCGACAAGCCGGTCGACTCCTGGGTCATCGCGGAGCTCGCCCGGTTCCTCGCCCGCCTGACCACGGTCCGCAAGGAGACGCTGCCCCCGCTGCCGGCCGAGTGGCCGGGCAACCAGAAGGACAGCAGGGCGTATCTGGACCTGCTCGTGCGGCGTGCCCAGCGATGGCTGAACCGGTCCGACTGGGCTGATACCGGTGGCCTGTTCGCCGTGCTCGGCGTGCCCGCGGACGCGCTGGTCCGGTTCGCCTCCCGGCTGCCCTCCATGGCCCGCCGCCCCTACGGCCTGCTGCACACCGACCTCGGCCGGGACAAGGTGCTCGTGCTGGACGGGGAGGAGCCGGCGGTGGCCTGTGCGGACTGGGGCGGGGCGTCGTACGGGGATCCCTTGCACGGGCTCGTCAGCCATCTGGTGCGGATGCGCTATCCCGAGCACCAGGTGGACGAGGTGATCCACGTGTGGGTGCGCGAGACGCGGCGGATCAGGCCGATGGCGGTCAGCGGTGTCAGCCGGGACTACCGGCACTACGTCGACTTCGAGCGCATCCACGCCGGGTACGCCGAGGTGGTCCGGGCCGCCCGGTCGCTCGGCGACTCGTTCGACGACGCCCTCCTGGCCGCGGCCGCGGGCGAGGTCACAAGAGCCCTGGAGCACGCGGCGGAGCCGCTCGGGATGGCGCAGGTCCCGACGGAGCGGGAGATCGAGGGCGCCCTGTTCCGGTGGCAGGCGGCGCGTGTCGCGCGGCGGGGCGGCCGGCTGCCGGCCACGGTGTTCGGGTGGAGGCGCGACCCGCGGGTCCCGGAGCGCGACGACTTCCCGCAGGAGCTGGTGCGGCGCGCCCTGGCCGAGGAGGGGGCCGCGGCCGCCGACCGGGTGTTCCGGGGCACGGCGCATCTCAACTCCGTCGTGTCCGTGCCGGGCTATCCGGACCCCGTCGTGGTCCGGCGCGAGACGACCTCCGCGCCCCGCCGCGAGAAGGGCTTCCTCCACGAGCACGCCGTCCTGCAGGTGATCGAGAAGTCCGGTCCGCAGGTCCGGGCGCCGAGGATCCTGGCGCTGGGCTACGACGACCACGGACGCCACTTCGCGATCCACACCTACGAGGGCCCCACGGCACAGGCCCCCGACCACCCCGTGCACGGTCTGCTGCCCCACGAGGCCGACCAGCTCGTCGACCAGCTCGCCGCCCTGGCACGGGTGGATCACTCGGCCTTGCCGTCCGGGCCGCCGGAAGCGGACTTCTACGCCTGGCTGAGCGGACGGCTCGTGGAGCTCGTCGACGAGCTGCCCGACGCGACCCGCCAGGCCGCCCGGCGCCGGGGCCTGCCCGACGGCACGGTCCTGCGGCGGATCCTCGGCCGGTGCAAGGTGACCGAACGCGCCCCCGTCCTGCTGCACGGCGACCTCAATCCCTGGAACCTGGTGCGCGACGGGCGCGGCGCCGGGTTGACGATCATCGACTGGGAGATGGCGATGATCGGCGACCCGCTCTACGACGTCGTACGGCATCTGCATCTGACACCGGCCCGGGCGGGCATGCGGGAGCGCATGTTCGAGCGCTGGAGCAGGACGCTTCCTCCGCGGTGCGTCACGGGGTGGGAGCGGGACTGGCAGGTCTACCGGTGGATCGAGCAGGTCCGCTCGGCCTACGTCGATCTGGACCGGCTGGTGACGGGGGCGGCCCTGGACACGCCGAACGTGCGCCGGGCCGTCGACGCGTACGAGATGACCCTGGCGGCCGCCACGGCGTCCCTGGGGCTGCGCAGGCGCCCGGTTCCGTCGGCGCCCGCCCTGTCGACCGCCCCGTCCCTGGCCTGCTGACCCGGACGGCATCGGCGTCGGTGGGCCGGTGGGCCGGTGGGCCGGTGGTGCGTAGGCTCACCGGCATGAGTGAGACCGGGCTGCGGGAGCGCAAGAAGCAGCGGATGTACCAGGTCGTGTCGGACATCGCCATCCGGCTCTTTGTGGAGCGGGGCTTCGACACGGTGTCCGTCGCCGAGGTGGCCGCCGCGGCCGAGATCTCCAAGCCGACGCTCTTCCGGTACTTCCCGGCCAAGGAGGACCTGGTCCTGTACCGGATCGCCGACCACGAGGGCGAGGCCGCGCGGGTGGTGGCGGAGGGGCCCTCGCCGGTCGAGGCGCTGCGGCGGCACTTCCTGCGCGGGCTTCAGCGGTGCGATCCGGTGACCGGGCTGAACGACGATCCCGACGTGCTCGCCTTCCACGGGCTGCTGTACGGGACGCCCGCGCTGGTCGCGCGGCTGTACGCCCACCTGGAGCGGTCCGAGGCCGCGCTCGCCGAGGCCCTCGGCGGCGACCTGGACGCCCGGCTCGCCGCCGGGCAGATCGTCGCCGTCCGGCGGATCCTCGCGCAGGAGAACTGGCGGCGGATCGCGGCGGGGGAGCGGGTGGCGGACGTACGGGCGGACGCGGTGGCGGCGGCGGAGCGGGCGTTCGGGCTGCTGGCGGACGGACTGCCGCACCTCGCCCAGCCATCTGCGACTCGGTAAGAAATTTAACTCGGTTACGTTATTTCGGTACGCTCGGTGGAATGACGTCACCCGACCCTGCCCTCCGGCAAGCCCTCGCTCTCGAACGCGCCCATCACGACCGCTGCCGTGCCGCCCTCGCCGCGCTGGTCGACGACGCCCAGGAACAGGTCGTCACCGGCGAGGACGTCTCCGCCTCCGGTGCCGACGCCGAGGTCCTCGGCCACCGGCTGCGCAGCCAGGCCAAGGAGCTGCGCGAGCTGCCCGAAGGGCCGTTGTTCTTCGGGCGGCTGGACTTCGGCGGGGGAGAACACGCCGGGCTGAGCTACCACATCGGACGCCTGCGGATCACCGAGGACCCGGCCGCCCCACCCCTCGTCGTCGACTGGCGCGCCCCCGTCTCCCGGGCCTTCTACCAGGCCTCCGCCCGCGATCCACAGGGCGTCGCCGTCCGCCGCCGCTTCGGCTGGGCGCCCGGCAGCCGGGGCGACTCCGCCGACCTCACCGGCCTGGAGGACGAACACCTGGCGCGGGGCGAGTCGCGGGCCGGCGACATCGTCACCCGGGAGATCGAGCGGCCCCGCGTGGGGCCCATGCGGGACATCGCCGCGACCATCCAGCCCGAGCAGGACGACCTCGTACGCGAGGACCTGGCCGTGTCGGTGTGCGTGCAGGGCGCGCCGGGCACCGGCAAGACGGCCGTCGGGCTGCACCGGGCCGCCTACCTGCTCTACACCCACCCGCAGCGCATCCGGCGCGGCGGACTGCTGATCCTCGGCCCCAACCGCACCTTCCTGTCGTACATCTCGGAGGTCCTGCCGGCCCTCGGCGAGACCGGCGTACGCCAGTCCACCCTCGCCGACGAGATCGCCCGGCACCCGGTCACCGGGGTGGACGACGAGCGGGCCGCCGTCGTCAAGCACGACGCCCGGATGGCCGAGGTGCTGCGCCGGGCGCTGTACGCGCGCGTGCGCGTCGACGGCACCGACTCCCTTGCCGTGCCGGACGGTTCGTACCGCTGGCGGGTCGGGGCCGAGGAGCTGGCACGGATCGTGGCGGACGTACGGGCCGAGCAACCGCCGTACGGCGTCGGGCGGGAGCGGGTGCGCAGCCGGATCGTGCGGTGCCTGCGGGACCAGGCCGAGCGGCGGGGCGGGCCGCGCACCCACGCCTGGGTGCGCCGGATCGAGCGGGCGCGGCCGCTGTCCGCGTACGTCGACGCCGTCTGGCCCCGGGTGCGGCCCGAGGAGGTCGTGGCCGAACTGCTCGGTGATCCAGGGGTGTTGGAGTCGGCCGCCGAGGGGCTGCTGGACGCCGACGAGCGCAAGGCGCTGCTGTGGGCGAGGCCGCCGCGCACCTGGAAATCGGCGCGCTGGTCGGCCGCCGACCTGGTCCTCCTCGACGAGGTCGCCGGGCTCATCGAACACCCGGACGGCTACGGCCATGTCGTCGTCGACGAGGCGCAGGACCTCTCCCCGATGGAGTGCCGGGCCATCGCCCGCCGGTCCGCCTTCGGCTCGCTCACGGTCCTCGGCGACCTGGCGCAGGGCACCACGCCGTGGGCCGCGCGGTCATGGCGTACGGTCCTGGCGCACCTGGGGAAACCGGACGCGGCCGTGGTGCCGCTGACCAGCGGCTTCCGGGTGCCGCAGGCGGTCGTCGCGCTCGCCAACCGGCTCCTGGACCGGCTGGACGTCGACGTCCCGGCGGCCCGGTCCCTGCGCGGGGGCGGGGAGTTGCGCATCCGTCGGACGGGTCAGGTGCTCGCCGGGGTCGTGGACGCCGTACGGGATGCGCTCACCCGGGAGGGCTCCGTCGGGGTCGTCGCGGCGGACGCGGACGTGTCTCGCGTACGGCAGGCCCTCGCCTCGGCGGGGGTGGCGGTGGCGGGCCCGGAGGACCTGGGCGCGCGGGTGGCCGTGGTGCCGGCGAGTGCGGTCAAGGGGCTGGAGTACGACCACGTCGTGGCCGTCGAGCCGGCCGCGATCGCGGAGGCGGAGGAACGGGGACTGCACCGGCTGTACGTGGTGCTGACGCGTGCGGTGTCGCGGCTGGAAGTGGTGCACGGACGGCCGCTGCCGTTCCACACGCCGTAGGGTCCATGTCATGGCTGACGTCGACGAGTTCACGGACATCCCCACGACCACCCTCGCCGACCTGCTGGGCCGCGCGCAGGTCATGGACATCGGGATCCGTCCGCTGTGGGGACCGGTGCCGCGGGTGGCCGGGCCTGCCTTCACCGTACGGTGCCCGCCCGGGGACCACCTGATGCTGCACGCCGCCATCCACCGGGCCGCGCCGGGCTCGGTCGTCGTCGTGGAGTCGGGCGACCTGGACTACGCGCTGGCCGGCGGCAACGTCTGCGCGGTGGCGCAGCGCCGGGGCATCGCCGCGTTCGTCGCCGACGGGCTGATCCGGGACCTGGGTGAGGTGAGGGAGCTGCGGTTCCCCGTGTTCGCGCGGGGCGTCCGATTCCGGGCGGCAAGTCCGCCGTACGGCCGCTCAATGAGCGGGTGCGGTGTGGTGGGGTGTCCGTCGATGCGGGGGACGTCGTCGTGGCCGACGAGGAGGGGGCCGTCGTCGTGCCGGGTGCCCGCCGGGAGGAGGTCCTCGCGGCCGCACGGGACAAGCTGGCGAAAGAGGCCGGGGAGTCCCTGGACGCGTGGGAGCGGGCGCACCGGGCGCGTGTCGACAGGATCCTCGCGGAGAACGGATTCGACGGCTCGGAGGCGTGACCTCCCCGGGGCCGGGAGCGCGGGCCCCGGCCCCGGAAGCGGCCTCAGCGGCGTCCGAGGACCTCGGCGACCCGGATGAACCCGTCCGTGCCGTGCCCGAGGCCGATCGTGCGGCGGGCCAGGCCCTCCGCCGCGCGCATCACACCGGCGTCGATGCCGTGGGACTCGGAGACGTCGACGATGTGGGCCATGGACGACACCGCCGAGGTGATCGGGTTGTCCTCGCCGGAGAAGGTGCCGGCGTCGGCCTCCTGCGCGGTCTCCGCGAAGATCGGCGGCAGGATCGCTCCGATGCCCTGGGCGAAGGGGGCCAGTTCCCGTGCCGTGACGCCCTCGGCCCGCGCCACCGCGAGGGCGTGCGCGTAACCGGCCATCGCCGTCCAGAAGATGTCGAGCAGGGCTATGTCGTAGGCGGCGGCCCGGCCGATCTCCTCACCGAGGTGGGTGTGGGTGCCACCCAGCGCGTCCCGCACGGGCCGGACTTCGCCGTAGAGGTCCTCGGGCCCGCTGTACAGGAACACCGCGTCGGCCGTCCCGATGGTGGTCGTCGGTGTCATGATCGCGCCGTCCAGGTAGCGGACGCCGTGCGCGGCGGCCCACGCGGCCGTGTCCCGGGCCCGGGCCGGGGTGTCGGCGGTCAGATTCACGACCGTACGGCCCTTCAGGGCGGCGGCGACCTCGTCCGGGCGCAGGACGGCGTCGACGGCGTCGTAGTTCACCACGCAGACGACGACCACCTCACTCGCGGCGACCGCCTCGGCCGCGGACCGGGCGCCCACCGCTCCCCGGTCGAGGAGCTCGCGGTCTCTGCCCGGCGTGCGGTTCCAGACCGTGGTGCGCAGCCCGGCGTCCAGGAAGGCACCGGCCAGCGCCCGGCCCATCGGGCCGAGCCCGAGGACGGTGACGGCGGCGGGGCCGGAATGCGCGGAGGGCGATGTGGTGCTGTACGTGGACACGCTTGAACTCCTTGATAAGAGGCGTCGATTGGTGACGCTCGAGATGAGGGGTCATTGAGGACGAAGGGGATGACGATGACGCGCCGCCGCCAGGATCCGAACGTCTGCGGAGTGACCGTCGCGATCGACGTGATCGACGGCAAGTGGAAGACGTCCCTGCTCTGGCTGCTGGAGTCGGGCCCGCACCGGCCGGGGCAGCTGCGCCGGCGGCTGCCGGACCTCACCGAGAAGGTGCTGACGCAGGCGCTGCGGGAGATGGAGGCGGACGGGCTGGTGCACCGGGAGGTGCATGACGTGCTGCCGCCGAAGACGGTCTACTCCCTGACCCCCTTCGGCCGTGAACTCGCCGAGGCGCTGGAGCCGCTCTCCGAGTGGGGCCACCGCCGCCTGGAGAAACTGGCCGAGGCGGAGGCCTCCCGGCCGGCCTCCTGAAGCGCGTACGTCACCTCCGTCCCCTGTTCCGCCGACCGCGTCCGGCGCCTCACCGACCGCCCGCGACCAGGTTCGCCCCAGGTCCGTGCTGTGCCAAGTACCCACAAAAAAGTGGGTGTTCGGCCGCCCGTCAGGTGACCATGTGCCGCGGAACCGCGAGGTCCGGGTGTGCGAACAGACGGGCGAGGGCGGCGAGGTCGCGGACGGCGTTGCCGCTGATCTCGTGGGCCCCCAGGCGTGGTCGGTGCCGGCCACGCCGAACAGGCGCGGGTCGACCCGGCCCGAGCGGCACCGGGCCCACGCCTCGCCGCCGGTCAGGAACTCGCCCGGGGCGAGGTCGTCGGGGCGTTCGACGTACCCCTTGCCGAGATGCTCGGTGTCGACGCGCACCCAGCGCCCTGCACCGGCCCGCCGGTACTCGGTGATCCAGTGGTCGACACTGCGCCCCGCCTGGAAGTACGTCCCGAAGCCGCACCGGGCCCGGGCCGGAACGCCCCGCGCGCGCGGCAGCCCGCAGGCGAGGACGGCGAAGTGCCGGCAGGTCCCCACCACCCTCTTCCCGGGTGGCCGGGGCAGGCGCAGCGGCGCGGGGTCGAGCGCGGTCAGCGCGGCGACCAGCCCGCTCACCGGCCGGATGTTCCGCTCGGTGCGGGGGCCGGCCGAGCCTCGGGAGCGGGCGGCGATCAGGTCACAGGCCGGCGAGCCACGAAGACGAACTCCCGGCCCGGCCGGTCAGGGGCGTCGCGTACGTCCTCGACGACATACCCCTGCGCGGCCAGATCCGCCTCCACCTCCTCCCGCTCACGGAACCTGAGAGTCAGGTCCGACGTCAGCACCTGCCCGTCCGCGGCGAACACATACGTCCAACGGCACGTCACGAGCGGCCCGTCCACCTCGGTCACCTCCAGCCAGCTCTCCACCGCGCCGGCACCGGGGACGTCCGTGACCCGGTAGGTGGCGTCGCGGTGCCACTCTTCCCAGGCGCGCCGGGCCGGATCCCGGGTCTCGAACACCAGGTGCCCACCCGGACGCAGCGCCGCGTAGGCCCGCTCCAGAGTCGTCTGCCATGCCTCGGGCGCAGTGATCACCTGGGCGACGTTCGCGGTCATGGTCGCGAGGTCCACCCGGAGCCGCGGAAGTGCCGTCGCGTCACCGTGGACCCAGCGCACCCGGTCGCCGCCCGGCTTGGCCCGGGCCACATCAAGGGACGCCTGGGCGGGATCCACACCGACGACCTCGGTCCCGCGCTCGGCCAGCAGCAACGCGAACACGCCCGTACCGCACCCGATGTCGAGCACCCGCCGCGCCCCGAACTCCGCCACGAGGCCCAGATAGACCTCCAGGTCGCGGCGATCGGGGTCGAGCGGATCGTAGAGCGCGGCGAGCCGCGGGTGCCGGAACTCTTCGTGAGCCATAGGGCGAAGCTGTCCGCTGCCTTGGCCGGTCAATCCGCTCGCGTTGCCGCAACAGCCGGTCGCGTTGCCGCAACAGCCGGTCGCGTTGTCGGGACAGCCGGTCGCGTTGCCGGAACAGGCCCGTCACTCCGCCCGGAACGCGCGATACCGGCCGAAGATCTCATGGCTGTCCGGAGTGAACCGCCACTCCCGCAGCGCCCGCCGCAGCTCCGGCTCGGTCAGCCGGCCGTGCCAGGCGACCTCGGCGGGGTCGGGAGCCACGGCGTCGGGCAGTACGGCCTCGTGCAGCCCGAGCCAGTGCGGGCTGAGGCCGCCGCAGCTGACGAAGGTGCCCAGCAGGCGCACCGGTACGCGGACGCCGAGTTCCTCGGCCAGTTCCCGGGCCGCGGCCCGTTCGTAGGACTCGCCGACGGCCACCGCGCCCCCGACCACGGCCTCGTAGTGGCCCGGGAAGCGCGACACCCGCTCCGGGCGCCGGTGGACGAGGAACCGCCCTCGCCCGTCACGGCACACCGTCGCGGCGATCCGGTGCAGCCAGCCCTCCCGGACGGCCTGCCGGCGGTGACCACCCCCAGGACACGGTCCTGATCGTCGACGCGTTCCACCAGTTCGTCCTGGTAGGGGGTCCACGCGGCCCTTTCGGGCCCTGGGGAGGCGCCCATGCTCAGCCGGCCGCCGCGAAGGGCCCGTCCGGGGCGAAGGCCAGCTCGGCGAAGCGTTCGCCCATGCGGCGGTGGGTGGCGGCGTCCGGGTGGAGCTGGTCGGGCAGGGGGAGTTCGGCGAAGTCGGACTCGCCGTACAGGGCGCGGCCGTCGAGGTAGTGGAGGTGGGGATCGTCGGCGGCGCGCTGTCGTACGACGCGGGACAGCTCCTCGCGGACGACGTTGAGCGTGAGTTTCCCGCCGGCCCGTTCCGCGGGATCGCCCATGGCGGCGAACCGCAACTGCCCGGCGCGGAGCCCGCCGAGGTCCGGGGCGCTGGGGCCGGGCGTGTCCTCGTGGATGGGGCACAGGATGGGGGAGACGAGCAGGAGCGGTGTGGTGGGGTGGCCCTCACGGATCGTGTCGAGGAAGCCGTGGACGGCCGGGGTGAAGGCGCGCAGCCGCATCAGGTCCTGGTTGACCACGTTGATGCCGAGCTTGAGGCTGATCAGGTCGGCGGGAGTGTCCCGGATGGCACGGGCGGTGAAGGGGTCGAGCAGGGCGCTGCCGCCCAGGCCCAGGTTGATGAGCTCCACACCGCCGAGGGAGGCGGCGAGCGCGGGCCAGATGGCCGTCGGGCTCGCCGCGTCGGAGCCGTGGCTGATGGAACTGCCGTGGTGCAGCCACACCCTGCGGCCCCGGTCCGGTACGGGCTCGACGGGCGCGTCGGTGCGCAGGGCGACGAGCTCGGTGGTCTCGTTGTGCGGCAGCCAGATCTCGACGTCCTTCGCGCGGTCCGGCAGATCGGTGAAGCGGAGGGTGCCGGGCCGGCCGGAGCGGTGCTCGGCGGTCCCGGTGGTCATGTCGATGGTCACGGTGTGGCCGCCGGTCACACTGGCCTGACCTGCCAGGCGACCGTCGACGAGCAGGTCGTACAGGCCGTCCGGGCGGGGCGGGGCGCCCACGTAGACGCGCTTGGTCGGCAGCGTCTCCAGTTCGACGGCGGTGGCCCGGGTGCGGAAGACCAGCCGTACGCCGGAGGGCTGGGACTCGGCCATGGCCAGCTGCGCGTCGGCGCACTGCGCGCGGGCCCGGGCGGGCAGCCGGTGCGGCAGCACGCCGTGCTCGGTGCGCTCCAGGTCGAGGGCGCCGCGCAGGAGGTCGGCGGTGAGGGGGGTGGTGATCCAGCTCGGTGTGGTGTGCATGCTCAACCTGTCGCTGTGTGGGGCCAGTTCCGCAGCAGGGCGTCCAGGACGTCCAGGATCCGGGACCAGGTCTCCTCGGTGTCGGGGGCGCTGTGGCTGAACCCGCCCCCCATCTCCAGGCTCACGTAGCCGTGGAAGACGCTGCCCAGCAGCCGGACCGCGTGCGTCTGGTCCGGTTCCGTCAGGTCGTAGCCCCGCAGGAGCGCCCGCGTCAGCTGCGCGTGCCGGACACCGGCACTGGCCGCCGCCGTCCGCGGGTCGAGCCTGAGCTGGGCCGCGGCGTAGCGGCCGGGATGCTCCCGGGCGTAGTCGCGGTAGACGTTTGCGAGGGCGGTCAGCGCGTCCTTGCCGGCCCGACCGGCCAGGGCGTCGGCGGCCCGGTCGGCGAGCTCCTCCAGGGCGAGCAGGGCGATCCTGGTCTTCAGGTCCTGGGAGTTCTTCAGATGCGAGTACAGGCTCGCGACCTTGACGTCGAACCGCCGGGCGAGCGCCGAGACGGTCACCTGGTCGAAGCCCACCTCGTCGGCGAGCTCCGCTCCCGCCCGGGTCAGACGCTCCGGAGTGAGTCCTAGCCGTGCCATAAACTTCCTTCCAGCTGCCAGAAGGAATTATGTGTTTGCCTAATAGCTTTAGGCAAATGGCTAGTTAGGTAAATGGCAGGTGCTTATTGAGTGCCGAGCTGTGCGGCCAGGCGGCGCAGTGCCGACCGGATCCCCTGCCCGTAGCCGTCGTCGCCGAGGGCGTCGACGTACTGCTGGGCCTGGCCAAGGTGGGCGCGGGCGCTGTCGTCGTCCCCCAGCTTCCGGTAGTCCGCGGCGAGGTTGAGGTGCAGGGACGGGTGGAAGCCCCGGATCGCCAACGACGCGTGGTGCTGCCTGACCCGGTCGTCGGTAACGGAGGCGGCGGCTTCGAGGGCCTTGAGGTCCCAGGCGAGTTCGTCCCGCGGATCCGACTGGAGGTCGGCCATGTAGTGGGCGAGAACGCAGCGGTGGAAGGGATCGCCGTCCGGCGCGATCTCCGCCCAGATCTCGGCGAACCGCCGCCGGGCCCCATCGGCGTCACCGGCGTGCTGCAGCGCCATCGCCTCCTCGATGCGCTGCATGGTGATGTCCTTGACGCCCTTGAACTCCTCGGTGCTCACGCGAGCCTCCCCTTGATCGCCGGCGATGCGTGGCAGCGTACGGATCGCCACTGACAGCGTGGCGCGGCGTACCACTGGCAACGTGGCGCGGCGCACTATTGCAAGCAGGTGCTTGCAACAGTTAGCGGGGTGCGGCATCGTGGAGGCATGGCATCGCTCAACGTCGGCAATCTCGGTGAGTATCTGCGCGAACAGCGGCGCAACGCGCAGCTGTCGCTGCGGCAGCTCGCCGATGCCGCCGGGGTGTCCAATCCGTATCTGAGCCAGATCGAGCGCGGGCTGCGCAAGCCGAGCGCGGAGGTGTTGCAGCAGGTCGCCAAGGCGCTGCGGATCTCCGCGGAGACGCTGTACGTCCGTGCCGGGATCCTCGACGCCGAGCGGGACCGGGACGAGGTGGAGACGCGGGCCGTCATCCTCGCCGATCCCACGCTGACCGGGCGGCAGAAGCAGGTGCTGCTGCAGATCTACGAGTCCTTCCGCAAGGAGAACGGGTTCGGGATCGCCACGGCGGGCGAGGACGGCGAACCCACGGAGGCCACCGACGCCACCGACGCCACCGGCGTCAGTGACGTCACCGGGACCGCCGAGGCCGTCGAGGACAGCGAGGGTGCGGCGGACACTCCGGACCGTGGCGACGGCGGCGACACCGCCGTAGGACGTACCCGCACGGGCGACCGTGCCGACACCGCCGTACGCCGCCCCCGCACCGGCGACGGCGGCAAGGCTGCCGGACGCCGGCCCCGCAAGGTCGGTGGCAGCGACAACGGCCCGCAGCAGACGGCCAGTTGAGCCGGACCAGGGCACCGGCCGTCCGACTGCGGACCACCCGACCCTCAGCCGAACCCTCAAGCGACAAAGAATCCGGGAGGACCATCACCATGGCCATCACCGACGACCTGCGCAAGACCCTGAGCAACCCGACCCCGCTCTACTTCGCCGCCGGCACCGCCGACCTCGCCCTGCAGCAGGCCAAGAAGGTGCCGGCCCTGGTGGAGCAGCTGCGCACCGAGGCCCCGGCCCGGATCGACGCCGTGCGCAACACCGACCCGAAGGCCGTCCAGGAGAAGGCGACCGCCCGGGTGAAGGAGACGCAGGAGACCCTCCAGACCAAGGTCGGCGAGTTCCTCGGCTCCCTCGACGCCGATTTCAAGAAGTTCGGCAGCACCCTCGACAAGGATCTGAAGAAGTTCGGCGAGACCGCCCAGGACATCGCCCTGCGCGGCGTCGGCGTCGCCGCCGAGTACGCCGTGAAGGCCCGGGAGGCCTACGAGAAGGTCGCCGAGCACGGCGAGCAGGCCGTGCGGACCTGGCGCGGCGAGGCCGCCGAGGAGATCGAGGAGCTGGCCGTGGCCGTCGAGCCGAAGGCCGAGCCGGTCGAGGTCAAGGAGGAGGCCAAGCCCGCCGAGGCCACGGCCGCCCAGCCCGCCGCGGAGAAGAAGACGACCGCCAAGAAGGCCCCGGCGGCGCGCAAGACCACCGCCAAGAAGACGACGCCGCCCGCCAAGTAGGCGGTGGTATTCGCGCGGGCCGGGCACCCTTGGGGTGCCCGGCCCGTTCTACGGGTACGGTGACCGCGTAAGGACGATCCGAGTCGGGTGGTGGACGTTGTGCTGATGCAGGGCTTCGCAGGACTCATGTGGCTGCTGAGCATGGCTCTGATCGTTTTCAGCGGCTTCGCGCTGATCGACGCCGCCACGCGCCGCGAGGACGCCTACCGCGCGGCGGACAAGAAGACCAAGCCGTTCTGGCTGATCATCCTCGGGCTCGCCTTCGTGGTGAACCTGCTCTTCCCGATCCTGTCGTTCTTGCCGATCATCGGCCTCATCGCGACGATCGTGTACATGGTCGACGTACGGCCCGCGATCCGCAGCCTGCCGGGCGGGGGCCGCAGCAGGCGGGGTTCCAGCAGCGACGGCCCGTACGGCCCCTGGAACGGCGGCCGCTGATACGCCCGTAAGGGAGGCGCCCGCAAGGGGCGCGGGGCTGTCTACCCAGGACGGCGCCCAGGACGACGGCGGGATTCCGCTCAGCCCGTCAGCCCGTTCCGGTCCAGCAGCAGTACCGCCACGTCGTCCGTCAGATCGCCGCCATTGAGGTCACGGACCTCGTTCACCGCCGCCCGCAGCAGATCCTCCCCGCGCAGCCCCTCGGAGAGCTGGCGGCGGACCATCTCCACCATGCCGTCCTGGCCGAGCCGCTCCCGGCCCTCGCCGACATGGCCCTCGATCAGGCCGTCGGTGTACAGCATCAGGCTCCACTCGGCGCCCAGCTCCACCTGCATCCGCGGCCAGCGGGCACCCGGCAGCAGTCCGAGGGCCGGGCCGTTGTTGTCGTACGGCAGCAGCCGCGCGGGCCGGCCCGGGCGGACCAGCAGCGGTGACGGGTGGCCGGCCAGGCACAGGCCCGCTCGGCGGCCGTCCGGCGCGATGTCGACCGTGCAGAGGGTCGCGAAGATCTCGTCGTCGGCGCGCTCGTGCTCCAGCACCTGCTGCAGCGTGCCCAGCAGCTGGTCGCCGCACAGGCCCGCCAGGGTCAGCGCGCGCCAGGCGATGCGCAGCTCCACGCCGAGCGCGGCCTCGTCCGGGCCGTGGCCGCAGACGTCACCGATCATGGCGTGCACGGTGCCGTCCGGGGTGCGGACGACGTCGTAGAAGTCGCCGCCGAGCAGCGCGCGCGAGCGGCCCGGACGGTAGCGGGCGGCGAAGCGCAGCGAGGAGCCCTCCAGCAGCGGGGTGGGCAGCAGGCCGCGCTCCAGGCGGCGGTTCTCCTGGGCGCGCATCCGCCCCTCGGCGAGCCGCCGCTCGGCCGACTCGGACCGCTTGCGCTCCACCGCGTAGCGGATCGCCCGGCTCAGCAGCCGGCCGTCCAGCTCGTCGCGGAAGAGGTAGTCCTGGGCGCCCACCCGTACGGCCTCGGCGCCGCGCTCGGCGTCGCCGGACGCGGTGAGCGCGAGAACTGCGTGCCGGGGCGCGAGCTCCAGGACGTGCTTGAGCACGGCGAGCTCGTCGTCACCGTCACCGGCCCGGCCCGGCGCCGGCAGCGCCAGGTCCAGCAGGATGCAGTGGACGTCGTCGGTGAGCAGCCGCTCGGCCTCCGTGAGGTTGCGCGCGGTGCGGACGCGGATCGGCTTACCGGCCTGGTCGAGCAGGTCGGGCACGATCGGCGAACCGGCCGGATCGTCCTCGATCAGCAGCAGCGTCAGGTTGGTGTGGGCGGTGTTGTTCTCGACCTTGTCCGTGGTGTTCTCGACCTTGGCCTCCTCGCGCGGGGCAGCCGCCAAGGAGTCCTTGGAGGTGCCGACGCCCTGGGACGCGGCCTGCGCCTGACCACTCTCCACGGCCGGGATCGCTCTCTGCCGCGGTATGGGTACGGGCATTGTCCTGAGTCCTTCCCTCCCCCCGAGGGCACGGCGGGGCGAGGGACCTCGACCCACCGACGGGGACCATAGCGGGTGTCGACACCGCATTGGAATGGTGTGAGGCACGCCGCTACGCCATCGGCCAGTGTCATATGCCGCGATATGTACCGCAGTTGGACAGGGTGTCTGTGCTGCGAGGATGACGAACGTCACGTCCGTGGGGGGTTTGGTGGGGCGTTGGGCGTGGGCTGGGTCACGTGGGCGGGGTCACGTGTCCTGGGGCACGGTGCCGACGGGTTCACCGGTCGGCCAGGGACCCGCGGAGTGGGATTCACGCGTGTGCTGAACTGAGCGGAACCGAGGAGTGGGACTCACGCGTGCGCGGAAGCGAGAGGAGTGGGATTCGCGCGTGCGCTGAGCCCAGGAGTGGGACGCACGCGTGCGCTGAACCCTCCCCGAGGAGCGACGCTCACGCGTCCGGCCGCACCACCCCGAGGATCGGCATCGTCCCCGCCCCCGCGACGGTCACCGGCCGCCCCGGCCGAGGGGCGTGGACGATCGAGCCGTCGCCGATGTACAGCGCGACATGGCTGGCGTCGTCGAAGTAGATGACGAGGTCGCCGGGGCGCATGTCCTCGATGTCGACGCGTTCCAGTCGCTTCCACTGCTCCTGCGAGGTGCGCGGAATGCCCTGCCCGGCCGAGGCCCAGGCCTGTGAGGTCAGTCCGGAGCAGTCGTAGGCCTTCGGGCCCTCGGCGCCCCACTGGTAGGGCTTGCCGAGCTGGGCGGTGGCGTACTCGACGGCCTTCTTGCCCCGCTCGGAGGCCTTGCCCGTGATCTCGTCGAGGATGCCGGAGTCGAGCCAGGCGGTCTGCGCCTGCTGTGCGGCCCTGCGCTGCAGCTCGGCGAGGCGCTCCTTCTCCTCCGCCTTCAGCTCCGACTCGAGCTTCTCGGCCGCCGCGATCTGCTTCTCGATCTTGCGCTGTGCCGCGGCCTTGGCCTTGCGGCCCGCCTCCAGCTTCTTCCACTGGGCGGTGGCGTCCTTCGCGTACTGCTCCAAGTCCTCCTGGGCACGGGCAAGTTGCCCCAGCAGGCCCTTGGTGGCGTGCTCGCCCTGGCGGACCCGGCGCGTGCCGTCGAGGAAGTCCTGAGGGTCGTCGCTCAGCATCAGATGCGCCTCGGGCGGCAGCCCGCCCGTGCGGTACTGGGCGCGGGCCGCGGCGCCCGCGCGGTCCTTCAACTCGGCCAGCTTCTCCCGGCCCTTGGCGATCTTCTTCGTCAGCCGGACGATCTCGGCGGACTGCTGCTTCGCCTTCCCCTCGGCGGCGTTGTACTCGTCGGTGGCGACGGCCGCCGCACGGTAGAGCTTGTCGAGCTTCTTGCGCACGGCCTCGAGGTCCTGGTCGGGCGCGGCGGTCGGGGCCGTGCTCGGGGGCGGCGCGGGGCTCGGGCTCGGACTCGCGAACGCCGTGCCCGGTGCCGCCAGCACGGTGATCGCGCAGACCACGGTCACGGCCGCCGTGATCAGGCCGCGCTTGCCCGTTCCCATACCTCAGCCCCCAACTTATTAACCGTCAGTAACTTCCGGTCGCCTGGGGGATGCTGCCACGTCGGCGCGCAAAGCGACAGAGGGAGTACTTCCTCCCTCCCGTCCCCGGCATGACGATCCCCGCGCCTTTGTGACGAACGACTCACAGAGATCGTTCCCCGCAGGTCACGCCCCCGCACGGCTCAGTGACGCGGCGCCAACGCCTCCCACTTCACCGTCACTTCACCCTGCCGCCACCGCACCGGCCCGTCCGTCACCGGCCAGTCGGCCGTCAGGTCCCGCACCGCCCGGATCCAGCGCTGCCGGGCGCCGTAGGAGGCGTAGGGCGCGGCGGCCGCCCAGGCGCGGTCGAAGTCCCGCAGGAAGGCGTGCACCGGCTCGCCGGGGACGTTGCGGTGGATGAGCGCCTTCGGCAGGCGTTCCGCCAGGTCCGAGGGGCGCTCCAGGGAGCCGAGCCGGGTCGCGAAGGTGACCGTGCGGGGCCCCTGCGGGCCGAGGGCGACCCACACGTGCCGGCGCCCGATCTCGTCGCAGGTCCCCTCCACCAGCAGCCCGCCGCGCGAGTTGGCCGTCGCCGGGGCCAGACGGGCGCACAGCCCCTGCCAGACGGCGGCGACCTCGCCCTCCTCGTACTGCCGCAGGACGTTGGCGGCACGGATGAGCAGGGGGCGCTGGGGGATCGGGATCTCGAAGCCGCCGTGGCGGAAGACGAGACCCTCGCGTTCGTAGGGCCGCGCCGCCGCGACCCGGGCCGGTTCGATCTCGATGCCGACCACGCGCGCGCGTGGCGCGACGGTACGCAGGCGGCCGAGCAGCTCGACGGCCGTCCAGGGAGCGGCCCCGTACCCGAGGTCGACCGCGACGGGCTCCGCGCTGCGCCGCAGCTCGGCGCCGTGCGTGGCCGCGATCCAGCGGTCCATGCGGCGCAGCCGGTTGGGGTTGGTCGTCCCGCGCGTCACCGTTCCCACGGGGCGGGAAGCGGCGCGGGATGTCATGCGTACGAGGGTATGCGGGGGCGCCGGGAGGTCTGTGCGGCGCACGGCCACGCGCCCACCGGAGGCCTGTGCCGCCCACGGCCACGCGCCCACCGCCTGTGCCGCCCACGGCCAGGCGCCCCGGAGGCCCGTGCCGCCGCACGGCCACGCGCCCCGCCGGGAGCACGTCCGCGGTGACCGGAAGCGGCGGCGCCTTCGGACCCGTCGGATGCCACGCACCCGCGGGCGTCGGGAGGCCTGGGCCGCGCCCGCCTGCGCACGGCCGCGCACGTGGCGACCGGAAGCGGCGGTGCCATCGGACCCGCCGGGCGCCACGCACCCGCAGGCGTCGGGATGCCTGCGTCACGCATCGCCACGCATGGCCACGCACAGCCACGCACGCGGCGACCGAGCGGCGGCACCCCGGCCCCGCGGGGCGCCACGCACTCCGGCGTTGACCGGCTGCGCACTCCGGCATCGACCGGCCACGCAAGCCGCCATCAACGCAACGCATGCCGCCATCGACCGCCCACGCGCACCGCCATCAACGCCAACACACGCCGCGATCGACCGCCCACGCACACCAACATCGAACGGTTGAGCGACTCCCGGTAATGATTGAGCAAAGACCCGCCGCCCGGAAATGGAGCAGCCCCCTCCGGTGTTGCACCTCTTCGGAGGGCCCCGTGCGCCCTGCGGAAGGCATGCCCGGAGCGAGGAGGAACGCCACGTGAGCCAGTACATCGGCAGGCTCGGGCGGCGCTCCCCGGCCGCCCCCTCGCGCCTCAGGCTGCACCGCAGGCCCCGCCGCGTCGCCATGCTCTCCGTGCACACCTCCCCGCTGCACCAGCCGGGCACCGGCGACGCCGGCGGCATGAACGTCTACATCGTGGAGCTCGCCCAGCGCCTGGCCGCGCAGGGCATCGAGGTCGAGATCTTCACGCGCGCCACCACCGCCGCGCTCCCGCCGACCGTCCAGCTCGCCCCGGGCGTCCTCGTCCGGCACGTCGACGCGGGCCCCTACGAGGGCCTCGCCAAGGAAGACCTCCCGGCCCAGCTGTGCGCCTTCACACACGGCGTGATGCAGGCCTGGGCCGGCCACCGCCCCGGCCACTACGACCTGGTCCACTCCCACTACTGGCTCTCCGGCCACGTCGGCTGGCTCGCCGCCCAGCGCTGGGGCGTGCCCCTGGTGCACGCCATGCACACCATGGCCAAGGTCAAGAACGCCAACCTGGCCGACGGCGACACCCCCGAGCCGGCCGCCCGCGTCATCGGCGAGACCCAGATCGTGTCCGCCGCCGACCGTCTCATCGCCAACACCGCCGAGGAGGCCGACGAGCTCGTCCGGCACTACGCCGCCGACCCCGCCAAGGTCGCCGTGGTCCACCCCGGCGTGAACCTCGCCCGCTTCTCGCCCGCCGACGGCCGCGCCGCCGCCCGTGCCCGTCTGGGCCTGCCGCAGGACGCCCTGATCCCGCTCTTCGCGGGCCGCATCCAGCCCCTCAAGGCCCCCGACGTGTTGCTGCGCGCGGTGGCCGTGCTGCTGGACGAGCGCCCGGAGCTGCGCCCCCGCATGGTCGTGCCGGTCGTGGGCGGCCCGAGCGGCAGCGGCCTCGCCAAGCCGGAGGGCCTGCAGAAGCTCGCCGCCCGTCTGGGCATCGCCGACGTCGTACGGTTCCACCCGCCGGTGGGCCAGGACCAGCTGGCGGACTGGTTCCGCGCGGCCTCCCTGCTGGTCATGCCCTCCTACAGCGAGTCCTTCGGCCTGGTCGCCATAGAGGCCCAGGCGGCGGGCACCCCGGTGCTGGCGGCCGCGGTCGGCGGCCTCCCCGTCGCCGTACGCGACGGCCAGACCGGCTTCCTGGTACGAGGCCACGACCCGGCCGACTACGCGCGCGTGCTGCGCGACTTCGCCGACGACCCGGCCCTGACGGCCCGGATGGGCGCGGCCGCCACCCGGCACGCCCAGTCCTTCGGCTGGGACACGTCGGCCGCCGCCACGGCCGACGTCTACACGGCCGCCTTGCAGGCGCACCGGCGTCGCGTACGCTCCCACCATGGCTGAAGCAGAGCAGCAGGCGGCACAGGTCATCGAGGGCGTCCTGAAGGACGCCGAGCTGGAGTGGGAGAGCCCCGAGAACGGCACCTACGTCGTCAAGCTCCCCGGCACGCGCAAACTGTCCACGACGGTCTCCCTGATCGTCGGACGCCACTCCCTGTCGCTGAACGCCTTCGTCATCCGCCACCCCGACGAGAACGAGCCCGCCGTCCACCGCTGGCTCCTGGAGCGCAACCTCAAGCTGTACGGCGTGAGTTACGCCGTCGACCAGCACGGCGACATCTACGTCACCTCCCGCCTCCCCCTGCCCGCCGTCACCGCGGACGAGGTCGACCGCCTCCTCGGCCAGGTCCTGGAGGCCGCCGACGGCAGCTTCAACACCCTCCTGGAACTCGGCTTCGCCTCAGCGATCCGCAAGGAGTACGCCTGGCGGGTCTCACGCGGCGAGCCGACGCGCAACCTGGAGGCGTTCTCGCACCTGCTGGAGCGCCCGTCCGACTGAACGGCGCCGGGACCAAACGGCTGAACGGCTCAGCGGCTGAACGGCTGAGCGGCTGTCCCGTACGACCCTCAGGGCCCACTGGCCCGGTACCGCCCCGGCGTCACCCCCACCAGCTTCCGGAAGTGCCGGGTGAGATGGGCCTGGTCGTAGAAGCCCGTGTCGGCGGCGACCTGGCTCGGTGACCGCCCGTCGAGCAGCAGCCGCCGGGCACGCCCCACGCGGCGCGACATCAGGTACTGGTGCGGGGCGATGCCGTACGCGCTGCTGAACGCCCGTACGAGATGGGCGGGATGGGCGTGGAGGAGCGCGGTGGCCTCCTCCAGGGTGAGCCCCTGAACGACCCGCTCGTCGAGCAGCTCGCGCAACCGACGGGCGAGCACGGGGTCGCGACGCACGGCGCCGGGGCTGCTCCTGGGCCGCAGATGGGCCCGCAACCGCTCCCCGACGAACGCCAGCCGGCTCTCGGCCTCCAACTCGTCACCGGGCCGCACCAGTGCGCCGTGCAACTGCCCCACGCGCCGCCGCAACAGGGGATCGCGCAGATCCGGCCCGTCGACGGCGGCGCCGATCAGCTCATGCGGGAGATGTGTGCCGTCGAGATACAGCACCCGCTTGCGGAAACCGTCGGGCGTGGCGGGCGAGCCGTTGTGCGGGACGTGCGGCGGTAGCAGGGACACGGTGTCGTGCGGGGTGCCGTGCTCGTGCCGGTCGAGGTCGTACCGTACGGCCCCGTCGTCGACGATCAGCAACGTCCACGCCTCGTGGACGTGCATCGGATAGGCGTACTGCGTGAACCGCGCGTGGAACACCTCGACGACGCCCGGGATACGGGGGCGCCACGCGGAGACGTTCTGCTGGGAGTCGTTCCCCTGCGGGCCCATGCAAAGAACGTACAAGACGGCCCGGTGGGCCGGTCGGCAGCCTGGGTCCATGACCACCGAACCCATCCGCTTCGACACCAAGATCGCCGTCCTGCTGCGCGAGGACCTGGAACCCTGGCAGCAGCTCAACGTCACCGCCTTCCTGGTCAGCGGCCTCGGCACCCAGCTCCCCGAGGTGATCGGCGAACCGTACGAGGACGCGGACGGCGTGCCGTACCTGCCGATGTTCCGTCAGCCGGTCCTGGTCTTCGAGGCCACCAAGGAGACCCTGACGACGGCCCACGCGCGCGTGCTGTCCCGCGCCCTGCCCCGGGCCGTCTTCACCTCCGACCTGTTCACGACGGGCAACGACCGCGACAACCGCGCGGCGGTACGGGCCGTCCGCACGGCGGAGCTGGATCTGGTGGGGCTGGCGGTGTACGGGCCGAGGAACGTGGTGGACAAGGCGGTGAAGGGGGCGCGGATGCACCCGTGAACGGGACACCCGGACGCGTCAATAACCGGTGGCCCCGGCGAGAGGCCGCCCAGCACAGTGAAGCCATGACGACCTCGGACGCCGCCTTCCTGCCCGGCCTCGAACTGTCCCGGATCCTCTACGAGGAGTCGGTACGGCCGATCCTGCGGGAGGCCTTCCCCCACCTGCGGTACGCGGCCGCACGGGTCGGCAGCGGTTCCGAGGTGCTGGGCTTCGACACACCGCGGTCCGCGGACCACGAGTGGGGGCCTCGGCTGCAGATCTTCCTGACAGCCGAGGACCATGCCCGGCACGCCGAGGACATCCGTCGCGTCCTGTCCGAGCGGCTGCCGCACCAGGTGCGCGGCTGGCCCACCCACTTCCGGGAGAGCGACGACCCGCTGGATCCCTCCGGGCTGATGGAATCGACTGAGGGCCCGGTCAACCACCGTGTGGACGTGTACGACCTGGACGGATGGCTGGCCGGGCAGCTCGGCCTGCGCTCGGCCGACCGGGAGCCGAGCGTGCGCGAGTGGCTGGCGATGCCCCAGCAGCGGCTCGCCGAGACCACCGGCGGTGCCGTCTTCCACGACGAGCCCGGCACCCTCACCGCCGTCCGGAGCAGGCTGGAGTGGTACCCCGAGCAGGTGTGGCGCTACCTGCTGGCCTGCCAGTGGCAGCGCCTCTCACAGGAAGAGGCGTTCGTGGGGCGCTGCGCGGAGGTCGGCGACGACATCGGCTCGGCCGTCGTGGCGGCCCGGCTGGTGCGGGACCTGATGCGGCTGTGCCTGCTGCTGGAGCGCCGCCACGCCCCCTACAGCAAGTGGCTCGGCAGCGCGTTCGCCCGACTGCCGGCGGCCGGGCCGCTGACCCCGTCGCTGCACGGCGCGCTGACGGCGACGGACCACCCCACCCGGGAAGCGCACCTCTGCGACGCCTACGAGACCGTCGCCGCGCTGCAGAACGCGTCCGGCCTGACCACCCCGGTCGACCCCAAGCGCCGGCCCTACCATTCGCGCCCCTTCCTCGTCCTCCACGCCGAGCGCTTCGCACAGGCGCTCGCCCGGACCGTCACGGACCCCGACCTTCGCACGCTGCCGCTGGTGGGAAACGCGGACCAGTGGGCGGACAGCACCGACCTGCTCTGCCGGCCCCACATCCTGCGAGCCGCAGCAAAGGTCATCGAATGAGAAGGCTCAACCGTCGGGCCCAGACCGAGGAACGATCCGCACCGCGCGACAGTCGTACCCGTCCTGCTGGAAGCCGGGCGCCTCCCATTCGATGTCGACGCGCTGTCCAGGCGCCAAGGTGCGGAACCCCGCCATCTCGATGGTGGAGTAGTGACCCCAGCAGCCACCGGGCGTCTCAGGGCAGTCGAGGACGCCCCACCCTTCCTCCTCGCGCCACTCACGGACAGTCGCAGTCACCATGGCGGGAACGTTACGGGCCCCAGTGACCACTGCGCTCGCCGCTCGCCGCTCGCCGCTCGCCACCCGCCTCATGCCGCACCGACCCCGGCCTTCGTCCCGCCCGACTCCGGAACCGCGCCGCCCGGCTCCTCCTCCGACAGCCCGCGCATCAGCACCCCGTACCCGAGCCCGGCCACCGTACCGACGACAGCGCACAGCCCCCACAGCCACTCCGCCCCGAACCGGTCGATGACGAAGCCGGACATCAGCGGGGCGACGAGGGAGGCGACGGACCAGGACATGGTGTACATGCCCTGGTAGCGCCCGCGGCCGTGCAGCGGGGACAGGCGGACGACGAGGCCGGTCTGCGTCGGGGCGTTCACGATCTCGGCCAGCGTCCACACGCACACCGTGAGCGCGAAGACGCCGACCGACCCGGCGAAGGCGGTGAGCCCGAAGCCGTACCCGGCGAGCAGGGACGACACCACGAGCAGCCGCCGGGCATCCCGGTGCTCGATGAAACGGGTGACCGGGATCTGCAGAGCGACGATCAGTACGCCGTTGACGGCGATCACCATGCCGTAGTCGGCCGGACTGAACCCGGCCTCACCCATGGCCACGGGCAGCCCGACGGACCCCTGCTGGAAGATCAGCGCGATGAGGAAGGACAACCCGACGACGCCCATGAACCGCCCGTCCCGCAGGACGGTGCCGAGACCGACGGTGTCGTCGCCCGGGGCCTCCTCGGACGCCGTCCCGGTCGGACGCGACTCCGGCAACTTCAGGAAGACGAGAACCGCACAGGCCATCGTCATCCCCGCCTCGATCAGGAACCCGGCGAGGTAACTGACCTCGGCGATGAACCCCGCGGCCATCGACGACACGGCGAAGCCGAGATTGATGGCCCAGTAGTTGAGCGAGAAGGCCCGGATACGGTCCTCCGGCCGGACGATGTCGGCCATCATCGCCTGGACGGCGGGCCGGGAGGCGTTGCTCGCCATGCCGACCAGGAAGGCGACGGCCGCGATGGCGACCGGGTCGTGCACGAACCCCAGCAGCGCGATGGACACGGCGGTGGACGCCTGCGCGACGAGCAGGGTCGGCCGCCGCCCCAGCCGGTCGGTCATCACCCCGGCACCCAGCGAGGAGATCACCCCGCCGAGGCCGTGCAGGGCGGCGACGAGACCGGCGTACGAGGCGGAGTAGCCGCGGTCGAGGGTGAGGTACAGCGCCATGAAGGTGGCGACGAAGCCGCCGAGCCGGTTGACGAGCGTGCTGGCCCACAGCCACCAGAACGCGCGGGGCAGCCCGGAGACGGACTCCCGGACGGCGCGTCTGACACGGACGTATGGCATGGGTCCCCCTGTAAGTGGCTCTAGCGGCGAGCACAACTTACGAGGAGCCTCTCTGCGGGGGCCACTCAATTAACAGATCCCGTCAACCGTCCGCCCTGCGGGCGGGGCGCGCGAGCGATCAGAGGGTTCGATTACGCTCGGGGCCATGGCCGACGCACCGTACAAGCTGATCCTCCTCCGCCACGGCGAGAGCGAATGGAACGCGAAGAACCTGTTCACCGGCTGGGTGGACGTGAACCTGAACGAGAAGGGCGAGAAGGAGGCGCTCCGCGGCGGTGAGCTGCTCAAGGACGCCGGCCTGCTGCCCGACGTGGTCCACACGTCCCTCCAGAAGCGCGCGATCCGCACCGCGCAGATCGCCCTCGAGGCCGCCGACCGCCTCTGGATCCCGGTCCACCGCAGCTGGCGCCTGAACGAGCGCCACTACGGCGCCCTGCAGGGCAAGGACAAGGCGCAGACCCTCGCGGAGTTCGGCGAGGAGCAGTTCATGCTGTGGCGCCGCTCCTACGACACCCCGCCGCCCCCGCTGGAGGACGGCGCCGAGTTCTCCCAGGCGGACGACCCGCGCTACGCGACGATCCCCCCGGAGCTCCGCCCCCGCACGGAGTGCCTGAAGGACGTCGTCATCCGCATGCTCCCGTACTGGTACGACGGCATCGTCCCCGACCTCCTGGCCGGCCGCACGGTCCTGGTAGCCGCCCACGGCAACAGCCTCCGCGCCCTGGTCAAGCACCTGGACGGCATCTCGGACGCCGACATCGCGGGCCTGAACATCCCGACGGGCATCCCCCTCTACTACGAACTCGACACCGACTTCAAGCCGGTCACGACCGGGGGCCGCTACCTGGACCCCGAGGCCGCGGCGGCGGCGATCGAGGCGGTCAAGAACCAGGGCAAGAAGAAGTAAGCCCGCACGAACAGGCCCCCTACCTGCGGTTTTCCCGCGAGTAGGGGGCTTGTTGCTGGGCTGGGGCCGTCTCTGGGCCGTCAGGTGCGAGACGGTCCAGAGCGGGCCGTGTCGAAGACGGCGGCCACCGCTTTGCGGGTGCGCTCCTGGCTGGACGGCATCAAGTGCGCGTACACACGAAGCGTCAGCCCCGGGTCCGAGTGGCCGAGGTACTCGGCGAGGGCCTTGATGTTCTCCCCGGCGTCCAGGAGCACCGAGGCGTAGAAGTGGCGCAGAGCATGCATGCCGTTCTCGCGGGACTCCGCGTACGGCTGGCCCCGCTCGGGCACCGGGATGACCCCGGCGGTGGCCAGCGCCGGTTTCCATGCCTCCTCGTTGAGCGACGTACGCCAGACGTGCCCGCCACGGGGCCCGGTGAAGATCAGCCGCTTGGTCACCGGTGGACCGTCGGCCACCTTCCACGGCAAGGTGATCTCGACCGGCGGGAACCGCTTCATGTGCGCCCTGAGCGCGTCGGCGACTGGTCCGGGCAGCGGCACGTCTCGGAGCTTGCCGCCCTTGGGTGGGGCGAACACAGCCTTGCTGCGGCTCAGTTTGAGTTGCTGGACCACATGGAGCGTGTCCGACTCGAAGTCGATCGCGTCGACGGCCACGCCCAGGATCTCGCCCTGACGGAGTCCACATCCGCCGCCCAGGTCGACCATGGCCTGATAGCGCTCGGGCAATGCAGCCCGGACGGCGAAGAGACGTTCCGGCGTCCACGGGATCACACGCTTCGTGTCGACGGTCGGCGGCCGGACCGAGCGGGCAGCGCACGGGTTCCGTGGGAGATGTCCGTCGTCCACGGCTGCGCTCAGGGCAGCACGCACGTTGGAGTAGATCGTCCGCGCGTACGACCCCCGGACACCGTTCTCCTGTAGCTGGCGCACCCAGTCCCGGATGTGGGCAGGCTGGAAGGAGCCGAGCGGACGCGTGCCCAGGTACGGGAAGGCATGCAACCGGAGTTGTGACTCCATGGAGGCCTGCGTGTTCGGGTCGGCTCCCTGGGTGCTCACCCAGCGTTCGGCGTACTGCTGGAACGTGATCCGGGCGGCGCGTGGGTCGATGTACTGCCCGCGCGCCATGTCCGCCTCGATGTGCGCCAGCCACTGATTAGCGAGCCGCTTCTGACGGTCGGGGAAACTCTTGGACTTCTCCGTGCCGTCCGGGCCCACGTAGCGAGCGCGGTAACGGAGCCCCGATCCGTAGCGCTCTGTCTTGACCTTGAGAACCTTCCCGTCCGGGCCGGTTTCGGTTCTGTACCAACGGTCTTGGATATGCCCGGCCATCAGGCGGCAGCCCCTTCCTGCAGGGACTCGACCCAGGCCTGAACGTCCTTGGGGTCGTAGCGCAGGTGCCGGCCGATCCGGAAGCCGCGCGGACCGGTGCGCTTGCGGCGCCACTGGTAGACCGTCTCAACGCTGGGCAGGTCGAACATCGCCACCAGGTCGTCAGGAGTCAGGTACCGGGACGGCAAGGCGCGCGGCTCGGCGGCCACTTCTGCGACAGCGAGGCGTCGGCTAGCCATGGGTGGGCTCTCCTTCTGTTCCGGGGGCGGGTTCGAGGGTTTCGGCGAGCCAGGCTTCGGCGTCAGTGAGGCCGGTTCCGGCGTAGACCCAGTGCGCGAGGACGAGGGTCGTGTCCGGGTCGGTCTCGGTCGCTGCTGCGGCTTGGGCGCGGCGCCAGTCGGCTCGGGCGTCACGGAGGGCGCCGAGGGTGGTCGAGTAGCGGCGGGACTTGGTGGAGAAGTGGCCGCGGAAGCCGAGCATGTGGGCCCAGGCCCGCAGGCGGAGGTATTCCAGTTCCTTGCGGGCACCAAGGGTCCAGGCCGTACGGACCAGCTGGCGGGCGTGGTCGCTGATGTCGAGCTGGGCGAGTTCGGCGAGGAATTTCAGCGGGCGGTCGAGAGCTCCCGTGGCGGTCTCGGCGCCCTTGGTGGCGTACTTGGCGATGTACGCGGCGACGGCCCGCTCGGTCAGCTCCTGGCCGCCGTCGAAGTCGGCCGAGCGGATGGTGCGTACGTCGAGCTGACGTCCGAAGGCGAAAGTGTGCGACCGGCCGTCGATGACCGGGCCGTCCACGCGGGCGGCAGTGGCGGCGGCCCGGATGGCGTCGGTGATCAGCTCGGCGGTGGCCCAGGCAGGAGGCGGGGTGTCGCCGCCCTCGGGCCCGTCGATACGGATGACGGCATGGAAGTGGACGGCCCCGCGCTTCTGGTACTCGGCGACCTTGGCAAAGGACACCCGGGCGTACTCGCGGAACGCACGCTGCGTGAGCCCAGCTCGCTTCGCGACCTCCCGGCGCAGGTAAATCGAGAAGCGCCGCCACAAGAGACCGGCGTGCGCGTTCCAGAGCACGGCCGCTTCGTAGTCGTAGGTGTCCGGGTCGAGCGGGGTCCCGAGTGCGTCGTCGTCCTGGTCGTGGAGCGTGCCACAGCGACAGCGGCGGACCGAACCGGCCGCGCCGGTCGGGCGGTTGTGGACCGGTCCGAAGCTCGGCGCGGTGAAGGTGGCGAAGACGCGCGGGTGGGCGGCGACGCGTTCCGGGACGCCTTTGCCGCCGCGCAGTCCGGAGGTGATCAGGTGGAAGGTGTCGCGGCGGTACACCTCGGCGCAGGGCTCACAGCGGGTCGTACGGCGGTTGTTGCAGCGGACCAGGAGGTGACCGGCCGGAAGGTTGGAGGAGTCGAGGTGGTGGAGGACGTTGCCGATCTCGCCGGTGCGGGTGTTCACGTCGTACTCGGTGCGGTGGCCGTCGAGGCGGATCGGGTGGGTGCAGCCGCCCAGGCTGGAGAGCTGGCGCAGGAGGGCGGGCATGGTGCCGAGTGCGGCCAGTTCGCCGAGTTCATTGAGCGGGGGCGGAGTGGCGCGGGTGATGATGGGCTTGCTCCTTCTGGCTTCGGCTAGGAGGGACAGGGCCTCCGGGGCGGCGGATGCTTGGCGGTATCGAGGCCGTCCCGGGGGTCTGGTGTGTCAGCGGCGGTGCTGGTCGCGGAGCATCGAGCGCAGGACCACGGCGGCGACGGCGACGGAGATGGCCGTGACGGCGACGGCGGCCAGGAGCGCGGTCAGTACGACGCCGCCGACGAGGACGGCCGCGACTGCTCCGGTGCTGATGGAGATCTGAGGTGCCGGCCGTCGTGTGGAGACTTGGTCGGTCACCGTGTGGGTGTGCGCGGGCGGCGGCGTCGGGCTGTCGGGGTACTTGGGCAGGAACACGGCGAAGCTCTCCTTACCTACTCGTCTAGTCATGTGAGCCGTTGACGATGTCCACGCCGGAGCGCGTACCGGACTCGATGGCGGGGGCCATGAACGTGTGAGAGAGCCAGAAGCCGAAGAGGGCGATCAGGACGACGATCCACGTGCGGACGCCGAGGAACTTGACCGCACCCCAGGCGAAGAGGCCGAGGACGACGACAAGCGGCAGGCTGACGGTCACGGAGGCGGGGTCCTTTCAGCGCACGGGGCAGCGGTGGGTACGGGCGGCCAGTTCGGCGGCGGCACGGCTGTCGTAGTCGGCGGAGAAGCCGCAGCGCGGGGCCGTGCAGGCGGCGGTGTGCTTCTCCCGGCCGCGACCGTCGTAGGACGTGCCGACCTGGACGGGGCCGATGCGGATCACGTTGCGGAAGCGGTTCGGAGCGGACACGGTCAGTTCTCCTTTCGAAGACCCGGGCCGGGGAATTCACGCAGGATGCGGGCGGCTTCGTCGGGGTCCGAGACGCGGTCGGCGGCTTCTTCGGCAAGGAGCCTGGCCAGTGCCGTCCGGCCGGTGACAGCCATCTGTCGGGCCGCTGAGAGGTAGTCGGCGGCGGTGTTGAAGGTGAGAGGCACGGTTCAACTCCCTGTTGTGGTGAGGCGGGCGGCGATGGCGTCGGCCATGGGCTGAGGGACGCCGAGTCGGGCACGCAGGGTCGGGGTGTCGATGGCCGTTCCGGTGCGGGTCTGGTGCTCGGCGGCGACTTTCCGGGCGTGCTCGACCAGGGCGGCCGGTACGGGGACGGCAGGCCGAGCGGGCGTCGGCTCGGCAGCGGGGGGCGCCGGAAGCTCCGGTACGGGATCGGGCGCGTCCTCCTGGTCGTCGATCTCCTCGGGCTTCTGGTCTTGGATTTCCTCGCGCTCCTCCTCGCCCTTGTCCTCGATCTCGGT
The DNA here is from genome assembly GCF_054782695.1 of Streptomyces deserti. Lineage (NCBI taxonomy): Bacteria > Bacillati > Actinomycetota > Actinomycetes > Kitasatosporales > Streptomycetaceae > Streptomyces > Streptomyces deserti. Next base: position 96,695 of record NZ_BAAGRZ010000012.1, read on the forward strand.
CTCGTCGTTCGAGGTCGGCGCCGAGTGGGCGAGGAGCGTGCCGCCGAGGAAGGCGACCGCGGGCCAGCCCGCGACGAGGATGCGCAGCCAAGCCGGCACCTGGTCCAAGTCGAGCAGTCCGGCGGTGGCCACGTTCGCCCCCAGGGACGCGACCAACGCGATCACGAACCAGCACCACCCGGCCGCTTTCGCGTCACCGGACCGCAGTCGGCGCCAGGCGGCGACGAGCAGCAGGTCGACCGAGACGGGATACGCCCATGCCTTCCACCCGTCCTGCCCGGCCGCCGAGGCGACGTCGTGCAGGTGGGCGAAGGACAGCGCGGCGGCGATGACCGCTTGGACGAGCACCGCGTCGACGCGGGCCAGATGGGCGCGCATGCTGCGGCTCCTTCCGGGTTCGGGCATGGCAGGGGTAGGGACATGGCGCGAGGCGGTCACGCCGACCGGGGATAGGAGAGGCGGCGGCTCAGTCGGTCACCTGGCGCGGCCGCACGACAAGGGTCGGGGACTCGACCGGGCGTACGGGCACGTCGGGCCGGAAGGGCTTGAGTGCGGGCAGGTCGGGGACCAGATGGGCCGACGCATGGCAGGTCTCGGCGGCGTCGCCGAGGGAGAGGTACGGCGTACGGATGCGGGACCAGCCGCCGGACGTGTCACCGGCCACGGCGAGGCCGGGCCGTTCGGGAGCGATGGCGCAGGCAGCGGAGACCGCCTCGGGGGCGATGTCGCCGAGTGCCATCTTGGCGGAGGCTTCGTCGTTGACGCGGTGGCAAACGCGACCGGTCAACTGAGCCCGCAGCATGGTCGCGCCCTTGCCCAGTTCGGCGCCGAAGCGCTGACCGCACACCTCCAGGTAGATGCCGGCGGCACGGCCGAGCTGGGCGAGCCTGATGAGCTGGGTGACCATTTCGTCCCGGCGTTCCTCGTCCTTCTTCGTGGCGACGAGGAAGAGCTCGGCCACCTCGTCGACGAACAACACGAGAGGCACCGGGCGTTCATGCTCGGGCAGGCCCCAGATGTCGGAGGTGATCTCCTCATCCGGCGTGCTCGGCGCGACGCCCTGCCGGGACTTGATCAGGTCGTACCGGTCCTCCATTTCCTTGATGAGCACGGGCAGCAGTTCGGCCGCCTGCTCAGGGTCGGTGGCAAGCGCCGAAAGTCGCGGAGCGAAGGGCGCCAGCTCCACGCCCCGCTTGCAGTCGATGCCGACGAGAGCGACGGGTTGGCGCGCGAGTCCGGCGACAAGGTGCCGCAGGTACATGGACTTGCCCGACAGCGTTGCACCGAGGGTGAGTTGGTGCGGGATGGTGCGGTAATCGCGTACGAAGGGAGTTGCGTCCTCTCGCAGAGCGACCGGCACTCGGAGGAGCCCGGACTGGATTTTGCGCGGCATGCGGACCCGCTTCAGTACGTCGAAGCCGACGAGCCGCAGGTCGACCACGCCCGGCTTGACCGTGGTCACGTAGACGGCGTGGACTCCCCAGGCGTGCCGCAGTCGTTCAGCGGAAGCGGCCACGTCGGCGGGTTCCTGCCCCGGGGCAAGTCGCAGCCGAAGCCGCAGCCCGGTCGTGGTCGGCCGGATGATCCCCCGGCGCGGTGGCACGGGACGGACCTCACGGCGGGTGGTGGCCTTGACCGCCAAGACCCGCAGCCGGGACGGAGCCACGGTCAGCCCGCACGCCTCCATGACCGAGCCGTATGAGCCGAGCAGCCGGGCCGCGGATATCGGCAGACCCACTGTGGACCAGTAGACACCCGGGTGTTGCGCCCGGGCGTAGGCGGCCCCACCGCCGAGTGCGGCGACGGGACCACCCACCTCCAGAAGCGTCGTCAGGTCGGTCATCAGGCCGTGGCCTCCATGGCGGCCGGGAAGGCGGCCGGAGTGACGGCGGCGGCCCGGTAGGCGATGCCGTGCCGCTGCTGGCCGTTGAACACGCTCTCCCACGGCCGAGCCACCAGACCCGGCAGCGAGACCGGCGAGCCGAGCGTGAGCCCTTCCGACACCCCGCTCTCCGGAACGGTCACCTTGATCAGGGACGACTCCCCCTCCTCGATGTACACGACGCCGATGGTCATCAGCGCCTCACCGCTGACAGCGTCCTTTGCGATCTCGCCCGTCTGCCGGTCCCGGACCTCCGGCTCGGGCGCCTCGGTCAGCAGGATCGTCGCGGCCGAGGTCTCCACGCGGATGGTGCGCAAGGTTTCTTCCCATCTACTCGTCTAGACAAGATGCAGTCTTCGAACCCGACTTCGCCGGGAACGGGGACCACCTTGCCACACAACTTGCCCACTCGTCTATACGAGTATGCGTGTTGAGGTGTACGAGTCCGGAGAAGTGGCCTCGCGCACCCCCGATCAGGTCGCCGGAAGCTGGTAGGAGAGGACGTACGCATCCGCCGCCATCACCGTGTCGCAGACCTCCACGGCCCGCCCCTCGGTGTCGTAGGCGGTACGGATCAGGTGGATCACGGGCACACCGGAAGCCAGCCGCAGCGTCTTGACCTCGGAAGGAGAGGGCATCCGGGCCCGGATCTCCTCCTCGAAGTGGTCGAGGTGGTGGCCCAGCTCCTCGAGTCGGGCGTAGATGCCGCCGGGGCCGGGATTGGGCTCGGCGATCTGCGTGCCTCGAGCGATGTCGAGCGGGAGGTACGACGTGGCGAACTCGACCGGACGTCCGTCGAGCAGGTACCGGCGACGCCGGGCGAGCACTCGCCGCACAGAACCGAGCCGCGTGGAGATGTCCTGGCTCGCCTTCTCCTCCTTGACCTCCAGGCTGTCGACCTGCGGGTGACTGCCGGCGGCGTCGGCCTCCACGATGAACGCGGACTTCCCCTGCTCGCGGTGGCGTCGGGCGAACCGGTCGGAAGCGAGGCGCCGCACGGGCGGCCGGGGTCGGACGAACACGCCCTTGCCGTGCTCGGCGTGCACCAGGCCCTCGCCCTGGAGGATGGAGAAGGAGTTCCGGACCGTCATCCGGGAAACGCCGTAGTGCTCGACAAGCTCGGCTTCCGAGGGCAGCTTCTCGCCTTCCTTGAATCGCCCACGGTCGATGGCCTCGCGCAGCTGGTCTGCGATCTGCCTGAAGACCGCACGATCACTCGTGGGGTCGAGGCCGCCGAGAATGCTCGGTAGAGACGTCACGCGTACTCCTTTAGGTATCTAGACGAGTGGGCGAGTGTTGTTGCTACGGTGGAGAGCCTAGCCAGCCGAGAGGGACGAGGAACGTGAGCACAGAACGCCCGCACTCCGTGAGCGTCGCCGGGGTCGTCGTCGACGACCAAGGCCGAGCCCTCTTGATCAAGCGCCGCGACAACGGCCACTGGGAACCCCCGGGCGGCGTCCTCGAACGCGAGGAAACCATCCCCGAGGCCCTCCAGCGCGAAGTCCTCGAAGAAACCGGTATCAAGATCGCACTTCCCGCGACCCTGACCGGGATCTACAAGAACATGAAGGGCTTGATCGTCTCCCTGGTCTTCCGCTGCCAGGCAGCCGACGGCACCCCTACCACAGGGGACGAGACCCGCGCACTGCGCTGGGCCACCCGCGAAGAAGTCATCGAACTCGCCGACGAGGCGTACGCGATCCGCGTCCTGGACGCACTCGACGCGGCGTCCCCGCCGGCCATCCGCGCCCACGACGGCGTGAAACTCGTCTAGCCCGAACCCGCTGCACATGGCGGCCTACCAGCACGAAGGAACTTGTATGCACGAGTATACGAGTACAGCACGGGTCTGGGGACTGTCTTGCCCAGGATTTCCGGAAGAGGTCAGCAGAGCCCGCCGATGGACGCGGGACATCCTGCGCGGCTCGCCCTTAGCGGAGGACGCCGAACTGATCGTGAGCGAGCTGAGCGCGAACGCGATCCTCCACACGACCAGCGGCCAGGAGTCCGGCAGCTTCCACCTGGCCCTTGCGGTCTCCCCGCAAGTGATCGCCCTGTCGGTCACTGACGACGGAGGCACGGGCACGGCACCGAAGGTCGAGCACCAGGACCAGGAGGCGGAGCACGGCCGAGGGCTCGGCATGGTCAGCGCGATCGCTCACCGGGTGGTTGTCCACAACAGCCAGGGCGGTCACACCGTCACCGCAGAGCTCTTCACAGACGCCCGACCGGGAGCCCACCCGTGCTGATGGACAAGCCGCAGCGCGGCTACTGGTGCGAGTGCTGGACAGAAAGCTTCGGCGACACAAAGGCGAGGCCGGCCTTACGAGCGTCGTTCGACGCGTACTCGGCAGCCCAGGCAGACAGATGGGTAGCGGTCGCACTCCGCACGATCACACCGGCACTCGACTCCGACGCCTCAGACGAGGCATGGCTGTGGCTCTACGACGGCCGCGCCGAGACGCGAAGGGCCCTCTTACGCTCCGAGCCCTGCACGGTGACGGTCACGCACGCCAGCACCCGCATCACGTGGACTGTCCGACCGGTGATCTTCCTACCGCTTGCCGAGCGGCAAGGCATGGAACTGCCGCCCTGTGCCGACAACTTCAATCCGCATAAGTTCAACTGAGGCCTGCCGCCTGGCCGAGGGAAGAAACCATCAGGATTCCTCTCCAGGCCAGGCCTCAGGCATGCTCAGCCACATGAGCGCCTACAGCAGCAACCCGGACTTGAACGTCACCGACGCCACCGGGAACGGCGTCGAGGTGGACGTAGCGACCAACTTGCTCAAGGGCACGGTGCGGCTGTCAGTGCTGTGGACCGATGAGATCCATCTGACCCCGGATGACGCCGAGCGTGTGGCCCAGGCCCTCCTACAAGCCGCCGAATGCGGCCGCCGTATCGCTGACACTCGAAGCCCAGGACCGGACAGCAACACCGCCACCAGCCAGTGAGTTACAACTTTCTCTACGGGTTCAAGGCCCGCGCACGGCGCGGGCGCGCGCCGCCTCTGCGGCGCGGCCTGCCTCCTGTCTTCGCCCCGGCTGGCCGCGCCCGGCGGCGCGCTGCGTGCATGCGGGCGGACGTAGCAAACCCTCTGTGGCTGGGGCCGGTCGGCTCCACGGCTTTAGCCACCTCCCCGGTCCGGGTCCCGCGTCGAGCAAGACCAGGGGGCCACTCGTGCACATTGCGGGCAGGTCCAAAGCCTGCCCGAGTTGCCAACCAGCGTACGGCCCCCTGATCATGCTCGACCCCAGACCGGGCAGGCCACCGGCCAAACCCGCTCCGCCGACCTTGAGGTAACGAAGACGTACGACTCATCACACCGGTAACCTATCGCCTCTGGGGAGGCGATATGAGCACAGAAAACAGCAATGCGAACGACCCAATTAGCGCCGCAAGGCAGCGTCTACTGCCCGATGACCCCCGCGTATTGCTAGCGGATGATGCGGCCAACTCCGGTGTTCATCACGAATGGTTCATGATTCAGGAACAGTTGTATCTAATTCTCGACTTGCCCAACGGTCGGGAGAAGAGGCGTAGAGTCCTCGACAAAGACAGTTGCCAAAAGTTCTTGAACCACTCATACACTTCCGTCAAGTACTTGGCATCATGGGAAGCTTGCTACTTCGAAGACGAAGGCAGAATCGAAGCAGGAATCGTTGGATTCCCTGGCGATTACGGATTGCGGCGGGTACAAGAGCTTCCCGGAGTCCGACTTGCATCCAGTGCCGTAATCGACATCAACGAGGAGGAGTTGGACGAAACAGCCTTATTTCAGGTGGAGCGCAGCGCAGATCACGCCGATGCCTGGTACCTAGAGTTTCCAGACGACCTTTCGAATGGCTACTCAATCCAAATCGGAACGGTAACGGATCGATACAGGGTTTTCTGTCGCGCCCCCAGAGGAACCGGCAATATCACATTGAACATCATGAACGTTTCCCTAAGTCGTCATGATGACCTTGTCCGCGTGCTACAGAAGGTGTCAGACTCCGTCTTCTTTGAGCTGGATACGAGGTATGACGTAGGTCTGCGCCTCACCGATTCCGGTCGCGGCATCAATCGACGCCGCTTCATGGCAGGACGAACTAGAGGGCAGAGTGCGCCAGCCCTGCGAACCCCAAAGGCGCAGTATGACGAAAAGCCCATGAGCCTCTATTGGTACGGGAGATCTTCCGCGCGACTACCCTTGCTGGAGTACCTTGCGTACTACCAAGTTCTCGAATTCTATTTCCCGGCCTACAGTCGCCGCGACGCACTGGACCGACTTCGGCAGGAGCTGCGAGATCCGCGATTCGAACCAGACGACGACGCACAACTGGCCAGAATCCTCGCTCTCGCCAGCAGATCCGGAAAGGGGTTCGGGACAGAACGAGAGCAACTAAAGGCAACTCTTCGCGCATGCGTTCCCGAGGATACCCTGAAAGAATTTATCGAAGGCAACGAGGATCTCCACGAGCAAGTAAAAGATAAAAAAGCAATTCGCGATGTTGCCTGTGTTAATTTGGCCGACAAAAACAGTGACTTAATCAGTCAAGTCGCTAACCGCGTCTACGATATTCGATGCCGTATCGTCCATACGAAAGAAGAGGGCGGTGAGGCATCGAAAGAGCTTTTGATGCCTTTCTCTAAGGAGGCCGATCAACTGAGCTGGGACATTGAGCTCGTGAAATATTTGGCGCAAAAGCTGCTGGTTGCAGGGGCAACGAAGATGACTTGGTAGCGTCATGGCGCAGATCTCCGAGACAAGAAGGCGGGACAGCACACGAGCGCCCTCCCGGGCCGCCCTGGGCCGTGGAAGGGCGCTCGATGTTGACCAACGTCGACAACTGTTGACAGCTCAGCAGCAGGTCAGGACGTTGATCTATAAGGCGGCCGCAGGTCACGGCCGCCGGTGATCAGTTGTGGCTGAACTGGCGCCTACCAGCCAGCCCCCCGCGCTCAGCTCTCTTGGTCCTCGACCGTGCCAATGGCGAAGGGGAATGACTCCAGGAACTTGCGCCGCGCAGGATCTTGCTCCGCTGCTGCCAAGTCCGTGAGCACCTGCAAGAGTCGTTCCCTTTGGCCTGAGGGCAGCCGCAGCAGCACCCAGCCCACGCTCTCCATCATCTTCACCGCGGAGTCGGGATCCACATCCTCGTCCCCGCAGCTCTCCAGCCACCAAACGACGTCGACGAGCAGTCCCGTGAGCGCCGGCACGAGCGGATCCATGTCAGTCATCCGTGCAACCTAGCCGACCCCTACGGCACCGCTTCGTGGGTCGTCGGTGAGTGTTTAGCTGCGTGACAACGCCCACGCACGGCGGCGGACAACCGCGGACGCCCGTGGACAGTCGCCGCAGGTGAAAGCCTATATCAGCTCCAGGTTGAGCGCCCGCCCAAGTTGCTTCGGGACGAAGAAGTCGCCTGCCTAGTTACATCGAAGCCGCAGGCTGTGAGCCGACCCTGATCCGTCTACTGACCATGCTTCAAGAGCACCGGGCTTTGCATGCAAGGCAGTTGGCCCATCGGAGTGCCGATGTGCGCGCCGTGTCAACCTCCGCCATGATGTCCGCGTGCAGATAGCCCGCCTCGTCCTCGACTACTTAAAGGTGCTTGCGTGGCCTCTGGTGACCTTGGCTGTCGCCTACGGCTTCCGGGGAGACATCAGAAACCTGATCAAGAGGGTCCGCGCCCTTAGCGCTCCAGGTTTCGATGCAGAGTTCTCCGAGGAGATCACCGAGGCAAGCGCAGAGGCTGAGGCAGCCATTCGAGGGGCGGCGCAACCACCGCTCGGCGGCGAAGAAGCAGCGCAGCAAGGTCCGCCGTTCCCTGGGCCGCGACCTCCTGTGGACGATGAGCGAGAGTCAAGGCCACCGTGGGCGTACGGATGGCCACCGCCCCCTCCTTCGGACACTAACGGACAACCCGGACCGGCGGCACCTGGTCCTCAGCCACCAGTTCCCAGCGAGGGCGACGACGAGTTCATCGTCGATCCGCCAAGTTGGTATGCCGACCGCGACGACGCCTCAGCGACTTCCCCACCTGGTACACGTGGGAGTCAGGAAGACGAGGCGCCCTCGGCCCCGCAGCCGCCAATGCCCCCACAGCCACAGGGCAGGTCCTCTTCGTCGGCGCCACGCCCTGGTCCAAGCTATCCGTTTCCTCCGCCGCCCCCGCTGCCGGATCGGAATGCGCTCCGGCCCGGTATCGGCGGAACGTCGGCAGCGGGAACGTCGATGCCAGAGGCAGAGGCAGCCTCGCCGAGCTTGGCAATGGCTTACGTGTCCCCGGCGGGAGCCATTTTGGCCGCTTGGCGGCAAGTCGAAATTCAGCTCAGGAAGCTGTCGCCGAGTCTGCCCGGATCTATCCGGTCCCTACCGGACCTCATACACAGCCTGGGGCTTCCTGCTGACATCGAGCGGTCTCTCCACAACTTGCGGAGAATCCGGAACGAGGTCACTCATGGACAGGGACGTACTCCTAGCGCAGAGGCAGCAGCGGACTTTGTGGAGGGTTGCGAGGCCATGGCCAAGTGGTTGAGCGACTACGGTCGCAGCAGGCTCCCCGTTCCCGTCCCCCGTCCCCCTTACTAGCCATAACTTCTGCTGGTCGGTGAGAGGTAGTGTGCGCTGCCGCCCGTGTTCACCGTTAACCGGGCAGGCACATGCCGCGTTCAGCCTCGGAAGGATCCTGACATCCACGGCTGACATCAACGAGGCCGGACGGCAACATACAGCAACGCCCCTGGACGATCGTCGGACCAGCCGACGACGGCACCAGGGGCGGACGTAGATCGAACTCCTAAAGCGGGGGTCGGGCGCAGGTTCGACTCCGCCAAGGGAAGATAGCCGCCGCCATCCCCGAAAGAGGTCTAGCCCGCGTCACGTCGTTGATCATTTGCGGCGTTCTAGCCCGTGATGACAGGAACGACGACTGCCGCAACGGCTGACAGTAATCCGCCGACAGCCAGGAAGGCGTTGAACTTCTCTTTAGCCGTGGGAAAGACAGCCCTGGAAAAATCCCCAACCTTACTACGTAGAACGATCATCTTGAGTTTCTGCCACCTATGTTGACGCTTGCTGCAGCCCATCAAGATTCCGTGAGCGTTGTTTCTGCAGTATGTGACGCCATCACGGTTGACGGCCCCGCACCAAACAGGGACTTGGAAGGAAGAGTAGGCGAACACAGCAAGTGAAAGAATTAGAATCACAGACGTTGCGGCTCCCCGCTCCCAGGCGACGATGAGAGCAGCTATGGCCAAGTAGCCCCAGTAGGCGCGAATCCCCCTCATGACGGTGCAGGGTAGCGACCACCAGGCATCACAAGTAGAGCGCGAACCAGCCACGACGCTTGGATGTGTCGCTCCACGCCCTAGCACGATCGGAGGCAGATGCTCGCAGCTTCCCAAGCTGATGTCACGTAGCTACGTAGGTCAGGGACGTTCCGCCAGCGGCGACCAGTAGCCTGCGACGATCGGCCATGGCGCGTCAGGAGGCTTCATGGAAGCTGCTCTCATCAGTCCCAATCGGTTGTGGTCGGCGCAGGAGGTCTTGGTACGTCCGAGCCCTGTCCCGGCGGCGGCAGGGGTCTACGGGTGGCACTTCGAGCAGTCGCCCCACCCGGACCTGGACGCCGGACGCCTGCTCTACGTCGGGATAGCCCCGCGGTACATGGCGAACCGGACCAGTACCCAGAACCTGCGCAAGCGGGTGCCCTACCACTACCGGGGCAACGCAGCCGGCTCGACGCTGCGACTCACCCTCGGATGTCTGCTCGGGCTTGAGCTGCGCCGCGTGGGCAGCGGTAAACGGATGACCTTCGGCAAGGTCGGCGAAGCCACCCTGAGTCAGTGGATGGCGGGCAACGCGCGGGTGTGCTGGATCGAGCAGAGCGAACCGTGGGACCTGGAGTCACAGCTCATCTCCCAACTCGACCTCCCGCTGAACCTTGACCAGAACCGCCACAACGGGTTCCACAGTCGTCTGAAGGAACTACGGGCCCAGGCACGCCAGCGAGCTCGGGAATTGCCCATCAGCTCGTAGGCCTCCGAGCCGGTGTCTGGGCCGTCTCTGGGCCGTCCGAGGTCACTCGACAGCGGCCAACGACGACCAATGGCGACCGCTCAGTCACTCATGAGCGCTGCTCTGAGCAGCGGAAAGGCAGCTCACCAAGATCCCCGGCAAGACCCAGGGCAAGAAGAAGTAGCCCACAACAGCTGTCAGCCCCCTGCCCGCGGGTTCTCCGCTGGTAGGGGGCTTCTGCATGGGCCCGGAGCGCGGGTGCAGGTGCACGACCCGATCGGGCGTTCGGGCGCCGATGGTCTTGGTTCTCGTGGTGGTGCACAGTGCGTCGACGGATCGGGCGAAGCGTTATGCGAGTGCGATTCGGGTGATGGGCAGAGTATGCCTGGGCTCCGCGCTCAACCGAGGGCGCTCCTCCCCGATACAGAAGAAGCTGGATCATCTGTTGTTGCCTCAACGGCCCATGATCCTCGTTAAGGTGTTCGCATGACGGAGGAAGGAAAGGCAAGGCGAACACCTAGGCAGTTAAGCGAACTTGCCAATGTGTACGACTTCCTGGAGGAAGTGCGGCTGCGTCCGGGAATGTGGGTTCGCCGCAGTTCATTGCAGCACCTGGACTCCATGCTCATCGGTTACCGCGTCGCCCTGGGGGTGCACGACATCGCTGAGCCGTTCGACTTCTGGACTCCAGGGAGCTCCAGCCCCTTCTCCGAGTGGCTGTGGAAACGCCTGGGTTATCGCAGTTCCTTGGGATGGGCAGCGGAGATCGAGCGTGTAGCGGAGCAGGCCGGCAGGCCCGCCATGGAGATGTTCTTCGACCTGCTCGACGAGTTCCGTGCCGTCCACCGGGAGACCCATGGCCAGGCGGAGTCGAACAGTCACACCTCGCACGACGCTGAACAGCCCCACGCGACCGACTGAGTTGCCGACCATGGCTGTGGCTGCTTGGCCGCCACTGCGGCGGCATTCAACCCGCCTGCGCCCAGAAAGGCATTGAATATTTCCTTCGTGGTGGGGAACAGTGACCTGGATGTCTCTCCTGTCTTGCTGCGTAGAAGTATCACAGTGGGTTCCGTCCCTGTTTTGCAACGAATAAACCCGCCGTGGCCAAATAGCAGCAATAGGTGGCATCCCCTTTATCGCAGTGAGTGTGGTAGGCGTCGGTCAAGCCATCCAGGTGTGAAACAAGCCGATCACCCCCTGGAGAGGGCAGGCGGGCCGGGTCGCCCGCGTGCACTTCCCGAGGCGGATTGTCCGCAAGTGGAGGCGTGGGCCCCCGGGTGGGTTCTAGCCTCGGTGGGGCAGGCGGCGTGAGGCAGGCACGGGGGGTCGGGGTGGCGGGTAACGGTGATGCCGTGGGGCGGTTGTTCGTCAGTCATGCGGGGGCCGACCTCGCGTGGGCGGAGTGGGTGGCCTGGCAACTGCAGGACGCCGGGTACGAGGTGGAGTTGGACTCCTGGCACTGGGAGGCCGGGGAGAACGTCATCCTGCGGATGAACCAGGCCATCGAGCAGCGGCGGATGGTGGCATTGTTCTCCGCCGCGTACTTCGACCCCCAGCGGTGGACCACCGAGGAGTGGACGGCGGTGGTGGCGGGCCGGGAGCGGCTGATTCCCGTACGGATCGAGGACGCTGTCGCTCCGCCCATGCTGCGTGCGTTGAAGGCGCCGGCGCTGTTCGGGCTGGGCGAGCAGGAGGCGCGGGAGGTGCTGCTGGGCGCGGTGAAGGGCCCGGTGGGGCCGCCGCGGGTGCGGCCGGGGTTTCCCGGCGGTGGCGGGGCCGGGCGGTTACGGAGTCTGGGGGCGACGGGGCCGCGGCTGCCGGGGACGCTGCCGCGGGTGTGGAACGTGCCGGCGCGCAATGCCGGGTTCGTCGGCCGCGACGACCTGCTCGTCGAGGTCCGTACCCGCCTGGCGGGCGGGCGCACGGTGGCGGTGCTGGCGCTGGACGGGCGGGGCGGGGTGGGAAAAACCCAGCTGGCCGCTGAGTATGCGCACCGCTTCTGCGGCGAGTACGAGCTGGTGTGGTGGGTGCGGGCGGAGGACCCGGCACTGATTCCGGACCAATTGGCGTTGCTGGCCGTGGCGACCGGGGCCGGAAACCGGGACATGCACTCCATGGAAGCGGTGGCGGCGCTGCGGGAGGAGCTGCGGTCGCGGGCGCGGTGGTTGATCGTCTTCGACAATGCCGAAGATCCGGAGCGGCTTGCCGAGTATCTGCCGTCGGGTACAGGGCATGTCCTGATCACCTCACGCAACCCGCGCTGGCACGGCGTGGCCTCGCCCCTGGACATCGACGTGCTCGCGCGCCGCGAATCGGTGACCCTGCTGCGCAGCCGGACGTCATGGCTGTCGGAGGCTGACGCGGAGCGGCTCGCCGAGGCGCTGGACGATCTGCCGCTGGCCCTGGTCCAGGCCGCCGAGGTGCTGACGACGACGACCGTGGACGAGTATCTGGCGTTGCTGGCGAGCAGCGCCAGCGAGGTGACCGACGAGGGCCGGCCGCTGGATTATCCGTGGTCCCTGGCCGCCCAGATCCGGTTGAGCATGGAGCGTCTGCAGGCGCAGGATCCGGAGGCGGCCGCTGTCTTGAGGGCCTGTGCGCTGTTGGCCCCCGAGCCGTTCCCTCTGTTCGCGGCCACCGCGCACGAGGCCGACAGTGCGTCAAGCGTGGACCGGACCCTGGTGGATCGGCGCACGAGGAACCGTGTGCTGTCGGAGGTGAACCGGCATGGGCTGGCCCGGGTCGCCGGCGGCAGCCTGCACCTGCACCGTCTCACCCAGGCCGTTCTGAGAGACCAGCTCTCCTCCGAGGAATGTGCCTCCGCGGCGCACGATGCCAGCCTCCTGCTGGCCGCGGCCTGCCCAGGCCGTGCGTCGGATCCTGCTACGTGGCCCCGTTGGCCCGACCTGCTGCCCCACCTGCTGGCGATCGACCCGACCGACCTGGTCACAGCCGCCGCCCGCTATGCGGCATGCGAAGCGTGCCGCTACCTCGTAGACCGCGGCAGCGCTCCTGCGGTCCTGCCCCGCCTTGAAGCCCTCCACCAGGCCTGGACCGCACTGTTGGGGCCCGACCACGAGCACACCTGGTGGGCCGTCAACTACCTGGCCCAGGCCTACGCCGCAGTCGGCGAGCCCGACCAGGCCCACGCGTTGCACAATGACCTTTTCGACCGGCAGCGGCGGGTGCTGGGCGAGGACCACGGCCACACCCTGGCCACCGAGTGCTACCTGGCCATCTGGTTGGCGGCGTTGGGCCGGGTGGAGGAGGCGCGCGAACTGGGCCAGGACACGCTGAACCGGCAGCGGCGGGTGCTGGGCGAGGACCACCCCGGCGCCCTGCTCACCGCGTCCAACCTGGCCATCTGGCTGGCGGGGCTGGGCCGGGTGGAGGAGGCGCGCGAACTGGGCCAGGACACCTGGAACCGGCAGCGGCGGGTGCTGGGCGAGGACCACCCCGACACCCTCACCACCGCGTGCAACCTGGCAGTCGATCTGGCCGGGCTGGGCCGGTCGGAGGAGGCGCGGGAGCTGGCCGAGGACACCTGGAACCGGCAGCGGCGGGTGCTGGGCGAGGACCACCCCGCCACCCTGTCCACCGCGTCCATCCTCGCCATCTGGCTGGCGGGGCTGGGTCGGGTGGAGGAGGCGCGCGAACTGGGCCAGGACACGCTGAACCGGCAGCGGCGGGTGCTGGGCGAGGACCACCCCGACACCCTCACCACCGCAGGACTCCTGGACAGACTGACCCCACCGAGCGACGACTGAGGAGTCACCGCGGGACGCCCGCGCCCTACCCCGAGCCCGACGAACCCCGCCCGTCGGCCACGTCCCGGGCCCCTCCCGCACCGGGGCAAGGCCGCGTTCCGGAGGGACGCAGCCGATGGCGTGGCACCGCGCGCTGCGGCGGGCGCGTCAGGGTGATCTGGCGTACGAGCTGCTGGAAGCAAGCGAGGGACGCGAGACTGGGCAAGGCGGTCGCCGAAATGTCGACGGCGGTTCTGGGCGCCTGCGCGACGGACAGCAGAATGGCGATCGCCGAGAAGATCAGGACCACGCACCAGGAGTGAACGGCACGGCGTTGGTGCAGTGCGGCCCGGAGAACCGAAAGGGATGCCGCGAGCCAGGGGCCGTACACCAGCAGGGGCCACCATGAGGCGATGCTGTTCTGTGTGCCGGACACCGCGGCGTGGCGCAGGGGAATGTAGGCAGCCACTCCGCCGATGAAACTCACCGCGGAGGCGATCAGAGCCACCACGGCGGCGATGAGGCAGCTGACCGTTCGGAGCAGGTTCGGGCGTTCGCGTACCTTGCGGTGACCTCGGGGAGCCGACTTCAGAGGTGGCAGTTCCGCCGTGATGTCCTGCAGATTCCTCAGGTGGGTTCCCGGAACCGGATCACCACCGGACGCGTCAGGAGCCCGGTCGGCACCGGGCACGTCGTCACGTGGCGGGGGAATCCTCGGGAACCATTGCCCCTGGCTTTCCTGGAGCAAACTTTCCTGGAGCATGAACGCCAGCTCCTCGGCCGGATCCCAACCCGAGTCCGGTGGGACCAGAGGCTCCTGGGAGGCGTCGGCAGGCGCTCGATGCCGTCCGGTGCCTGCCTCGCTGAACGTGCCCAGGGCAGGGGCGGAGGATCCGGAGGACTGCCGGGGGCGACGGTTGATTCGTTCGTCGTACATGACGGAGCCTGATCATTCCGCTCGCACGAACGTCGGCCAGCCTGTCGTACTCATCCACCGCCGGTCGAGATCGTCTTGGAGCGCTCTCATGGCGTCGAGGAATTCCCGTAGAAGGGGTTCTGTCGCTCTCAGTGCGATAAGACATCCGTCTTTGGTGAGAGTTCCGTCGGCGGTTGTCGATGAGCGCACCGGTGCAGGGATGTAGGTGTAGGAGCCCATCTTTACCGTGCGTCCCACTGTCGAGTCCTCTCGCTCACTGCTCACGACCACGCGGATGTTCTATTTTTACTTGCCTCGGTCGTATCCCGACTAACGCGTGTGCCCTCCGGCGGATGCGCGGCAAATGGGTGAAGGATTTCATGAGTTATTTTCCGGATGATTTTCTGGAAAGTGTCATTTGTTGGTGCTGTTCGAGCCCTATATGCATCGCTTCCCTAGGTATCGATTCCATACATATCGTTTTATGAAAAACACAGGTGGCCCGCCGCACCGGGCTCCCCGCTCAGCAGGTCGAGTTCGTCTGCGTCAGCAGTCCCAGCCGCCACGGCAGCAGGTTGTACGGGTCCGTCGCGCCCGGGTCCATGCCCTGGTACAGGAAGCGCAGGTTGCACGGGCTGATGGTCAGGGTCTGGTCGACGCCGTTGCGGATCAGTTCGCCGTGGCTGATGTCCCGGGTCCAGGGTGTGCCGTCGAAGGTGACGTTGTCGGCGCGGGCGGAGGGGTTGGACTCGGTGTCGGCGAGGGGCCGCCAGGGTCCGGTGACGGCCGGGGCGGTCCACGACCGGAACATCCGCTTGCCGTCGCTGCCGATGGCCTCGACCAGCAGCAGGTACGTGTCGCTGCCGCGATCCTGTACACGTTGGGCGCCTCGAACAGGCGGAACTTGTTGGCGTCCTGCATCGCGATGACGGTGTTGCCCATGCCGTTCGGGAAGTTCGCGTCGTCGTCTCCGAGCGGTACAGGTGGCCGTTGTCGTCGGAGGAGAACAGGTGGCACTTCGCGCTGTCGCAGATCACCCAGAAGTCGACCCAGTGGCCGTTGCCGATGTTGTCCCTGATGATCTGCGGCATGCCGTCGGCGTAGAACTTCTTCGGCGCGCTCCACGACCGCGGGTCGGCGATGTCCGCCGTGGTCGAGTACGCCGCGTTGTCCCCGGTCTGGAAGACGAGGTACCAGAGCTTCTGCGGCGCGAAGTAGAAGACCTGCGGGGCCGCCTTGTAGCCGGTGCCGATCGCGGTCTGGTCCAGGTAGTGGTGCTGGGCCGCGTTCGCCTGCGACCAGTCGGTGAAGTTGAGGTACACCATGCTGTACGCGCCGCTGGTGTTCGTGGTCGTGGCGAACACGTGGTAGCGGCCGCTGTGGTACACGACCGACGGGTCCTTCACCGCGCGGATGCTGTGCGTCGCGTCCGACTTGGGGCCGATCAGCTGGCCGCTGGAGCGCCACTGGAAGCGCGTCGGCAGGCCGGCCGGCGGTCCGGCGGTCTCGACGTCGAGGTGGTCGATGTTGGGCAGGCCGGCCGCGGTGGTCGGGTTCAGGCGGATGGTGTTGCCGCCCGCGTTCAGCGGGACGGTCAGCGTCTTGGTGGCCCATGCCGACCAGGCGCCCGTGCCCTCGTACGACGGTGTCTGGACCGTGGCTCCGTTGACGATCAGGGCGGCCGTGCGGGCCGTCGTCGTGCCGTTGGCGAACCGGACCCGCAGCGTCGCCGTGCCCGCGGTCGGCACCTGCACGGTGAACTGCGCGTACGCCCCGACCGCGTGGTCGCCGTTGCAGAAGCCGCCGCCGGAGAAGCCGGAGTAGTTGGAGTCGACGGAGCCGGTGCAGACCGCCGGGGAGCTCTCGGCCTCATGGCGTGTGGTCGCGGCGTGCGCCGCGCTGCCGGGTCACGCGACGAGCAGGAGACTCAGCAGGCCCAGGAGGCCGGCGGGCGCTTTCCCCAACGTCGACGACTTGTCTTGCACACGTCAATACGCGGGTGCCTCACTCCGTGCGTGAACGATGCCAGGGGGCCCGAGGAAGTCCCGAGGGGCGATCCCCTCCGAACCCCTCGGGACCCCCACGGGCCCCATCAGCAGAAACCGGTCAAACGGTGAGCGGCACCGCGTGGATCTCGTCGGCCTTGTGGCCGGCGCGCTCGTGGATGCGCTGGACCGCGTCGGCGGAGGGAGCCTCGGACAGGCAGTAGATGACGCCGGTGTCGGGGTCCGCCCACGCCTTCTCGAAGTGGACGCCCTCCTCCTTCTCTATCGCGAGGTCGGCGTTGTGGGCCTGCCGCAGCTGTTCCTCCGTGATGCCCTTCATGCCGTGGTGGACATCCATGAACTTGGCCATGGCCACGCACCTCCTTCGTCCGCGTGCGCTCGCCTGCTCCTCTCCTTCCATGCTGCGCCCGCTGCACCGGAGGGGCGACCGCGCGGGCACCGCCCGCATGCCATCGCGATGCCGCCCGCATGGCGAAGGCCCCGGCGTCGGCGCCGGGGCCCTTCACTGTCGTACGAGTACGTCTCAACCGCACTGGCAGGGACTGCCCGACTGGCAGCCGCAGCCGCAGCCCGAGCCGCAGCCGCAGGCGGCTATCAGGGTCAGGTTCCTGACCTCGGCGGGCTGCTCGGTCTCGCGCTCCTGCGTGGGGTCGGGTGTCGTGCTGGGGGATTCGGCCATGGTCCCTCCTCAAGGCTGGTGCCTGGTGCCCATTGGACGCCCGTTCGGCTGGGCGCATCAACGGCGCATAGAGGCTTGCGCGCCCCGGGGAATCCCCGGCCGACCCCTTTCGCGCCTGATCAGGCGCTCTCGGCGCCCGCCACCGGCTGGATCTCCGGCTTGTCCGCCTGGAGCTCGTCGGCGTGCTCGCCGGTCACCAGGTACACCACCCGCTTGGCGACGGAGACCGCGTGGTCGGCGAAGCGCTCGTAGTAGCGGCCGACGAGGGTGACGTCGACGGCCGTCTCGATGCCGTGCTTCCAGCGGTCGTCCATCAGGTGCTGGAAGAGGGTGCGGTGCAGCAGGTCCATCGCGTCGTCGTCCTGCTCCAGCTGGAGCGCCAGGTCGACGTCCTTCGTGATGATCACCTCGGCCGCCTTCGCCATCAGGCGCTGGGCGAGCTGGCCCATCTCCAGGATGGTGGCGTGCAGGTCGTGGGGGACCGCACGGTCCGGGTAACGCAGCCGGGCGAGCTTCGCCACGTGCTGGGCGAGGTCGCCGGAGCGCTCCAGGTCGGCCGACATGCGCAGGGAGGTGACGACGATACGCAGGTCCGTCGCCACCGGCTGCTGCCGCGCCAGCAGGGCTATCGCCCGGGCCTCCAGGTCGTGCTGGAGTTCGTCGACCTTCGCGTCGGCCTCGATCACGCTCTCGGCCAGCTTCAGGTCGGAGTCGAGGATGGCGGTCGTGGCGCGCCCGATCGCCGACCCGACCAGCCTGGCCATCTCCACCAGACCGTCGCCGATCGAATCCAGTTCCTCGTGGTACGCGTCCCGCATCAGGGTTCCCTCTCGTACGTCAATTTCGGGGGGCTCGCACCCCACGCTCCCACGTTCCGCCCCGTACGCGTCCGTTTCCGTCATCCCAAATGAACCATTACTGGCTCCAAGGTGAACTCTGGGCGACGAGTGTTCGAGCTCGGCCTCCGACGGCTGTGGGGATGTCTTCCCCCATGCCTAACCTGGATGCATGGACGTGAACGCGGCGGTCGCCGCAGCGGCAGCGATCGCCGGAGTGCTCACCGGCGTCATCGCCATGCTCGCGTTCCGCTGGAGCGAGCGCGAGCAGAAGCGCCCGACCCGCACCTCCCTGCACACGGACCCGGTGCTTCCGCCGGGCGTGGACACGGTCCTGTCCGTGCTGCGCTCCTCCGCCGTCGTCCTCGACGAGGCGGACGCCGTGGTCAAGGCCAGCTCCGCCGCGTACGCCCTCGGACTGGTCCGCGGCGGCAAGCTCGCCGTCGAGCCCATGCTGCAGATGGCCCGGGACACCCGGCGGGACGGGGAGATACGCCAGGTCGAGCTGGATCTCCCGCGGCGCGGGACCGGGCGGGGCGAGGCCCTCGCCGTCTCCGCGCGCGTGGCGCCCCTCGGCTCCCGGCTGGTGCTGCTGCTCGTCGAGGACCTCACCGAGGCCCGCCGTATCGAGGCGGTCCGGCGCGACTTCGTCGCGAACGTCAGCCACGAGCTCAAGACACCCGTCGGTGCGCTCTCCCTCCTCTCGGAGGCCGTCATGGACGCCTCCGACGACCCGGAGGCCGTGCAGCGCTTCGCCGGACGGATGCAGATCGAGGCGACCCGGCTCACCAACCTGGTCCAGGAGCTCATCGACCTGTCCCGGGTGCAGAACGACGATCCGCTGGAGGACGCCGAGCCGGTCCGCGTCGACGAACTGGTCGCCGAGGCCATCGACCGCTGCCGCCACCAGGCCGGCACCAAGCAGATCACCATGGCCGCCTCGATCAAGGGGCCCGAAGAGCCTTCCGCTGAGGGTGGTGGTGGGCGACGGACGGGCACCGCGGACCTGGCCGTGTGGGGCAACCGCGGCCAGCTCGCCGCCGCCCTCGGCAACCTCGTCGAGAACGCCGTCAACTACTCCCCGGCCCGCACCCGCGTCGGCATAGCCGCCCGCAGGGTGAGCCAGCCGAGCGGGGACCTGATCGAGATCGCCGTCACCGACCAGGGCATCGGCATCTCCGACCGGGACAAGGAGCGCATCTTCGAGCGCTTCTACCGCGTCGACCCCGCCCGCTCCCGTGCCACCGGCGGCACGGGACTGGGCCTCGCGATCGTGAAGCACGTGGTCGCCTCGCACGGCGGGGAGGTCACGGTGTGGAGCGCCGAAGGCCAGGGCTCCACCTTCACCCTGCGGCTGCCG
This sequence comes from Streptomyces deserti, assembly GCF_054782695.1. NCBI lineage: Bacteria > Bacillati > Actinomycetota > Actinomycetes > Kitasatosporales > Streptomycetaceae > Streptomyces > Streptomyces deserti. Next base: position 116,128 of record NZ_BAAGRZ010000012.1, read on the forward strand.
GAGGCCGGTGCTGCCCGCGACCGCGCGGGACAGCGGCCCACCCGCGACGATCGCGCAGACCTCGACGAAGACGAAGAGGCCGACCGGTCCACCCCCTCATCTGCCACATCCCCCACATCCCACACATCCGCCGACTCATCCCCGAACACCACCGCGTACGAAACGCTTTCCGCCCCGGAGGTCCTTCCGTGACCCGTGTGCTCGTCGTCGAGGACGAGGAGTCCTTCTCCGACGCCCTGTCGTACATGCTCCGCAAGGAGGGCTTCGAGGTCGCCGTCGCGACCACCGGGCCCGACGGACTCGACGAGTTCGAGCGCAACGGCGCCGACCTCGTCCTCCTCGACCTGATGCTGCCCGGCCTGCCGGGCACCGAGGTCTGCCGCCAGCTGCGCGGCAAGTCCAACGTCCCCGTGATCATGGTGACGGCCAAGGACAGCGAGATCGACAAGGTGGTCGGCCTGGAAATAGGTGCCGACGACTATGTCACCAAGCCGTTCTCCTCGCGCGAGCTGGTCGCCCGGATCCGCGCCGTGCTGCGCCGCCGCGGCGAGCCGGAGGAGGTGGCACCGGCCGCCCTGGAGGCCGGTCCGGTCCGCATGGACGTCGACCGGCACGTCGTCACTGTGGGCGGCACCAAGATCGACCTTCCGCTGAAGGAGTTCGATCTCCTGGAGATGCTGCTGCGCAACGCCGGCCGCGTGCTGACCCGCATGCAGCTCATCGACCGCGTCTGGGGCGCCGACTACGTCGGTGACACCAAGACCCTCGACGTCCACGTCAAGCGCCTGCGCGCCAAGATCGAGCCGGACCCGGGCGCGCCGCGCTACCTGGTGACGGTCCGCGGCCTCGGCTACAAGTTCGAGCCGTAAACCGGAACCGGCCGTACGGCGGATCCGTACACCGCCTGTACGACACGAAGGGCGGGACCTCTCCAGGAGGTCCCGCCCTTCTCGTACCTTCTCGTACCTTCTCGTACGACTGAGGTACGGCAGCTGAGGTACGGCAGCCGAGGTGCCGCTGCTCAGTGGCCGGCGGCCGACCCGCCCTCCGGCGACTCGCCGGCCGACGCGCTCGCCGACGCGGAGTCGGTCGGGGTGGACGGCGTGGCCGGGGTCTCGCCCGGCGAGGCCGACGCGCCCTCGGAGGGGCTGCCGGACGGACTGCCCGTCGGATCGGCCGAGGCGCCCGGCGCGGCGGGGACCTCGGTCGGGCCCCAGGAGGAGAAGTAGCCCTCGGCCGGGACGACGAACGCCTCCAGGCTCACGTCACCGGTCTTGCTGAAGGTGAAGGTGACCTTCTGGGCGTTGCCGTCCTGGACGGCCTCGCGGCTGCTCGGCAGGACCGCCGAGGCATTGTCCTTGCCGCCCAGGATCAGCGAACCGCCGGCCGGGACGGTCAGGCTCCCGCCCTTGGCCGGGGTGAGCTCGGCGGTCTTGCCGGTGCCGGGGAGGGTGACCGACTCCAGCCTCTGGTCGGTGGTGCCGGAGTTGAACAGGGTGGCGGAGATCACCGCCGGGCCCGTCGACTCCCGGTCCGGCTGCGTGATGACGATCGCGTTCTGGACCTTGATGTCGCCCACGGTCGTTGCCGCGTTGTCCGGCCTGACCTGCAGGGTCTGAGCGTTGTGGCCGGCGCCGCACGCGGCGAGCGAGGCGATCGAGAACGCGATGGCGGCGGCGGCGAGGGCGCCGCGTCGAAGGCTGCTGCTCACGGCGGCGGCAACTCCTTGACTCGAGCGAGGCGGCGGCGAGGTGTAAAGCCGCCCTAAGTGGCTGTCAGCGGCCTTAGGTTACCGAGCCGGTCCCAGGCGGCCGCACCCGACCCCCCGGCACCCCCGATCCCGCTCCGTCCCCAGGGCCTCCGAGGTCACATTGGGCCGGCTCGTCCGCCATTCACATAAGCAGCCCCGGGAGTACCGCGAAATTTCCGTGAACGAATGCGCGGAGCCCCGCAGAATTGATCACCGCCCGCTCGGCCCGTCGCTCAATGATCAATTCCGGATTCGGCCGGAACCCGGCTCGGGCCACCGAACGGAGTAGCGGAAGTCGGGCACCTGGAACCGGACATATCGGGATGTTCGGTCGCTCGGAGGGGCCTCCGGATGCGTGTAACGTACGCGTTTCAGTCGCCCCGGACAGCCGCTCCGACCTGCGAATACTTTCTTCCGCTGCCCCCGCGAAGCACGTTCCTGTCGCTGTTGTCAAGCCCCGAGATATGCCCTGACCTGCGAAAACGCCATTCAGAAGCCGCCGTATCCGTGTTACCCTGGATAGCCACGGAAGGGGTACCTGTCACATGACGTTCAAGGTTGGCGACACCGTGGTCTATCCCCATCACGGGGCCGCGCTGATCGAGGCCATCGAAACTCGCCAGATCAAAGGCGTGGACAAGACCTACTTGGTGCTGAAGGTCGCCCAGGGTGACCTGACGGTACGTGTGCCAGCGGACAATGCGGAGTTCGTCGGCGTGCGTGATGTGGTCGGTCAGGACGGGCTGGACCGGGTCTTCGAGGTGCTGCGCGCGCCGTATGCCGAGGAGCCCACGAACTGGTCCCGTCGCTACAAGGCAAACCTGGAGAAGCTCGCCTCGGGTGATGTCATCAAGGTCGCGGAAGTCGTGCGTGACCTGTGGCGTCGTGAGCGCGAGCGCGGACTCTCCGCCGGTGAGAAGCGCATGCTCGCCAAGGCCCGCCAGATCCTGGTGAGCGAACTCGCCCTCGCGGAGAACACCAACGAGGACAAGGCCGAGGCCCTGCTCGACGAGGTTCTCGCCTCCTGACCCGAGGCGAAGCCCGTTCGTTCAGCACTTCGCCAGCACATTGAAATGCCGCGGTGCCCGATGACGTATCTCCTGTCGCCGGGCGCTGCGGCATGTTCGTACGCACATGTCGTACGCCGGGGGTGTCCCCCGTACCTGACGTGCCGGGCCCGGGCAGCTGGCTCGACCAGTGTCACGGAAGGGTCCGGTCAAGGCGTCGCGCCCGGCACTCCCCCGAGCTCTTGGAGCAGGGGGTACCCCCAGGGCCATACCCACGTAGGCCAAGCGCACAAACCTGACAGGAACCGATGTCTGACGATTCGCGCCCTTCGCCGTCGGCAGCCCGTACGGGGGTCCGTACGGCAGCCGTGATCCCGGCCGCCGGCCGAGGTGTACGCCTCGGTCCGGGCGCCCCCAAGGCGCTCCGCGCGCTGGGCGGCACTCCCATGCTCATCCACGCGGTGCGCGCGATGGCCGCGTCCCGCCATGTCTCCCTCGTGATCGTCGTGGCCCCGCCCGACGGTGCGGGCGAGGTCAGGTCGCTGCTCGACGCGCACGCGCTGCCCGAGCGCACGGACTTTCTCGTGGTGCCGGGCGGAGCGACGCGGCAGGAGTCCGTGAGGCTCGGCCTGGACGCGCTGCCGGCCGACTACGACATCGTGCTGGTGCACGACGCGGCGCGGCCGCTGGTCCCGGTGGACACGGTGGACGGTGTGATCGAGGCGGTGCGCGAGGGCGCGCCGGCGGTGGTTCCGGCGCTGCCGCTCGCCGACACGGTCAAGGAGGTCGAGCCGGCCGCGACCCCGGGTGAGCCCGAGCCGGTCGTCGCCACGCCCGAGCGGGCGCGGCTGCGGGCGGTGCAGACGCCGCAGGGGTTCGAGCGGGCGACGCTCGTACGGGCGCACGAGGTGGTGACCGGTGAGGTGACCGATGACGCCGGGATGGTCGAGCGGCTCGGGCTGACGGTGGTGGCGGTGCCCGGGCACGAGGAGGCGTTCAAGGTCACGCGCCCCTTGGACATGGTGCTGGCCGAGGCGGTGCTGGCGCGCAGGAGGCTGACCGATGGGTTCTGAGGGGCTCGAGGAGTTCGCGGGGGTGCCTCTGCCGCAGGTCGGCATCGGGACCGACATCCATGCCTTCGAGGAAGGGCGGGAGCTGTGGTGCGCGGGGCTGAAGTGGGAGGGAGAGGGGCCCGGGCTGGCCGGGCACTCCGACGCGGACGTCGTCGCCCACGCGGCCTGCAACGCGCTGTTCTCCGCCGCCGGGCTCGGTGATCTGGGGCAGCATTTCGGCACCGGGCGGCCCGAGTGGTCGGGGGCGTCGGGGGTGGTGCTGCTGACGGAGGCCGCGCGGATCGTGCGCGCGGCGGGGTTCCGGATCGGCAACGTCGCGGTGCAGGTCGTCGGGCCCCGGCCGAAGATCGGTAAGCGCCGGGAGGAGGCCCAGAAGATTCTGTCGGAGGCGGTGGGGGCGCCGGTGTCCGTGTCGGGGGCGACGACGGACGGGCTGGGTTTCCCCGGGCGCGGTGAGGGACTCATGGCCATCGCCACGGCCCTGGTGGTCCGGTCCTGACCTTCCTGCCCACCGGCGCTCCGCCCCGGAGCCCTCCAACGGCTACGTCACGAATGCATCCCCCTCGAGCCGATGGTCGCATGGCACTCCGTGCGGCCCACTACCCTGGAGTGGTGACTATTCGCCTGTACGACACCAGCGCCCGGCAGATCCGTGACTTCACCCCGCTCAAGCCGGGTTGTGTCTCGATCTACCTGTGTGGCGCCACCGTGCAGGCGGCTCCGCACATCGGGCACATCCGGTCGGGGCTGAACTTCGACATCATGCGCCGCTGGTTCGAGTACCGCGGCTATGACGTGACGTTCGTCCGGAACGTCACGGACATCGACGACAAGATCATCGCCAAGTCGGCCGACCAGGGCCGCCCCTGGTGGGCCATCGGCTACGAGAACGAGCGTGCCTTCAACGACGGGTACAGCGTGCTCGGCTGCCTTCCGCCCACGTACGAGCCGCGTGCCACCGGTCATGTCACCGAGATGGTCGAGATGATGCGCACGCTCATCGAGCGCGGGCACGCCTATGAGGCCGACGGCAGTGTGTACTTCGACGTCCGGTCCTGGCCCTCCTACCTGGAACTGTCGGGGCAGGACCTGGAGGAGATGCGCCAGCCCGCCGAGGAGGGCATCACCGGCAAGCGGGATCCGCGGGACTTCGCCATGTGGAAGGCGACCAAGCCCGGTGAGCCCGACTGGGAGACGCCGTGGGGGCGTGGGCGTCCGGGGTGGCACCTGGAGTGCTCCGCCATGGCGCACAAGTATCTGGGCTCCGCCTTCGACATCCACGGTGGCGGGCTCGACCTGGTCTTCCCGCACCACGAGAACGAGATCGCCCAGGCCAAGGCCTACGGCGACGACTTCGCCCAGTACTGGGTGCACAACGCCTGGGTGACGATGAGCGGCGAGAAGATGTCCAAGTCGCTCGGCAACTCCGTGCTCGTGTCGGAGATGGTCAAGCAGTGGCGGCCCATCGTGCTCCGGTACTACCTGGGCACTCCGCACTACCGCTCGACCATCGAGTACAGCGAGGAGGCCCTGCGCGAGGCCGAGTCCGCGTTCGCGCGGATCGAGGGGTTCGTGCAGCGCGTGGTGGAGAAGGCCGGAGTCGTCGAGCCGGCCCCCGAGGTGCCGCTCGCCTTCGCCGAGGCGATGGACGACGACCTGGGGGTGCCGCAGGCGCTCGCCGTCGTGCACACGACGGTGCGGCAGGGCAACTCCGCGCTGGCCGCCGACGACAAGGAGGCCGCCGTGGCGCGGCTCGCCGAGGTGCGGGCCATGCTGGGCGTCCTCGGCCTCGACCCGCTCGATGCGCACTGGGTCGGGGAGAACGACCGGGGCGAGGATCTGCACGGCGTCGTCGACAGCCTCGTGCGGATGGTCCTGGACCAGCGCGAAGCCGCCCGGGCGCGGAAGGACTGGGCCACGGCGGACGCCATCCGGGACCAGCTGGGCCAGTCCGGGCTGGTCATCGAGGACAGCCCGCAGGGTCCGCGCTGGAGCCTCGGCCCGCGCTAGCGCCCTGCTTGATCGACTGTGCCGCCCGGGCCTCCGGGCGGCACACTTCACAGACGTACGTACGCACGCAGACAGAGACAGGTAGATCATGGCCGCGAACAACCGCCGCATGTCCGGCAAGAAGGGCGCGCAGGTCGGCAGTGGCGGCAAGCGGCGCCGGAGCCTGGAGGGCAAGGGGCCGACCCCGCCCGCCGAGATGCGCAAGGGGCACGCCAAGCAGCGCGCCGCCCAGGCCAAGGCCCGGCGCGCCCAGAGCCGCGCCAAGGGTCCCCGCTCCAAGGGCACCTCCGAGCTCGTCGTCGGCCGCAACCCCGTCGTCGAGGCGCTGCGCGAGGGCGTACCCGCCACCACGCTGTACGTCCAGCAGTTCATCGACAACGACGAGCGGGTGCGAGAGGCCCTTCAGCTGGCCGCCGAGCGCGGGGGGATCAACCTCATGGAGGCGCCCCGGCCCGAGCTCGACCGGATGACCAACGGGCTGAACCACCAGGGGCTGGTGCTCCAGGTCCCGCCGTACGAGTACGCCCATCCGCAGGACCTCGCCGACGCCGCCGCCGACGCGGGTGAGGACCCGCTGATCGTCGCCCTCGACGGAGTGACCGACCCGCGCAACCTCGGTGCCGTCGTGCGGTCCGTCGCCGCCTTCGGCGGGCACGGTGTCGTCGTACCCGAGCGGCGGGCCGCCGGTATGACCGCCGGTGCCTGGAAGACGTCCGCCGGTACCGCCGCCCGTACGCCCGTCGCCCGTGCCACGAATCTGACGCGGGCTCTCGAGGCGTACAAGAAGGCCGGGCTCATCGTGGTCGGGCTCGCCGCCGACGGGGACGTCGAACTCGGTGAGCTGGAGGCGCTGGAGGGGCCCGTCGTCATCGTCGTCGGCAGCGAGGGCAAGGGGCTGTCGCGGCTGGTCGGCGAGACGTGCGACTTCCGGGTGCGGATCCCGATGCCCGGCGGCGCGGAGTCGCTCAACGCCGGTGTCGCGGCGGGCGTCGTGCTGTACGAGGCGGCGCGCCGCCGCGCCTGAACGCATGTTCGGCATCTCCACTCATTCAGGGGATTCGGGGCGGCCCGGACAAGCTTGACGCTGTCCGGACAGATCCGGCGGGTCAAAGCAGTGTCCTAACTCGGCGTCACTCGGTTAGATGAGTGTGGACACCAGAACACCCCGCACACCCACGGGGGACCGCTCGTCGGGACACGACGACGCTCCCGCGCTGAGCATGGTGAAGGTGCCGAGCGATCCGGCGCAGGTCATCGTCAACCACGCGAGTTTCCGCGTGCAGCTGGGCGCCTCGACGCGGCGCATCCAATCCCCTCGGATCGCACGGCACATGAGCGCCGCCGAGGACACCGCCCGCATCCCCGTCATGGGTGCCGAGGGCCGGGCGGACGCGACCGCCGCCCGCCGTCGGCCCGTCGTCTGGAGCGGCAGGTCCGCCCCGGACGACACCGGCGCCCACCGGCTCCTGCAGGCTGTGCGGAGCGAAAGCGTCCGCCACGCCGACGAGCAGACCTCCGACGCCGGGGCCACCCAGGTCATTCCCCGCGTCGACACCGGGTACGGCGGCGACAACCCCCAGGACGAGTTCGCCCAGACCGTCGAAACGCCCGTCGTCGGCGCCCAGCGCACCCCCCCTTCCGGTGAGACGCGCGTGCTGCCGCCCATGCGCACCGTCGGCAGCGCCTACGACGAACCCGCCTACGACGAACCCGCCTACGACGAGACGGCCTACGGCGACGACGAGTTCGAGGACACCGGCGCCTACCAGGCAGCGGACGACGACGAGACCGAGCGGCCGGGCAAGCGGCACGGCGACGACCCCGCACGGCACGCCTACTACCCGGGCCGCCGTATGAACCTCGGCGTCGTCCTGCTGCCGCTGCGCGTCTTCCTCGGCTGCATCTCCATCTACGCCGGGATGGGCAAGCTGTGCGACCCCGTCTACTTCGACGGCGGCGAGCGCGGCTCCATGGTCAAGTGGCTCAACACCCTGCACCCCTGGGAAGTCGCCGAACCGCTGCGCCAGTTCGCCCTCCAGCACCCGGTCGGCTCCGGTCTCGTCATCGCCTTCGCCCAGGTCATCGTCGGCGTCCTGACGGTCCTGGGCTGCTGGCAGCGCCTCGCCGCCGTCGGCGGTGCGATGCTGTCGGCCGCGCTGCTGGTCACCGTCAGCTGGACGAGCGTCCCCGCCTACGAGACGCCCGACATCATCTACCTCGCCGCCTGGTCCCCGCTGATCACCGCCGGCGCCCCCGTCTACTCCGTCGACGGCCGCCTCGCGGGCAGCGCCTGGCGCCGCCTCGGACCCCGCGCCCACATCTGGGACCTGCGCCGCTACGTGCTGCGCCGCGGCGCCCTCGTCACCGCCGTCGTCACCGGGATCACGCTCCTGGTCGGTTCGCTGCTCGGCGGTGCCGTCCGGGACACCGACCGCGTGGTCGTCCCCGGTCCCGGCGAGGCCCCGCGCAACGAACTGCCCGGCTCCCCGCTCCCGCAGGAGCCCGGCAAACGGCAGAAGAGGACGCCGTCGGCCTCCGTCTCGCCGACCCAGGGCGCCACCTCGGGTACGGCCAGCCCGTCCACGGACGCCGCGACCACCCCGGGCGCGGCCCGGGAGAGCGGCACCGCCACCGGCGGCGGCGTGCCCAGCCAGACCCAGGGCAGCGCGGGCCAGGCCCCGCCGCAGCAGTCCTCCCCGGCCGGAGAGGCACCGAGCACCAGCTCCGGGCCGACCTCCGGCGGCAGTGCCACCAGCGGCAGCGGCGGCTCGACCGGCGGCTCCGACAGCAGCGGCGGCGGCTCCTCGTCGTCCGGACAGCCGGGGCTGGTGGGCGGCCTGCTGGGATAGGCCCGTAGAGGCCGTACGCGTACGACAAAAGGGGTCCCGCACGGACGACGTGCGGGACCTCTTCGGCATGGCAGAGGGGATGTGTTTCGGCGTGGCGGAAGTCGGCGGACGTAGGCGACGGACGGGGCGTCAGCGGCCCTGCGCCGCCAGCTCTTTCGCCGCCTCCGTCAGGTCCTTCGCGGTGTCGATGGCGCGCCAGTAGGAGCCCTGCGGGATCGGGAAGCCGGCCAGGCGGCGTACGCGGGCCAGGTGCGGGAACGTGGTGCGCTCGTGGTCGCCGCGCGCCGGGAGCATGGCGGCGAACTCGGGGGAGAAGACGTACACACCCGCGTTGATCTCGAAGGTGGACGGCGGGGACTCGATGAAGTCGGTGATGTGGCCGAAGCCGTCGGTCTTCACCGCGCCCCACGGGATGCGCGGGCGGGCCAGGGCGACCGTCGCGACGGCGTCGCGCTCGGTGTGGAAGTCCGCCATGTCGCGCAGCGAGAAACGGGTCCAGATGTCGCCGTTCGTGGCGTACCAGGGCTGGTCCGGGTGGGGGAGGTGCGCGGCGGCGTACTTGAGGCCGCCGCCCCGGCCGAGGGGTTCCGACTCGACGACGGTCGTGACGGACACGGGCAGGTCGGCGGAGTCCAGCCACTTCTGCAGGACCTCGGCGAGATGGCCGCAGGAGATCACGACGTCCGTGACGCCCTCCTCGGCGAGCCAGGACAGCTGATGGCCGATGATCGGCGTCCCCGTGCCGGGGATCTCGACCATCGGCTTGGGCCGGTCGTCGGTGTAGGGACGCAGCCGGGAGCCTTGGCCGCCGGCGAGAACGACGGCTTGAACGGGGCGGGACGCGGCACTCGGATCGGTCATGACCGAACTGTACGTGGCGCCCCGCGCTCGCATCCCGCAGGCGACCGTTTCCTTGACCAGCTGTTACCCGCTGTGACGAACCTCCGCGCTCAGCCGTGCGCGGCGGCGACGCCCGAGGCGAAGGAGGTGTCGCAGACGGGCCGCGCGTACGACTGCGCGCGGGTCGGGCCGTACACCTTGACCGCGGCGCGGCCGAGGGCGCGGGCGATCGAGGTGCAGTGCTCGGCCAGCGAGGGGCGGCCGTTGACGGCCTGCTGGAGGTGGGTGAGGACGGTGCCCGGGTCCTCCTCCTGCAGCTCGGTCAGCAGCTGGTCCCGCAGCACGTCCTGCGGCGCGCGCTCGGCGGCCCGCGACGAGGCTGAGGACGTGGTGGTGTCCGCGGCGGTCAGCACCGGGCCCGAGGAGTTCCCCGACCAGTTGACGTGGGTGACCGCGAGGGTCCCGGAGAGCACCAGGACGACGGGCAGGACGAGGGCGAGGGAGCGGCCGATCCGGCGGGCGGGGCCCCGGCCGCGTCGCGTCTGTGGGGTAGTGGAGTGCTTCACGCGTGTGAGGGTAGCGTGCAGTGATGGTTTGTAGACATTTAGTCACCGGTTCGGGGGATGAGACAGTCCCTGATTGTGGGTAAGGCGTTGACGCACACTGCTCGAAATGACCGATGTGCCGGGGTATTTGTCGACAACGAGAAGGGCCCCGCAGTTGGTCCGCGGGGCCCGATTCGTCAACCTGGGTGAATTACCCGGAGTCAGTCGGAGAGGCGCTCGCCCGTGGAGGTCGAGAACACGTGGGTCTCGCCGGAGCGCGGCACGACGTGCAGCGTGGAGCCCTTCTCCGGGACGTCCCGGCCGCTGACCCGCACGACCAGGTCCTTGGCCTCGTCGCCGAGCTTCGCGGTGCCGTAGACGTACGCGTCGGCGCCCAGCTCCTCGACCACGTTCACCGTGATGGCCAGACCCAGGTCGGCGTCCGCGCCGGCCACGTCGAAGTGCTCGGGACGGACACCGACGGTGACCGTCTTGTCGGTGGTCGCGGACAGCGCGTCGCGGTCCACCGGCACGACCGACTTGCCGAACTTGATACCGCCGTCGGTGATCGGCACCTCGACCAGGTTCATCGCCGGGGAGCCGATGAAGCCGGCCACGAAGAGGTTGGCGGGCCTGTCGTACATGTTGCGCGGGGTGTCGATCTGCTGGAGCAGACCGTCCTTGAGGACCGCCACACGGTCGCCCATCGTCATGGCCTCGACCTGGTCGTGGGTGACGTAGACGGTGGTGATGCCGAGGCGGCGCTGCAGCGACGCGATCTGCGTACGGGTGGAGACGCGGAGCTTGGCGTCCAGGTTGGACAGCGGCTCGTCCATGAGGAACACCTGCGGCTCACGCACGATGGCGCGGCCCATCGCGACACGCTGGCGCTGACCACCGGACAGGGCCTTCGGCTTGCGGTCCAGGTACTCGCTGAGGTCGAGGATCTTCGCGGCCTCCTCGACCTTCTGCCGGATCTCCGCCTTCGGCACACCGGCGATCTTGAGCGCGAAGCCCATGTTGTCGGCGACCGTCATGTGCGGGTACAGGGCGTAGTTCTGGAACACCATGGCGATGTCCCGGTCCTTCGGCGGCAGGTGGGTGACGTCACGGTCGCCGATGCGGATGGCGCCGGAGTTCACGTCCTCGAGCCCCGCCAGCATGCGGAGGGAGGTGGACTTTCCACAGCCGGACGGGCCGACCAGAACGAGGAACTCGCCGTCCTCGATCTCGATGTCGAGCGCGTCCACGGCGGGCTTGTCGGAACCCGGGTAGATCCGGGTCGCCTTGTCGAACGAGACAGTGGCCATGGTGAATGGGCCCCCTTCTACCGGCAGGAACGTGCCGGACGATCCGTTGTAGGAAGGTGGTGCCACGACGGGTGATTCCGTGTGGTTTTGTTTGGTGTAGTCCACGCAGTGAACTGGCTCAGGACGGTACCTGGCGTTCACCTGGTCTGTCAGTACCTCGGGCCCTGTGAATTTCGCGGCAACTTTCGAGGCCGGTTCAGCCGTAGCGGTCCGCCAGCACCGTCACGGCCCGGGCGACGGCCCGCCGCAGCCCGGGAGGGCCGAGCACCTCGGCCTCCGTGCCGAGCCTGAGCAGGTCGCCGACCGCGACCGCCTCCGTCTCGACGGGCATGTCCACCTCCACCCAGCCCGCATCGTCCGGCGGACCCGCACTCTCCAGGGCCCGTACGCCCGCCGCGCCGAACTGCATGGGCAGCAGCCGCTGCGCGCGGGGCGAGATCCGCAGCCGGGCGGTGCCCTGGTGCAGAGCGGACTCCAGACGCCGGGAGGACTCCTCCCAGTAGGCGGCCAGATCGAACCCGGCGGGACGCTCGAAGACCTCCCCGGTGTCCTCCGCCGACAGCACACGCGACACCCGATACGTCCGTACGGCCGTCTCCTCCGCCTGCGCCACCAGGTACCAGATGCCGCCCTTCAGGACGAGCCCCAGCGGACGCACCTCACGGTGCACCTCACCGCCCCACCGCCGGTAGTGCACCCGCAGCACCCGGTGCTCCCACACCGCCCGCGCGACCGCCTCCAGATGCGGGACCGGGTCGGCCTCCCGGAACCACGCCGGCGCGTCCAGATGGAACCGTTCCTGAACCCGCCGCGCCTGCTCGGCCAGCTCGGCGGGCAGAGCGGCCTGCACCTTCAGCTGGGCGCTCGCCAGCACCGCCCCCAGTCCCAGATCCCGCGCCGGACCGGGCACCCCGGCGAGGAACAGCGAACCGGCCTCCGCGTCCGTGAGCCCGGTCAGCCGTGTGCGATAGCCGTCCATCAGGCGGTACCCGCCGACGGGCCCGCGATCGGCGCACACCGGTACGCCCGCCGCGCTCAGCGCCTCGATGTCCCGGTAGACCGTCCGGACCGACACCTCCAGCTCGGCGGCGAGCTCCGGCGCGGTCATCCGGCCGCGGCTCTGCAGGAGCAGGAGGAGGGAGAGGAGGCGGTCGGCACGCATGCGGGCCATTGTCCCGGCGGATCCGCCGTACCTGACAGGAGATGTCAGGTACGGCCGCCAAGGTGGTCACACACGGCTCCGCACGGCAGGTGCGGGGCGCCTTCCTGCTGTACGGAGGACCTTCCATGACCACGACCCGTACGACCGGCCACTTCACCTTCGCCGACTGGGAGGAGCACGGCCTCGGCCCGGGCGACGACGCGAGCCCCCGCCTCGCCCGCGCCACCGTCACCAACACCTTCACCGGCGGCATCGAGGCCGCCGAGACCATCTGCGCGTACACGATCGCCTACCTCACCGAGAAGACCGGCACCTACACCGGCATGGAGCTGATCTCCGGCCGGCTCGACGGGCGCGAGGGCACCTTCGTGGTGGAGGAGCGCGGCCACTTCGACGCCGACGGGACCGTGCACTGCACGTTCGAGGTCGTGGCGGGGTCGGGTGGTGGGGAGCTGACGGGCCTGCGCGGGACGGGGCGCTTCACCGCCCGGCACGGGGAGAAGTCCGTGGCGTACGACTTCGACTACGCGCTGGACTGAGGTGCGGCGGCCCTGCTCGGACCGCGGAACTTCGTGGCTTCGGGAAACGGGCTCTGTGTACAGTGGAGCCGCCTTCACGCGTGGCGTCGTCCCGCGTGATGCCTCCTTAGCTCAGATGGTCAGAGCAGCTGTCTTGTAAACAGCAGGTCGTCGGTTCGAATCCGACAGGGGGCTCCACCTCTGACCAGCGGTTTCCTTCGGGGAGCCGCTGTTCTGTTTTCCGCCTGGTTGCAGTGCTGGTTGCGACAGAAGCGTTCACCCCCACAGCGCATCCCCCATCCGCTTCGCCGCATCATTCGCGAGGACCGAGGCGTGGCTACGTTCACGACTCGGGCAGCGTTTGCTCACGACTTTGGGAGGCGGCTGGGGGCGCGGCGACGTTCGAATTGTCCACGCGTTTCGGCAGCACCGGATGCGGCAGAGTGCCTCGGGCAGCCTGGCACAGCAGCACGGCGATGCGGCTTTACCCGGCGCTCTCTGAGCCGATGCGGGCGAGCAGCGAAGCGGTGCCGTCCTCTGCAGCGATCCCGTGGGCGAGTTCGGCCGCGCGGCTGCGGTGGGCCGGCTCGGACAGGCAGGCCGTGATCGCGTTGCCGAGGGCTGCGGCTGTGAGGCCTTGGAACGGCACAGGCCGCGGGGCAACTCCCAGCTCGCACAGCCGAGACGCCCAGAACGGCTGGTCGGCCATGACGGGAATGGGCACAGCGGGCACACCGGCGCGCAGTCCGGCTCCGGTGGTGCCCGCCCCGGCATGGTGGACGACGGCGGCGACGCGAGGGAACAGCCAGTCGTGCGGGACGTCGCCGATGGCCAGGACGTCGGCGCCGCAGCCGCTCAAATTGGCCCACCCCGCCTGCACCACCGCGCGCTCGCCTGCCCGCTTCACCGCCCCGGCCACCAGCTCACTGAGCCGTTCCCCCTGCCCCGCCGCCATACTGCCGAACCCGATGAACACCGGGGGCGGACCGGCCTGGAGGAAGTCGACCAGTTCGGCCGGGGGTTGCCAGCCGTCCGGCCGCGCGGGCCACCATTAGCCCGCCACTTCGGCCCAGGGCGGCCAGTCCTCGGGGCGCGGCACCACCAGCGGGCTGAAGCCGTGGAAGACCGGCCGGATGTCCACCGGTGCCAAGGGCTCGCCTGCGGGCAGCCCGAGGTGGGCGCGCAGCCGGGTGACGGCGCCCGCGAAAACCCCTTCCGCGCGCCTCAGCACATCCCGGCCCGCGGCAAGGTTGTCCTCCGGTCCCAGGCCATCGGTGCTCCGTGCGTTGGGCAGCGGGAACTGTCCGGTGGCGAACGCCGGTACGAGGTAGGTGCCGATGACGGGGACGCCGAACGCTTCGCCGGCTGTCCGGCTGAGCGGTGCCGGACCGAAGGCCGTGAGTAGCAGGTCGGCTCCGCCCGCCACGGCCTCCGCCACCCCATCGGCGAGTCCGTCCGCGTACGCCCTCGTCAGTGCCTGGGTCTCCTCCCGCGACATCGCCCGGGCCCAGTCCTGGATCAGCCCCTGCGGGTCTCCCGGCACAGGCCGGTAGTCGATACCGCACCCGCCGACGAGTGCTTCGAAGGATGGGTGAGCAGCCACGGCGACCTGATGGCCCACGTCCAGCAGGCGTCGCCCCAGGCCCGTGTAGGGCGCGACGTCCCCCCGTGAACCGGCGGTGATGATCAGAATGCGCATGGAGCGATTCGCCTCGGCGAACGCCGCCCGACCACCATCACCTGCCACGGGGATCCCTCAGCCCACCTGACTGCTGCGACCCCGAGTCGATGTGTGCTGTCGTTACTCATGAACATCGAACATCTTCACGTCGGCGTGCTGCTCAAAGTCGCGTACATCCGCCTCGAAAGTCGTGAACAAGGCCAGCCACCGCCGGTCACGCGCCGAGCGCATCCATGAGGTGGTCGTCGAGGTCGGCCACCCAGCCCTCCCGCCGCCACGGCCGGAGCTCCCGCCGCGCCTGGCGGAGTCGAAGTGCCGGCACCCGGCCGCCCGTCGCCGACGCGGCGGCCACGCACTTGTGCAGCAGCTCGGCCGCCGCCTGTGGCTCCCCGAGCCGGATCCGGGCAAGCGCCTGGTCCGTCGTGACGATCGCCCGCTGAACCTGCTCACGCGGCGCCAACAACGTCTCCGTGGACCGGGCGAACCGGTCGTGCGCGACGGACGCGTCCCCCACGTACAGCTCACACACACCCTCAAATCCCCGCAGGTGCCCAGACGAGAACGACGTGGGCGCGGGGTCGTCAGTGTGGTCGGCCTCGATGTCGTACCAGGCGAGTCCGAGCGCGGCCTGAGCCTGCCGCTCCTGCCCGGCTCGCGCAGCAACTTCCGCCTGCAACGCGTGCGCCCGCGCCCGTACAAGCGTGCTCTCTCCCGAGCGAGCCGTGCGTACGGCTTGGTCGACCAGGTGCCGCGCCTCGTCGAGGCCCTGCGTCGAATACAGGGTCACCAGGGCGTGGCTCATGTGCACGCTGGCCTGCCGCCACGACCCGCCCAGCAGACCCGCCGTGCGCGTCGCCTCCACGTACAGGGCACGGGAAGCTGCATCGTCACGCGTCTCGAAGGCCAGCCGACCGGCCAGTGCCGCCGCGGCGACCGCCACGTCCCGCAGCTGCGGGACGAGCGGCTCGGGTACGGGGCCGTCGAGCAGGCGCCGGCACGTCTCGACGGCGGGGGTGAGGAGCAGTTGCAGCCGCACCATGGGCAGACTGCCCACCTCCGCGTTGACTTCCGACACCACGGAGGCCAACCCCGTGATGGTCTCCTCCTCTGTCTGCTCCGGGTCCTCGAGGGCAGCAGCGAGCCCGGCCTGGACGGTCGGAGCGAGGAGAGCGAGTATGCCGCCGCCTGCGTCGGTGGCGGCACGCAGGATGAGGCTACGCAGCTCCGCAGTCCGCCGCTCGCTCTCCCCCAGGAGGCCGAGGGCGTGCAGGTACTCGGCGAAGTCGGATCCCGCGCCGAGCGAGAGTTCACCCGCGGGCGTGCGCGCGTAGAGGTGAGCGAGGAGCAGCTGGTACCGCTCGTCGGGCATCGTCGGCTTCGGGGACTCCCAGCGGGCGACGGATCGCTGCACGCTGGCCACGGACGGCAGGGCAGGCTGGTGCAGTTCCTCAGCGAGGGAGATGAGCGCGCGGGCGAGCGCTGCGAGCGATAGGCCGCGCCGATGCCGCAGTGCCTTCAGCCGTGCCGCCCCCGCGGCTCTGCCGTCCATACCGCACATGGTGCAGCAGACGGCGGCTACACGGGCACGATCAGCCGAGGTTTCCCCTGATCCGCTGTGTAGCTGAGGGTTTGCCACGTCCCCAATGACGACTCGGTACTGTGCGGGAAGCCGACGGTCAGGCCTGCGTGGTCGACCATCCACCGGTTCCGGGCGTGGTACGCGGGCGACTTCAGCTCCGATGCCCTGAGTTCGACGATCTCCTTGATCCGGTCGCGCGTGCGGGCGATCGCCTGTCGGGCCTCAGCGGGCTGCTGGTCGACAGTGCCGGGCACGACGATCGTCAGGTCGGCGGTCGTGTTCCCGGCGAGCCACAGCAGGCTGAGGCTGTCGATGCCCTTGGCGCCGCCGATGTAAAAGTGCGCGCTGCTGGCGAACGGCCCAAGGTAGTCGGCGAAGAGCCGGGCGTATTCGTCGAGGCTGCGGTGCCCCGTGTTCCGTGTGCCCGTGATCGCCACCGTCCGCATGATCAACTCCGTGTCATAGGTTGTCATATCGCGCATCGACGGTCGCCGTTGGATCGTCTCCGTGTGGATAACAACAACCTGCAACGACTCGCCGGTCACCTGGAGGAACGCGGTCTTCGGGTCACCGTGGACGACAGCGCTATGCGGCTGGACGTGGCGAACCCCCTGAACAACCGACTCTCTGAAGAGATTTTTCTCAAAGACGAACGGTACGTCACCGGATTCGACGACGAGATCGGTGAGGCTGGAAGCGAAGCGGCGTGCGCCGACCGTATCGCCCGCATCCTCGCCGTCACCGCGAAGCCGACTTCGTCGTCTGTCCGCAGTGGCACCCCCGTAACGAGGCCAGCGGGCCCAGCGGAGGCCCTCGGATGAAGACGACCATGGACCCGCCCATCACTCTGGGCCTCCCGATCGACGATCCGACGCCCCCGGCCGACTGCGGGGTGTGCCAGGCACTGGTTCGTCAGCGTGCCCAGGCCGCTGAGCGAAGGGACCTGTCGCGTGTCTCGGACATCAACGTCGAGATCCGCAACCACCACGAGCCACGCCGAACGCGGAGGCGGTCATGAGCGGTACCGAATGGCCGTGGCAGGACCAGGCTTCGAGCCCCGCACACGGGCAGCTCGTCACCGCATCCGACGAGACTCCACAGCAGGCCGCGCTCCGCCGCCTGGGGGAGCACTGCGCCTCCTGCCCGACCTGCCGGGCCGTGGACGAGACCGGCGCGAACGCCCACCTCCCCTGCGAGGAGGCCGACCAGCTCTCCGAGGAGCTGCGGCAGGCACGTCGCGGCCCGACTGCCTCGTTCCCCGAGCGGGGCAAGCTGCGACTTAGGCCCCCGTCACCGGCGCGCCGATGCCGGTGACGGGAGGGTGGCCGCGCCTGTGTCCCCCGCAGGGGCGGCCGTCCGGTGAGACTCCAGCGCCCTGCTGGCACGGCTGGTGGGCGCGGCTGGAGGCGCGGGGGCCGCGTGATGTGCGTCCGCGGCCCCCGACGAACAAGGCCCCCGGTCCGGTCGCTCGGCCTTCCCCAGGCGCAGCGGCCGGGCCGGGCTCTGTCCGGCGCGTCGCTCGTGCGGCGCTGGACGGAAGGCGGCCCCCGAGACGGTAGTGACGCGTCCGGGGGCCGTTCTCACTTGCGGAGAACTACGGCCGTAGTAAAGACAGGGATAGGGGGTGCCATGCAGCTAAACCCTCTCCCACCCCTGTTGGTTGGTCTTGTAGATGTCGAGCGCGGCCGGCACCCCGGCAGCGACCCACGGGCCGAAGCCACAGGCGCGCGTCAGCTGGTACTCGGCACTCGCGAGGACGACCAGGACCGCGAGCGGCGCGCCCCACAGCAGCGGATCACGCTTCACTGCCCCTCACCCCGCTTCGCGATGGCGTGGGCGAAGAGCCGCATGCCGCGCGGTCGCGAACCGCGTACGCGGCGAGCAGGCAGGCGAACAGGACCGGCACCGGGGCCGGTTCGGCCGGGCGCCAGGTGGCGCGGGCGAGGGCGGCCTGCTCGGGACTCCTTGATCAGGAAGGATCTGGATCAAGGCGCCGTCCGGTGTTGCGAGCATCCGGCGGCGCCGCCGTGGCTGGGGGCAGACAGGCGGAGTCGGGGGAGCGCGAGCAGTTGCAGTCCTAGTTGCGGTTCGCCCTCGGTCGGGCAGCCAAGGGGTAAGAGCCCGTCTGACCAGCTGTTACCACCGACAGCGACTCTTGGCGCCTACGGGGTACGGAAACTGTTATGCGTAGGTCGTCGGTTCGAATCCGACAGGGGGCTCGTAAAAGCCCAGGTCAGACCCATTCTGACCTGGGCTTCTCCCTGATATTGGGGGCTATGGGGGTTTCCCCCGGAGTCACCCCTCCACCCTGATCCCCATCTGACCGGCCAGCACCGGCGCCAGATCCAGCAGCTGCGCCGTACTGATCACCGCCCCCGCCAGCCGGTCCACGCCCCGCGCGATCTCCAGCGAAGCGGCCCCGCGCAGGTCCACGTCCGTCAGGGTCGCCGCGGTGAGGTCCGCCCCCTTCAGGGCGCAGTCCACGAACTCCACCCGCTCCAGGCGGGCGCCGCCGAAGTCCGGCTCCACCAGGACGCAGCCCTCGAAGAGGACATCCCTCAGCCGGGCCGAGCGCAGGTTCAGGTAGTCGATCTTGCCGCCGCGGATCAGGACGCGTTCCAGTACGGCGCCGTGCAGCTGGGTGCCGCCGAGGCGGGGGTCGGTGAGCTCGACGTCGCGCAGGGTGGCCTCGGTGAGGTCGGTGCCGACGCCGCGTATGCCGGTGAGGGTCGAGTCCAGGATGCGGGCGTGCGCCAGCCGTGTCTCGTCCAGTGCGCAGCCCGTCAGCGCGCAGTCCATGAAGCGGGCTCCGGCCCCGTCGTGGCGGGTGAGGTCCGCCGCGCGGAACTCCAGGCCGTCGTAGTCGCCGTCCGGTTCGAGTTCGCCTCCCTCGTACGGCTCCAGGGGTGGCAGCCGCACCTCCGGTCGCCGGGCCGCCTTCACGCCCGTACCACCCGTACCGCCCGCCGCTCGCCTCGCCATGTCCCCCATGCTGCACCCCGCCACTGACAACGCGCCCTGACCTGCGAAGACGTCGACGATGTCACATCCCGGTGGCCCCGGCCGGTCGTACCCACGACAACGGACCTGGCCGTGCGCACCCGGCGCGGGGACGCCTTCGCCGTGTCCGACCTGGACTCGCCCGGCTGGCTGGAGCGGTTCACCGCCCAGGACCGCACCCTCGCCCCGACCGGAGAGCAGCTGATCCAGGGTCAGATCCCCATCGGTTGCAAGGGAGTCCAAGGCCGACGGTGTAGCCCGCGCGGAGCAGCTGCTCGATCTGGCCTTCGAGGGCTGGCGCGAGCGCGTGACCTGGCGGCGCGAGGCCGTGGCGAACGGGCGTACCGGTGCTGTCGACCTGCCCGGCACCAGCTGGCGCGACCGGCCCGCCGTCGACCGCGGTGACGGCGTCTACCTCGCCGGTGACCAGGTCGCCGCCCCCGGCGTGCTGTCGGAGGTCTCCTTCAACAGCGCCCTGACCGCGGTGTCCCTGGCGCTGGGCAGGCGGCAGCTTGACCTCAAGCGCGCTTGAGGTCGAAGAGTGGGGCTGCGACAGCGCACCAGAAGCGAAGGGGGACCCCACATGCACGCCATCCGCCTGCACGCGTTCGGCCCGGCCGAGAACCTCATCTACGAGGAGGTCGAGGATCCCCGGCCGGGCCCGGGACAGGTCCGTGTCGCCGTCCGGGCGGCGGGCGTCCATCTCCTGGACACGGCCCTGCGTGAGGGCATGCGGGGCCCGCTGCCCGAGCCGCCCGTCCTGCCCACCATCCCCGGCCGGGAGGTCGCCGGGGTCGTCGACGCCCTCGGCGAGGGCACCCCGGACGGCTGGCTGGGCAAGCGCGTCGTGGCCCACCTCGGCTTCGCGCCCGGCGGTTATGCGGAACTGGCCGTCACCGACGCCGACCGCCTCCACGGGATCCCGGAGAACCTGGACTTCGCCGAGGCCGTCGCCATGATCGGCACGGGCCGGACGACGATGGGGATCCTGCAGTTCGCCGAGCTCGGCCCGGAGTCGGTGGCCGTCGTCCCGGCGGCGGCGGGCGGCATCGGCACCCTGCTCGTGCAGTACGCCAAGAACGCCGGCGCCACGGTCGTCGGGCTCGCTGGCGGGCCGGAGAAGACCGCGCGCGTGCAGGCGAACGGCGCCGATGTCGCCGTGGACTACAAGGACCCGTCCTGGCCGGACAAGGTCCGTGCCTTCCTGGGCGGCCGTACCGCCACCGTCGTCTTCGACGGCGTCGGCGGCGCCGTGGCCCGCGAGGCCGTCGCCCTGCTCGGGCCCGGCGGCAAGCACATCGTGTTCGGCTGGTCCGGTGAGGGTCTGCACGACGGCGAGCCCTACCTCGTCGACGGTGTCTCGGAGCAGGTGCTCGGCCCCGTGATGATGGGGAAGGCCGGCGGCCCCAACCCCGTGCGCACCCTCGAACTGCGCGCTCTCGCCGAGGCCGCCGAGGGTCGGCTCACCCCGGCCGTGCAGCGTTTCCCGCTGGCCGAGGCCGCCGCCGCGCACCGGGCCCTGGAGACCCGTGGTACGACCGGGAAGGTGGTCCTCGAGCCGTGACCGGGCACCATGACCGGGAAGGGCGAGCCCGCGCCGCCCGAGGATGCGATACGCCCCTTTTCATGGTCTTCTGGCGAAATGAGTGGCACCCGGACAGGTGAGGCCGCCGCGTCGGCGGACGCCGACCCCCGCCGCTGGTGGGGCCTGTTGGTCATCGCTCTCGCCCAGTTGATGGTCGTCCTGGACGCGACGATCGTGAACATCGCGCTGCCCTCCGCCCAGCGCGATCTGGGCATGACCGACGGCAACCGCCAGTGGGTGATCACCGCCTACACCCTGGCCTTCGGCGGGCTGCTGCTGCTCGGCGGCCGGATCGCCGACCTGGTGGGCCGTAAACGGACGTTCGTCATCGGGCTGGCCGGTTTCGCCGCCGCCTCCGCGCTCGGCGGTGCGGCCACCTCCCCGGGCCTGCTGTTCGGGGCCCGCGCCCTCCAGGGCGTCTTCGCCGCCGTGCTGGCTCCCTCGGCGCTGAGCCTGCTCACCACGACGTTCACCGATCCGAGGGAGCGCGGGAAGGCCTTCGGTATCTACGGCGCCCTGGCGGGCAGCGGCTCGGCGATCGGTTTCATCGTCGGCGGCCTGCTCACCGAGTACCTGAGCTGGCGCTGGTGCCTGTACGTCAACGTGCCGATCGCGGTCGTCGCCGTCCTCGGCGCGCTCGCCCTGCTGCGCGACCGCCCGGGCCACGCCGGTGCCCGCCTCGACGTGCCCGGTGTGCTGCTCGGCTGCGGCGGCCTGGTCGCCGTCGTCCACGGCTTCAGCGAGGCCGAGTCGCGGGGCTGGGCCGACGTGCGCGTGCTGACCCTGTTCGCGGTGGGCGTCGCGCTTCTCGCGGTGTTCGTGTGGTGGCAGTCCCGTGTGCCCAGGCCGCTGCTGCCGCTGCACATCGTGCGGGACCGCAACCGCGCCGGCTGCTTCCTGACCATGATGCTCGCCGTCATCAGCATGTTCGGCCTGTTCCTGTTCATGACGTACTACCTGCAGGCCGTGCTCGGCTACTCGCCCGTGCGGACGGGCCTGGCCTTCCTCCCGCTGACCGCGTCGATCCTCGTCGGCTCGACCCAGATCTCCGCCCGGCTGCTCCAGCACGTGCCCCCGCGCATGCTGCTGGCCCCCGGCATGGTCCTGGCCGCGAGCGGCATGCTGCTGCTGACCCGGATGACGGTGGACTCCTCGTACGCCACCGACATCCTGCCCGCCCTGATCCTGATCGGCCTGGGCATGGGCCTGACCTTCATGCCGGTCTTCTCCACCGCGACCGCCGGTGTCGCCCCGCAGGACTCGGGTGTGACCTCCGCGACCGTCAACACCTCGCAGCAGGTGGGCGGGTCCATCGGTACGGCCCTGCTGAACACGATCGCCACCACGAGCAGCACGGCCTACGTCGCCGCCCACCTGCGCGACCCGGCCCGGCGGGCCGAGGTCGTACGGGAGAGCCTTGTGCACGGCTACACAGTCGCCCTCTGGTGGGCCGCCGGCATCATGCTGCTGGCGGGCCTGGTCGCGGGCCTGATGGTGACGGCCAGGGCCCCGAAACACGGCGCCCCGGCGAGTGCGCCGGTGCCGGAATCGGTGGCCTGAGGGGGCGGGGAGGACCTCGACGGACCGCTCGGGACCGCGGGGTCCCTCCCCGACCTCCTGGCTCTGGACCCCCTGGCCCTGGACCCTCCTGGCTCAGTGCCGCCCGGCGATCCGGTCGGCCACCCGCGCCAGCCGCGACGACTGCGCACGCCGCGTCGTACGCTCCCGCCGGTCCGCGGCGCGATAGGCGGCGTACAGCCCGTGCACACCCAGCCACCGCAGCGGCTCCGGCTCCCACCTGCGCACCCGGTGCCCGGCCCAGGGCAGCTCGGTCAGCTCCGTCCGCCCGCCCTGCCCCGAGTCCAGCTGCACCAGATCGCACAGTGTCCGCGCGGCCAGGTTCGCCGTGGCGACGCCCGACCCGACGTAACCGCCCGCCCAGCCGAGCCCCGTCGACCGGTCCAGCGTGACCGTCGTGCACCAGTCGCGCGGCACGCCCAGCACACCCGACCAGGCGTGCTCGACGCGCACCCCGGCCAGCGCGGGAAAGAAGCCGGTCAGGATCTCCCGCAGCGCCTCGACGGTCGCCGCCCGCGTCCGGCCGTCGTGGTCGGTCCGCGACCCGAAGCGGTACGGCACCCCGCGCCCGCCCAGCGCGATCCGCCCGTCGGCGGTGCGCTGCGCGTACATGTAGGCGTGCGCCATGTCGCCCAGCGTCTCCCGGCCCGCCCAGCCGACCGCCTCCCACTGCTCCTCGCTCAGCGGCTCGGTCACGATCATCGAGGAGTTCATCGGCAGCCAGGTCCGCTTCTGGCCCTTGAGGGAGGCGGTGAACCCCTCCGTGCAACGGAGCACGTAGGGCGCCCGGACGGTCCCGTACGGCGTCACCGCGTGCTTGGGCCGGATCTCCGTCACCGGCGTCGACTCGTGGATCGTCACCCCCAGCGCCTCCACCGCCGCCGCGAGCCCCTTCACCAGCTTGACCGGGTGCACGCGCGCCCCGTGCGGTGTCCACGACGAGCCCACCGCGTCCGCCACCCGGATCCGCTCGGCGGTCTCCTGGGCGTCGTACAGCTCCCGGTTCTTCTCCCCGAACGCGACCTCCGCCTCATGGAAGGCCTTGAGCCGTGCCAACTGCGCGGGTGTACGCGCCACTTCGAGCACTCCGCCCTTGTGGATGCCGGCGTCGAAGCCCTCCGCCTCCGCGACCCGGATCACCTCGTCCACGGTGTCGTTCATCGCCCGCTGCAGCCGCACGGCCGCCTCGTGCCCGTGTGACCGCGCGTACCGGTCGCGCCCGGCGACCCCGTTGTACAGCCAGCCGCCGTTGCGGCCGGAGGCGCCATAACCGCAGAACTTCTGCTCCAGGACGGTGATACGGAGGAAGGGGGCCGCCTTCTTCAGGTAGTACGCGGTCCACAGCCCCGTGTACCCGCCACCCACGATCGCGACATCGGCCGCGGCGTCCCCGGCAAGCGGCTCCCGCACCGCCGGAAGGCCGTCGTCCGCATACCAGAAGGAGATGCCGCCGTTGACGACACTGCTGGTCGAGCTGCTCATGGCCGGGATAATCGCATGACCCGGCGGACCCCCGCCGGTACCGTGCGCCAGGTGATCGACATCCCCCGGGAACTGGCGGCGTCACAGGAGAAGTACAACGGAGCGCGGGGCCGGTCCTTCGTCGCCCGGCTGCCCGCCCTGGCGGCCGACTTCCTCGACCGCTGGAACCTCCGCCTCGACGGCCCGTCGATGTCCGGCGTGAGCGCCTTGATCCTCCCGGTCGTCCGCCGCACCGACCACACCCCGGCCGTGCTGAAGCTCCAACTCCTCGACGAGGAGAGCGAAGGCGAACCGATCGCCCTGCGCGCCTGGAACGGCGACGGTGCCGTACGCCTGCTCGACCACGACGAGGCCACCGGCACCATGCTCCTGGAGCGCCTCGACCCGGCCCGGATGCTGTCGCACCTGCCGGACTCCCGCGCGGCCGCCCTCGTCATCGCCGAACTGCTGGCCCACCTCACCTCCTTCCCCGCCCCCGGTGACCTGCGCCGCCTCGGCGACATCGCCCGGGCCATGCTGGACCAGACCCCGTGGGCCCTGGACCGCGTGCCCGACGCCGAGGCCCGCCGTCTGATCGCCGACTGCGCGGCCGCCGTACGCGAGGTCGTGGACGAGCCCGGCGACCGGCTCCTGCACTGGGACCTGCACTACGAGAACGTCCTGGCCGCCGACCGCGCCCCCTGGCTCGCCATCGACCCCAAGCCCCTGGCCGGCGACCCCGGCTTCGACCTCCTGCCCGCCCTGTACAACCGCTTCGACCCCGACGAGATCCCCTGGCGCTTCGACGCGATGACCGGAGTGCTGGGTCTGGACCGGGAGCGGGCCAGGGCCTGGAGCCTCGGCCGGGTCCTGCAGAACTGCCTGTGGGAGATCGAGGACGGCCGGCCTCTGGAAGAGGAGCGGCTGGAGATCGCCCGCCGGCTCCGTTGACGGGCGGTGCCCAGGGCGGTGCCTAATACCAGCCGTACGCGGTGCGTGCCTGCTCGTCGGGGTCGAAGCTCTGGTGGAGGCCTATCAGGGCGTTGACCAGGCGGGGGTCCAGGTCGGGGGTCAGCACCTCGTACTTCTCGGCTATCGCGCGGAATACGATGTGGGCCCGGCGTGAGGGATCGCGCCAGATGATGCGCCGGGGCGGGCCGAAGCCGTCGTCGGCGGTGTCTCCCAGGAGGGCCCAGAGCAGCAGCATCAGACGGATGGGCAGGCCGAAGGGCCAGTACAGCGCCCACCACACCAACCGGCCCACATAGCCGTGGAGGACGGGCCCCGCGACCGGCTCCACGGTCCACCGCGTCCGGCCCCACCGCAAGGCCCGGCGGCGCCGGAGCGTGATCCGCCCGAGCGGCGCGTCGTACGGGTCCAGGACGTGGTAGACGGCGGGGCGTCCGCTCAGGCGGGAGCCGAGGGGCTGCTCGGTGATCAGCCGGGCGAGGTAGGTGCTGTCCTCGGCGAGGAGATGGAAGCCGCGGACCGAGTCGAGGCGGTCCCGGGCGGGGCCGTCGGCGTTGCGGGAGAGCCGGACCGACAGGCCCTCCGGGCCCGGTAGGCCGTCGCGTACGACGGCCGGCGGATTCACCCTGTAGTTCATCTCGAAGGTCACACGCCCGTGGGCCACGCTCGTCCTCTCTCCCCGTGTCACGTCACTTCAGGGGCGATGGTCCCACCGTGCTGCCCGGAAGCGGTCACGGGACCCTGGGGAAGCGGGCCTGCAGCGTCCAGATCGCCGGATTCTCCGCCAGGTCCTCGTGCAGGTCGCACAGGTCGGCGATCAGGTCGTGCAGGAAGTCCCGGGCCTCGCGGCGGAGTTCGCCGTGGGAGCAGGTCAGCGGAGGTTCCTCCGCGGGCATCCAGTCGGACTCGATGTCGACCCAGCCGAAGCGGCGCTCGAACAGCAGCCGGTCGGTCGACTCGGTGAAGTCCAGTTCCGCCCGCTGGGGGCGGGCGGCGCGGGAGCCCGCCGGGTCGCGGTCCAGGCGTTCCACGATGTCGCACAGCGCCCACGCGAAGTCGAGCACCGGCACCCATCCCCAGGCTGTGGAAATCTCCCGGTCCGACTCGGTGTCGGCGAGGTAGACGTCACCGCAGAACAGGTCGTGGCGCAGGGCGTGGACGTCCGCCCGGCGGTAGTCGGTCTGCGGCGGGTCGGGGAAGCGGTTGGAGAGGGCGTAGCCGATGTCGAGCACGGGGGTGATGGTGTCACGGCCGTCGGGCCCCGTGTCACGGCCGTTCGGACAGCCCCCGGGCGTCCCACGGCTTCATAGGATCGCTGGGTGCGCCTCCACCGTTCGCTCGTCACCACCGCCACCGCCACCGCTACCGCCACCGCTACCACCGCCGTCCTCGCAGTCCTGGCCGCGTGCGGCGGCGGAGTGCACGGCACCCCCGGCGGCTCCGGCGTACGCGACCCGTACTTCCCGAAGGCCGGCAACGGCGGCTACGACGTCACCCACTACGGCCTGACGCTGGCCTACGACCCCGGCGCGCACCACCTCACCGGCACCGCGACGATCACCGCCCGCGCGACCCAGGACCTGTCCGCGCTGAACCTCGACCTCCAGGGTCTGGACGTCGGGAAGGTCACCGTCGAGGGGGAGGCCGCGCGCTGGAACCGCGCCGGTCAGGAGCTGACCGTCCGCCCGCGCGAGGAGCTCGACGCCGACGAGACGTTCCGCGTGACCGTCCGCTACTCCGGCACCCCGGAGACGATCACCGACCCGGACGGCTCCGAGGAGGGCTGGCTGCGCACGGCGGACGGGGCGCTCGCGCTCGGCGAGCCGACGGGGTCGATGGTGTGGTTCCCCGGCAACCACCACCCGAGCGACAAGGCGTCGTACGACATCGCCGTCACCGTGCCGGAGGGGCTCCAGGCCGTCTCCAACGGGGAGTTGACCGGCGCGACGACCCGGAAGGGCCGGACGACGTTCACCTGGCGCACCGCCGAGCCGATGGCGAGCTACCTCGCCACGGTCGCGATCGGCGACTACGCCGTCACCCGCACCGCCACCGCGGACGGCTTGCCGGTGTACACGGCCGTCGACCCGGAGCAGGCGGAGGCGAGCCGGGCGGTGCTCGCGAAGATCCCCGAGGTCATGGCCTGGGCGGAGCGGAACTTCGGCCCGTATCCCTTCTCCTCCGTCGGCGCGGTCGTCGACCGCCCGGGCGACGCCGGCTACGCCCTGGAGACCCAGACCCGGCCCTTCTTCCCCGGCGCCCCCGCCACCGAGACCCTCGTCCACGAAATCGCCCACCAGTGGTACGGCGACTCGGTCACACCGAAGACCTGGCGGGACATGTGGCTCAACGAGGGTTTCGCCACGTACGCCGAGTGGCTGTGGCAGGAGGACCACGGTGGCGACACCGCGCAGAAGACCTTCGACGCCCTCTACGACGGCGACTACTTCGACACCGACGAGGCGAACGAGGAGCTCTGGGCGTTCCCGCCCGCCAGGCCGACGAGCGCCGCGGAGATCTCCGGCACTCCCGTCTACCAGCGCGGCGCGATGGTCCTCCACACAATCCGCCGGACGGTCGGCGACGACGCCTTCTTCGGCATCCTCCGGGGCTGGGCGTCCGCCCACCGCCACGGCACCGTGGACACCGAGGACTTCACGGCGTACGTGGAGATGCAGGCCCCGGACAGGGACTTCGACCGTATCTGGGCCGACTGGCTGTACGGCGACGGAAAGCCGCAGGCCCGCTGACTCGTCACGGTCCGGGACCCGCGACGCCGAAGCCCCCGGTCCTTCGGCGACCGGGGGCTCCAGTTACGGCGTAGGCGTCCGTCAGACGTTGACGCCGAAGTCCTGGGCGATGCCCACCAGGCCCGAGGCGTAGCCCTGGCCGACCGCGCGGAACTTCCACTCGGCGCCGTTGCGGTAGAGCTCGCCGAAGACCATGGCGGTCTCGGTGGCCGCGTCCTCCGAGAGGTCGTAGCGGGCGATCTCGGCGCCGCCGGCCTGGTTGACGATGCGGATGTAGGCGTTGCGGACCTGGCCGAAGTTCTGGCCGCGGTTCTCCGCGTCGTAGATCGACACCGGGAAGACGATCTTGTCGATGTCGGCCGGGAGGGCGGCGAGGTTGACGTTGATCGCCTCGTCGTCGCCGGCGCCCTCACCGGTGCGGTTGTCACCGGTGTGGACGATCGTGTTGTCCGGGGTCTGCTTGTTGTTGAAGAAGACGAAGTGGGCGTCCGAGTAGACCTTGCCCTGAGCGTTGACCGCGATCGCGGAGGCGTCGAGGTCGAAGTCCGTGCCGGTGGTGGTGCGGACGTCCCAGCCGAGGCCCACGGTGACGTCGGTCAGGCCCGGAGCCTCCTTGGTGAGCGAGACGTTGCCACCCTTGGACAGGCTTACAGCCATTGTTGGGAGTCCCTTCCCTCGTTGCGTACGGGCACGAAGCTACAGCTACCCCAATGAACGCCGTGGAGGGTGTCCAAGGTTCCCCGTGTCTTTACTTTCTTTACCGAACCGAGTGGCACGCGGTGGCGGCACGACACGGTACGGGATATTCGGGTGACGTGAACCGGTCACGGGCGGGAACATGGACGGCATGTCCGGTCCCTATGTCGTCCGCGGCTCCGTCTCGCTTCCCGAGGCCGAGCTCATGTGGCGTTTCTCGCGGTCGTCGGGGCCCGGCGGACAGCACGTCAACACCAGTGACACCCAGGTCGAGCTGCGGTTCGACCTGGCGCGGACCGAGGCGCTGCCCGAGGTGTGGAAGCAGCGGGCACTGGAGCGGCTGGCCGGGCGCCTGTCCGACGGGGTCGTCACCGTCCGCGCCTCCGAGCACCGCTCCCAGTGGCGCAACCGCGAGGCCGCCGCCGTACGCCTCGCCGCGCTCCTCGCCGAGGCCACCGCGCCCCCGCCCAAGCCGCGCAGGCCGACCCGGATCCCGCGCGGCATCAACGAGCGCCGGCTGCGGGAGAAGAAGCAGCGCTCGCAGACCAAGCGGGGGCGCTCCGCGCGGGACTGGACGTAGCGACGCCGGTGCGGGGACGTGGGCCCCGCTGTCACATTCATCCCCGGTCACACTCATCGCCCGGTCACACTCATCGCCCTGTCACATTCATGCCCCGCCGTCCGTCAGGTGAGCGAGGACGGACCGCGACGAGGGGTTGTGACAGATGACCGGCGACCAGACGACCGACACCGATTTCCTCGCCCGGCGCTTCGAGGCGCACCGCCCCCACCTGCGGGCCGTCGCCCACCGCATGCTCGGCTCGCTCGCCGAGGCCGACGACGCCGTCCAGGAGGCCTGGTTCCGGCTGAGCCGTGCCGACGCCCGCGAGGTGGACAACCTCGGGGGCTGGCTGACCACCGTCGTGAGCCGGGTCTGCCTCGACATGCTGCGCACCCGCAGGTCCCGCGCGGAGGAGCCGCTGGAGGCCACCACGCCCGCGCCGGCCGCGGGCATGACCCCCGAGCCCGAGCAGGACGCGCTGCTGACCGACTCGGTCGGTGCCGCGCTGCTCGTCGTCCTGGAGATGCTGACGCCCGCGGAGCGGCTGGCCTTCGTGCTGCACGACCTGTTCGCGGTGCCGTACGAGGAGATCGCGGTCATCGTGGACCGGACACCGGCAGCGGCCCGGCAGCTGGCCAGCCGGGCCCGGCGCCGGGTGCGGGGCGCCCCGGCGCCCGACACGGTGGTCCGCGAGCGGCGGATCGTCGACGCCTTCCTCGCCGCCGCGCGGGAGGGCGATTTCGACGGGCTGCTGGCCGTGCTCGACCCGGACGTGGTGGCCCGCACCGAGGCCGGGGTGGCCACGGGTGCGGCGGCGGTGGCGTCCGGCGCGGCGAGCTTCGCCCACCTGGCACGCACCGCCGTCCCCGCCCTGGTCGACGGCGCCATGGGTCTCGTGGTCCTGGCCGACGGCCGCCCGGAGCGGGCCCTGGCCTTCACGTTCGTACGGGACCGCATCGCCGTGGTCGACATCGTCGCCGACCCCGCGCGGGTGGCCCGGCTCGACATCGTCCCCTTCTGACCCTGGTCGTCCCCTTCTGACCGACCCCTTCCAGGACGGCTCCGGCACCCCGACCGTCTGGCCTCTGGCGAGGGACTTCACGACCGGGGCGGCGGAGCCTGCCGCGCATCACCCCAACTGCCGGTACCGCCCCCGGAAATACGTCAGCGGCCTCCCGTCCGCGCTCGGCACCCGGGCCGTGAGCACCCGACCGATCACCAGCGTGTGGTCCCCGGCCGTCACCCGCTGCTCGGTGCGGCACTCCAGGGTCGCGAGGGCGCCTCCCACCAGCGGGGCGCCCGTGTACTCGCCGCGGACGTACGGGATGTCCTGGAACAGCAGCCGGTCGCTGAGGCGGCCCTTCATGGCGAAGCGGCCGGCGATGTGCCGCTGGCTCTCGGAGAGGACGGAGACCGCCCACAGGGGCTGCTCCTCGAGCAGCTCGTCCATGCGGGAGCCCTCGCGCAGGCTGACCAGCACCAGCGGCGGGTCCAGGGACACCGACATGAACGCGGTGGCGGTCATGCCGACGTCCTCGCCGCCCGGCGCCTGCGGGTCGTCCGGGTCGAGCGGTGGCTCCTGCGCGGTCACCAGGACCACGCCGGCGGCCAGCCGGGACATGGCGGCGCGGAACTCGTCGTTGCTCACCCCCTCAGCATGCCCGGCGGCGGGCGGAGGGATCATCGGGGACGTGGCAGGCGGAGTGTTCGGCACATTCGAAACGCTAGTCCCCGCCCCGCGCGCCCCGCATCGGACCTCGGCCCGAGCGGGGACCTAGGACTCGCGGCGGAGAAGTCGGCGGAGAAACCGCGGAGCAGCAGGCGGCGCGGACGGCACGGCAGGCGCACACCGCACACCACCACAAAATTGCGTTCAGTAAACGCATCGGGAGAACGCAGAAACTCCACTCAATTGTTCACGTTCAGCTGTGACTTGAGTCACAAGGGGCAGGAATTGTTGACCCTGTGTACCGAGTGAGCAGCGCGCTGTGATTCAGTGGCGGGGAAGCTGCTACGACGATACGCCGATGAGAACCCTTGATTCGCTGCGAGGTCTCGGGGGGAGGGCGAGCATGGAGACCGAGTCGGAACCCTACGTCCGTCTTGCGTCCCTGCGACAACTGCACCAGGTCATGGCCGACATGAACACGGCCCGCAGCCTGGCGGACACGTTGCAGACCGTCGCCGACGGCGTCGTCACCGCCCTCGGGTACGAGCTGGCGTGCGTCAACCTCGTACGCCCCGACGGCGACCTGGTCGTCGCCGCCTTCGCCGGCAACCCCGCCGCCGAGGCCCTCATCACCGGCCGCGTCGGCTCGCGCGAGTCCTGGGAGCGCCGCCTGAGCATGGGCGAGCAGTGGGGCGACCTGGTGTTCATACCGCACACCGAGGGCTGGGTTCTCGACGACGACGACGTCCCGCAGTGGTACACCGACGGGCCCGCGCCCCGCTTCGAGGACGAGTGGCACCCCTCCGACCGGCTCTTCGCGCCGATGTACGCGCCGGGCCCGCAGGGCGGCGGCTCGTCCGGCGAGCTGATCGGCGTGCTGTCCGTGGACCGGCCGCGCAACGGGCGCCGCCCCGGCGCGTGGGGCCGTGAGGCGCTCCAGATGTACGCCTTCCAGGCCGCGATCGCGATCAGCAACGCCCGGCTGCGCGCCAACATGCAGCGCGCCCTGGTCCGCCTGGAGCGCGAACAGCAGGCCCTGCGGGCCAGCGAGGAAAGCTTCAGGCAGGCCTTCGAGTACGCCCCCTCCGGCATGGCCATCGCCGAGATGGGCGGCGAGCAGCACGGCCGGATCCTGCGCACCAACGACGCCCTGTGCCGCCTGCTGGGCCGGCCCGCCTCCGCGATGCGCCGCTACTCCTTCTCCGACCTCGTCCATCCCGAGGACATAGGCACGCTGCTGCGCACCTCCGCCGAGGGCGGGCGGGCGGAGCTGCGGCTCGGCCGCCGCGACGGCACGTACGTGTGGGTGTCCCTGCGCAACTCCGTCGTCGCCGACGCCGCCGACGGGCCCCGCTTCCTGCTCACCCACGTCGAGGACATCGAGGAGCGCAAGCGCCGCGAGCTCCAGCTCGCGCACCGCGCCTCCCACGACTCCCTCACCGGCCTGCCGAACTCCGCCGAACTGCGCGCCCGGCTCTCCGCCCGGCTGTGCCAGCGCCCCGCGTCGCTGCACCCCGCCGAGGCCGAGTCCCAGGACGCGGCCTTCGGCCACCCCGCCTTCGACTCGATCGGCCACGGCTTCGACTTCCCGCCGGGCGCCGAGGCGTACGACGCCTACGACCACCACGTGCACACCGTCGCCCCCGCCGGTGACCGCGACGACGGCACCAAGGGCCTGGCCGTCCTCTTCTGCGACCTCGACGGCTTCAAGTCGATCAACGACCGGTTCGGGCACAACGCGGGCGACGCCGTCCTCATCGAGGTCGCCCGGCGCCTGAGCAACGGGGTGCGCGACGGCGACACCGTCGCCCGGCTCGGCGGCGACGAGTTCGTGATCCTCGCCGACGGCCTCGGCCGGGCCGACGCCCAGGACCTCGCGGTCCGGTTGCGCAACGAGATCATCCAGCCCATCCGGGCCGAGGGACGGGCCGTCCGCGTGGGCGCCAGCTTCGGCATCGGGTGGGCACACTGTGGCATGACTGCGGACGAAGTGTTGAAGTCCGCCGACGAACGGATGTACGTCGAGAAACGATCTCGTCCCAAACAGCACAGACGCGCCGGGTGAACCCCAGGTCAGCGAGCTGATGCGGTCTGAGTCACCCGTTTGGGTCACGTGGAACGGGTAGGCTCGCCCTCTCACCACCCGTACCGCATCCGCACCGCACCTGACTGAGGAGACCAAGGGATGACGCCCGGCAACAACGGCGCGAGCACGCCCGAGGACGACGACCCGTTCGGCTATCTCTACGCCGACGGGCAGGCCAACGGAGCCCAGCCGCCGTCCGGTGGCTACGGCTACCCGAACTCGGTCAACCGGGTGCGGACGGTCGGCACGCGCCAGTACGGCCAGCAGCCCCAGGCCGGCCAGACCACCGCCCCGTACGGCCAGGTGCCGCAGCCGCAGGGCGCCCACGGCCGGCCGAACGCGCACTACGCGGCCCCGGAGACGTTCCCCGGCGGCGCGCCCACCGCCCCGCAGCAGTCGGCGTACAGCGGTGGCGGCCCGGGCGGCGGACGCGGCCGGGGCCCCAACACCAAGGGCCTGCTGATCGGCGCGGTCGCGGTGGTCGCCGCCGTCGTGATCGGCATCGGCGTGGCCATGCTGGGCGGCGGGAAGGACAAGGACGACACCAGTACCCAGGCCGGCGGCGCCACGCCGGGCCAGTCCCAGAGCTCGGAGCCGAGCCCGTCGGCGAGCAAGAACGGCGACGGCGACCAGGTCGAGCTGCCGGCGATCGACGCGAAGGCGCTGCGCCTGGACGGCGGCGCCACCCTCGCCTCCGACGTCAAGGGCGCCCAGTCCGACGGCGGCATCTACGTGGCGAACCTCAACCAGGTCGGCTCCACCGTCACCTGGACCGTCAACGGCATCCCCAAGGACGGCGTCTACACCGTCTTCGCCCGCTACAGCACGGCCGACGAGGACCAGTCGATGACGCTCACCGTCAACGGCAAGAAGTTCGGCAGTCCGCTGAACATGGGTAACTTCACCGGTGCCAAGGACGGCGACTTCGCCAAGGGCTGGACGCAGACCTACGCCTGGCCCTCCCTCAGCAAGGGCACCAACACCATCTCGGTCTCCTGCCAGCCCGGCGACAAGTGCAACGTCCTGCTGGACCAGCTCTGGCTGAAGGCCGGCCAGGTCAAGGACTGAGGTCGGCGGGCGCTACGCCGCACTGACCTCCCCGGAAACCGCCACCCGCCCCAGCAGCTCCTCGTACGTCCTCCGGTCGAACTCGCCCGCCACCGGTGCCGCCACCGTCGCTGCGGACAGCGCTGCCGCCCTGGCCAGCCGGTCAGGCCACGGCAGCCGCTCGACCAGGCCCGCCAGCAGGCCCGCGACCACCGAGTCGCCGGCGCCGGCCGGGTTGCCCCGGACGTGGGCGGGCGGGGTGGCGCGCCAGCGGCCCTCGGGGGTCGCCGCGAGCAGGCCCTCCGCGCCGAGCGAGGCGACCACGGTACGGGCACCGCGCCGGCGGGCGTCCAGGGTGGCCCGCAGCGGCTCGTGGGAGCCGGTCAGCTCGGCCAGTTCCTCGGCGTTCGGCTTGATGATGTCCGGGCGGGCCGCGACGCCCCGGCGCAGGGCTTCGCCGCTCGTGTCCAGGAGGACCGGGACACCGGCCGCCCTGGCCGTCCGGACCAGGCCCGCGTACGCCCCCACCGGCACACCCGGCGGCAGGCTGCCGCACAGCGCCACGACGGAGGCCGAGGCCAGCAGGTCCTCGTACGCCTCCTGGAAGGCGGACCACTCGGCGGGGGTGATCGCCGGGCCCGGCTCGTTGAGCTGGGTGGTGTCGCCGGTCCGCTCGTCGACGACGGCGATGGTGCGGCGGGTGGCGCCGGTGACCGGGACCAGGGCGTCCACCAGCCCGGGGGTCGCGGTGAGCCGGTCCTGGACCTCGCGTCCAGTGGTGCCGCCCGTGAAACCGGTCACCGTCACCTCGTGCCCGAGCGCCGCGAGGACCCGGGCCACGTTGACGCCCTTGCCGCCGGGGCGTTCCGTGACCTCGGAGACACGGTGGGAGGCGTGCGGCCGCAGGGCCCGTACGCGGTAGGTGATGTCGAGAGCGGTGTTCAGCGTGACCGTGAGGATCACCTGGGCCGACCTCCCCCGATTGATGCGCTTGCCATACGTTCCGAAAGCCCGATCATGCCAAAGAGACGGCGGTCGGCCCAGTCCTCGGGTCGGCCACCGTCTCTCTACTGCGGGACGGATCAGCCCAGTTGGGGATCGACCACCCATTCGCCCCGGCGCATCACGCCCCTGAGCTGGAAGTCCTGGTCCAGGAGCACCAGGTCGGCGTACTTGCCCGGCTCCAGTGAGCCGATCGTGTCGTCCATGCCCAGCAGCCGGGCCGGAGTGGCCGACAGGGCCGCGACCGCGTCCTCGACCGGCAGCCCGTCGACGGTCACCGCCCGCTGGAAGGCGCGGTCCAGGGTGAGGGTCGAGCCGGCGATCGAGCCGCCCTCCACCAGGCGTGCCACGCCGTCCGCGACCTCCACCTCCAGCGGGCCGAGCATGTAGCGGCCGTCGCCGAAACCGGCCGCGTCCATGGCGTCGGTGATGAACGCGACCCGGTCCGCGCCCGCGTGGTGGAACGCCAGCCGGAGGGCGGCCGGATGCAGGTGGGTGCCGTCGTTGATCAGCTCGACCGTGACCCGCTCGTCCTCCAGCAGGGCGGCGATCGGGCCGGGGGCGCGGTGGCCGAGCGGCGGCATCGCGTTGAAGAGGTGGGTCGCGACCGTGGCGCCCGCCTCGATCGCCTCCAGCGTCTGCTCGTAGGTGGCGTCCGTGTGCCCGACCGCCGCGATCACGCCGTGCTCGGCGAGCAGCCGCACGGAGTCGACACCGCCCGGCAGTTCGGTCGCGAGCGTGACCATCCTGGCCTGACCGCGGGCCGCGTCGATCAGCTTGCGGACCTCCGCCGGGTCCGGGTCGCGCAGCAGCTCCTCGGAGTGCGCGCCCTTGCGGCACGGCGAGATGAACGGCCCCTCGAAGTGGATGCCGGCGATGTCGCCCTGCTCGGCCAGCTCGCTCAGCAGGCCCGCGCGCTGGGCGAGGAAGTCCATGTCGCCGGTGACGGTCGAGGCGACCAGGGTGGTGGTGCCGTGCAGGCGGTGGGTGTGGATGCCGCGCAGTACGTCTTCGACCGACCCGGAGGTGAAGGAGGCTCCGCCGCCGCCGTGGTTGTGGAGGTCTACGAAGCCGGGGACCAGCCAGTGGCCGGTCGCGTCGATGACCTGGGCGTTTCGCGGGGCTGTGCTGGTGATGCGGGTGCCGTCGACGACCAGCTGGCCGTTGTCGACGGTTCCGGTGGGGAGGACCACGTGGGCGCCGGACAGCACCAGGGGGGTTCCGCCCGTCGTGGGGTGTGGGTCGTGTGTGGTCGGTCGCGCAGTTCCCCGCGCCCCTGAGGGGGTTGCCATCAGGCCGTTTCCTCCTTGCGGTCAGTGGCGTGCACCAGATCCCAGGCGAGCAGACCCGCGCCCAGGCATCCGGCGGTGTCCCCGAGGGCCGCCGGGACGATCGACGGCTGCTTCTGGAAGGTGATCCGCTGCCGGACGGCCTCCCGCAGGGGTGTGAACAAGGTTTCCCCGGCCTCGGCGAGCCCGCCACCGATGATCAGGGTGCGCGGGTCCAGCAGGGTGAGCGCGGTGACCAGCCCGTCGGCGAGCGCGTCGACGGCCTCCCGCCAGACCCGTACGGCCTCTGGGTTCCCCGACCGGACGGCCTCGGCGCAGCCGGCCGCGTCCGCCTCCGGGTCCCCGCAGGCCTCGGCCCAGGCCCGGCCGACCGCGGCGGCGGACGCGTACCGCTCCAGGCAGCCGCGCTGCCCGCACGGGCAGGGCGTGCCTTCGGGCCGTACGACGATGTGGCCGATCTCGCCCGCGAAGCCGTGCGCGCCCGCCTCCACCCGGCCGTCGACGCCGATGGCGCCCGCGATGCCGGTGCCCAGCGCCACGAACAGGAACCGGTCGGCGCCGCTGCCCGCGCCGACCCGGCCCTCGGCGAGCCCGCCGGTGCGCACGTCGTGCCCGAGGGCGACCGGTACGCCGAGCCGCTTCGCCAGCAGGTCGCGCAGCGGTACGTCCCGCCAGCCGAGGTTGGCCGCGTAGGCGGCGGTGCCGCGCGCCTCGTCGACGATGCCGGGGACGGCGACGCCGGCGGCGGACGCGCTCTCGCCGAAGCGGTCGGTGCCATGGGCCCGCAGCTCGGCGGCGAAGTCGAGGAGGCCGGCGACGACGGCCTCCGGTCCGCGCTCGCGCCCCGTGGCCCGGCGCGCCCGGTGCAGCGGTTCGCCCCGCGCCCCCAGGAGGGCGGCCTTCATCGCGGTGCCGCCCACGTCCAGGGCGATGACATGTCTCACGGGAACAGTGTGGCCCGGGGACCCATGAGAGGTCTAGTCCACTTATGTGGTGTAGACCTTGTCCGGCAATATGTCTGATGATTCGAAACGTTTTCGCACAGCGAGATGTGGGGCAACAAGGTGCAGCGGCGTAGGACAGGAATGATCGCGGTGGTGTCCGCCCTGGGCATGACGGCGGTTCTCGGTGGCTGCGGCCTCACCGGCGCCTCGGACGACGTGACTCTGAAGCTGGTCGCGGCCGACTACGGCGACAGCGCGGCCAACAGCTCCGAGAAGTACTGGAGCGAACTCGTCGAGGAGTACGAGGCCGACCACCCCGGAGTGAAGATCGACGTCAGCGTCCACTCCTGGAACGACGTCGACCGCAAGGTCAAGGAGATGGTCGACGCCGGAGACCCGCCGGACCTGGCGCAGATCGGCGCGTACGCCGACTACGCGGCCAAGGACCTGCTCTACCGGGCCGACGAGCTGCTCTCCATACCCGTGCAGGCCGACTTCGTCTCGCAGCTGGCCACCGCGGGAGAGGTGAACGGGGTGCAGTACGGCATGCCGTTCGCCTCCTCCACGCGCGTGCTCTTCTACAACAAGACGCTGTTCGCCGAGGCCGGTCTCACCCCGCCGAAGACCTGGAGGGAACTCGCCGCCGACGCCCAGGCGCTCAAGGCGGAGGGGGTGAAGTACCCGTACGCCCTGCCGCTCGGGCCCGAGGAGGCGCAGGCGGAGACCCTGCAGTGGCTGCTCAGCGGCGGCGGCGGTTACACCGACGACATCGGCACCTACGGCATCGACTCCCCGCAGAACGTCCGGACGTTCACCTGGCTGAAGGACGAGCTGGTCGGCAAGGGCCTGACCGGCCCGGTCGCCCCCGGCGAGCTCAACCGCGCCGACGCCTTCGCCGCGTTCGCGGACGGTGACGTCGGCATGCTCAACGGCCATCCCTCCCTGATGAAGATGGCCGCGAAGAAGGGCGTGAAGTTCGGCATGGTGCCGATGCCGGGCGCCGACGGCGAGAGCAGGCGGACCCTCGGGGTCGCCGACTGGATGCTGGCGTTCAAGAAGAACGGCCACAGCGAGCAGATCGGTGACTTCCTCGACTTCGTCTACAGCGAGAAGAACGTGGTCGCCTTCTCCCGCGAGTACGACCTGCTGCCGGTCACCAGCTCCGCGTCGAAGACCATGGCCGCGGCCCAGGAGGACCGGGACCTCCAGCCGTTCCTCGACGAACTGCTGTCCTCCGAGCTCTACCCGGTCGGCAAGACCTCCTGGGCCGAGGTCAGCGCCCAGATCAAGAAGCAGATCGGCAAGGCCGTCGCCCCCGGCGGCAGCCCCTCGGGCATCCTGGGCCAGATCCAGGCGACGGCGAACCGGGCGGAGAGCGCGCAGCAGTAGTCCCCGGTGTCAGTGGCGGGGGCTACGGTTCCTGGCATGGAGCAGGAGCAGAAGCCCGAGGGGCTCGGCCGGCGGGAACAGGACATCCTCGCGCTGGAACGCCGCGGCTTCCCCGGCCCCGGCGCGAAGGAACGGGCCATACGCGAGGAACTGGGCCTGGCCCCCGTCCGCTACTACCAGCTCCTCAACGCCCTCCTGGACGACCCCCGGGCCCTGGCCCTCGACCCGGTGACGGTGAACCGCCTGCGGCGGGTACGGGAGGCACGGCGCGCGGAACGCTGAGAGTTCCTCAGCTGAGCCGCGCCGCCAGCCCCCGCAGCAGTCGCGCGACCCCCTCCGGGCCGTTCACCACCGCGTCCGCCCGGGCCCTCAGCTCGGTCACCTCGTCGCTGCCGCTGCACACGAGCAGGCCGGGTGTGCCGTCGGAGCGGAGCTTGTCGACGGCGGCGAAGGCGGGGAGGTCACCGAGGTCGTCGCCGGCGAAGAGGACGGAACCGGCGCCGATCTCGCGGGCGAAGTCCAGGAGGGCGACGCCCTTGTCGATGCCCGGCGGGCGCAGTTCGAGGACCATGCGGCCGGGCTCGACGATCAGGCCGTGGCGGGTGGCCAGGTCGGTGAGGGGATCGCGCAGGGCCTCGAACGCGGCCTGCGGGTCGGCGGCCCGGCGGGTGTGGACGGCCACCGCCCGGCCCTTCTCCTCGATCCAGGTGCCCTGCCAGGCCCCGATCCCATCGAGGAACCCGGGCAGTTCGGCGCGGACGGCGGCGACGCCGGGGTGCGGGGCGGGAGCGGTGACTTCGCCGGTGGCAGCCTCCCAGCGTTCGGCGCCGTAGTGGCCGAGGACGGTGAGGTGCTCCAGGCCGGGGACGCCCGCGAAGCCGCCGTGTCGTACGGCGACCCCGGCCGGGCGGCCGGTGATCACCGCGACGGCGGCCACCTTCGGGGCCAGCGCGGCGAGCGCGGGCACCGCGTCGGGGTGCGCCCGGGCCTGTTCGGGGTCGGCCACGATCGGCGCGAGCGTGCCGTCGAAGTCGAGGCCGATCAGCGCCTTCCCCGGCCGCGCGAGGAGGGCGTCGAGCCCGTCCCGCCCGGCCCGCGTGGCGGGCGTCGGCAGGGGGTCCATCTCGTCCGTGGCTTCCGTGGATTCCGTGTGGCTGCCCATACGGCGAGCCTATCCACGACAGCGCGGGCGCACGCGCGGATCACCGGCGCACGCCCCTGGGCCCATGCGCCCTCAGCCCCTCAGCGCGTCCAGCTGGTCCAGGAACCACTGCCCCGGGGGCAGCGCGGTCGCCGCCGCGGCCAGCCGCTTCGCGCGCTCCGCCCGCTCCTCCGGCGGCATCGACAAGGCCTCGTGCAGTGCCTTCGCCGTCCCGATGATGTCGTACGGGTTGACGGTGATCGCGTCCTCGCCCAGCTCCGCGTACGCCCCCGCCTCCCGCGACAGCACCAGCGCGCAGCCCCGGTCGGAGACGACCGGCACCTCCTTGGCGACGAGGTTCATGCCGTCCCGGACGGGGTTGACCAGGGCCACGTCCGCCAGGCGGTACGCGGCCAGCGAGCGCGCGAAGTCGTCCTTCAGGTGCAGGACGACCGGCCGCCAGCCCGGCGTCCCGTACTGCTCGTTGATCTCCTCCGCCAGCCGCTGCACCTCGGCCGTGTAGTCGCGGTAGACGGCGAGATCCTGGCGGGAGGGGTAGGCGAAGGCGACGTGCACGACCCGCTCGCGCCACTCGGCGTGCGCGTCGAGCAGCTGCCGGTAGGCCAGCAGCCCGCGCACGATGTTCTTCGACAGCTCCGTCCGGTCGACCCGGACGATCGTCCTGCGGCCCTCGCCGATCTCCTCCCGCAGCGCCGCCATCCGCTCCTCGACGTCCGCCTCGTGCGCGCGGCGGCGCAGGAAGTCCGCGTCCGCGCCCAGCCCGTGCACACCGATCCGCGTGCCGCCGAGCCCGCCCGCGAACTGCTCGCAGCACGCGGTGAACGCGTCGGCCCAGCGGCGGGTGAGGAAGCCCAGCCGGTCGGCGCCCAGCATGCCGCGCAGCACCTGCCCGGCGATGTCGTCGGGCAGCATCCGGAAGTACTCCGGCGGCGCCCACGGCGTGTGCGAGAAGTGCCCGATCCGCACATCCGGGCGCAGCTCGCGGAGCATGCCCGGCACCAGCGTCAGGTGGTAGTCCTGCACCACCACCGCCGCACCCTGCCCCGCCTCCTCGGCCAGCGCCTCGGCGAAGGCCCGGTTGTACCGCTCGTACGACGCCCACTGGCGCCGGAACTCCGCGTCGAAGACCGGCTCCAGCGGCGTCTGGTACAGCATGTGGTGCACGAACCACAGCACCGAGTTGGCGATGCCGTTGTACGCGTCGGCGTGCACGTCGGCCGGGATGTCCAGCATCCGCACGCCGTCCTCGCCGACCCCGCGCCGGATCGCCTCCCGGTCGCCGTCGGACAGCGCCGAGCACACCCACAGCGCGCCCGCGTCCGGACCGATCGCCGACAGCCCGGACACCAGCCCGCCGCCGCCGCGTTTGGCGCGCAGCGAACCGTCCTCGCGCACCTCGTACGAGACCGGGCCACGGTTGGAGGCCACCAGTACCTGCGCAGCACCGTTCGTTGAAGCCATACGCCTCAACCTAGCCCGGCCCGGAAACGCTCAAACGTACGAGCCCCCGTATACGGCCGATATCACCTACAGCCGATATCGCCGAGACAGCCGGACGCGGGTGTCTCACGCCGCCCTGCGCTGCTGGTACTCCGCGATGTCCACCATCGGCGGACGCTCCTCGGTGTCCACGGAGTACGTGCGCGGCTCGAAACCGTCCTCGCCCCGCTCGAACTGGGTGAGCGACGGCCGGATCAGATGGCCGCGGGCCAGCCGCAGCTGGGCGGTGCGGTAGATCGCGGCGGACATCCGGCCCAGGGCCTGCCCGTCCTGGTGCCGGTGCTTGCGCACGCCCACGTCCACCTGGGCGAGGGCGTCCAGCCCCACCAGGTGCAGGGCGTCGACCAGCATGCCCAGCTCCACGCCGTACCCGACGGGGAACGGCAGCTGCTCCAGCAGCGAGCGGCGGGCCGCGTACTCGCCGCCCAGCGGCTGCACGAAACCGGCCAGCTGCGGCCAGTGCATGTTCAGCAGCGGGCGCGCCATCAGCTCGGTGACCCGGCCGCCCTGCCCGGCGGTGCCGCCGAGCGGACGGTCGTACATTCCCTTCACCAGGTCGACGTCCGGGTCGGTGAGCAGCGGGCCCACGATCCCGGAGACGAAGTCGGAGGAGAACTCCTTCAGGTCGGCGTCGATGAAGCAGACGATGTCCCCGCTCGTGACGAGCAGGGACCGCCACAGCACCTCCCCCTTGCCGGGCACGGTCGGGATGCGCGGGAGTATCTCGTCGCGGTGCACCACCGTCGCGCCCGCGGCGGCGGCCACCTCGGAGGTACGGTCGGTCGACCCCGAGTCGACGACCACGATCTCGTCGACCAGAGGAACCTGCTGCATGAGGTCGTGACGGATGATCGCGACGATGTCGCCGACCGTCTCCTCCTCGTTCAGCGCGGGCAGCACGACGCTGACCGTCTGGCCGGTGCGCTGCTTGGCGGCCAGGATCCTGTGGAGCGGGCGATCGGTCACGGACCAGGAGCGTGTCCTCAGCCAGCGCTCGACTTCTTCCAGCACGGTCTGCGGCTCCTCACTGTGTCGGATCACGAGGATCGCTCTGTGATCCATCTCGCGGTTCGGACGACTCTCTCAACTGTCCTGGCCGTCGGTTACAGTCTTGAACAACGCGGATGACCATCGCATGTCCGAGGTCAGCCGCTGTTAACAACCGCATACAGCTCATCCAGAGGGGCAGAGGGACACGGCCCGATGAAGCCCCGGCAACCCTCCAGCCGGTTCTCGTAGATCAGTGTTGATCGCTCCGCGAGGCTCCCGGCTAGGGAAGGTGCCAAATCCGTCTCACGGCGAGATGCGTCGTGAGGAAGATGAGGAGAAAGGGCCTCGCCTCACATGGCTGTGCAGACTGTTGCAAGCACCACCGACTCCACCGCCCGGACCGTCGACCTGGGCCCCGCCGCAGCTCTCTCCTGCCGGGAGTGCGGTCACCGGGTACCCCTTGGACCGGTCTTCGCGTGCGAGGAGTGTTTCGGCCCGCTGGAGATCGCCTACGAGTTCGGGGTGACGTCGGCGGCCGACACCGAGGAACTCCGCAAGCGGATCGAGGCGGGCCCCGCGAACATCTGGCGCTACGCGCCGCTGCTGCCGGTCCCGGCCGACGTGGCCGACAAGCCGAACCTCAACCCCGGCTGGACCAAGCTCGTCCAGGCCGACAACCTGGCCCGCGAGCTCGGCGTCACCGGCGGGTTGTATGTGAAGGACGACTCCGGTAACCCGACGCACTCCTTCAAGGACCGCGTCGTCGCCCAGGCCCTGGAGGCCGCCCGCGCCTTCGGCTTCACCACCCTGTCCTGCTCCTCCACCGGCAACCTGGCCGGTGCCGTCGGCGCCGCCGCCGCCCGCGCCGGCTTCCGCTCCTGCGTGTTCATCCCGCACGACCTGGAGCAGGGCAAGGTCGTCATGGCCGCCGTCTACGGCGGCGAGCTCGTCGGCATCGAGGGCAACTACGACGACGTGAACCGCTTCTGCTCCGAGCTGATCGGCGACCCGGCGGGCGAGGGCTGGGGCTTCGTCAACGTCAACCTGCGGCCGTACTACGCGGAGGGCTCCAAGACCCTGACGTACGAGATCTGCGAGCAGCTCGGCTGGCGGCTGCCCGACCAGATCGTCGTCCCGATCGCCTCCGGCTCCCAGCTCACGAAGATCGACAAGGGCCTGCAGGAGCTGATCAAGCTCGGGCTGGTCGAGGACAAGCCGTACAAGATCTTCGGCGCGCAGGCCGAGGGCTGCTCACCGGTGTCGACCGCCTTCAAGGCCGGCCACGACGTGGTCCGCCCCCAGAAGCCGAACACCATCGCCAAGTCCCTGGCCATCGGCAACCCGGCCGACGGGCCGTACGTCCTGGACATCGCGCGCCGCACGGGCGGTGCCGTGGAGGACGTGACGGACGAGCAGGTGGTGGACGCGATCAAGCTGCTGGCCCGGACCGAGGGCATCTTCGCGGAGACCGCCGGCGGTGTGACCGTGGGCGTGACGCGCAAGCTGATCGAGAACGGGCTGCTCGACCCGACCCTGACGACGGTCGTCCTCAACACCGGCGACGGCCTGAAGACCCTCGACGCGGTGGCCGGCACCGGCCTGACCGCCACCATCCGCCCGACCCTGGACTCCTTCCGAGAGGCTGGCCTCGCATGAGCGTGACCGTCCGCATCCCCACCATCCTGCGCACCTACACCGGCGGCCAGGCCGAGGTGAGCGCCGAGGGCGCGACCCTCGCCGAGGTCATCGCCGACCTGGAGAAGAACCACACCGGCATCGCCGCCCGGGTGCTGGACGACCAGGGCAAGCTGCGCCGGTTCGTCAACGTCTACGTCAACGACGACGACGTGCGCTTCGAGCAGGGTCTGCAGACGCCCACCCCCGCGGGTGCGGGAGTGTCCATCATTCCGGCCGTGGCCGGCGGCTGACCGAACATCGTCGTTACCATG
Organism: Streptomyces deserti; assembly: GCF_054782695.1. Lineage (NCBI taxonomy): Bacteria > Bacillati > Actinomycetota > Actinomycetes > Kitasatosporales > Streptomycetaceae > Streptomyces > Streptomyces deserti. The sequence goes on from NZ_BAAGRZ010000012.1 coordinate 160,080, forward strand.
GGTAACGACAATGACGGAGCGTTCATCGAATTGCCCCCTCCGTGAGAGAAGCGGAGGGGGCAATTCAGTGTGGTTGAGCGCGGTACAGTTGGGGAACGCGATGCCGATCCGCTGGTCGCGCACCCTGAATTCCTGCCGTACGCCCGACTAGATGTAGCCAAAGTGTGGGCGTCTTTCGCGGCTTATGTGCCTTTTGTGTGGCCCGACTTGCCCTGAATTACGGCGAATTCTTGCCACATTCCGGACCGGGCACGTCCAGAATTCTCGTCCGACTGACCTGTTGCAGACGGCAGTTGGGCAGATACATTCGGCCGCGGTCGACGCGTTCCGGCGCACGCCCCCAATCCGTGGGGGGTGAGGTCTGACCCGGATCCGCGAAGTGTGGATCTGTGCAAGGGCCAGTAATAGGGGAGTTAGGCATGGCTCAGGGCACCGTCAAGTGGTTCAACGCGGAGAAGGGGTACGGCTTCATCGCGGTCGACGGTGGTGCGGATGTTTTCGTCCACTACAGCGCGATCCAGATGGACGGGTACCGCACCCTGGAAGAGGGCCAGCGGGTCGAGTTCGAGATCTCGCAGGGCCAGAAGGGCCCGCAGGCCGACATGGTTCGCGTCACCGCCTGAACCAGCGACCAACGCAAGCGAACGGTCTTCTCTGAAGGGCCCGTGCCTCCCGGGGCACGGGCCCTTCGGCCTGCGCGGAGTCCGCGCGTGACCTGACCTGCGCGGGGACGGGCGCCGAGCCGGACGCGCCCTGTTCGCCCGGGGCTGAGCGCCCCGCCCGAACACCGAGAGCCGCTTGCACTCACCTATGCCGAGTGCTAATCATTGGCGTTAGCACTCTGAAGGTGAGAGTGACAACGTAAGGACCGGGTCGGTGAGGCCACGGGCCAGGTGGGGCAAGGAACCACCGGTCGGGGCCGTCCGTCGCGGGCGCGGGCGCGGTCCGAAGTAATCACCCCCAGTCCTGGAGGGACCACTTCACATGGCCAAGATCATCGCGTTCGACGAGGAGGCGCGGCGCGGCCTCGAGCGCGGCATGAACCAGCTCGCGGACGCCGTGAAGGTGACGCTCGGCCCCAAGGGCCGCAACGTCGTCCTCGAGAAGAAGTGGGGCGCGCCCACGATCACCAACGACGGCGTCTCCATCGCCAAGGAGATCGAGCTCGAGGACCCGTACGAGAAGATCGGCGCCGAGCTGGTCAAGGAAGTAGCGAAGAAGACGGACGACGTCGCCGGTGACGGTACGACGACCGCTACGGTCCTGGCCCAGGCGCTGGTCAAGGAAGGCCTGCGCAACGTCGCCGCCGGCGCCAACCCGATGGCCCTGAAGCGCGGTATCGAGAAGGCCGTCGAGGCCGTCTCCGCCGCCCTGCTGGAGCAGGCGAAGGACGTCGAGACCAAGGAGCAGATCGCCTCCACGGCCTCAATCTCCGCCGCCGACACCCAGATCGGCGAGCTCATCGCCGAGGCCATGGACAAGGTCGGCAAGGAAGGCGTCATCACCGTCGAGGAGTCCCAGACCTTCGGTCTGGAGCTTGAGCTCACCGAGGGTATGCGCTTCGACAAGGGCTACATCTCGGCGTACTTCGCGACCGACATGGAGCGTATGGAGGCCGTCCTCGACGACCCGTACATCCTGATCGCGAACTCCAAGATCTCCAACGTCAAGGACCTGCTCCCGCTCCTGGAGAAGGTCATGCAGTCGGGCAAGCCGCTGCTGATCATCGCCGAGGACGTCGAGGGCGAGGCCCTGTCGACCCTGGTCGTCAACAAGATCCGCGGCACCTTCAAGTCCGTCGCCGTCAAGGCCCCGGGCTTCGGCGACCGCCGCAAGGCCATGCTCGGCGACATCGCCATCCTCACGGGCGGCGAGGTCATCTCCGAGGAGGTCGGCCTCAAGCTGGAGAACGCCACCCTCGACCTGCTGGGCAAGGCCCGCAAGGTGGTCATCACCAAGGACGAGACCACCATCGTCGACGGTGCCGGCTCGGCTGACCAGGTCCAGGGCCGCGTGAACCAGATCCGCGCCGAGATCGAGAACAGCGACTCGGACTACGACCGCGAGAAGCTCCAGGAGCGCCTGGCCAAGCTCGCCGGTGGTGTCGCGGTCATCAAGGCCGGTGCCGCCACCGAGGTCGAGCTCAAGGAGCGCAAGCACCGCATCGAGGACGCCGTCCGCAACGCCAAGGCGGCCGTCGAGGAGGGCATCGTCGCCGGTGGTGGCGTGGCCCTGCTCCAGGCCTCCCAGGTCTTCGAGAAGCTGGAGCTCGAGGGTGACGAGGCGACCGGCGCCAACGCCGTGCGCATCGCGCTGGAGGCCCCGCTGAAGCAGATCGCGATCAACGCCGGCCTCGAGGGCGGCGTCGTGGTGGAGAAGGTGCGCAACCTGACCCCGGGCCACGGCCTGAACGCCGCGACCGGCGAGTACGTCGACCTGGTCAAGGAAGGCATCATCGACCCGGCCAAGGTGACGCGCTCCGCGCTGCAGAACGCCGCGTCGATCGCCGCGCTGTTCCTCACCACCGAGGCCGTCATCGCCGACAAGCCGGAGAAGGCCGCGGCCCCGGCCGGCGGCGGCATGCCGGGCGGTGACATGGACTTCTGATCCTCTCTGGGATCGGTACGTTCCTTTCCGTGCCGAGGGCGGCACCCCCTGGAAGCAGGGGGTGCCGCCCTCGGGCGTGTCCGGGATCACGGGGTGACGGGCCGGAACCGCCTCCTCTTAATTGCGTCACTCAATTATGGTGGGCTCCCACTATGGCCGGATGGCACGACCGGCACGGCACGCCGACGTCCCGTAGCGAGGAGCCCGCGATGACGACCACCGAGTCCCGCCCGCCGAAGGCCGACGACGCCGCCGAGCCCGTGGTGCGTACCGCCGCCGGTGCGGTGCGCGGGCGCAGGGAGGACGGGCTGGCGGTGTTCCGCGGTATCCCGTTCGCGGAGCCGCCGGTGGGGGAGGCCAGGTTCGCGGCGCCGCGGCCGGCGGCCCCCTGGGACGGCGTACGCGACGCCCACGCCTTCGGCCCGCCGCCCCCGCAGGACCTGGGCATCGCGGGCAGGACCGCCGTCCTGTCCGCCCCCGAGGGCGACGACTGGCTGACCGTCAACGTCTGGACACCCGACCCGGACCCGGCGGCCCGCCGGTCCGTGATGGTGTGGATCTACGGCGGCGCCTACAAGCTCGGCCACTCCGGCAGTCCCGGCTACGACGCCCAGCACATCGCCCGCGACGGTGACCTGGTCGTCGTCACCTTCAACTACCGCGTCGGTGTGGAGGGTTTCGCCCGGATCGGCGGGGCGCCCGCCAACCGGGCCCTGCTCGACCAGGTCGCCGCGCTGGAGTGGGTGCGGGACAACATCGAGGGGTTCGGCGGCGACCCCGCTCAGGTCACCGTCTTCGGCGAGTCGGCGGGCGCCGGGTCGGTCGCCGCGCTGATGGCCATGCCGAGTGCGGCCGGGCTGTTCGGGCGGGCGATCGCGCAGAGCGTGCCCGGCACGTACTTCTCCGATGCCCTGGCCCGGGACATCGCGGCCGCCCTGGCCGCCGAGGCGGGGCTGCGGCCGACGGTCGCCGACCTGGCTACCGTGGACCCGCGTCAACTGACCTCGACCGGCCAGGCGTTGAGCGCGAAGATGGGGCAGTACGTGGACCGCTGGGGGCAGGTCGCGCCCACGGTGACCCCTTTCTCTCCCGTCGTCGACGGCGAGGTGCTGCCCACCACCCCCTGGCAGGCGCTGGCGTCCGGGTCGGCCCGGGACATCGACCTGGTCGTCGGCCACAACCGGGACGAATACCGCCTCTTCCTCGCCATGGCCGGCCGTCTCGGCCGGATCACCGACGAGCAGGCGGCCTCGGCCCTGCGCCTGTTCGCCCCGGGCGGCCCGGAAGGGGAGCGCGCCTATCGCGCCGCGTATCCGGAGGCGACACCGGGCGAGCTGTACGAACGCGTCCAGACGGACTGGCTGTTCAACATGCCGTCGCTGCACCTGGCCGAGGCACAGATCGCGGGCGGCGGCCGCGCGTACGTCTACGAACTGACCTGGCCCGCCCCGGCCCACGGCGGCGCCTTCGGCGCTTGCCACGGCCTGGACGTCCCCCTGCTGTTCGGCACGTACCAGGCCGACCTCGGGGCCCTGTTGTTCGCCGGTGTCGAGTCGTCGCCGGAGGCGGAGGCGCTGTCGTCCCGTTTCCGGGCGTCCTGGACGGCGTTCGCGCGCGGCGGCGACCCGGGCTGGCCGGCGTACGACACCGAACGGCGGCTGGTGCAGGTGCTGGACGCGGAGCCGGTCGTCACGGCGTATCCCGAGGAGACCTCGCGCCGTCTGTGGGAGGGGCACGACTTCCCGGAGCTCCCGCTGCTCTGAGTCTCTGCGGTCCCTGGCTCTGAGTCCCTACAGGTTGCCCATCGGCTCGATGTCGACCCGCACGGGCGTGCCCCACACGCGCAGCACCTCGTAGTCGGTGAACTCGTGCACGAGCCGGTACGCCATGGCGGGCCGGGGGCCGCGCCGCTGGGCGGCGATGTACAGCTCGGCCTCGCGGCGGTCCCGGCGCGGGGTGCCGCACAGCTGCCACGCCTGGCCGTTCCACAGCTCCGGCAGCCAGCGCTGCTGGGGCTGGGGGCGGTCGCCGCGCACGCCGTAGCGGGACGGGGTGGGTCCGGTGGGCTGGGGCTGTGGGGACGGGCCGTTGAACTCGGCGCGCCGGGCCGCCCGCCGCCGTGTCTCGCACAGCAGGCACAGGTCAGGGGCGCTTTCGTCGACCGGCCCGGTGGGGTGTTCGGGGCAGCGCGTACTGGGGGCCGTCGTCGTGACGCTCTCCTCCAGCAGGTCCAGGGCACGCCGCAGGTCCGCCTTGACCTCGTGCAGCTTGGCGTCCGGCGTGTCGGCGGTGAGGGCCTCGCCGTGCTCGCCGAGGAGGCGCAGGGCACGGCCGAGGGCGGTGAGCTGGGCGTGGTTCATGGTCTCGATTGTCGTCAGTCGGCGTAGTCCTTGAGCTTTTCGGTGTCCAGTGTGATGTGCACGGGGGAGGGCAGTTCGACGGTGGCGCCCCAGGGGTGGGAGGAGGACTGCTGGTAGCGGCCGTCCTTCGGTTCGCTGAAGACGGTGACGGTGTGGTCGTCGCGGTCGATGAGGAGGTAGACGGGGATGTCGGCCTCTGCGTAGCCGATGGGCTTGTCGATGCGGTCACGTTGGTCGGTGTCAAGGTCGTGGGAGGTGATCTCCACGGCCATCAGGGCACCGTCGGGGTCGGACCACTCGCCGTGTCCCTTGAAGTGGCCCTCCGGCGCCAGCGTCCCGTCCGTTCGGGCTCGGCCCTTGCGACCAGCCTCGGCCATGACACCGGATTCGGGCACGAGGTTCAGGTCGGGGCGCTGCAGTAGGCACTGACGCAGCAGCCACATGAAGATCGACGTGTGGTTGCCGTCCGGCATGGCCTTGACCTCTAGTTTTCCGTTGAAGTACTCAAGCCGGACGGTCTCCGGTGCCCGGCGCTCCAGTTCCTCGAAGTCCTCGATGGGCATCTGCGGGCGTTCAGCGGTGCCAGGGGTCATGGTGTTGCCTCCTCCCCCCATCGTGCCCCGGGGCGGTGGCGTCGGACCGTAGGAGCCGTCATACGGATTCCTTCTCTCGGCGTCGTTGGGACATCGCGGCGCGGATCTCGGCCGCGCGGGCGTGGACCGTGGGGGCGGGCAGCGGCGCACTGGAGCGGGCGGGGGCGCGTTCGCCTCGGCACGCGCTGCAACGGCCGCCTGGTAGGGCCTCCGGGCGGCCCGGAGCACCGCAGGTCGCGCACTCCAGGACCCGCAGGGGCGGACGCGGGGCGGGTGGGGGCGGGAGTTTGCTGGTCAGGCGGTTGCGGACCAGGGCGGCCGGGTGGTGGACGGGGCTCGGCAGCCCTGCCGTGAGCGCGCGCTGTACGTCCTCCTCCGAGGCGCCCCGCGCGAACCACTCCGTGACCAGCGGGGCGAGCGCTGCGCAGTCGGCCTGGGAGAGGGACAGGACGGGTGCGGTGCGGCCGAGGGCGACCAGGAGGAGGTGGGCGCGGGAGCGGGTGGCGCGGGGCCGCTCCTGCTGCGGCTCCTGCTGCTCCGCCACGTCGCCGCGTGTGAAGGCCGCCCACCAGTCATCGTCGCGTGCCGTGCGGGAGAACCACGTTCGGGTGACCCATCGTGAACTTCCGTCGTCCGACGTCACGCACTCCCGGCCCCGGCGCAGATGGCCCGCGTCCTGGAGGCGGTTGAGGGCGGTGCGGAGTGCGCATTGCCCGTACGGCAGCTGCTTGGCCAGCGTCTTCACGGAGATGTCGGCGCCGTCGGGGAGGCGGTCCAGGTAGGCGGCGATGGCGGCTTCGCGGGGCGGGAGGTGGGCGAAGTCGTGGTTGGTGCGGGGGAGTTGGTCGGGGGCGGAGCGCTTGCCGTAGCCCGGGTTGGCCATCGGGTGGGAGGGCGGGTGCGCGGGCAGCGCGGGCGCACTAAAGTTGGCCTCAGCCATGGGATCGGTCCGTTCGATCTCGTTGGTTAAGCCCCCGCAGGTGTTGCAGCACCGGGCGGGGGCTGTTGCTTTATGGAGGCACGTTAGAGGTCCGTCACTGTGTGTGGCAAGCCGAACGCGTCAAGTCAACTCACGGGGCGGGAGGGCGGGTTGAGGCCCCCACCCGTTCCTTGAAAAGAGGGCTCGGAGCTCGGTTCCCGAAGCTCAGGCGGCCCCGTCCTTGAGGTTCGCGACGAACGCGGCCCAGGCCCCGGCCCGGAACACGAGCTTCGAGCCGTGGGGGTTCTTGGAGTCGCGGACGGGGACGAGGGCGGGGTGGCCGTCGGCTACTTCGAGGCAGTCGCCGCCAGAGCCGCGGCTGTACGTCGACTTGCGCCAGCGGGCTATTTCCAGGCAGTTGTCGCCGGTGCCACCGCTGTAGCTGGACTTGTACCAGGTCGCCGCGTCCAGGTCGTACTCAACGATGTTCCTCATGGGCGTAATCCTGCGCCATCGCCTCGATAAGGGCCAGGGACTTCTCCGGCGAGAGTGCCGAGGCCGTGAGGAGCTCGTAGTAGAGCCTGTAACGCGCGACGGTGGCGGGGTCGTCCTCCAGTCGTCCGGTGTCCACTCCTTCGAGATAGACGAGGGGAGGGGCGTCCTCGAAGTCCATCAGCCTGACGCAACCCTGCATCCCGGGGTGGGCTCCTGCGTCGAACGGCAGAACCTGAACGATGACACGGCTCTGGCGGATCAGGCCGATGAGGTGGCGGAGAGCTTCCGCCATCACCTCTGGCCCGCCCGTCACCCGGCGCAGTGCCGCCTCGTCAATCACCGTCCACAACAGGGGATTTGTTGGATCGTCCAGGATCCGGGCCCGCTCCATCCGGCCTGTCACCAGCTCCTCGATGGTCTTTTCCGTCGCTGTCGGCAGGTAAGCGCGGCTCACGGCCCGTGCGTAGGCGGGTGTCTGGAGCAATCCGGGGATCAGCATCGATGCGTACTCCCTGATGGCCGTTGCCTGTGTCTCCGCCTCAGCCGCCTCCGCAAAATGCTCCGGATACTTCGACTTCGCCGCCGCCCCACAGTTCCGCAAGAAGAAGTCCCCCGTCCCCAACACCTCATCCAGCAACCGCGCGTACTCCGGCTGCATCCGCCGAGTCCCCGCCTCCAGCTGCCCGATGAACGAGCCGCTGACGAACAGCCGCTGGCCGAGTTCCTCCTGGCTCAGGCCGGCCTTCTCGCGGGCGTGGCGGAGTTCGGCGCCCAGGAGGGCCCGAGGTGAGGAGGACGGGTCGAGATCCCTGGGTCCGGGCATGGGCAACTCCCTGTCGCACACCTGGGGTTGTTGGGGTGCCGTGTATGGCCAGATTAGGCACCGGGCGGCCACGCTGTGTGGTGAATCGCAAACTCAGCGTGGAGGTAAGGAAAGGTGCGCTCGACCGAAGAGATCGTGGAGTCGCTGCGGAACGCGCTGGCGGGAGTCGGTGTCGTGCTGCCGTCGCTGGGCGTCGATCCGGTGACCGGCGCGAGCAGCGAGCCGTTCGCCCTGGTGGAACTGGGGCGGTGCAACGTACGGACGGCCGAGCACCTGGCGGAAGTACTGCGCTCGCTGCCGGTGACGGAGGAGCTGAGGGCGCGTGTGCGGCAGGTCAACCGGGAGCGGGGGTTGAGGGCGTAGATCCAGTGCCCGGCCATGGCCGCCGGCGATCACCGGCAGGCCGTGGCCGAGGCTGTGCGGTCTGGGCCGGAGTGACGATCGGCGGTCAGGTGCTGCGGCCGACCTTGAGCACGTAGACCGTGACGGTGTCGCCGTCCGGCCGGTAGAGCACTCGCCAAGTGCCCACGTGCAGTCGGTAGTAGCCGGAGGTGCCCAGTGCGCGGGCCGCCTCGGGACGAGGATCGTCGGCGAGTGCGCGCACGGCTGCCGCGGTCGCCTTGGCACCCACCGGGTCAATGACGCGCAGGCGCCGGAACTCGTTCATGGCGTGGTGCTCCCACACCACCGCAGAGATCACGAAGCTGCCTCCCGGCGGTCCTCTTCCTCCAATTGCGCCATGAACTCGTCGTGCAGCATGGAGGGCCCGGACGGAGCTGCTTCACGCGCGCGCGCTTCGGCGATGTCGGCCTCGTCGCGCAACCGCTGAAGCTCTTCCAGTTCGCTTATGGGGATGAGGGCGGCGGCGGGTTTGCCGTACTCGCTGATCAGGATGTGCTCGTGGCCGTGCCGAACACGGCCGACCAGTTGACCGAGCTGGTTGCGAGCTTCCACGAGTGGGTACGTCTCCATGGACAAACTGTACACACCAGCGGGTGTGTACGCTCAGTGCCTCGCCGTCACCAGTGCCGCCCGCAGGTGGCCGTCGGACTGCTCCAGGAGGCGGGCGGCCGTCGGGCCGTCCACGTCGGCGAGGATGGTCAGGATCGCGTTCTTGACCTCGCCGTCGGTGGCGGCCAGGGCGCGTTCGATCTCCTCGTCGTCGGCGCCGGTGGCCAGGGCGACGATACGGCGGGAGCGGGCGCGCAGTTTCTCGTTCGAGGCGCGCACGTCGACCATGAGGTTCCCGTACGTCTTGCCGAGCCGGATCATCGTGATCGTCGAGATCATGTTGAGGACCAGCTTCTGCGCCGTACCGGCCTTCAGGCGGGTGGAGCCGGTCAGCAGTTCCGGGCCCACGACGATCTCGATGCCGTGGTCGGCGCAGGACGCCAGCGCGCTGTCCGGGTTGCAGGCCAGGCCGATCGTGAGGGCGCCGTGGGCGCGGGCGTACTCCACCGCGCCGAGGGCGTACGGGGTGCGGCCGGAGGCGGAGATGCCGACCACCGTGTCGTCGGGCGTGAGCTCCAGCGCGTCCAGGTCCGCCTTCGCGAGCTCCTTGGAGTCCTCCGCGCCCTCGACGGAGGTGACCATGGCGTCCCGGCCGCCCGCGATGAGGCCCACGACCTGCGCGGGGTCCGTGTTGAAGGTCGGCGGGCACTCGGAGGCGTCCAGGACGCCGAGCCGGCCGGCCGTGCCCGCGCCCGCGTAGACCAGTCGGCCGCCGCGCGCCATCCGGTCCGCCACGGCGTCGATGGCGGCGGCGATCTCCTCAAGCCGCTCGGCCACCGCACCGGCCACGGTGGCGTCCTCGCCGTTCATGAGCCGGGCGATGTCGAGGGTGGGCAGCCGGTCGATGTCCGCGAGCTCGGGACGGAACGCCTCGGTGGTCAGGGTCTCCAACTCGCTTCTGAGGTGACGGGGATCGGACGTGGAGGTCATGGGGCGCTCTCTCGGGTTTCTTTCCAGTGCGGTGCGGTGCGGTGCAGTGCAGTGCGGTGCAGTGCGGGGCAGGACAACGTGCCCAGGGGCGCGGGAACTGCGCGACCGACCTTCCGGCCTACCGCCCGGCGCTGCGGTGCCGGTGCGCCAGCGCCTCGTACGACGCCGACAGCGCCGGTGCCGCCGTGTCGTACGTCCGCTGCGCCACGCCCACGAACAGGCAGTCCACGACCAGCAGTTGGCTGGTCCGGGACGACATCGCGGCCGGGCGCAGTTCGCTCTCCCGGGCGGTGGAGGTGGTCAGGACGTGGTCGGCGTACTGCGTGACCGGGCCGTCCGGCCGCCCCGTGATCGCCACGGTCGTCGCCCCGTGCTCGAAGGCCACGCGCAGCGGCTCGATGACGTCGCCGGTCGACCCGGAGTGCGTGATGGCGATGGCCACATCACCCGAGCGCAGCTGCACGGCGTTCGTCACGGCGAGGTGCGGATCGCTGTGGGCATGGGCTATCAGCCCTATGCGCAGCAGTTTCTGCGTGAGGTCCTGGGCGACCAGGCCGGACGCCCCGATGCCGTACACGTCGGTGCGGCGGGCGCCGGCCACCGCGGTGACGGCCGCGCCCAGCTGGGCTGTGTCGAGGCCGGCGGCGGTGTCGGCGAGGGTCTGCTGCTCGTCGTACGCCAACTTCGCCACCACATCGGCGATCGGGTCGTCGACCGCGATGTCCGTCGTGATCGCCGGCGCCCGGCCCGACTGCTGCTGGGCGGCCAGCCCGGCGAGGGCGAGGCGCAGGTCGCGGTAGCCTGGATAGCCGAGCAGGCGGGCGGTGCGTACGACGGTCGCCTCGCTGGTGCCGGTGCGTTCGGCGAGGCCGGTGACCGTGAGGGCCGCGCAGCCGGCCGGGTCGCTCGCGACGGCCTCGGCGACCCGCTGCATGGAACGGGTCATCGACGGGGCCAGCGTGCGGACTTTGGCCGCGAGGGCGGCGGGCGCGGGGGGTGTGCCGCCCGCGCCACCCGGGCCGCCGCGCTCACTCGCGAAAATTTCCTTCACATGCTGGGTCACATCTGAAAGATATTTTCGGCTCGGCGCTGTGGTCAAGAGTGCGCACAATGGGTGCATGGATCCCATCGGCAACCCCGTCAGCCCCCTGGAGCAGGCGTTGCACGCGGCGCGCGCCCTGGTGCTCGCCGACCTGGTCGCGCGCGAGGTCGCCGAGGCGGATGTGGTGTCCCTGGTCGAGGAGTCCGTCGCCCAGCGGCGATGGTGGGTCGAACAGTGGCCGGACGGCGCGGCCTACCTCGCCGGGCTGGTCGCACAGGACGTGCAGGACGCCCTGCTGGAGCGGTACGGCCGCTGGCCGCTGTGCCCGGTGTGCGGCTCGGGCGACCCGCACGCGCTGGACGTCGAGCCCGAACTCGGCCCCGACCCTCACTGGGTGTGCCACAAGGCGGGCGTGAAGGTCGCGGCGGTCGGGGCGCTGGGAGAGGCCACCCCGGGGATGACCCCCTCGTGAGGCCCCGGTGACGATCTACATCGACCCGCCGACCTGGCCCGGCCACGGCCGGATGTGGTCCCACCTGGTCAGCGACGTCTCGTATGACGAACTGCACTCCTTCGCCGAACGGCTCGGCGTGCCCCGGCGGGCCTTCGAACGCGACCACTACGACATCCCCGCCCAGCGCTACGCCGACGCGGTGCGCGCCGGGGCCGTGGAGGTCAGCAGCCGCGAGGTGGTGCGGCTGCTGCACGGGGCCGGGCTGCGCAGACCGAAGGGGCGCGGTCAGCTGGAGGGGCGCGGTTAGCCCACGGGCGCGGTCAGCTGGAGGGGCGCGTTCGCCGGCGGGGCGGGGTCAATCCCGGGACGCGCGCAGCTCGTAGACGAACTGCTCCTCGTCCTCGCCGACCTGGGCGAAGCCGGCGCGTGTGACGACCTTCTGTGAGGGGACGTTGGCCCGGTCGACGACCGCGGTCACGGCCCGTACGCCGTCCTGCGCCAGCGCCCACGACGACAGCGCGCGCAGCGCCTCGGTGGCGTAGCCCCGGCCGCGGGCGCCCTCGACGAGGTCGTAGCCGATCTCGACCCGCCCGTCCTCGTCGGGGGCCGCGTGGAAGCCCATGGCGCCGATCGCGCGGCCGTCCTCGCGGCGGACCAGCGCGTACATGCCCCACTTGGGGCGCAACACCCCGCTCTCGTACTGCTTCACCACCATCCCCGCGCCCTCCCGGGTGCCCTCGATCGGCCCGCCGGTGAGCCAGGTGAAGCCGCCGTCTCCGCCCGCGCGCAGGTCGGCCGCGGCCGCGGGGGTGAGGCCGTGGAGGGTGAGTCGCTCGGCGGATATGCGGATCGTGTGGTACCGGCCGGACGGCTCAGGCATCGTCGCCCCGGGTGTCATCCGGAACGGCAGACACGACGGCGCCGGTAGGCGGTGCGGGGTGCGGCAGGTAGACGTACGTCACGGACAGGGCGGGGCAGTCCGCGCGGGCTTCGATGCGTGTCACCCAGACCTCCGCGTCGCGTCGAGAATGCGGACGCGGCGCCCGAGGCCCGGCGTCCGCTCCAGCTCTGCGCGCAGTTCCTCGACGGCTGATGCGGCGCCGGGTCGTCCGAGCAGGTCCAGCCGCTTGCGGGCCGCATGCGTGATCTCGACGATGGCCACGGGCTCGCTCAACGGCGGCTCTCCCGCTTGAGGGTCCGGGCCAGCTCCACGCCTTCGGCAAGGGACGCCTCGAAGTCCGGGGCGCAGCGGGTCAGTACGTGGCCGCGATAGGTCGCGATCAGCTCCGTCACTTCGTGCAGGTCTGTGAAGTCGACGCGGTTCAGGGTGGCCGCGAGTTCGGCCTCGAGGCGCGCGAGATCGCCGGGGAAGCCCAGCCCCGCGGCGAGGGCGGCCCGTACCTCGCCGAGGGTCCGCATGGGCGGTGGCTCGACGGGCGCTTCCGGCTGGACGGGCTGTTCACTCACGGAGCGTGATCCTTCCTGTGAGGGGCGGTCCTCCGACGCTACTCCGCCGGGGGGCGTGACGTCAGCAATTCCAGCTCGGCCCTGATGTTGTAGCGCGCGGTCGGCTCCCATTTCTCCCGCCCGTGCGGCGTGTGGAACAGCCGGGGCAGGTCGAGCAGTTGGCGCAGGACGGCGGCACGTCCCGCGCGGAACGCGTCGGTCGGGACGAAGTGGTACTCCTCGCGGACGGCGGCGGTGTAGGCCGCGTACGACGACGGGGGCGAGGCGAGGATCGCCAGGTCGGCGTCGCACAGGACCTGGCCGTCGGGGGCGTCGTCGGCCGGGTCGTGGGTGACGGTGAGGCGGACCAGGCGGGCCACCTCGGCGGTCTTCTCGCCGGAGAGCCCGGCCTCGGGCAGGGCGCGTTCGGCGAGGCGGGCCGAGCGCTCCTCGTTCTCGGAGCGGTCGGGCAGGTAGACGGCGTCGTGGAACCAGGCGGCCAGGCGCACGACGTCAGGGTCGGCCGCGTACCGCTCCAGGACGTCGATGTGGTCGAGGACCGCCGTGAGGTGGGTGAGCGTGTGGTAGCGCCGCTGCGGCTCCTGCCAGCGGGCCAGCAGGTTGTCGGCGTACGGCGTCGGGTCGGGGTGCGACGCCGGGTCCGGGCCGGCGCCGGGGCCGCCCCGGGCTGCTTCCAGGGTGCGGACGAAGCGGGCACGCAGGGCGTCGAGATCGGGCATGGGGTCATTCTCCCTGGTGCGCGCGGTTTCGTGTCTCCGGAAGAGCCTTCTTAGGCAGCGAGTCCGGCATCCGGAACGGCGCGTGCACGCAGTGTTCGGAAGACGACCTCCAAAGCGTCAATCTCGTCGTCGGTGAAGTAGCTGTCGATGAGGCCGCGACTGCTGAAAAGGGCGTTCTCGTACAGGTCGCGGATGCTGATCAGGCCATTCGCAGCGACGTATCGGACCATGAGGCCGACCAGGTCGATCTGGTCGGCGGAGAGGTCATGGTCGGCGATGAAGCCGGAGAAGGCCTCCTGCGCCGCGGTCTGGTCCAGGCCGCCGATCCGGCGCAGGAACACACCGAGCCCGCCGTCAGCCGTGCGCTTCTCTTCAAGGTCTTCGGCGGAGGCGATGCCCTCGGCGAGGAATACCTCCTCCAGGGTGGCGAGGTCGTCGGCCGTGACCTGCTCGTTCTCGCGGAGCTTTCGGACCGCTTCCTGCTCGCGGTGGCTCTGGAGGTAGGCGCGGGCCTTCTGCTTGAAGCGTTCCTCGTTCGTGCCGACGGGTAGGCCCTTGAGTTCGACCTCCGTCAGTTCCCCGGGCTCTTCCGCTATGTCCGTGTACACGATCTTCCGGGCGGCCGGCGCGTCGACGAGATGAGCCAAGCCGCGTACGCGGCGTCGCACCTGCTCCAGCATCGGTACGGTCACGTTCTCCCACCACGCGTCGTCGATGACGGCCTCCAGCAGCGGGGCTTGGTCACGGACGACCGGGATGTTGGTCTTGCCGAGGAGATCCTGGGCGAGTTCCTGGATCTGACCGCGCAGTCGCGGGTAGTCGGAGCCACCCTCCAGGGCGGCGAGCTGGAGGCGGTAGGCGAGGAGGTCGAACCGCTTGGCCTCCTCGCCCTTGTCCTCGCCCTCGGGCCAGTAGTCGGACGGCAGGCCGAGGACGTCCTCGGTCAGCAGGTGAGCCGCGTCGTCGTCGATGCGGTGCCAGGCGGAGAAGTCTCCGCCGAACGTCTCTACATGACGGCGGTGCGGCCGTACGAGGAAGTTGTCGAGGTTCATCCCCCGAACGGTGTCGTGGAGACGATGCGCCACGGCCCAGCGCAGGGACGCCTCGGTGTCGGCGGCGTCCGGACCGGCGTCCTGCGCGGGGTCGGGAGCCTGACGCCGGTCCAGGGCCCGGATGAGGTCGAGCTGGCGCTGAAGGAGCTTCTCGGTGAGCGTCGGAGCCTGCCGGGCCGGGGCACGATCAAGATCCTGGTTGAAGAACTCGGCGTTGCCGCACAGGTCGAAGACGTTGAAGCCGTCCTTGTGGCGGCCGGGGCCGTAGATGTTCTCGCACAAGCGGGTGCCGCGGCCGATCATCTGCCAAAACTTCGTACGGGAGTACACCGGCTTGAACAGGACCAGGTTCAGCACCTCGGGGACGTCGATCCCGGTGTCCAGCATGTCGACGGAGATGGCGATGTCCGGGGCCTTGGCCGGGTCCGAGAAATCGTCGATGAGCTGCTGGGGGTTCTTCTCCTGGTAGGTGATGACACGGGCGTCGTGCCCCGCGCCCTGCGGGTAGTGGAGGTTGTAGCGCTCCTCGATGAACAGGGCGTGCTTGTTGTTCTTGGCGAAGATGATCGTCTTGCCGATCCGGTCCCCGCCTTCGACGCGCAGCCCGTGCCGCATCAGAACCTCGAGCGCCTTGTCGACGGTCGGAGCGTTGAACAGGAAACGGTTGATCTCATCCGCGGAGACCGTGTCGGGGATCTGACCGTCCTCGGTCCACTCCAGGTTGTCCCAGGCTTCCTTCTGCTCCTCGGTGAGGTCGTCGTACCGGAAGCCGCGCCGGAGCGACTCGAAGGGCACGTCGACGACGTTCGGCTTCACCAGGAAGCCGTCCTCGGCAGCCTGGTCCAGGCTGTAGGAGTCGGTGGGGACACCGTCCTCCAGCTGGAACAGCTGGTACGTGTTGTGGTCGACGTCGTCCTTGGGCGTGGCCGTCAGGCCCAGCAGCAAGCTGTCGAAGTACTCGAAGAGTTCGCCGTACTTGTCGTAGACCGAGCGGTGGGCCTCGTCGATGACGACCAGGTCGAAGAAGCCCGGCCCGAAGCGACGGCGGCCGTCCTCCGTGATCTCGTTGACCAGGTTCATCATCGTCGGATACGTCGAGACGTAGACGTGGGCGTCGGTCTTCTTCTCCGTGAGGAGGTTGACCGTGACGCTGTTCGGCAGGTGCTCCTTGAACGCGCGCACGGCCTGGGTGACGAGGGCCTGGCGGTCGGCGAGGAAGAGGACGCGACGCGCCCAGCCAGCCCGCTGCAGCAGCTCGACGAAGGCCACCGTGGTGCGGGTCTTGCCGGTACCGGTGGCCATGACCAGCAAGGCACGGCGGCGCTTCTCCTTCTCGAAGCTCTCGCTGACGCGCTGGATGGCCTGCAGCTGGTACGGGCGGCCCGCGATGTTCTGGTTGACGTTGGACGACTTCAGGGCGAGTCGGCCGGCTCGCTGACGGATCATCCAGTGCAGTTCGTCCTTGGTGCGGAAGCCCTGGACCTTGCGGGGCGGGTAGCCGTTGCCCTCGTCCCAGAGGTAAGTCTCGTAACCGTTGGTGTAGAAGATCACCGGCCGCTGGTTGTACTTGGCTTCGAGTACGTCGGCGTAGATCTGGGCCTGCTGGCGGCCAGCACGCGCGTCCGTGCGGGTGCGCTTCGCCTCGACGACAGCCAGGGGCCGGTCGTCGTCTCCCCACAGCACGTAGTCCACGTAGCCCTTGCCGGACTTGCTGATCACCCCAGGCTCACCGTCGACAGGGAACTCGCGGTCGCGCTCCTCGGTGAGATCCCAGCCCGCCTCCTTCAGGAGGAGGTCGATGAAGAGGTCGCGGGTGGCGGCCTCGTCGTAGTCGTGGGTGTCGGGGCGGGCTTCGTTGGCCTTGCGCAGCTCGGTGATACGGGCACGCAGCTCGGCCACCTCGGATGCGAGTTTCTCGCCTCTCGCCCGCGCCTCGGCCAGTTCCTTGGCCTGGGCGTCCCAGCGTGCCTGGTCCTCCTCGGCCTGCTTCTTCAGCTCGGCCTGGCGGCGCTTCTTGACCTCTGCCGGTACGGGACGCGGAATGCGCTGGGTGTCGAACTGAACGCCGGGGGCGGGAGCCTTGGCCGGGTCGGGCGCGTAGGTCCGGGCGAACCAGTAGAAGACGTGGAACAGCTCGCCGACCGTCCGTACGGCGTCCCTTGCCTGAACGGGGGTGGGGCGGTGCACGGCGTAATTGCCCTGGCGCCGGATGAGGTCCATCTTCGCGCTGAGTGTCGGCCCGACCAGGTTGCGCATGCTCGGCTCGTTGAGCATCGCGCTCAGGTCGTTCTGGTACGGAGGGCGCAGCGCGGAGTCCTTGTCGTACATCCAGTGCACGGCCAGCTCAAGGACACGGCGGGCGTAGAAGCAGGAGGTACGGGGGTCCGCGTAGGCGAGACGCTCGGCACGGAGGGCTTCGTCGTAGAGGGCGGGCCACTCGTCGCGGAGGAAGTGGAAGTTGCTCTGCGGCTGACCGATGTTGCGAGCGGCGGCGGTGTCCCGGGCTTCCTTCAGGCTCCGCTCGGCCTGGCTCTTCCCCTGCTCCTGTCCGTTGTCGTGCCGCTCTATGGCCATGACCGAGTTGTGTCCCTTCCCCCTGTGAGCGCGTGCTGCCTCCCTGGCTGCTACGCGCTGAGTGGCCTGTGTGACGTGATGTGATGGTGGTTGGACGCCGACCGGCCAGTGGGTGGTTGCCGGGCGGTCGGCGACCGGGTGTGGTGCGGTCGGTGCTGCGGTACGCGGGCGTGTCAGGCCCTACGCGGCGGCTTCATGATCCCAGAGGGTGCCGGAGAAGGCACGGTGCTGAAGAGAAAGGAAGAGGTCGTCAAGGACGGCGAGATGGCTCTCGTTGTGCCGTTTCGCCTGTCGGATGGCGAGCACCTTGCGCACAAAGGCATGCTGCTCCTGGGAATGGGGGAGCCAGAAGGTAACGGCACCCATCGTCTTTTGATTCACCTTGTATGTGCCGTTGGTCGTCCGGGCCGCGCTTTCAATCTGCTGCCGGACTTGCGGTGTCGACCATACATGAGTCAAGTACTCCCTAGTGATCATGTCTGGGCGAATTGGGGCGGCAAGGACTGTGTCGGGGTATACCGTGTCGGCCATATTGGCGTCGGCGAAAACTCCCTTCCCGACCAGTCTTTTGTTCCCGTTTCCGCGGCACACCATGAAAAGGTTTTTGGTGACGGCATAAGTGGAAGTCGGATCCTGGGTGAAGGTTCCCACTTTCCAGGCCGAGCTGTTGAAGGAGCCGCCAGTCACCGCGGAGAGTGTGAGCACTTTGGCTTCCACGTCACCCCGCGATGACGGCGAGATGCCATTGCTGAGCTTCCTCTCTAGAACCATGTCCAAGTTGACCATGCGACCCTTCCCGCTGGGTTGCCTGTCGAACATGTTGAGAAAGATGGACTGGGCGAGGTCCTCGAGGAGGGCGATGGATTGGCGGCGCTTGGTCCGGAGGGCGTCCACCTGGTCCAGGACCGCGGCGATGCGTCGCTGTTCCTGGAGGGGCGGCTTGACCACCGTGATGTCCTTAAGGAACTTGAAGTGGCGAGAATATCCGGCGCTGGGGATGTCGACGGATGACAGAAACCAGTACAGGTACTTGGGGTCGAATCCTTGCTGTGCTGACAACACTTTGACGCCGTCGGCGCCCATGGCGAACGGGAAGTCCACGAACTTGACGGCTCTGGTGTGATCACCAAAGACAATAACCGGGGGCGTGCTCCTGTGCACCAGGTGCACGTCGTCGGTGAAGCCAGCGATCAGCCCTTGCCCTTGGTCCACCACAGCAAGGGCGCCGGATGGGAGATATTCCGACTTCGGCACCTTGGCGTTGCCCGAGGAGACATCCTGGGCCGCTTCCAGGAAGGGGACGCTCTCCCAAGTCACTTTTCCAGCCCTTCCTTCAGCATCACGATGCCCGCTTCGATCTCCTTGTTCAACCGCTCCAGGTCGTCCAGGATCTCCAGCGGCGGCCGCGTCACGACCTTCTCATGAATGATCTCCTTGTAGCGATTCAGGGAAAGGTCGTATCCCTGGGCGGCGATGTCAGACTTTGGGACGCAAAAGCTCTGCTCCGTCCGGGCACGCGAGCGCTCGTCCGTGGTGCGGCGCTTCCAGCGGGCCAGGACGTCGGGGAGGTTGTTCTTCACGTGCTCCTCGGCTGTAAGGCCGGTGGCGCGGGGGCCCAGTCGGTCATCCGGCAACAGCTGCATGCGCTTGTCGTCCAGGCTCAAGCCGTCCGCTTGGACGTCGTAGAACCAGACCTCATCCGTACCGCCGGAGTCGGTCTTCGTGAAGAAGAGAATGGCGGTCGAGACACCGGCGTACGGCTTGAAGACGCCGGACGGCAGCTTCACCACCGCGTCGAGCTTCTGCTCCTCGACCAGCATGCGGCGCAGCTCCTTGTGCGCCTTCGTCGAGCCGAAGAGGACGCCGTCCGGGACGATCACCGCTGCTCGGCCGCCCGGCTTGAGCAGCTTGAGGAAGAGGGCCAGGAAGAGAAGCTCGGTCTTCTTGGTCTTGACGACCTTCAGCAGCTCCGAGGACGTCGTCTCGTAGTCGAGGCTGCCGGCGAAGGGCGGGTTCGCGAGGATCAGGGAATAGCGAGCGGTGTCCTTGCCCGCATCCTCGGACAGCGAGTCGCGGTAGCGGATGTCCGGGCTGGCCACGTCGTGCTGGAGCATGTTCATCGAGCCGATGCGAAGCATCGTCGAGTCGAAGTCGAAGCCGTGGAACATGCTGTTGTTGAAGTGACGCTGGTTGTCGGCCTCGACCAGGTCGTCCTTGTGGACGCGCTGCACGTACTCCGAGGCGGCCACCAGGAAGCCGGCCGTGCCGCAGGCCGGGTCGCAGATCTCGTCGCGCGGATTCGGCTCCGTCATCTCGACCATCAGTTGAATGATGTGCCGAGGCGTGCGGAACTGCCCGTTCTGGCCCGCCGAGGCGATCTTGCTGAGCATGTACTCGTACAGATCGCCCTTGGTGTCCTTGTCCTGCATAGGGATGCCCTCCAGAAGGAGGACGACCTTGGACAGCAGGTTCGGCGTCGGGATCGTGAAGCGGGCGTCCTTCATGTGGTGCGAGTACGTGGAGTCCTCGCCGCCGAGCGCGCGCAGGTAGGGGAAGACCTCCTCGGCGACCGTCCGGTACATCTGCGCCGGCTCGGCGTCCTTGAAGTTCTGCCACCGCAGGTGCTGCTGATCAGGACCAAAGAACGGGTCGGTGTCCGGGATGCCCCGGCGGGCCATCCTGTCCTTGACCGTCTGCAGCTCGTCGAGACGGCGGATGAAGAGCAGATACGTGATCTGCTCGATGACCTCCAGCGGGTTGGAGATCCCGCCCGACCAGAACGCGTCCCAGACGCGGTCCACCTTGCTCTTCAGCTCGCCCGTAATCACATCAGGGATCCTACGACCCACCAGTGACAGCGACGACGAAACGGAGGACACCCGGAAGTCCTCGGTCCGGGCCCGCACCGCTCACGTCACCACCGTACGGTCATCCGGTCAGCCCGAGACTCCCTCGGCCGCGTGCACGTCGCCGCGAAGATCCACCTCGGCTCGTACCGTCTTGCCAGGACGGCCCCCACCCCGCGGCTCGACGGACAGCCGGCTTGCCAGACAGGTCACCAACCACAGACCGCGACCTGCTTCAAGTCCAGTTACAGCGGTGGCGCAGGCGGCGAGTGCATCGAGGTCGCCGCTCTCCCCCATTCCGTCCACATCCGCGACTCCAAGGACACCGGCCGAGGCTCCCTCACCGTGTCCTCCGACTCCTGGTCCGCCTTCGTCGACCACACCAGCCGTCGTCACTAACCGAAAACCGACGTCAACATGGCGTGACGGTCGCCTTGACCGCCACCCGGCTGCCTTGGCAGCATCGGCCGTAGCAATCAAAACAAGGTGCATATGGCTGCACCAGGTCCTGGGGCCGCTCCTTCGGGGGCGGCCCGAGTGCTTTCCAGGAGGGATCGTTGTACCTGTGCTACATCGACGAAGCGGGTAACGGCCAGACTCTCGATCCCGCCAGACCGGACGCCCCGCCGGTCCTCGTCGTCGGTGGCTTCACCGTGCACGACTCCCACATCAAGCGGATGACCTGGGACTTCCTGAGCCTCAAGAAGAGGTACCGGCCGCAGCTGCGCCGCGCTGTCCACCTCTCCGAAGTGATTCACACGGAGATCAAGGGTTCCGACGTCCGCAAGGACATCCGTGCGGGGAACCGTGACGAGCGCCGGGCCGCGATGCTCCTCCTGGACTCGGCTCTTGCCATGCTGGAGCAGTACGGAGCCCGCCTTCTGGCCCGCGTCTGGGTGAAGGAAGAGGGGCGCGCCTTCAATGAGACCGGCGTGTACAGCACCTCGGTCGGGAGCCTGACCGAGACGTTCCAGGCCCAGCTGCTGGACTGTCACTCGCGTGGTGTCATGGTCCTGGACAGCCGTACCAAGTCGAAGAACGCACCGAATGTCCACTGCGTCACGACGCGCAAGTACCGTGCGGGCGGTGACAGTCTCAAGGGCGTTATCGAGTCACCGGTCTTCGGGCACAGTGACACTCACACGCTGCTCCAGCTCTCCGACCTCGTCGTCTCCTCCCTGCTGTTTCCGATCGCCTGTCACGCCTACCTGAGCGATGTGACGTGGAACGTGCACTGCGACGACGCGTATCGCCCGCTGAGGGAGCAGTTCGGGAGGCGGCTGAAGAAGCTGCAGTTCCGGTACCAGGACCCGGCGGGCAAGTGGCGCGGCGGGATCGTGGTGTCCGACCGGCGAACTGCACAGTCGTCAAACCTGATGTTCGGACTTGGGGAGCCCGCCGCGGAGAACCTCGTCATTCCCGCACAACAGGTAGGCGGAGGCGAGTTGTCGAGCACGTAGCGGTGGTTCTGGGTCGGGTTGTCATCAGGACGGCGGCTCGCACTGTTTCGGTGCGTAGGTCATCGCGGATGCACGTGGCTTTACACAGACGGCATAGTGGGTCAGCACTAGCGTGGAGGCATGACGACTCCTGCTGATGTGCACGAGGTACGCGACCCCGAGCTGCCCGGGCGGCTCCTGACCAGCGAGCGTGACGCGCTGATCCCGCTGCTGCGGGCCAGGCCCGACGAGGACTTCGCGCGGCCGGTCGCCGCGTGTCCGGGCTGGACCGTGCGGGATGTGCTGGCGCACTGCTCGGCCGCGCTGACCCGGGTGGTGGAGAGCCGGTTCGAGGAGGGCGTGTTCTCGCCCGAGTCGAACGACCGGGACATCGCCGCGCGGGCCGGCTGGACGAACGCGCAGGTCGTCGACGAGCTCGAGCGCGGGATGGCCGAGGCGGGGCCGGTGATCGCCAAGGCGGGCGGAGTGCTGGACGCGGTCGCGCTGGGTGAGTGGGTGCATGCCGGTGACGTGCGCGAGGCGTTCGGGGAGCCGGGGGCGTACGCGGGGGACAGCCTGCCGTACGCGCTGACGCTCCTCGCCCAGGTCACCCGCGAGAAGGGGCACCTGCCGCTGCACGCCGACCTCGACGACCTGGACGAGCCGCTGCGGCTGGGGGACGCGACGGGGGACCGGCCGCCCGCACGGTACATCGGGGACGCCGCCACGCTCGTACGGCTGTACGCGGGCCGGCCGGTGACCGGGGCCTCGTACGAGCTGGCGGGTGTGGAGGAACGAGAGCTCAACATCTTCGGGTGAGCTTCTTGTGAGCTTCTTCGGGTGAGCGGGGCCCGGCGGGCGTGGAGGCGTAGGCTGAATTGGACTAGACCTATAGTCGTCGTGTGAACGCCGACGAACGCCGACCGATGCCGATGAATGGGGTCCCATGAGCAAGCGTGCGGTCCTGGAGGTGATCGCCCTCGACGTGGAGGACGCGGTCGCCGCCCAGGAGGGAGGCGCGGACCGCCTCGAACTGGTCACCGACATGGCGGCCGACGGGCTCACCCCGTCGGCCGGGACCGTCGCCGGGATCCGCGGGGCCGTGGACCTCTCGCTGCGGGTGATGCTGCGGATGGCGGACGGGTTCGCGGCGGGAGGCCCTGGCGATGTCGACCGGCTCGTGGGGGCCGTCGGTGAGCTGCGGGAGGCCGGGGCCGAGGAGTTCGTGCTCGGGTTCCTCGACGCGGACGGGGGCGTGGACCTGGGTGCGGTGGAGCGGGTCGTCGGTGCGTTGGGCGGCTGCCGCTGGACCTTCCACCGGGCGATCGACCGGGCCGCCGACCGGGACGCGCTGCGCAAGCAGCTCGACGGGCTGCCCGGGCTCGACACGTACCTCACGGCCGGGGCGGCGGGCGGTGTCGACGACGGGCTCCCCACGCTGCTCGCCGAGGCGGGGCGGCGGGGGGAGCCGGGGTACGAGCAACAGCTGCTGGTGGGGGGCGGGTTGCGGCTCGACCATGTTCCGGTGCTGCGGGCCGCCGGGGTGGACGCGTTTCATATCGGCGGGGCGGCTCGGCCGGGGGGTTGGGCGGGGCCGGTGTCGGCGGGGGCCGTGGCGGAGTGGCGGGCTGTGCTGGATGCCGGTTGACGGGTGCGGGGGTCGTGGCCGGGGCGGGGTGGGGTGCGCAACCCGGCGCTGCGGGGGGCCGCCGCGGACTCCGGCCGCCCGCCCCGTTCACGCCAGCTGAGGCGGCAACGGCGCCGCATGTGTCACGACCAGGCCCGACACCGCTCGGGTCAGGGCCACGTACAGGCGGCGCAGGCCGGTGCGTTCGTCCGGTTCGCCGTCGACCACCGCCTGGGGCTCGTCGAGGACCACGTAGTCGTACTCCAGACCCTTGGCGAGGGAGGCCGGCACCAGGGCCAGCCGGGTGTCGTGCGTGGTTTCCTCGCCCGGCCCGATGGAGGGGATCCCGGCCGCCGTCAGGGCCCCGGCCAGCTCCGGGATCCGGGCGTCGGCCGCGATCAGGCCGATGGAGCCCTCGTTGCGCAGCATCTCGCGGCAGGCACCGACCACTTCGGCGGTGCCGCCGACCGAGCGGACCTCGAAGAAGCCCGGGTTCTCGCGGATCGACGCGACCGGGGTCAGACCCGGGGCGATGTGCGGGAGCAGCCGGGAGGCGTACGTGATGACGTCCGTCGGCACGCGGAAACCGGCCGTCAGCTCCTCGACCACCGCGTCCGGTTTGCCCAGGTGGGTCAGCGCCTCCTGCCAGTTGCGGGTCGCCCACGGCGTGGTGCCCTGGGCGAGGTCGCCGAGGACGGTCGCGCTGCCGGTGGTGCAGCGGCGGCCCACCGCCCGGTACTGCATGGGGGACAGGTCCTGCGCCTCGTCGAGGACCACGTGCCCGAGGGAGGGCGTGCGCTGGATCAGGTCGGCGGCCTCGTCGATCAGCACCGCGTCCGCCGGTGACCACTTCGCCGACTTCACCGACCGCGCCGGCTTCGCCCACAGGATCGCCTTCTGCTCCTCCCCGGTGAGGAGGCCCGCCGCGTGTTCGGCGAGGAAGTCCGCGTCCGACAGCAGGCGCAGTACCAGCTTCGCGGGGTCGACGGCCGGCCAGATCGTCTTCACGGCCGCCTTCACCGCGCTGTTGCGGGCCACCGCGTCCTGCACCCGGTCGTCCGGCGCCTCGCCCGAGCGCTCCATCCGCACCAGCACGGCGTGCGCGATGCGCTGCGGAAGGGCCTCGCGGGCGGCGCCGTAGCGGATGCCGCGGTCCAGCAACTCGCGGACGATGTCCTCGAGTTCGTACGCCGGTACCCGCCAGCGGCGCGAGCCGCGCACGACCACGACCGGTTCGGTGGGCAGCGTCACGTGCGAGTAGAGGGCCCTGCGCAGCACCTGCGCCATCCGCGCGTCGCCCTTGACGACGGCGGCCGTGGCGTCGTCCGTGCCGCGCACCTCCACGTGGGCCACCAGGTCCTCCACGGTCGCCTGTCCGACCGTCAACTCGCCCAGTGCGGGCAGGACTTGCTCGATGTAGTGCAGGAAGGAGCGGTTCGGTCCGATGACCAGGGTGCCGGTGCGGGCCAGGCGCTCGCGGTGGGCGTAGAGGAGGTAGGCGACGCGGTGCAGGCCGACGGCCGTCTTTCCGGTGCCCGGGCCGCCCTGCACGCAGACGGTCCCGCCCAGTCCGGCCCGGACGATCTCGTCCTGCTCGGGCTGGATGGTCGCCACGATGTCCCGCATCGGGCCGACGCGCGGCCGTTCGATCTCCTGCTGGAGCAGCTTGCTGGCCTTGGCCGCCTCGGCCGGGTCGGAGAGGTGCTCGTCCTCGTACGCGGTGAGCTCGCCGCCCGTGTAGCCGAAACGGCGGCGCAGCGCGATGTCCATCGGGTCCTTCTTGGACGCCCGGTAGAACGGCTGCGAGACCGGCGCACGCCAGTCGATGACCATCGGGTCGCCGTCGGCGTCGTGGACGTGCCGCCGCCCGATGTAGAAGCGCTCGCCCTCGGCCCCCTCGCCCTGTTCGGCGCCGGGTGCGCGCAGGTAGTCGAGCCGGCCGAAGAACAGCGGGGTGTCGCTGAGGTCGGCCAGGGCCTTGATGCGCTCCTCGATCTGGTGGGCCAGTGCCTCGGCGTTGACCCAGTTCGCGGTGACGTCGCTGATGTCGAGGGACTCGACGTCCTCGCGCATGGCGCGCAGGGCGGCCCGGGACGCGGCAAGGTGCGCGCGCTCGCGGGAGAGGGGGTCGTCGACGGGCGTGGACAAGGGGGTGCCTCCGGGGGACCTGCTGCGTGGAAGGTCGAGTGAGATGCCGGCCGGTTTCCGTCCGGCCGGCGGCACTCCGCGAGGGAGGCGGGCAAGGGCGGAGATTCTAGGACGGCCGGGGAGGCGGGGGCCAACGGTTTTCTCGTCCCCCTAGGGGATGCGGGCCTCATCCCTGAGGGGAAGGGGTCGGTCCGCAGGTGTACGAGCGCGGTACGGAGGTTCGGCCCTTGGGCCGATGCCCTCCTTATGCACCCAAACCCATCATGGATACATGAGTGCAGCGACCATTTCCCCAGCCCCCGCGGGCCCCTCCGGAGCGACCGCGCTCCAGAGCGGCCACCGCCACCCCCTCGGCCAAGTCCTGCGTGCCGTCAAGGTGTTCGCCGGCGCGGCCTTCGACGTGATCATCCTCGGTGAGTACGGCGCGGAGGCGGGCGTCGTCCGCCGCAAGTGACGTCCGCGGCAAGTGACGTCCGCGGCAAGCGACGTCCGCCGCACGTGAGGCCCGCCGCACGTCACGTCCGCAGCACGTGACCGAACGGGTCAGCGCTCCGACAGCAACTCGTCCGCGTCCATGATCCGGTACGCGTACCCCTGCTCCGCCAGGAACCGCTGGCGATGGGCGGCGAAGTCCTGGTCGATCGTGTCCCGTGCCACCACCGAGTAGAAGTGCGCCTGGTGGCCGTCGGACTTGGGGCGGAGCACGCGGCCGAGGCGCTGGGCCTCCTCCTGCCGCGACCCGAACGTGCCCGACACCTGGATGGCGACCGTCGCCTCCGGCAGGTCGATCGAGAAGTTCGCGACCTTGGACACCACCAGCACGCTGATCTCACCCTCCCGGAAGGCGTCGAAGAGCTTCTCCCGCTGGGTGTTCGACGTCTCGCCCTTGATCACGGGCGCGTCCAGATGCTCACCCAGCTCGTCGAGCTGGTCGATGTACTGCCCGATCACCAGGATCTGCTGACCCGCGAAGCGGCGGACGATCGCCTCCGTGACCTTCCGCTTGGTCTCCGTCGTCGCGCAGAAGCGGTACTTCTCCTCCGCCTCGGCGGTGGCGTACGCGAGCCGCTCGGCGTCGGTCAGGTTGACCCGTACCTCCACGCAGTCGGCAGGCGCGATGTAGCCCTGCGCCTCGATCTCCTTCCACGGCGCGTCGAACCGCTTCGGCCCGATGAGGGAGAACACGTCCGACTCGCGGCCGTCCTCCCGCACCAGCGTCGCGGTCAGGCCGAGCCGCCGCCGCGCCTGCAGATCCGCGGTGAACTTGAACACCGGCGCGGGCAGCAGATGCACCTCGTCGTAGACGATGAGCCCCCAGTCCCGGGAGTCGAACAGCTCCAGGTGGGGATAGATCCCCTTCCGCTTCGTCGTCAGCACCTGGTACGTGGCGATGGTGACGGGCCGGATCTCCTTCTTCGTCCCGCTGTACTCGCCGATCTCGTCCTCGGTCAGACTCGTGCGCTTCACGAGCTCGTGCTTCCACTGCCGGGCCGAGACGGTGTTCGTCACGAGGATCAGGGTGGTGGCCTTCGCCTGCGCCATGGACCCGGCGCCGACAAGGGTCTTGCCCGCACCGCAGGGGAGGACGACCACGCCCGACCCGCCGTGCCAGAAGTTCTCCACGGCCTGCTTCTGGTAGGGCCGCAGCGCCCAGCCGTCCTCGCGCAGCTCGATCGGGTGCGCCTCGCCGTCGACGTACCCCGCGAGGTCCTCGGCGGGCCAGCCCAGCTTCAGCAGCGTCTGCTTGATCTGCCCGCGCTCCGAGGGGTGCACGGCGACGGTGTCCGGGTCGATGCGGGCGCCGACCAGCGGCGCGACCCGCTTCGAGCGCAGCACCTCCTCCAGCACCGGCCGGTCGGTGCTCGTCAGCACCAGCCCGTGCGCCGGGTGCTTGACCAGGGACAGCCGGCCGTAGCGGTCCATCGTCTCGGCGATGTCGACGAGCAGCGCGTGCGGCACCGGGTAGCGGCTGTACTGCACGAGCGCGTCGACGACCTGCTCGGCGTCGTGCCCCGCCGCCCGCGCGTTCCACAGGCCCAGCGGCGTCACCCGGTAGGTGTGGATGTGCTCCGGCGCCCGCTCCAGCTCGGCGAACGGCGCGATCGCCCGACGGCAGTCGTCGGCCTGCTCGTGGTCGACTTCCAGGAGCAGGGTCTTGTCGGACTGGACGATGAGCGGACCATTCACGCGCGGCACCCTTTCGTAGGCCAGACGGCGCGGCCAAACGTCCAGTGTGCCTGATCCTTGCGGAGGCCGGGGTGGTGTGCGCCACCCGCAGGACCCACGGGACGCCGCCACCGGTCGTACAGGATGTCTATTCATCCCTGGGAGTGGCCCGGATTGAGCTGCACGGCGGTTTCCTCCGAAGAATGGCCGACGTGCAGCACACCACGCGTACCCCGCCCCCGCCCGCCACGCTCGGCTACGCCCTGTTCGCCACCCGCTGGCTCCAGGCACCGCTGTACTTCGGTCTGGTGGCCGTGCAGGGCGTGTACGTCTACAAGTTTTTCAACGAGCTGTGGAAGTTAATCGTCCGGTGCGTGACCGGGCAGGCCACCGAGACGTACGTCATGCTCGCCGTGCTCAAGCTGGTCGACGTCGTCATGATCGCCAACCTGCTGATCATGGTGATCGTCGGCGGCTACGAGACCTTCGTCTCGCGCATCGGCCTGCAGGGCCACCGCGACCAGCCCGAATGGCTCTCGCACGTCAATCCGAACGTGCTGAAGGTGAAGCTGGCCACGGCCATCGTGGGCATCTCCTCCGTGCACCTGCTCCAGATGTTCGTGGACGTGGACCACACCTCCCGGCACTCCCTGCTGTGGGGCACGGTGATCCACATGGCCTTCATCGTGTCGGCGGCGATCCTGGCCTACATGTCGGGCCCGATGGTCGCGCGGACCGAACACGCCCCCGCCAGGACGAGCCACGAGCCCGAGTCCCCGGCATCGGCGCCCCCTTCGCCCCCTGCGCCCATCCCGGCCCAGGCGAACCCGCCCGCCCTGGAGGCGGGTGCCGAGGGGCGGATCCGCGAGGCCGGGTTCCCGTCCCGGAAGCTGCTGGAGGAGTTCGACGCCGACCACCCCCGCTCCTTCGACCGGGAGGCCGTGGCCCGGCTCGGCAAGCTGGACTTCGTCGCCGCACGCCGCAACGCGGTGCTCGTCGGCCCGCCCGGCACCGGCAAGACGCACCTCGCGATCGGCCTCGGCGTACGCGCCTGCGAGGCCGGCCACCGGGTGCTGTTCGCGACCGCCGCCGAGTGGGCCGACCGGCTGGCCGAGGCCGAGGCGGCCGGCCGGCTCGCCAAGGAGCTGGCCGCCCTCGACGCCTACCCGCTGCTGATCGTCGACGAGGTCGGCTATGTCCCGTTCGACGCGGACGCCTCGCGGCTCTTCTTCCAGCTGGTCGCGCACCGCTACGAACGGGCCTCGCTGCTCGTGACCGGCGACCGCCCGCTCGGCCACTGGGACGAGGTGTTCGGCGGCCCGTCCGCCGCGGCGATGGTGGACCGGCTGGCCCACCACGCCGACATCGTGCGGATCGACGGGGACAGCTACCGGATGCGCCGGGCTACCGCAGCGTGGGCAGACCGAGATTGTTGATCAGCGGTCCCTCGATGGTGACCCCCTCGGTGACCAAAGACTCGGCCCCGGCGACCGGGAGCGGCACCGGCGGCGCGGAGGGGGCCGCCGACGCCTCGGGCGCGAGCGCCGCGACGAGGGCGGTCGCGGTCACCAGCGCGGCGGCGGAGACGGCGATGGCGTGGGAGCGGAGCTTGGAGCGCATAGGGACGTCAGGGCCTTTCACGTACTGAGCGGTGGGGGGTCGGGACACGGATCGGTTCGGTACACGGCGCGGTTCGGTGCACGGCGGGCGGGCCGGCCCCAGGGCGCCGGGGCCGGCCCGAGTGCGCACGGGGACGGGTCAGAGCGCCGGAACCTGGAGGGCGAACCCGGCGGCATCGATGCTGATCGCCGCGGCCTGCGTGGCGAACGCGCCGATCATCACGGCGGTGGCGGTCAGGACGGCGGCCACACGACGGGCAGCACGCATGTGGGACTTCCTTTCTGCTGCACTCGCCCGGGTCCGTGGGGGCCCGGGCCTGATCAGGACACCCGGTGGCTGCCCCGGGGCACCCGACGCAATGCGACACGCCCGGCAGGGTCGCCCAAGGGTGGGAACTGTCCGGCGTGGCGTGCATGAAGCCCGGCGTACACCCGGACGAGTGAGCCGGGCGAGGAAGCCGGACAGGTGCCGCGTCAGTGATCGTCGTCGGCCAGCTCCGCGACCCCCGTGATCCGGTGCAGCGGGTACGTGCGGACCTCGTCAGCGGTGTGGTCGTACGCCGTCACGAAGCCGCCCTCCACGCGGATCGGGGCGATGACGCGCTGGCTGGCGGCGCCCTCGGCGTTGACGTAGCCGATCCACAGGGTCTCGCCGGTCAGGACGGCGGCCTGCATGGTGGCGAGGGTCTCGGCGGCGGCCGTGCGCGGCAGCTCGCCGCCCGCCACGGCGGAGCTCTCCGGCTGCTTGCGCGGGGTGGTGGAGGCGAGGTCCCCCGCCCGGATGGCGCGGACCGCTGCGGCGAGGAGGATGTCGTCGGGGACCGGCGGGCCCTCCGGGACCGGCTCGGGAGGCGTACGGGGCGGGGTGCGGTGGGCGTGCGCCCGGGCGATGAGCACGTCGCCCTCCGCCGACTCGGCGGCCGGCGCGAACCCCATCGCCCGCAGCCCCTCCAGCAGCCCGGCGGGGTCGGTCTGCGCGGCCAACACGGTCGGCGCGAGCCGGCGCAGCCCGAGGCCGGCGGCGCGCTTGTCGGCGAGGATCTCGTTCAGCATCGCCTCGTCGTCGCAGCGCACATACGCCGAGGCCGCGCCCACGCGCAGATGCCCGTGCCGGCGGGCCACGTCGTCGATCAGGTACGTCAGCGGCTGCGGCACCGGCGTACGGGAGTGCGCGGCGAGGAAGGCGTGCAGGTCGGCGGCGGTCTGCCCGGCGTCCAGGGCGCGCCGCACCGAGCCGGGCGTGAACCGGTAGACGGTGGCCCCGCCCTTGGACTCCACGTCCGCGAGCACGCCCAGCGTGTCGGCCAGCGGCCGTCGCAGCGGCCCGGGTGCCACGGCCGTCAGGTCCGCCTGGAGCAGGACGTGGTCCAGCGGCTCGGGGAGCAGCGGCGCGAGCAGGCGGGCGGCGGTGGCGGAGGCGGTGGCCTGCTCGGTGGGGGAGAGGGCGGCGAGCGGCGGGGTGGGCCGGTGGTGGACGGGGAGCTTGTCGCCGGGGCCCTCCGGTGGTGTCTCCCGCTGCTGTGGCTGTTCCTCGTGCCTGTGCGGCGCGGGCGCGCCGAACAGCGCCCGTCCGTGCGTCGACAGCGCGCCCCGCCCGGTGATCCCCAGCAGCTCCGCCTCGGACAGCGTCCACCGGGCGAGCCGGGTGCGCAGATCGTCGTCCTTCTGCGGCCCGCGCAGGGGCCGCTCCCACCGCAGCCGGGCCAGCACGGACTCGGCGGCCGGCGCTGAACCCTCCGGCAACCCGGCCAGCAGCGTCAGCACCCGGTGCCGTACCTCGGGCGCCGCCGAACGGTCCAGACCCGGCCCCAGTGCCGACAACGTACGGTCCTTCGCGTCCCGCCCGCCGACCAGCCCGGCCGTCCGCGTCGCCCCCAGCCACGCCGTGGCCAGCCGCGCCCAGCGCTCGGCGGCGGGCAGCTGAAGCCACTCGTCGTACGCCGGGGTCGCCGCGTACCGCTCGTCGGCGGCCCCGTCGGAGGCGATCAGCCCGGCCGCGTACGCCAGCTCCACCCAGAACGCGGCGACCGGCTCGGACACGTCGAGGGCGACGGCGGTCCGCTTCAGGTCCCGCACGCTCAGCCCACCGGCCCGCAGCACGGCCGGACCGCCCTCGTCCCAGTCCTTCAGCAGCTCCTCGACGGTCGCCAGCGCGGTGTACGCCTGCCCGGCCGCGGTCGCGTCCACCACCTGGGGACGATGCGTGGCGGCGGCCTCGACGGGCGGCGGCACCGGCTCGGGCGACCGGTGCGCCCGCCCGCGCCGCAGATGCAGCGCCACCTCGCGGGGCAGCACGACCGTCCCGGGCGCGGTCGGCAGCAGCAGCCCGCGGTCCAGCAGCCACCGCAGCCGGGGCGCCGGATCGGCCGTGACCTGACCGTACGGCGGCCCCCACACCAGGCGCTCCAGTACCTCGAGGGACTCGGCGGGCGCCCCGGCCAGCAGCGCGGCCATCCGCTCCCGGTCCGTGAACAGGGCGGTCAGGGCGGCCACGGCGGAGACCGAGTCGTGCGTCGAGGGCAGCCCGGCGGCGGTGACGATCTCCTGGATCCGCCCCGGGGACATACCGGCGGTGGCCTCCTGCACGGTGGGGCCGAGCCCGGTCGGCGAAGGGTGCTGCGGCGACGGCGAGAGCAGTTCCCGCGCGGTGCGGACCAGCCGCAACCGGTCGTCGCCGCCCCACACCAGGGCCTGCTCGCGCAGTGTGCCGAGGGCGTGCGGCAGCGCGCCGACGACGGCCGGGTCCCGCTCGTCCCCCGCCATGAGACCGAGCAGCTCGTCGTACGACGCCGGGTCCGCCGCCAAGGCCAGCGCCTCCGCGGTCTGCAGCGCGAACCGGTCCAGCCGCTCCAGGGCGCGCACGACCGAGGCACGGGTGCCGGCGCGGGTGGCGAGCTGGGTGAGGTCGGTGGGGACGGGGGTGATGAGGTCGGGGCGGCTGCGCAGGAGGGCGGCCAGGGCTGCGTCGTCGCGCGCGCGGAGCGCTTCCGCGAGGGAACGGGGGGCGGCCGCGGGGGTCTCCTCGGTGCTCATCCGGTCCACGGTAGCGGGTGGGTACGGCGGTGGGGTGGGCGCTGCTGTGAGGTGCTCGGCGTCGGGGCCGGGGCGGGGTGGGCCGTGCGGCCCGGCGCCGCGGGGTACCGCCGCGCCCACCCGTGCCGACCCTGGCGGCACGTCTGCCCGCGGCTTGCGCGTTACGTCGGCTGAACCGGCTCGCGGTACCGTCGTCCCACGCGGTTGTCCAACGCACCCGCCCCGGAGGGCACTTCGTGGGGATCGAGAGCGACCAGGTCGTTTACGAGTATCTGAGCCGCGTCGGCGACGTGGCACAGCAGCGGCAGCTGCCGTCGTCCGCCCGCATGCGCCTGGTCGCGGAGCTGCGCAACGAGATCGACCGGCGGCGGGCGAGGACGCCCGTCGACAGCCCCGCCGCCGTCCGCCGCATCCTGAACCGGCTCGGCACGCCCGACGAGGTCGTGGCCGCAGCCGCCGACGGCACAGGCACGGGCACGGGCGACAGCGGCACCTCCCCGGCCGCACCCGCATCCGACTCCGCATCCGCCACCACCTCCGTCCCCGCCCAGCGCGACCGCGAAGGGCAGGACCTCGGCGAGCGGACCAAGGGCGTCCTGCGGCGCGTCGTACCGCGTCCCCGTCCGGCCCGCCCGGAGCGGCCCGCCGAGCAGCCGCCCGCCGCCGGCGCCCCGTCCCCGCCGCACCTGGCGGGCGCGCACGAGCTGGGGGACAGCGCCACGCAGCCGGACTGGTGGCGGGTGGACAGCAGTCCCTTCGGGATCGGCGACGAGGTTCCCGGCTTCGTGGGCGGCGTGGAGGTCCCGGAGCTGCTCAAGCCCCCGCCCCGGAAGGACACGGAAGGGGAGCAGAAGCAGCGGCCGGCGGCGATCGAGGAGGCCGTGCCGGTCGTCGAGGCGGTCGAGGAGGTTCCGGCCGGCCGTCGCCGGCGCCTCCCGCGCCTGTCCGCCGGCGGCTGGAGCAACCCCCTGCTGCTGCTCGCGGCCGGGCTGCTCGTGGTGGGTGCGGTGCTCGGGAACTGGTTCGCGCTGCTGATCGGCTGGGCCATCGCCTACACCTCGCGCCGGCTGACCCCGGCGGAGCGGAAGGGGGCGGTCATCGTCCTGCCGGGGCTCGTGGTCGCGGCCGGTGTGCTGTGGCTGTGGGGCCGTACCGACGGCCGCTGGGGCACGCCCATTCCCGAGGGGCACATGAACGACGCGTTCGCCGAGACGTGGCCGTGGGTGGTGCGGGGCGCGGCGGTGGCCTCGGCGCTGTTCCTGGTGTGGCGCTCGCAGCGGCAGCGGTAGCCCGGCCGGGGCGGAGGCGGCAGCTCGGCGGACGCAGAAGTGGCTCACACGGGAGACAGGCCTGGCTGTCGTACCGGCTGGGCACAATGGCCCATATGGCCTTCACGACCCCGCCCGCGCCCACCGTCGGTTTCGACCTGGACATGACCCTCATCGACTCCCGCCCCGGCATCCGCGCCTGCTACCGGGCGCTGTCCGAGCGGACGGGGACGTACATCGACGCCGACCTGGCGGTCACGCGGCTCGGTCCGCCGCTCGTGCAGGAGCTGGTCCACTGGTTCCCGGCGGACCGGGTGGAGGCCATGGCCGACCTGTACCGGGCGATGTATCCGGGCATCGCCATCGCCGCCACGCCCGCGCTGCCCGGCGCCCGGGAGGCCATCGCGGCCGTACGGGAGGCCGGTGGGCGCGCGATCGTCGTCACCGCCAAGTACGAGCCGAACGCCAAGCTGCACCTGGCCCACCTGGGCATCGAGCCCGACGCCGTCATAGGCGACCTGTGGGCCGAGCAGAAGGCGGAGGCGCTGCGCGAGCACGACGCGGGCGTCTACGTCGGCGACCACGTCGGGGATGTGCGCGGCGCCCGGATCGCGGGCGCCCTGTCGGTCGCGGTGGCCACCGGCCCGTGCCCGGCCGAGGAACTGCGTACGGCCGGTGCCGATGTCGTCCTCACCGACCTGAGCGAATTCCCGCAGTGGTTCTCGGACCACCTGGACGGCTGGAACTAGCGTCCGGCGCGCGCCTGACGCCGTCCGGCCGCGACCGAGCGCAGCACGCCCGCACCGGCCATCAGGAATCCGACCGCCATGAGCATGCTCAATCCGAACATGTACGTCGGAAAGGGCGTCGTTCCGAGGAACAGCGGTGCCACCGTGACCAGGGTGGCCACCGCACCGATGAAGAAGACGATGGCACCGGCACGGATCAGACGGTCACCGGGCGCGGCGGAATTCGTTTGGGTTTTGTCACGCACCCGACCAGGGTAGTTCCCAGCGCGAAGGAACAACCGGGTGACGTCTTGTCACCGGCCTGAAGAGCATTAGCCTTGGAACCGGCGGGTCCCGACGGCCCGCCCGAGTGCTATCAAGAGCCGTTTCCGTAGCAGTTTTCCGACGAGTACGAGGACGAGGACAGACGTGCCTACCGGCAAGGTCAAGTGGTTCAACAGCGAGAAGGGCTTCGGCTTTCTCTCCCGCGACGACGGCGGTGACGTCTTCGTCCATTCCTCGGTCCTCCCCGCCGGAGTCGAGACGCTCAAGCCGGGACAGCGCGTCGAGTTCGGGGTGGTCGCCGGGCAGCGCGGCGACCAGGCGCTCTCCCTGACCATCCTGGACCCGACCCCGTCGGTCGCCGCCGCCCAGCGCAAGAAGCCGGACGAGCTGGCCTCCATCGTCCAGGACCTGACGACCCTGCTGGAGAACATCACTCCGATGCTCGAGAAGGGCCGCTACCCCGACAAGGCGTCCGGCAAGAAGATCGCCGGCCTGCTGCGCGCGGTCGCCGACCAGCTGGACGTATAACGCCTCAGCGGAAACTCAGCGCGTTCGGGCCGAGGGGCGGCACCAGCCCCTCGGCCGCCGCACGTGTGAGCAGACCCCGTACGGCCGCGTAGCCGTCCTCGCCGAGGTCGGCGGTGAACTCGTTGACGTACAGCCCGATGTGCTGGTCGGCGACGGCCGGGTCCATCTCCTGGGCGTGCGCCATGACGTACGGGCGGGTGACCTCCGGGTCGTCCCAGGCCGCTCGTACGGACGTACGGATGGAGTCGGCGAGCAGCCGCAGCGTGTCCGCGCCGAGGGACCGCTTGGCGATGATCGCGCCCAGCGGGATCGGCAGCCCGGTGGTGTGCTCCCAGTGCTCGCCCATGTCGGCGAGCTTGTGCAGGCCGTAGCTCCGGTACGTGAAGCGCGCCTCGTGGATGACGAGGCCCGCGTCGACCTTGCCGTCCCGCACGGCCGGCATGATCTCGTGGAACGGCATGACGACGATCTCGCCGACCCCGCCGGGCAGCGTGTCCGCCGCCCACAGCCGGAACAGCAGATACGCCGTCGACCTCTCGCCGGGCACGGCGACCGTACGGCCGGTCAGGTCGACGTCGGCCTCCCGCGTGAGCACCAGCGGCCCGCAGCCCCGCCCCAGCGCGCCCCCGCAGGGCAGCAGGGCGTAGTCGTCGAGGACGTAGGGCAGTACGGCGTACGACACCTTCAGCACGTCGAACGCGCCGCGTTCGGCCATGCCGTTGGTGACGTCGATGTCCGCGAAGGTGACGTCGAGGGCGGGGGCGCCGGGGACGCGGCCGTGGGCGAGGGCGTCGAAGACGAACGTGTCGTTCGGGCAGGGGGAGTACGCGATCTGCAGCTTCTCACCGGTCATGTGGGGTCCAACTCTCCAGTACGGGCGCGAGCTTCCCGAAACCCTCGGTCAGGGCCGCCAGGGCGTCGCCGATGCGCCAGGCGGCGCGGTCGCGCGGGCCGACGGGATTGGACACCGCGCGCACCTCCAGCACGGGCACGCCGTGCGCGGCGGCCGCCTCGGCGACGCCGAAGCCCTCCATGGCCTCGGCGTGGGCGGTGGGGTGGCGGGAGCGGAGCTCGTCGGCGCGGGCGGCCGTGCCGGTCACGGTCGACACGGTGAGCACGGCCCCGGCCCGCGCTCCGGTCGCGGCGACGGCCTGCCGTACGAGCGCGGCGGGCGGACGGTGGGTGACGGTTCCGAAGCCGAGGTCCGTCACCGGCAGGAACCCGTCCGGCGTCTCGGCCCCCAGGTCGGCCGCGGTGATCTCGTCGGCGACGACGAGGGAGCCGACGGGGGCGTGCGGCAGGAAGCCGCCGCCGATCCCGGCGGAGACGACGAGGTCGTAGGGATGGCCGTCGACAGCGGCCGCGGTGAGCGCCGAGGCGGTGGCGGCGGCGGCCCGGGCGGGGCCCACACCGGCGGCCAGAAGGTCGGGGCCGCCGGTGAGCCGATGGGCGGGACCGCCGCCGGTGATGCGGTGGACGGCCGCTCCGGGGAGCACGACCTCTCGTGCGGGTCCCGGAAACGCCCGTGCCACCGCGTCCCGTTCGGCCGGGACGGCGGTGGCCACGAGGATGCGCATCGGCGTCGGGCGGATCAGGCGTCGGCGTTCTCGAGCTTGAAGTTCCACACGCCCTTGAACTTCGAGCCGGAGTCGTTCTGCTCGACGATGCTGATGTACAGGTTCTTCTGCGGGGCCTGGCCCTGCTGGCTGGCGAAGAGGTCCGCGCCCTGGAAGGCGTAGTACGTCTTGTTGAACGTGTCGGTCGCCTGCTGGCCGTTGATCCACAGGGCCCAGCCCTGGTCCGCGACCTCCGGGTCGACGCCGATGCGCAGGGTCTCGCCCTGCTCCACCTTGATCGTCTCCGAGGCCTTCTTCATGGCGCACTTGGTCGCCTGCTCGCGGCTGAGGTCGTCCTCGTAGCACTCGGCCTCGGAGCTGACCGAGTTCTTGCCGAACGTGACGGTGGCCATCGGCGTCGGCTTTTCACAGGCCGACAGGACGAGGAGTCCGGCGGAAACGGCGCCGAGAGCGGCTGCGGCGCGGCGGGAACGCTGGGAGGTCATGTCCGAAGGCTATCGGGCGGGCCTGGCCGCCCTCCCATGTGGGGTACGGCGTGCCCGTACCGTTACGCCACGCGCGGCCGCGTCGCGCCCCCGCGCCGGGCCGAGCCGACCAGCCCGCGCACGGTCGTCAGCCAGCCGGTGCCGACGATCCCGGCGCCCACCGCCAGGCCGAGCGTGCCGTTCAGTGGCAGCGCGATGCCGATCGCCCCGCCGACCACCCAGGACATCTGCAGCAGCGTCTCCGACCGCGCGAACGCCGACGTACGGACCAGTTCGGGCACGTCCCGCTGGATCAGCGCGTCCAGGGACAGCTTCGCGAGCGCCTGCGCGAACCCGGCGATCGCGGCCAGGCACGCCACCAGGGCCGCCCCGAAGAACACCGCGGCCGTGACCGCCGCGCCCGCCACGCAGGCCACCACCGTCACGATGATGATCTCCGGCGCCCGGGACCTGAGCCACGCCCCGACCGCCGTCCCGAGCGCATTGCCCGCGCCCGCCGCGACGGCCACGATCCCCAGCGACACCGCGGCGCTCTGCCCGGACATCGGGTGCTCGCGCAGCAGGAACGCCAGGAAGAAGATCAGGAAGCCGGACTGGCAGCGGATGGCGGCGTTGGCGGCCAGCGCGTGCGTGACGGCCGGGCCGACCGTGCGCAGCCCCGGACGCTTGATCGGCTTCAGGTGCGGCCCGTGCAGATGCTGCTCGTCCGCCGCCAGCAGCGCCGTGTCCTCACCCTTGGCCGAGTCCACCTTCGGCGGCAGGGAGAACGACAGGAACGTTCCGGCCACGAAGATGACGAACGCCCCGTATAGCGGCCAGCGCGGCCCGACCTGCTGCAGACCCGCGCCGATCGGCGCCGCGATCCCGGTCGCCAGCAGTCCGCCCAGCGTGACCCGTGAGTTGGCCTTCACCAGGGAGAACTTGGGCGGCAGCAGCCGGGGCACGACCGCGCTTCTGACCACCCCGTACGCCTTCGACGCGACGAGCACGCCGAGCGCGGCCGGGTACAGCTCGAGGCCGCCGGTGATGACCGCGCCGGACAGCACGAGCGCGAGCAGCGCCCGGGCGAACATCGCCCCGGCCATCGCCGCCCGGCGGCCGTGCGGGATGCGGTCCAGGAGCGGGCCGATCACCGGCGCGAGAAGCGTGAAGGGCGCCATGGTGATCGCCAGGTACAGCGCGACCCGGCCCCGGGCCTCGTCGGTCGGCACGGAGAAGAAGACGGTGGACGCCAGCGCGACGGTGATCATGACGTCGCCGGCGCCGTTCACGCCGTGCAGTTCGATCAGCTTGCCGAGGCCGGACTCACCGGCGCCGTGCGCGTGGGTGGCTCTGCGGATCCCGCGGGCGGTTCCGGTCACCGGCAGGTGCAGGGCACGGCCGACCGCACGGAGCGGGCCGCCCGTCCGGCCCGGCCCGCGACTGCTCCCCTTGGCCCCTTTCGGCCCACCGGTCCCGGTGGTGCCCTGGGGCGTCCTCGCGGCTGCCACGACTGTCATAGTGCCCCGATAAGGCGGTGGCTAGTGCGGTTACCGCGCGTATGGCGGTGCGCTTCGCGGCCGGGCCGCCGGGCCGGCCGGGCGCGAAGCGGCGCCGCGCAGCGGCGGACTGCTCCGTCGGTGTAGGCCGAGCGCACGCGAGAAGGTAGCGTGCGTATCCCAGCCATCCCGCAAAATGGATGGTGCAGGCGCGCCCTTGCACGATTCGGCGCGGACGTCGACGCGGTCCCCCGGTCCGCTCCGTCCGCCCCCGCGCTGGGAGTGGCGCACTCGTGAGACGGCGTATGGAGAGAAGCGATACCTGTGAGCGCAGCGACAACGCGAAGCCGCACCCCCGACCGTCTGTGCGCCGAGGCCGTCGACCTCGCCCGGGCCGCCGCCGAGGAGGCCGCCGCGCCGGGGGTCGTGGGCGAGCACGTGGGGCTGGTGTCCGAGGGCGACCGCGTCGTCACGCACTTCTTCGAGTGCAAGGAGCTCGGATACCGGGGCTGGCGCTGGGCCGTGACGGTGGCCCGGGCGTCCCGCGCGAAGATCGTCACGGTGGACGAGGCCGTGCTGTTGCCCGGCCCCGACGCGCTGCTCGCGCCCGAGTGGGTGCCGTGGAGCGAGCGCCTGCGCCCCGGCGACATGGGCCCCGGCGACCTGCTGCCCACCGACGCCGACGATCTGCGGCTGGAGCCGGGCTACACCGGCGAGGACGAGCCCCTGCCGAACTCCGTCGTCTCCGCGGAGATGGCCGAGCTGGCCGAGGCGGAGGACGCGGAGGTCACCGCGGAACCCCCGGCGCGTCTCCCGGCCACCCCGACCCGCGGCACGATCGCCGCGGTGGCCGAGGAGCTGGGCCTGCGCCGCGCGCGCGTGCTGTCCCGCTACGGCCTGCACACCGCGGCCGACCGCTGGGAGGAGGCGTTCGGCCCCAAGACCCCCATGGCCCAGGCGGCCCCCGCGGCCTGCGTGAGCTGTGGCTTCCTGCTGCGCATCGGCGGCTCCCTCGGCCAGGCCTTCGGCGTCTGCGCCAACGAGTACTCCCCGGCCGACGGACGGGTCGTGTCGCTGGCGTACGGCTGCGGCGGCCACTCCGAGGCCGCGGTCATGCCGAAGCCGCCGCAGCCGGCTCCGCCGGTGATCGACGAGACGCGGGTGGACCCGTTCCCGCTGCGGCCGGCGTCGGACTCGGGGTCGGTTCCGGTGACGGAGGACGAGTCGTCGGCGGAGCTGGGGCACTCCTAGACGAGTAGTTCCGATGTGGCTCAGTGGTCGTAGGCGATCAGTGACCTGGTGATGGGTGCGCCGATGGTGCGGTTGTGCCAGATCGCGCAGGTC